>NZ_VWPY01000016.1 GCF_011839805.1 Kineococcus rubinsiae | reverse complement strand
GCGGTGGTCCCGGGGGCCGGGGCGGCGGGCGCGCGGGGCGCCGCGGGACGGTCCCGCACGGCGTCGGCGACCGCGAGGATGTCGTCGTGGCTGCGGGCGGCCTCGACCATGCCGGGGGCCAGGCGCACGACCTCCCAGCCGCGGGGGGCGGTCAGCCGGTCGGCGTGCTCGGCGCACAGGTCGTAGCAGTGCGGCTCCGCGTAGGTGGCCAGCGGGCCGAGCACGGCGGTGGAGTCGGAGTACACGTAGGTCAGGGTGGCCACGGCGTTGCGGCCGCACGCGGTCCGCGAGCAGCGCCGCTTGGCCTCGGCTCCCCCGGTGCCGTCGCGGCCCGGGGCCTGGCCGCGGACGTCTCCGCCGCGCCCGCCCTGCCGCGTGGGGGTGGTCCCGGGAGTGCTCACGGCCCGCACGCTACCCGCCGCGCCCGCGGCTGCGCCGCATCCGCGGGGGTGGGCACGCGCCGTGTCGTACCCTCCAGCCGTGGCACGAGGGCGGCCGTCGAGGACGCGCAGGAACGAGCGGCGGGACCGGCACGGGCGGGGCCTGCGCGGTCCGCTGCTGCCGGCGTCCCTGCCGGCGGCGCGCACCCGCGCCGAGCGCTTCGACGACCTCGTCCTCGACGCCGTCGACCTGCTGGAGCGCCGCTGGGCGCAGGAGCTCGCGGGCGTGGAGTTCGCGGTCGAGGACGTCCCGCCCTCGGACCCGGCCCCGTGGGAGGACGACGCCGTCCCGCTCGGGCGCCTGTTCCCCGCCGACGGCGCGAGCCCGCCGCGGGTCGTGGTGTACCGCCGGCCGGTGGAGACGCGGGCCGACGAGGACGACCTCGACGACCTCGTGGCCGAGGTGGTCATCCAGCAGGTGGCGCACCTGCTGGAGCTGCCGCCGGACGACGTCGACCCCCGCTACGGCGAGGACTGACCCGCCGGCCGGCCCCTGAGACTCAGGTCAGCTGATGAGGCGCTTGAGGCGCCGGCGCTCCCGCTCGGACAGGCCGCCCCAGATGCCGAAGCGCTCGTCGTTGCCCAGGGCGTACTCGAGGCACTCCTGCCGGACCTCGCAGGACTGGCAGACGCGCTTGGCCTCGCGGGTGGAGCCGCCCTTCTCGGGGAAGAAGGCCTCGGGGTCCGTCTGCGCGCACAGGGCGAGCTCCTGCCAGCCCGGGTCCTCCGGGGTCATCCCGGGGTGGCGGCCGGTGCCCCAGCCGGTGACCTCGACGATCGCCAGCTCGGGTCGGGTCTGCGGCGCCGCGTCGACGTCCTCGTCCGGGCCCTCGACGTCCGGGCCCTCGACGACGCTGAGGTCGCTCCGGACGGCCGCCTCTTCGCTCACCACGGACAGCGGCCTCTCGCGCACCTGCACATCGATCTCCACTGGGTGCCCCCCGACGGCCTCATCTAGTCACTACCGGTGATCTAGCAGTCACGGAGTGACCACCACTGGTGGAATTACACGCGTGTCGTCCTCGAGAGTCAAGCCCGTCGTGGTATCTCCCGCCCCGCCTGCCACAGGAGCCTCACGAGTCGTCCACGAACGGGCCCCCGAGGGCCCCGCCGGGCGCCCGCCGGGACCTCGCAGGGTCACCGCTCCCGCCGTCGGCAAGACTGCGGCCATGAACGAGGACGACGACGCCGCGACCCGGACGGCCGCCGGCGGGCCGGTGCAGGGACTGCGGATCACGGCGCTCGCGGGCGGGGTGGGCGGTGCCCGCTTCCTGCGCGGCCTGCTCGCGCACCTGCGCGCCAGCGACGACCCGGCCCGCCGCGACGCCCGGGTCACCGTGATCAGCAACACCGCCGACGACATCACGCTGCACGGCCTGCGGGTCAGCCCCGACCTCGACTCCGTCATGTACACCCTCGGCGGCGGCATCGACGAGGTCCGCGGCTGGGGGCGCAGCGAGGAGACCTCCGGCGTCGCCGACGAGCTCGCGGCCTACGGGCAGTCCCCGACCTGGTTCACCCTCGGCGACAAGGACCTCGCGACGCACGTCGTGCGCAGCCGGCTTTTGGCCGAGGGCCGCACGCTGTCGGAGGCGACGGCCGTCCTGTGCGAGCGGTGGCGGCCCGGCGTCCGGCTGCTGCCCATGACCGACGACGTCGTCGAGACCCACGTCGACCTCGCGCCCGTCGACCCCGCGCAGCACCACGGCGAGGCGGGCGGGCGGCGCGTGCACTTCCAGGAGTGGTGGGTGCGCCTGCACGCCGCCGTCCCGGCGCTGGCCATCGAACCCGTCGGCGCCGCCGCGGCCACCCCGGCGCCCGGCGTCCTGGCGGCGCTGCGCGAGGCCGACGTCGTGATCCTCCCGCCGAGCAACCCGGTCGTCTCGATCGGCACCATCCTCAGGGTCCCGGGGATCCGCGAGGAGCTGCGCGCGCGCTCGGCGCCCGTCGTGGGCGTCTCCCCCGTCATCGCGGGCGCGCCCGTGCGGGGCATGGCGGACGCGTGCCTCACCGCGATCGGCGTGCCCACGACGGCCGCGGCCGTCGCCGGGCTCTACGACGGTCTCCTCGACGGCTGGCTGGTCGCCGAGGGGGACGAGGTGCCCGCGACGCCGGGCCTCACGGTCCGCAGCCGTCCGCTGCTCATGAGCGACCCGCAGGCCACCGCCGACCTGGCGGGCGCCGCCCTGGACCTCGCGCTCGAGCTCGTCCGGACGGACCGCGCCGCGTGAGCGCCACCCCGGCCACCCTCACCGTGACGGGCGTGGCGGGCGTCGGCGAGGTCGGGCCCGGCGCCGACCTCGCGGGCCTGCTCGTGGACGCGCTGGCGGCCGCCGGCACGACGCTGCGCGACGGTGACGTCCTCGTGGTCTCCAGCAAGGTCGTCTCCAAGGCGATGGGCCTGACCGAGCCGGCGGCCGAGCGCGAGGACGTCGTGCTGCGCGAGAGCGTCCGGACCGTCGCCGCGCGGCGCACGCCCAGCGGCATCGCGCGCATCGTCGAGGCGGCGGCGGGTCCCGTCATGGCCGCCGCGGGGGTCGACGCGTCGAACGTCGCCGAGGGCACTGTCCTGGTCCTGCCCGCCGACCCTGACGCCGCGGCCCGCGAGCTGCGCGCTGGGCTGCGCGGGCGCTCCGGCGCGCTCGTCGGCGTCGTGGTCACCGACACCGCAGGGCGGGCCTGGCGCGACGGTCAGGTCGACTTCGCGCTCGGCTGCGCCGGTGTCGCCGTCGTCGACGACCTGCGGGGCGCCGAGGACACCGCGGGCCGGACGATGACCGTGACCGAGCGGGCCCTGGCCGACGAGATCGCCTCGGCCGCGGACCTCGTCAAGGGCAAGACGGACCACGTGCCAGCCGCCCTGGTGCGCGGCCTCGGCGCCTGGGTCACGGCCGACGACGGGCCGGGCGCCCGCTCGCTGGTGCGCGCGGCCGCGGGCGACTGGTTCCGCCTCGGCCACGTCGAGGCCGTGCGCGCGGCCCTCGGGGCCGAGGACGTCGACGTCCCGCCGATCGTGCCCGGCACGCTCGCGGAGCGCACCGCGCGGGCCGTGGAGGTCGCCGTCGCAGGCGCGGCGGGCCGCTGCCGCGTCGAGGGCGACGCCGTGCACGTCGACGCGGCCGACGACTTCGGGCGGGGCGTGCTCACGCAGCGGCTGCTGGCGGCGCTGTGGACCGTCGACCTCACCGGCCGCGTGCAGCGCGGGGCGGACGGCGTGCTCGTCCTGGTCGCCGAAGCGACGCCGGTCGCGGAGGCCACGCCGGTCGCGGAGGGCTAGTCCCGGTCCCCGGGCAGGAGGCGCGCGGCCTCGTCGGGCAGCGCGGGGCTGATCACCCACAGCACGCGCGCGCCGTCCGGGCCCGCCGTGAAGGTGTGCGGCGCGCTCGGCGGGAACGTGAACGCGTCGCCCTCGGCGAGGTCCACGGCCGCCTCAGACCCGTCGGGGGCCGGGAAGCGCAGGTGCACCGCGCCCGCCAGGACGAGGACGAACTCGACGTCGGCCGGCAGCCCGTAGGGCTCGTCGCCGCTGCCGCCGCCGGGTCCCGCCTCGCTGACGATCGCGGCGAGGCGCCGCTCCCCGCGCGGGGTCAGCAGGAACTCCCGCAGGCCGTGACCGCCGAAGGCGATGGGCGGGTACTCCCCCGCGAGCACGACCTCCCCGGCCGGGGCGGGCTCGAACAGGCTCCCGACGGGCAGGTCCAGCGCCGCGCACAGCCGGACGAGGGCGGCGACGGAGGCGTTGGCCTGGTCGCGCTCCAGGCGGGAGAGGAAGCCCTTCGTCAGGCCGCTCGCCGCCGCGACCTCGGCCATCGTGCGCCGCTGGGCCAGGCGCGCGCTGCGCAGCCGGGCCCCGATCCGGACGTCCGGGACCTCCGCCGTCACCTCGCTGCCGGCCACGTCCACCCCTCGCTCGCTCGTGCGGGACCGCCACGTTAACAGCGTGCCTGCTGGGGAAACGGGGGTTGCCCGACCGTGGCGCGGGCGGGCGGCGCGGGCCCGTCGGGCGGCGTCGCTCAGCGCAGGGCCGCGACCAGCGCGTCGAGCTGCTCCCGGCCCGCGGCGCCCGCCTCGTCCCGGCAGCGGTCGGCCTCGGCCCGCCCGGCCCCGGACAGGCACCAGGCAGCCTGCTCGTCGAGGACCAGCGCCCCGTCGTCGGCCAGCAGGTCCTCGGCCGCGACGAGCGCGGGCCAGCCCCACGCGCGGGCCTGCTCGCTCACCTTCCCGCCGCCGGCCACCGGGTCCACCGCGAGCGCCGGGACGCCGCTGCGCAGCGCCAGCACGAGCCCGTGCAGGCGGGTCGTGACGACGAGGTCCAGGCGCGCGACCACCGCGAGGACCTGCTCGGCCGTGGCCGGCAGCCGCCAGTCGCGGGGGTCGAGCCGGGTGTCCAGCGGCAGCCGGGCGAGCTCGCGGCCGTCGAGCCAGCGGCCGATCGCGGCGGCGACGTCGTCGTGGCGCCGGCGGCCGCCGTACTCGCCCTGGCCGTGGGTCAGGTAGACGCCCGCGACGGGCACGGCGGGCGACGCGGGGCAGGCCGCGAGGTCGCGCTGCGGCGCCCGGCCCGGGGCGTCGCGGGGCACGACGACGTGGAAGCCCGTGACGGCGGGGTCGTCGGGGTCGAGCACGGAGACGCCGACGGCGCTGCGGTGGGCGTGGGCGAAGCGCTCGTGCAGCTCGCGGACCGGCTCCCCCGTCAGCGGGCCGCACACCCACACGAGGTGCGTGTAGGCGGCCGGGTCGACGTCGTCGAGCAGGAGGCCGCCGCGCGGGCCGTAGGCGCGGTGCATCGCCGGGCTCCAGGCGTGGTCGTGCGCGACGCCCTCCGCGGTCAGGCGCTCGGCCACGGCCTGGGTGGCGAGCACGTCGCCGGCGGTGGCCTCGCCGTGCAGGACGCTCGACCAGCCGACCAGCAGGACGCGCATCAGCGGGTGCCGCGGTGCCGCACGGCGCGGTTGGGGGTGTGGGTGGGCAGCGTCATGCGGGGGCCGAAGCGCGGACGGCGGTGCCCCGCGAGCGCCAGCAGCCGCTGGACGCGGAACCGGTGGCCCCGGTAGCACTCGAGGACCTCGGCGCAGCCGGCGTCGTCGAGCACCTCCCCCGTCAGCGCCCAGGAGACGTCCTTGGCGACGTGGTAGTCGCCGAAGGAGAACGCGTCGGGGTGCCCGTGGGCCCGCTGGCGGACCTCCGCGGACGTCCAGACGCCCACGCCCGGCAGGGAGCGCAGCGCGCGGTCGGCCTCGTCGGCGGACAGCGCCAGGGTGCGCTCCAGGGCCGCGGCGCGGGGCGCGGCGATGATCGTCACGCGCCGCCGGCGCAGCTCGACGCCGGCCTGCAGCCACTCCCAGGACGGCACCCGCAGCCACTGCTCGGGCGTCGGCGGGAGCAGCAGCCCCGCGGGGCCGGGGGCCGGGTCGCCGAAGCGGTGCACGAGGCGGCGCCAGGCCGCGAAGGCCTCCACGCCGGTGACGACCTGCTCCAGCGCGGACGCCGACAGGGCCTCGAAGACGGCGCGCGTGCGGGGCACCCGCTCCTGCGGGTGCGCGCGCCAGGCCTCGACGAGGGCGGGGTGCTCGGGCAGCGGGACGAAGTCGGCGGCCGTGGTGTCGCCCTCGCCGAACAGCTCGGGCACGCCGTCCAGCGCCCAGTCGGCGCCCGGGCCCCAGGCGTGCGCCTCGAGCTCGGCGTCCGCCGGCACGGCGGCGATGCGCAGCAGCACCGGCCCGTCGGGCGTGTGCGTGGCCCGCCAGACCGCCCCGGTCGGCTCGCGCCGGTAGGTCGGGTCGCCCCCGCCGCGGCGCAGGACCGCCAGCGTGCGGTGCACGGCGACCGGGCGTCCGGGGCGCCAGCGCCGCACCAGCGGGGCGTCGCCCTCGGCGGCCTCGCGCGGCGCGGGAACGGTCACGGGGTCACGGTACGACCTGCCGGGACGACGCCCTCGGCGCTGCGCGCGCGGGCGGGGCGCGTCACGAGGAACGACCCGGCCAGGACGAGCGCGAAGCCCAGGACCGTCCAGGTGCTGATCCGCTCCCCGAGCAGCGTCACGCCCGCGAGGATCGCGACGAGCGGGTTCACGTAGACGACGGACAGGGCGCGCACGGGCCCGAGCTCGCCCACGAGGGCGAACAGCAGCAGGAACGCGGCCGCGGTGCAGACCGCGGCGAGCACGGCGACGGAGAGCAGGACGCGGGTCGAGGGCAGCGCCGTCGGCAGGCCCGGGCCCAGCAGCACGACGGGGACGTAGAGGAGCGCGGACATCGTCACGCTGACGGCCATGACGCCGAGGCCCCCGACGTCGCCGAGCCACCGCGCGAGCAGCGCCGGGCCGATGGCGTAGCCGAGGACGACGACACCGACCTCGGCGACCGCGCCGAGGTCGGAGCCGCGGACGTCGAGGCCGACGAGCGCCGCCACGCCCGCGGTGCCGGCGGCCAGGCCGAGCCAGCCGCGCCCGCCGAGGCGCTCGGCGCGGCCCGTGACGAGGGCGACGAGGACGGCCACCAGGGGCACCGCCGCGATGAGCAGGCCCGTGGTCGAGCTGGGCAGCTCCTGCTCCGCGCGGGCCAGGAAGAACCACGGCACGACGATCTCGACGACGGCGTAGGCGAGGACGGGGCGCCACCGCCGCAGCACCGGCCCCACCTGGCCGCGCAGCAGGGCCAGGGGCAGCAGCAGCACGGCGGCCAGCGCGGTGCGCGCCAGCACGAGGGTCGACGGCGCGAGCTCGACGCCGGCCACCTTGATCAGGAGGTACGGGATGCCCCAGGCGACGGCGAGGGCGGCGAAGAGGAGGCTGGCGCGGCGGGACACCTCTGCAGAGTGCCCCTCGCAAACCCTTCAGTCCAGCTAGAGTTCTGCCATGTCAATCGACAGCGGGAACTTCACGATCGATCTCCGCCGGGTGCGCCTGCTGCGCGAGGTCGACCAGCGCGGCACGGTGGCTGCCACCGCTGCCGCCCTGCACCTCACGCCGTCCGCCGTCTCGCAGCAGCTGGCCGGCCTGGCCCGCGACCTCGACGTCCCCCTCCTGGAGAAGCAGGGCCGCGGCGTCAGGCTGACGGGGCAGGCGCGGGTCCTGCTGCGCCACGCGGACGCGATGGCCGCCCAGCTGGAGCTCGCGCGCGCGGACCTGTCCGCGTTCGCCGACGGCACGGTCGGCGAGGTCCGCGTCGGCTCCCTGGCCACGGCCATCGCGGCCGTCGTCGCCCCGGCCCTGGGCCGGCTGCGCCGCGAGCGCCCGGGCCTGGAGGTGCTCGTGCGCGAGAAGGAGCCCGACGACGCCCTCGCGGGCCTGGACGCCGGCGAGCTGGACGTCGTGGTCGCGGTCGACACGCACGGCGCCCGGCGCCGCGACGACCCGCGCTACCACCGCGTCGACCTGCTCACCGACGTCCTCGACGCCCTGCTGCCCTCGGGGCACCCGAGCGCGCACCTGCCGGAGATCCCGCTGGAGGAGCTCGCGCACGAGGCGTGGGTCTCCTCCCCCGCGAGCGACGCGTGCGCCCAGATCACCTCGGGGGCGTGCGCCTCGGCGGGCTTCGCCCCCGACGTCCGCCACCACTGCCGGGAGTGGGACGCCGTCGCGGCCCTCGTCGCCGCCGGGGCGGGCGTCGCCCTGCTCCCCCGCCTCGCGCACCCGCTGCGACACACCGGCCTCGCCGTCGTCCCCCTCGCGGGGACGCCGGCCGCGCGCTCCATCTACGCCGTGACCCGCGCGGGCCGCGACGCCGACGCCCCGACGGCCGCCGTCCTCGGCGCCCTGCTGCGCGCCGCCGCCGACCGCCCGGACGCGGTGCCCGACCTGGTGGCCTGAACCGGCGGCTACGAGTGCGACGGCGCCGGCGGGACGTCCTCGAGCTCGAACGCCAGCTCGTCGGGGTAGCACCAGAACCACTCCTCGCCCGGCTCGAAGCTCCGGATGACCGGGTGGCTCGTCGAGGTGTTGTGGCCCGTCGCGTGCCTGCCCGGGGAGTTGTCGCAGCAGCCGACGTGGCCGCACTCCTGGCACATGCGCAGGTGGACCCAGCGGCCGCCCGTGGCCAGGCACTCCTCGCAGCCGTCGGTACCGGGGGCGAGGGTGACGTCGATCGTGTCGAGGTGCGTGCAGGTCATGGCGTCTCCTCCGGAGGGGTGGGGTGGTCGGTCACCGCAGGACCTGCTGCACCGGGAGCTCGACGGCGAACGTCGTCCCGGCCGGTCCGGTCGTGAACCCGATGCTGCCGTGGTGGCGGTCCTCCACGATGCGCCGGGAGCTGTCCAGGCCCAGGCCGGTGCCGGCCCCCGGACCCTTGGTCGTGAAGAACGCCTCGAACACCCGGGGCTGGGCCTCGGGTGGGATCCCCGGGCCGTCGTCGGCGATCTCGACGCGGACCCGGCCGGCCGCGTGCGAGGTGCGCAGCCGCACGGTGCCCGTGCCGCCCGTCGCGGCGGCCGCGTTGTCCAGGAGGTTCGTCCAGACCTGGTTCAGCTCGGCGCCGTAGGCGCTGACGCGCGGCAGGTCCGGGGCGAAGTCCCGCTGCACGGTGATGCCCCGCAGCTTGTGGGCCAGCATCCGCAGCGTGCTGTCCAGCCCCGCGTGCAGGTCGACGTCCTGCACGGCGGAGGAGTCGAGGTAGCTGTACTCCTTCACCGCGGCGACCAGGGCGGAGATGGCCTCGGTGGCGTCGCCGATCTCGCGGGCCAGCGACTCGGCCTCCACCACGGCGGCGAGCCACGCGAACGCCTCGGACCGGGCGGGGCCCGCGAGCCGCTGCAGCGCAGCGGAGACCCAGCCGGCGTCGAGGCCGGAACCCACGAGGGTGACGGCGACCTCGGGGGCGCCGTCGACGTCGGCGTCCTCCAGCAGGTCGGTGACCTCGTCCTCGGCGTCGGCGCGGTCCAGCGCCCCGAGCGCGGGCGCGGTGCAGGCGTGGGCGACGGCGTCCGCGCGCACCGCCTCGGCGCGGGCGAGGAAGTCCTCGTCGGCGCTGACGCGCGCGAAGGCCGCGGCGGACCCGGCCAGGGCCGCCAGCGGCTCCGAGAGCTGGGCCGCCGCCCGCACGGCCGCGGCGGCGGGGTTGTTCAGCTCGTGCGCGAGCCCCGCGGAGAGGGTTCCGAGCCGCGCCAGGTGCTCCCGCTGCCGGATCGTGGCCTCGGAGTTCTGCATCCCGATGAACAGCCCGTCGAGCAGGTGGACCGCCATGGGCATGGCGCCGCGCACGAACCGGGCGAAGTGCTCGGCGGGCAGCAGGTAGAAGCTCGAGGCGGACAGCGCCTTCATCGTGTTGGCGTAGGTGTGGTCCGCGTCGGTGACGAAGGCTCGGGTGGCGCCCGCGTAGGCGCCGCGGTGCGTGGAGGTCGAGAGCGACACCTGCTGGCCCGCCACCGACTTCAGCAGGCAGATCTCGCCCTCCAGCAGCAGGAACAGCCACTCGGCCGGGTCGCCCTCGCGGAACACCACCGCGTCCGCCGCGTAGGTGCGCCGTTCCCCGTTGCGGGACAGCCACTCCAGCTTGCTGTCCGAGAGGCTCTCGAACAGGAACAGCGACCGCAGCTCGGCCGCGGGGACGCGGGCCGCGTCCGGCGCCGCGGGAGGCAGCCCCGCGGCGTCGGCCCCGCTCGGGGGGTCGCGCCAGACGCCGGGCAGGGTCACAGGCCCTCCAGGTAGCGGTGCACGAAGCTCACGGCCAGCGCGCCCTCGCCGACCGCCGAGGCGACCCGCTTGATGGACGCGGCCCGGGCGTCGCCGGCGACGAAGACACCCGCGAGGCTGGACTCCAGGAGGTACGGGTCGCGGGTCACGCCCCACCCCGCGGGCGGGCGGCCGTCCGCGTCGAGCAGGTCGGGCCCCGTGCGCAGGAAACCCTTCTCGTCGCGCGCGAACGCCTCACCCAGCCACTCCGTGCGCGGGGCCGCGCCGATGAACACGAACAGCCACTCCGCGGGGACCGTCTCGTGCGTCGCGGCGGCCTTGTCCAGCAGGGTGAGGTGCTCCAGGTGCCCGTCGCCCGAGGCCCCGACGATCTCGGTGCACAGGCGGACGCGGATGTTCTCGGCCGCCTCGATCCGCGCGACGAGGTACTCGCTCATGCTGCGCCGCAGCGAGTCCCCGCGCACGAGCAGCACGACCTCGGAGGCGAACTTGGCGAAGTGCAGCGCGGCCTGCCCGGCGGAGTTCGCGGCCCCGACGACGTGGACGACCTGGTCGCGGCAGTTCACCGCCTCGTGCACGCCCGCGCCCTGGTAGACGCCGCGGCCGGCGAACTCGGCGAGGCCGGGCACGGCGAGCGCCGAGTAGGAGACGCCCGTCGCGAGCACCACGGCGTGGCAGGCCACCGACGTCCCGTCGGCGAGGGCGACGGTGCGCCCGTCGCCCGTGGCGTGGACGCCCGTGCACTCGGCCGTCGTGATGATCTCCACGCCGAACCGCGTGGCCTGGTCGCGGGCGCGCTGGGCGAGGTCCGCGCCGGAGACGCCGCGGGGGAAGCCGAGGTAGTTCTCGATGCGGCTGCTCTGCCCGGCCTGACCGCCCGTCGCGGAGCGCTCCACGAGCAGGGTGCGCAGCCCCTCGCTGGCGGCGTACACCGCGGCCCCGAGGCCGGCCGGCCCGCCACCGACGACGACCACGTCGTAGAACGGGCCGCCCGCGGTCGTCGCGATCCCGAGGCGCTCGGCCAGGGCGCGCGGGCGCGCGGCCGGCAGGGTCGTGCCGTCGGGCAGGAACGCGACCGGCAGCACCTCCGGCGTCCCGGCCAGCCCGCCGACCGCCAGCAGGCGGTGCCCCTCGGTCGAGCGGACGTCGACGTAGCGGTAGGGGATGCCGTTGCGGGCGAGGAACTCCTTGACGTCCTGGGTGTCCGCGGACCACTGGTGCCCGACGACGGAGAGGCGGGCGACGGGTGGGCGCACGTGCGCGGCCCAGTCGGCGAGGAGCTCGTCCAGGGGCGGGTAGAGGTTCTCCTCCGGCGGGTCCCACGGCTTGAGCAGGTACCGGTCGAGGTCGACGTCGTTGATGGCGCGGATCGCGGCGTCGGTGTCCGCGTAGGCCGTGAGCAGGACCCGCTTGGCGTCCGGGACGAGGTCCATGGCCTTCTCGAGGAACTCGACCCCGGTCATGACGGGCATCCGGTGGTCGGCCAGCAGCACCGCGACCTGCTGCCCCCGCAGGACGAGCTCCTGCAGCACCTCCAGGGCCTCGGGCCCCGAGTCGGCGCGCACGACGCGGTGCGTGCGGCCGTAGCGGCGGCGCAGGTCGCGCGCGACGGCCCGGGCCACGCCCGGGTCGTCGTCGACCGTGAGGATCACGGGCCGCGGCGCCTCGTCGCCGGCGCGGGGCGCGCGGGGCTCGGGCAGCGGCGCGGCGAGCGGGGGACGCCCGGCCGGCTGGGTGGGCGGGGCTCCGGTGGGGACGGACAACGGCGGCTCCTCGCTCTCGGCCGCGGGCGCGGACGTCGAGACAGTAACCGCCGGGCCGCGGCCCTGTCCCCACCCTCGGGCAACCCCCCGGACCGGCACCGGAGACGGGGCGACCCGGGCTCCGGGCGCGCGCGCCGGAGGCCCTGCCTACGCTCGGCCGGTGCCCGCCCGACGCCGTCACCGCCGGCCCCGCCCGGGCCCGGCGCCCGAGCGGGTGCGGCTGGATGCCCTCGACCTGGTGGCCGACCCGCCCGCGCGCCCCCTGCCGCACGGCGGTCTGCCCGACGTCGTCCACCGGCTCTGGCGCGCCCGCCGGCCCGGCCGCCCCGACGGGCGGCCGCTCACGCTCACCCACAGCCGGCCGGCCGGCGCCCCCTCCCCCGGGCCGGAGCAGCCGCCCTTCGCGTGGCCCGACGTCGTCGTGACCCTGCACCGCCACCTCCTGCTGCCCGGCCTCGGCCACCGCGCGGAGGTCGCCGCGATCGGCGCCACCGTCCGGCTGACGAGCCTCGACGGCGCCCCGGTCGCGCTGGGCGACCCGCTGGCCCGGTTGCGCGCGGCGACCGTGCTGCGCGGGCACCACGTCGACCTCGACCCCGCCGAGGTCCTGGCCTTCGCCCTGCTGCACGCGGACCTGCAGGAGTTCCTCGCCGCGCACCCGCCCGGGGGCGACCTCGACCTGCGCCTCGTGCTGGCCGCGGCGGGAGTCGGGCTCGGTGCGGCCGACGTCGCGGCGGCGCACGCCGCGGGCACCCTCACCCCCGACCGCATCGCGCTGCTCGGTGCGCTGCAGGGCACAGTGGGGTGGTGAGCCAGCAGCACACCGACACCTGCGACGCCCTCGGGATCGCCCTGCTCGCCAACGTCCCGGTCGTCCTGTGGGGGCCGCCCGGGCAGGGGAAGTCGTCGGTGGTGCGGGAGCTGGCCGACGGCATGGACGCCCACCTGGAGACGGTGATCGCCTCGATCCGCGAGCCCAGCGACTTCGCGGGGCTGCCGATCGTCGACAGCGCCACGGGGACCGCCGCGCTCGCGCCGCCGTCGTGGGCCGTGCGGCTGCGCGACGCCGTCGCCGGCGGCCGGGCGGGCATCCAGTTCTACGACGAGGTGTCCACGGCCCCGCCCGCGACGCAGGCCGCGCTGCTGCGCCCGATCCTCGAGGGTGTCGTCGGGGACCTGCGGCTGCCGGCGGAGGTCCGCACGGTCGCGGCCGCGAACCCGCCGGACGTGGCCGCCGACGGGTGGGACCTGGCGCCGCCCGTCGCGAACCGGTTCCTGCACCTGACGTGGAGCCTGGACGCCGAGACGGTGCGCGAGGGGTTCACGAGCGGCTGGCCGGCGGTGCGGGTGCCGCGGGCCGACGCGGCGGACGTCGCGGCGCGGCTGGAGCAGGTCACCACCCTCGTCGGGGTGTTCCTCGGCTCCAAGCCGGAACTCGTCACGCGGCTGCCGTCCTCCTCCGAGGAGGCCGGCCGGGCGTTCCCCACGCCCCGTTCGTGGGACATGGCGGCGCGGCTGCTCGCGCACGCGCAGGCCGCGGGCGCCAACGGGACCGTGGTCACCCTGCTCGTCGCGGGCACCGTCGGCGTCGCCGCGGCCGGGACGTTCCTGGCCTACGTGCGCGACCTCGACCTGCCCGACCCGGAGGAGCTCCTGCGCGACCCCGACGCGTGGGTCGTCGACCCCCGGCGCACGGACAAGACGTACGCCGTCGCGGCGTCGGTGTGGTCGGCGACCGCCGCGAACAACACCGTCGAGCGCTGGACCGCGTGCGGCCGGGTCCTCGCGAAGATCGCCGACGCCCGCAGCGCCGACATCGCGTTCTCCTACGGCCGCCGCTGGGCGCAGGACCGGCCCACGGGGGCCATGCCGACGCCGGACGTCGTCGCCTCCCTCGGCCCGATCCTCGCCGAGCTCGGCCTGCTGACCCGGGACGCGTGAACCCGCCGCGCGGGCGCCCGGCTGCAGCACCGGACGCGGACGCGTTGCAGGAGAGGGCGGCCCTGCGCCTGGCCGCCGGGCGCGCCCGGGCCGGTGAGCTCCTGCCGTACCTCGGCGACGCCCTGTACGCCGTGACGACCGTGCCCACGACGGCGATCCCCACGGTCGGCGTCGACCCGCGCTGGCGGATGTACTACAACCCCGAGTTCATCCTCACCCTCGACGTCGCCGAGGTCGTCGGCGTCTGGCTGCACGAGGTCGGGCACCCGCTGCGCCGCCACCACGAGCGGTTCGACGCCCTGGGCGAACCCCAGGGGCTGCACCCGCTGTTCAACCAGGCCGGCGACTGCGCGATCAACGACGACCTGCGCAGCGCGGGCGTCCGGCTGCCGGCCATCAAGGCGTGGTACCCGGAGCGGGTCCCCGGTGCCGCGGCCGGGATGACCGCCGAGCAGATCTACCGGCTGCTGGCCGACAGCCCCGCGGGCCGGCGGCTGGCGGCCCCGCCGCCGTCGATGCTGCTGCTGCCCGGGGCGGTCCGGCACGACCACGCCGTTCCCGCACGGGTCGTGGCGCACACGCGCGAGCCGTTCCTCACCGCCGGGGCGCGGCTCGCGGTGGGCGGTGCCCCCGTCCCCGTCGCCGTGCACGACGCCCGCACGGCCTCCTTCGACCTGGTCACGAGGCTGCCTCCCGGCGAGCACCCCGTGGAGCTCACCGACGCCGACGGCCGCGCGAGCGCCGTCCTGACGGTCACCGCCCCGACCATCACCCTGCGCCCGGACCACCTGCCGCGCCGCAGGAACGCGCACGAGAAGGTCGTCGTGGTGGGCCGGGGAACCCGGTTCTCGGCGGCGACGGTCGTCGACCTGCTCACCGCCGACGGCGGCGCCCTGGGCGCCGTCGCCGACGTCACCCCCGTCAGCGCCACGTTCCTCACGTTCTCCGTCGGCGCCGTTCCCGAGGGGACCCACCTCGTGCGGGTGCGCACCGGCGAGGAGGTCCTGCAGGCCGCGCTGCCCGTCGGCGTCCCCCACCTCGACCTCAGCCCGCAGCGCCTCCCCGGCGGGCACGCGGTCCCCGTTGCGCTGGCCGGGGTCGGCGACGACGTGCGGTTCGACGCCACGAGCACCGCGGAGCTGCTCGACCCCGCGGCCGGGCTGGAACCCGTCGCGGGAGCGCTGGGGCACCTGCGCGTCCTCGGCCCGCAGGTGGTGAACCTCGACGTCGCGCGGCCGCTCGCCGACGGCTCCTACCTCGTCGTCGTCACGACGGCCGGGGAGCAGGCGTCGGCCACCCTCGCCGTGGGCACCGACCGCAGCGCCGCCGGGCAGCCCCCGCCCCCGCCGGCCGGGTACGACGACTGCGGTTCCGGCGCGGGCGGTCCGCGCCGGGCGTGGGAGGGCGACGCGAGCGGCCGGGACGCGGCCGGGAACGACGACGGCAGCGTCGACGCCGGTCGTGCGGAGCTGCTGCGGCAGCAGACCGCGCGCAACGTGCTCGACCACGTCCGCAGCCGGGGTTCCGTGCCCGCGGGGTGGGAGCGGTGGGCGAGCGCGGTCCTCACTCCGGTCGTCGACTGGCGGCGGGAGCTCACGAGCCTGACCCGCCGGGTCAGCGCGTCCGTCGCCGGGGCGCGCGACTACTCCTACGCGCGGCCCTCGCGCCGCGCGGCCTCCACGCCGGGGGTGGTGCTGCCGGCGATGCGGCAGCCCCGTCCGCCCCGCGCCGCGATCGTCGTCGACACCTCCGGCTCGGTCACCGACGAGATGCTGGCGCGGGTGCACGCCGAGACGGCCGCGGTCCTGCGCCGCGTCCACGGCTCGGGCGTGCAGGTCATCGCCTGCGACGCCGCGGCGGGGCGGGCCCGGCTGGTGCGCCGCGTCCAGGACGTCGTGCTGACCGGCGGGGGCGGCACCGACCTGCGCGTGGGCTTCACCGCGGCCGCCGCGCTGCGCCCCTCCGTCGACCTGGTCCTCGTCGCCACCGACGGCGACACCCCGTGGCCCGAGCGCCCGCCGCCGGAGAACCCCGGCGCCACCTACGCCGTGCTGCTGCTCGACGGTGAGCGCGAGGGCGTCCCGCCGTGGTTGCGCACCATCACCGTCCCCCGCGACGCCGGCGACGCCTGAGCGCCGTCGCCGGTCGCGCGAAGGGGGGTCCGGCGTTCCCAGGGTGAACGGGCCGTGGCTGTCCCCGCCCGCGTGGGCGAAGCTGTTCCCGTCCCCGGGACGGGGGCGACGAGCACGGCGGAGGGAGGTGGTCCGGTGAGCGGCACCAGCGGCGGCGGTCTCGGGGAGTTCCTCCGGCTGCGGCGCGAGCGGCTGCGTCCCGAGGACGCCGGGCTGCCCGGCGGCGGCCGGCGCCGGACCCCGGGGTTGCGCCGGGAGGAGGTCGCGGCGCTGGCGGCCCTGTCGCCCGACTACTACTCGCGCCTGGAGCAGGGGCGGGTCACCACGGCGTCGGAGTCGGCCCTGGCGAGCCTCGCCCGGGCGCTGCGGCTGAGCGGGGACGAGCGCGACCACCTGTTCCTGCTCGCCGGCCTGCAGCCGCCCGCACCGCACTCGCCCCGGGCGCACGTCGACCCGGCCCTGACCTACCTGCTCGACGTCCTGCACGACACCCCCGCGCAGGTGGCCGACGACCTGCTGACCGTCATCGCCCAGAACCGCGCCGCGGAACTCCTCCTCGGCCGGTGGACGGGGCTGCCGGGGTGGGGGTCGAACGTCACCTGGCGCTGGTTCGCCGACCTCTCCTCGCGCGGCAGCAACGACCCGGCCGAGCACGAGCGGCTCGGCCGCACCTACGCCGCGGACCTGCGCGCGGGCCTCGCCCGGCGTCCCGCGACGGACCGCTACGGCTCCGGCCTGGTCGACGACCTGCTGCAGCGCAGCGCGGAGTTCCGCGCGGTGTGGGCCGAGCACGAGGTGGCCCCCGTGACGTCGTCGCCCAAGCGCCTGCTGCACTCGGTGACGGGCCCCCTGGACCTGCAGTGCGACGTCGTCGCCAGCCCCGCCTCCGGCCACCGGCTCGTCGTGTTCCGGCCGCAGGTGGGTTCCGGCGCGCGCGAGCAGCTGGAGTTCCTGACCGCCGTGGGGCAGCAGCCCGGGAACTGACCGGCCGATCACCACCACCCAGGCTTCCCGCCGTCCGCCCGGACGCGCGGTCCGCCGGCGCGCCCGCGCCGGTGCTCGTCATCCCCTGCGGCGCAGCCGCGGAGAACAGGGAGAACCCCGTGGACGTCACCTCCAGCACCGTCTTCATCCCCGGCGCCACCTCCGGCATCGGCCTCGGCCTGGCCCTGCGCCTGCAGGCCCGGGGCAGCACCGTCGTGGTCGGCGGCCGCCGGCGGGAACTACTCGAGCAGCTCGCGGTCACCCACCCCGGCCTCGGGACGGTCGTGATCGACACGACCGACGAGGCGTCCATCGCCGCGGCCGTGACCGAGCTCGCGCAGCGCCACCCGACGCTCGACACGCTCATCACCATGGCCGGGATCATGGAGCCCGAGGACCTGCTCGACCCGGCGTCGCTGGAGGTCGCGGAGCGCACCGTCGCCGTGAACCTGCTCGGCCCGATCCGGCTCGTGCACGCCTTCCTGCCCGGCCTGCTCGCGCAGCCGGCCGCGACGGTCATGACGGTGACGTCCGGGCTCGCCTACGTCCCCCTGCCCGCGACGCCCACCTACAGCGCGACGAAGGCGGCCATCCACTCCTGGACGGAGTCGCTGCGCGTCCAGCTCGCGGACACCCGCGTGCAGGTCGTCGAGCTCGTGCCGCCGGCGGTGCGCACGACGCTCATGGGCCAGCAGGAGGAGGAGAGCGCCATGCCGCTGGAGGAGTTCCTCGACGAGGTGGTGGGCCTGCTGCAGAGCGACCCGGGCGCCCAGCAGGTGCTGGTCCGGCGCGTCGGGTTCCTGCGCGACGCCGTCGCCGAGGGTCGCTACCCGGAGGTGCTGGCGGCCCTCAGCGGCCGCCACCGCTGACCCCGCCGCCCCGTGCACCGCTGCGGGGGCGGTGCTCAGAGGCGGACGGCGGTGCGCACCAGGTCGGCGACGGCCCGCGACCGGCTGTGCGGGGGCCAGGCGATCACCGTCGTGACGGCGGGCGCGTCCACGACCGGGACGGCGACAAGGCCCTCGCGCAGCTGCGCCCGGACGGACTCGGGGAGCACCACGAGCGTGCGGCCCAGGGAGACGAGCTGGAGCAGCTGGGTGTGGTCCAGGACCTCGGGGCCGGGTCCCGGCGGGTACGTGCCGTCCGGGAGGGGCCAGCGCGGCGGGGGCAGGTCGGGGACGTCCGTCAGGTCGGCGAGGTGCACGCTGGCGCGGAGGGTGAGCTCGTGCCCGGCAGGCAGGACCACGACCTGCCCCTCCGTGAGCAGCTCCTCGGTGTCCAGACCGGTCGTGTCGTCGAAGGGGCGGTGCAGGAGCGCCACGTCGGCCCGGCCGCTGCGCAGCAGCCGTCCCTGCTGCCCGGGACCGCAGAGCAGCACGTCGACGGGGACCGCCCCGGGCTCGGCCGCGAACGCGTCGAGCAGCTTGGCCAGCAGTTCGCCGGAGGCGCCGGCCTTGGTGGCCAGCACGACGGCGGGCCCACCGCCGGCGGTCGCGGCGGCGGCGCGGCGGGTGCGGTGCTCGGCGGCCTCGACCGCGTCCAGCGCGGCCCGGGCCTCGTGCAGCAGGACAGCGCCAGCGCCGGTCAGGCGCACCGAGCGGCTGGTGCGCTCGAGCAGGACGGCGCCCAGGCGGCGCTCCAGCTGGCTGATCGCCCGGGACAGCGGCGGCTGGGCGATGCCCAGACGCGTTGCGGCCCGGCCGAAGTGCAGCTCCTCGGCGACGGCGACGAAGTAGCGCAGCTCCCGGGTCTCCACGCGCCCAGGGTAGCCGGAGCACGGGCGGGACCGATGCCCTGGAGGTATCGGTCAGGACCCAGACGGTGTTGGACCGCTGCCCCCGCCGGCCCGCACCCTCGGAGCATGGACGAGAAGAGGACGGCCCTGGTCACCGGGGCGAACAAGGGCATCGGCTACGAGATCGCGGCGGGACTGGGTGCGCTGGGCTACCGCGTCGGGGTCGGCGCGCGGGACGAGGCGCGGCGCGAGGAGGCCGTCGCCGGGCTGCGCGAGGCGGGCGTCGACGCGTTCGGCGTCCCGATGGACGTCACCGACGACGCGAGCGTCACCGCGGCCGCGGAGCTGATCGCTGAGCGCTACGGCCGCCTCGACGCGCTGGTCAACAACGCCGGCATCACCGGTGGCCCTGCGCAGCAGCCGAGCACCGCGGACCTGGACGTCATCCGCACCGTCGTGGAGACCAACGTCATCGGCGTCGTCCGGGTCACCAACGCCCTGCTGCCGCTGCTGCGGCGCGCGCCGTCCCCGCGCATCGTGAACGTCTCCAGCGGCGTCGGCTCCCTGACCCGGCAGTCCGGCCCGGGCGGCGAGACCACCACCGGCCCCGTCGCCGTCGCCTACGCCCCGTCGAAGACGTTCCTCAACGCGGTCACGCTGCAGTACGTGAAGGAGCTGGCGGGGACGAACATCCTCATCAACTGCGCCTGCCCGGGTTTCGTGGCCACCGACCTCAACGGGTTCCGGGGCGTGCGCAGCCCGCAGCAGGGCGCGGCGACCGCGATCCGCCTGGCCACCCTGCCCGACGGCGGTCCGACGGGAGGGTTCTTCGAGGACGCCGGCGTCGTCCCGTGGTGACGCATCAGTACGGCGGCGGGTCGGTGCTCGTGTCGTAGGTGTGACCGGTGGGTGAGGTCCACCGCCAGCCGCGCGTGGGCAGGGGTGTGACCTGCCAGCGGGTGTGGGTCTTGAGGCGGTGGTGGTGCCGACACTCCGGGGCCAGGTTCTCGGCGGTGCTTTCCCCGCCTTGCGCGTAGGGGACGACGTGGTCGAGGTCGCAGTTCTGCGCCGGTCGGGTGCAGCCCGGGAAGATGCACGTCGAGTCTCGGGCTCGAACCCGGCGGGCAGTTGCCGCTGACGGCTTGTAAGTGCGGGTTCCGACGTCGAACACCGTCCCGACCGGGTAGGCGAGGATCCGCCGCCAGGTCCCGCAGGCGGCGAGGTCGCGGGCGACCTCCGCGGGAACGCTGAGCGCGAGAGTGGGGGTGACGACCTCGCCGGGTTCGTCGTCCAGGCCGAGCAGCGTGGTCGCGGCGACGGTGACGTGGACCTGCACGGACGGCGAGGTACCGCTGCCGGCGTGCAGGTCGAGCAGGGCGTCGACCCGGCGGGCGGCGTGGGAGCGACCGTCGGCGTCCACCCCGCGCGGGTTCTCGGGGTTGGTGGCGTCCGCGCAGCCCGTCAGGAACGCGTCGAGCCGCAACGCCTCGGCGAGTGGGAGCAGCCCGGTGAGGTGTGCCGTAACCCCGTCGTCGCAGGGCTCGATCCGCACGAACCGGGCCTCATCACGCGTGGCCTTCGTGCGACGGGTGTGCCCTGCGGCCAGCGACTGCAGCTTGCGGGTGAGGCGTCGGGTGAGCTGGGCGCGGCTGAGGCGGCTGACCCCGTCCAGGCAGCTCTTCTCCAGCTCCGCCCGCGCCACACGCAGGGCGTCACCGGAGTACAGGGGTTCACCTTCGTTGCCGCCGGGGGCCACGACAGGGGCGGTGAGCAGGGCAGCCGCGTCCTGCATCGCGGACACGTGGCCGTGGTGGACATCGCCGGCCGTGTAGGCGTCCAGGGTGGCCGGCAGGTCCTCGGTCAGGGTCTTGGCCTGGGTGATGCGGTGGTGGGCGGTGCCGTGCCCGATGCGCAACGCCGCGCAGAGTTCCGAGGCGAGGACCTGCTCTCCCGTGAGCCGAACCGCCTCGGCCGAACTGATGTCGGCGGCGGCCAGGCCGGAGTGCTCCGCGACCCGGCGCCGGCGCAGCTCCTCCACGGCGTGCAGACCGAGGGCGTCCATCCGGGAACGTTCGCGGTCGAGGGTGATCAGAAGGTCGACCAGCGCGGCGTCCCGAGCACCCGGGAGGGTGTCGGGTGCGGGCAGCGCGGCGGGGTCGAACACGTGTACGAGTCTACGGGAACCGCTGTCCCGCAACCAGAGTCACTTCCGTGACCACCCCTCACCCACCCTCCGTGATCTTGCAGGGATCACCTGCAAGATCACGGGATCAGGCGTGGATGACCTGCTCGCGGCGGTCCCAGCGCCACTCGACGTCGCCGAGCTGCGGGCGCGCGAGGCAGTCGCCGTCGTGGCCGGCGGGGAGGCGGCACTCGACGCGGAACCCGTCGACGCCGTCCTTGACGTCGCCGTCGAGCCAGGCCGCCTGCGAGCGCTGGACGCCGGAACCCTCCACCACGTCCGCCTGCACCCCCGGGGCGGGCAGCGCGTCGAAGGCGCGCAGGGTGCGCAGGGCCGCGACGACCTCGGCCACGTCCCCGCCCGGCACCTCGGGCACCCAGCGGGTGGAGCCGCAGACGGCACCGGTGGCGGACCCGTCGAAGACCACGGGGTGGCCGTCGGGGGCCTGGTGGGTGGCCGTCACGGTCGTCCCGGCCGCCCACCCGCCCCGCGCGGAGCGGACCAGGTCCTCGAAGGAGGAGCCCATGTCGAGCACCTCGCCGCGCCGCAGCTTGAGGTAGAAGCGCGGGTAGTCCGCAAAGCCCGCGACCTCCGCGGTCGGCGGCTCGGGGGCCCCGGCCGCCGCGATCCGCCGCTGCTGCCGGCTCCCCTGGTCGCCGACCGGGTCCCACCTGCGCATGTCCCCCAGGTTCTCACCCGTCCCGGCTGTCGGCGCCCGGCCCCCCGTGCCAGGGTCGCCCGCATGACGGCCGCGGACCTCGCGTCGAGCGCCGCCCGGTGGTTCCCGGCGGCCAGCTACGCCGCGCTCGCGGCGGTGTCCCTGACGCGGCCCGCGCTCGTGCCGGGCGTCTTCGGAGGCTCGGCGCCGACGGCCGCCGCGCGCACCGAGATCCGGGCCGTGTACGCCGGGACGTCGCTGGCCCTCGTGCGGGCGCTGCTCGCCCCGCCGCAGACCCCCGGCCGGGCGGGGGCGGTGCGGGTGGCGCGCGACGTGAACGCCGCGATGGCCCTGACCCGGCTGGCGTCCTGCGTCGCGCAGCGCCGGCTCCCCGGCCGGCCGGCCGCGGCCTTCCTGGCGCTGGAGGCCGCGCTCGCCGTGGCCCTGGCGGCCGAGCACCGCCGGGACCGCCCGGCCGGCTGAGGCCGCGTCAGGACGGCTGCAGCTCCGCGAGCGTCCGCAGCGACCGCGCCGTCCAGTCCGCCTCGACCGCGCAGGTGGCGGCGATCCCGGCGGGGTCCGTGCCCTGCAGCGGGACCCAGTGCTCCAGCACCTGGTGCACGCGCGCCGGGTCGGGGCGGACGACCGCCAGCAGGTCGGCGTAGTCGAGCTGCCCCTCCCCCAGCGGGCAGCTGGCCAGGGTGAACCCCGCCCAGCCGTCGCGCCGGGTGAAGCGGAAGTCCTTCACGTGCACGCACACGACGCGGTGGGCGAGCCGCCGCACCACGTCGCGCGGGTGCTCCAGCGCCGCGACGCAGTTGGCCGGGTCCAGGACGATCCCCAGGTTCGGGGAGTCGACGCGCTCGACGAGCGCCAGCAGGTCCGCGGTGGAGACCTGCTCGTAGGTCTCCAGGCCCAGCACCACCCCCGCGGCCTCGTAGGCGGGCAGCACGGCGCGCAACCGCCGCTCCGACTCCGCCGGGTCCGGCCGGTCGCCGACCGCGAACACCATCGAGCGCACCGTGCGCGCCCCGAGGGCCCGGGCGTGGGACAGGTGCGCCAGCAGGTGCTCCTCGCCCGTGCCGCGGGTCCCCGTCTCCAGGACGGTCCCGCCCACGGCCGCCGCCGCGCGCAGGGCCAGCGCGAGCTCCGGGGTCAGCGCCTCCAGGTCGGGGTGGTCGCAGATCTGAAAGACCTCGCCCCCGAGCGCCTGGGTGTCCGCCAGCATCTCCGGCAGCGACATCGGCCGCGCGGCCGCGGGCGACCAGCGGTGGCTGTAGGCGTAGGTGGAGATCCCGATGGCCACGTCGACCTGCCTCTCCCGGCGTCCCCGCCGTCCGCCGGGAGCCCGAGCGGGCTCCCGGTACCTCTGGTGGAGTCTCGCGCCTCAGAGGCGGGCGAAGACGCCGAACTCGGCGGCGTTCTCCGGGGTCACGAGCTCGCAGTCGATGGACTGCTTCTCGGGCTGGCCCGTCTTCCCGGTCGTGATGAAGGCGTGCGCCTGCTCGACCGCGGTCTGCGCCCCGAGCGCCGCCGGCTGCAGCGCGGTCGCGGACATCTCCCCCGCCTTGATGGCGGCGATCGCGTCGGGGCTGCCGTCGAAGCCGACGACCTTCACCCCGGTCTTGCCCGCGGCCTTCAGGGCGGCGACCGCGCCGAGGGCCATCGTGTCGTTGCCCGCGATGACGCCGACGATGTCGGGGTAGCGCTGGATGAGGGTCTCCATCTTGGTGAACCCCTCCTGCTGCTCCCAGTTCGCCGTCTCCGCGGCGACCTTCACCATGTCGGGGTACTGCCCGATGACGTCGGCGAAGCCCTTGGAGCGCACACCCGCGTTGGTGTCGGACTCCTTGCCGGTCAGCTCGACGTAGTTCCCCTTGCCGCCCGTGGCCTCCACGAACGCCTGCCCGGCCAGCTGCGCGCCCTGGGAGTTGTTGGAGACGATCTGCGACACGGCGATGCCGGCCTCGTTGATCTCGCGGTCGATGAGGAACACCGGGACGCCGGCGTCCTTCGCCTTCTGCACCGGCCCGATCGAGGCGTCCGCGCCGGCGTTGTCCAGGACGATCGCGACCGCGCCGCGGGAGATCGCCGTGTCGATGAGCTCGCTCTGCTTGTTCGGGTCGTCGTCGTGGGAGCTGATCGACGTCTCGTAGCCGAGCTCCTTCGCCTTCGTCGCCGCGGCGTCGCCCTCGGCCTTGAAGAACGGGTTGTCCGGCGACGGCGTGATGATGGCGATGAGGCCACCCGCCTTCCCCGAGCTGCTGCTGCTGCTGCCTCCGGCCGCGGCCGTGGTCGGCTCCTCGGAGTCGCTGCCGCAAGCACTCAGCCCGGCGGTGGTCAGGCCCGCGAGCGCGAGGCCCAGGACGCCGCGGCGCGAGGTCAGGGTGCGGGGGGTGAGGTTGCGGGGGGTGCGGTGGGGAGCGGTCATGGGGGACCTCCGGTGGTGTCGTCGTCGACGGGTGGGGTTGGTGCGGAAGGGGGTCAGGCGGTGGGGGCGGGCGTGAGCGGTGCCGCGGCGCGCACGACGGCGCTGGCGGCGGACCGGCGGCGCTGCAGGCGCTGCTGGCCCTGGTCGAGGGCGACCGCGAGGACGATCACGGCGCCCTTGATGAAGATCTGCCAGAACGTGGAGACGCCCAGCAGGACGAGGCCGTCGGCGAGGAACCCGATGACGAAGGCGCCGACGAGGGTTCCGCGGACGTTCCCGCGGCCGCCCGAGAGGGCCGCGCCGCCGATGACGACCGCGGCGATCGCGTTCAGCTCGTAGGACTCCCCCGCCTGCGGGGCCGCGGAGGTGAGCTCGGAGGCGATGATGAGGCCGGCCATCGCGGCGCAGGCGCCGGAGATGACGTAGACCAGCGTCTTGACCCGCACGACGGGAACCCCGGACAGCTCTGCGGCCCGCTCGTTGCCGCCCGTGGCGTAGAGCCAGCGGCCGAACGGCGCCCGGGCCAGCAGCACCGCGACGGCGACGGTGAGGACGATCATGATCCAGATGGACGTGGGCAGCCCCAGCGGGCGGCCGCTGCCCAGCCAGGAGAACCCGGTGTTGCCGAGGGTGGGTTCACCGGCCAGCTTCGGGTAGGTCTCGCCGCCGGAGATGATGAGGGCCGTGCCCCGGGCGACGTAGAGCATGCCCAGCGTCGCGATGAACGGGGCGACCCGCAGGCGCGTCACGAGCAGCCCGTTGATCGTGCCGACCACGCCGCCGACCGCGACGGCGATGATGACGACGACCCACACCGGCGGGTAGAGGACGACCCCGAGGACGTCGATCCGCAGGCCCCGCAGCAGCTCTCCGGCCACGACGCCCGAGAGCCCGACGATGGAGCCGACCGACAGGTCGATGCCGCCCTTGAGGATGACGAGCAGCATGCCCAGCGCCAGGACGGCGTTGATGGCCACGTGGCGGGTCATGGTGATGAGGTTCGAGCCGGTGAGGAAGCTGTCGGAGAGGATGCCGAACACGACCACGAGGACCGCGAGGGCGATGAACGCCCGCGCCTCGAAGGCCACGTCCAGCACCCGCAGGCGCCGTTCCCGGGCCAGCGCGGCCCGGGCCTCGGCCGCCGGCACCGCCTCGTGCGGGATCCCCGGCGCGGGGTGGCGTTCGCTGGTGGTCATGAGGTCGCTCCTGGGGTGGTGGTCGTCGGGGCGCCGTCGCTGACGCTCATCAGCTGCTCGCGGGTCAGCTCGCCGCGGCGGAACTCCCCGACCAGCCGGCCGCGGGCCAGGACGAGCAGGCGGTCGGGGACGTGCAGCGCCTCCTCGGCCTCGGAGGTGGTGAACAGCACCGCGAGGCCGTGCTCGGCCTGGCGGGCCATGAGGTCGAAGACGTCGGCCTTCGCGCCGACGTCGACACCCCGGGAGGGTTCGTCCAGCAGCAGCAGGCGAGGTTGCGTCATCAGCGCCTTGCCGATGACGACCTTCTGCTGGTTGCCGCCGCTGAGGGAGCCGATGGGGGCGTCGGCCGAGGCGGTCTTGACGGTCACGTCGGTGACCATCTGCGCGACCTGCGCGCGCTCGCGCGGCGGGGACAGCAGCAGGCGGCGCGTGAGCCCGGCGATGCTGGCCAGGGAGAGGTTGCGCCCCACGCTCATCGACTGCACGAGGCCGTCGCGCTGGCGGTCCTCGGGGACGAGGACGACGCCCTGGTCGATGCGGTCGGCGATGCTGCCGCGCAGCTCCTCCCCGTCCAGCAGGACCTGCCCGCTGCCGACGGGGTTGCGCCCCGCGACGGTCTCGAGCAGCTCGGTGCGCCCGGCGCCCATCAGCCCGTAGAGGCCGACGATCTCCCCCGCGCGCACCTGCAGGCTGACGTCGTCCACGGCCAGGCGCTCGGGGCTGCGCGGGTCGACGACGACGAGGTCGCGGACGTCCAGCAGCACGTCGCCGAGCGTCGGGTGGCGCGGCGGGAACAGGGAGTCGGACTCGCGGCCGACCATCTGGCGCACGATCCAGGCCACGTCGACGTCGCGGGCGCCCGCCTGGGCGACGAGCGCGCCGTCGCGCAGGACGACCACGTCGTCGGCGATCTCGAGGGCCTCGTCGAGGTGGTGGGAGATGTAGACGACCGCGACGCCGGAGGCGCTGAGGTCGCGCACGACGGCGAACAGCACGTCCACCTCGGTGGCGCTGAGCGCCGAGGTCGGCTCGTCCATGATCAGCACGCGGGCGTCCTGGAGCAGGGCCCGGGCGATCTCGACGAGCTGCTGCTGGCCGAGGCGGAGGTCGCCGACCGGGGTCGCCGGGTCGAGGTCCTCCTCCAGGCGCAGCATGACCTCGCGGGCGGCCCGCTGCTGGGCACGGCGGTCGACGCCGCCCGTGCGGGTCCGGCGTTCGCGGGCCAGGAACAGGTTGTCGGCGATGCTGAGGTTCGGGCAGAGGCTGAGCTCCTGGTGGATGATCGAGATGCCCGCGTCCGCGGCCTCGCGCGCCGAGCCGAAGCGCCGCTCCTCGCCGTCCAGCAGGACCCGGCCCGTGGTGGGCGTCTCGATCCCCGCGAGGATCTTCATGAGCGTGGACTTGCCGGCGCCGTTCTCCCCGAACAGGGCGGTGACGCGGCCCGCGAGGACGTCGAGGCTCACGCCCCGCAGGGCGCGGGTGCCGCCGAACACCTTGGTGACGTCGACGGCGGAGAGCACCGGGACCCGCTGCGCCGCAGCGGTGCGGGCGGTCACGGGGCCACCACCAGCTGCACGGGCGTGATGGCGAGGCTCGCGGGCGTCAGCAGGGACACGGCCCCGACGACGCTGACCTGGCGGCCCGCGAGCGCCGCCGCGTCCACGCCGGCCAGGACGGCGGTGCGGACCTGGTCGTTCAGGGCGGTCCCCGCGTCGGCGTAGTCGACCTGGTTGGTGAACTGCCCGAACGCGATGGTCCCGGTCGCGTCGCGCACCGCGGTCCCGGTGATCGCCGGCCCGGTCTGCACGCGCACCGTGGTGCCGGCGGGCAGGCCCGGGACGTCGAGGGTGAGGAACGTGCCCTTGACCTCGCCGGCCGTCCCGGTGGTCTTGACCGGGTAGGTGAAGGGGCTCGTGGCCCCGGTCTGGTGGCCGTAGCGCTCCCCGGCGGCCTGCGGGTCCGCGGCCACCTCACCCAGGAGCTGCGCCAGGTCCACGGCGGAGGTGGTGATGGCCTCGGCCTGCCCCGGGTAGGTCTTCGCCGCCCACGCCTGCGGGTCGAACGTGGCGGCCGCGGCCTGCTGCTCGGCGGCCTCCGTGGAGCGCACCTGGGTGCTCGCGGCCATGGCCGCGAGGAGCGCCACCACGGCGACGGCGGTGACGACGCGGCGGCGGCGGCCGGTGCGGCGACCGCGCGGGAGGCGCTGCGCGGCAGCGGGAGTGCGGGGGGTGGCGGCGGGGGTGCTCGGGTGGACATCCGTCATGGAGACCTCGATCTGCGGCCACGACGACGTGGCGGGAGCGGTGAACGCTGCGGAGCGTGCTGCAGCGATCAGACCAGCCCGGCTCGACCCTTGTCAACCGGTTGACCGGATGTCGGCGGAGGGCCCTAAGCTGGCTCCACCCGCGACGACCAGCGGGGCCGCGCGATGGAGCGCTGCGCGCCGGAACGCCCCTCGGAGCCCCGGCCGCGGCTCCTCCCGAACGAGAAGGAGCACGCCACGATGACCACCAGCGCCGACCCCACCCCCGCAGGAACCCCCTCCGCGGCAACCCGTCCCGCGACGACCCCCGTGCAGGTCGCCGTCGTCGGCGCCGGCGGGAAGATGGGCATGCGCGTCTCGCGCAACCTCGCCCGCAGCGCCCACACCCTGCGCTACGCCGAGAACTCCCCCGCCGGCAAGGAGCGCATGGCCGCCGAGGGCCGCGAGGCCGTCTCCACCGAGGAGGCCGTCGCCGGCGCCGACGTCGTGATCCTGGCCGTGCCGGACACCGTCCTCGGCCTCGTCTCGCAGTCGGTCGTCCCGCAGATGAAGGCCGGCGCGACCCTGCTCACGCTGGACCCCGCCGCGGCGTACGCCAACCTGCTCACCCAGCGCCCCGACGTCCTGCAGGCCGTCGCCCACCCCTGCCACCCGTCGGTGTTCCTCGAGCGCACCCGCCCCGAGGAGTACGCCGACAACTTCGGCGGCGAGGCCGCGCTGCAGAACGTCGTGGCCGCCTTCGACAACGAGCAGACCCCCGAGAACGCCGCCGCGCGCGACGTCGTCGAGGACGTCATCCGGATCATGTACGGCCCGGTGGACGAGGTGCACTGGGTCACCGTCAAGCAGCTGGCCTACCTCGAGCCCACGCTCGTCGAGACCATCGCCTGCATGATCGGTGCCCTCCTGAAGGAGGCCCTGCACGAGACGGTGCACACCGTGGGGGTTCCCGAGGCCGCCGCGAAGGCGATGCTGCACGGGCACGTGCAGATCGCGCTCACCAACACCCTCCGCGGTTCCAACCCGTTCTCCGACGCGTGCCTGATCGCCATGGACTACGGCCGCGAGTCCATCGTCAAGGACGACTGGAAGAAGATCTTCTCCGACTCCGAGCTGGACTCGGTCATCACGAAGATGCTCAAGCTGGACGAGATCGAGCGCTGAAGCGCCCCGACCGCGGAACCCCGCTGCCCACCAGAACTCCCGGAGGAACGACGACGATGCACGCACGGCTGCAGGGCAAGCACGCGCTGGTGACGGGGGCCGCCTCGGGCATCGGGCTCGCGGTGGCGCGGCGGTTCGCCGCCGAGGGGGCGCGCGTGGTGTTCGCCGACCGCGACCTCGACGGCGCCGCGCGCGCCGTCGCCGACCTCGGGCCGGACGCCCCGGCCGCGGTCGCGGTGCGGATGGACGTCACCGACGAGGACAGCGTCGCCGCGGCCTACGCGCAGGTGCAGGCCGAGGGCGGCGCGCTGGACGTCGTCGTGGCCAACGCGGGCGTGCAGCTGTTCGGCGCCGACGCCCCCGTCGCGGACCTCGACCTCGACGTGTGGCGGCGCACGCTCGACGTGAACCTCACCGGCACGTTCCTCACCGTCAAGCACGCCGTGCGCGCCCTGCGCGGCGCCGGGGGTTCCATCGTGTGCACCGGCAGCCCCACCGGCCTGAACGGGGAGGGGCGCGACTTCACGGCCTACTCCTCCTCCAAGGCCGGCGTCCACGGGCTGGTGCGCACCGTGGCCGCGGCCTACGCGGGCGAGGGGATCCGCGTGAACACCGTCGTCCCCGGCTACACCGAGACGCCGCTGGTCAGCGCGATCTCCACCGACGACGCCTCCCGCGCGGCGATCATCGCCCGCACGCCGCTCGGGCGCGCGGGCCGGCCCGACGACGTCGAGGGGATCATGGTCTACCTCGTCAGCGACGAGTCGTCCTTCGCCACCGGCGCGATCTTCCGCGTCGACGGGGGGATGACGTCGCTGTGAACCCCGGGGCCGGGTCCCCGGCCGGGGACGCCTGGGGCGACGGCGAGCCGGAACCCCGGATCCTCACGGCCGGCGACTGGTCCCTCGTGCTGCGCGGGACGTCCGTGGAGGAGGTCAGCCACCGCGGGACGCTCGTGCTCACGGCCGTGCGCGTCGTCGTGCGCGACCACGACTGGCGCACCGTGCCCGTCACGTCGTGGGCCGTCGAGGTCCACGAGGGCGAGGGGTTGCGGGTCGAGCTCACCGCCGAGCACGACGCCCTCGGGGCCGGGGTCCGCTGGCACGCCGTCCTCACGGCCGGATCGACCGACGGCGCGGGGCACCTGCGCGTCGAGGTGAGCGGGGAGGTGACCCGGGCGTTCCGCCGCAACCGCCTCGGCCTGGTGGTGCTGCACCCCGCCGCCCTCGCCGGCACCCCGCTGCGGGTGCGCCACCCCGACGGTTCCCGCACCGGCGCGGAGTTCCCCGCGCGCATCGCCCCGCACCAGCCGGCCCGCGACGTCGCGGGCCTCGACTGGGACACCGGCGGCCCTGCAGCGCAACGGGTCACGCTCGACCTGACGGGGGACGTGTTCGAGGTCGAGGACCAGCGGAACTGGACCGACGCCTCGTTCAAGACCTACAGCACCCCGCTGGACCGGCCGTTCCCCGTCGACCTCGCGGTCGGTGCCACGTTCACCCAGGCCCTCGACCTCGCGGTCGTCCCGCTGACGGCGGCGACGGCGCCCCGCGTCGTCCCCGCGCCGGTGGAGCAGGTCGACCTCACCCCCACCGGGCAGCCGCTGCCCCGGTTGCAGCTCGCGGCGTCCACCGCTCCGGGCGACGGGCCCGGCGGGGAACTCCGGCTGGGTTGGTGGCGCGGCCCGGTGCTCGTCGAGCTCGACGCGACCGGACCGGCGTGGCCCGGCGTCCTGGCCCGGGCCCGCCGCGAGGCCGGGGCCGCGGGCCTCGACGTGCGCGTCACGGCCGCCCACCCCGGGCAGCTCGACCCGGTGCTGGCGGCCCTGCACGAAGAAGGCCCCGTCGTGCGGGTCGCCGTGCACGACGTCGCCACCCACGTCACGACGGCACCGCTGTGGGAGCGCCTGCTGCGCCTGCGGGGCGACCTGCCCGTCGCCGGGGGCACCCGCGCGCACTTCACCGAGCTGAACCGCCGGCACGGCGAGCTCCCCGGGGACGTGCCCGCCCTCGTCTTCTCCAGCACCCCGCAGATGCACGACACCGGGCGCCCGCAGCTGCTGGCCTCCGTCGCGGTGCAGCGGCTCACGGCCGAGGAGGCCGTGCGGATCGCGGCCGGGCGGCCCGTGCACGTCGGCCCCGTGACCCTGCGCGCGCGTTTCAACGCGGTCGCCACGTCGGCGCACCGGCCCGCCGACGCCGACGTCCGGACCGACGGCACCGGGCCGCAGCACGTCTGGGGCGCCGACGACCCGCGCCAGGCCGGGCGCGGCGCGGCCGCCTGGCTGCTGGCCGCCCACCAGGCGTTCGCCGTCGCGGGGGTCGCCTCGATCACGGCCTGCGAGACCTGGGGGCCGCGCGGCACGACGACCGCCGACGGCGTCGCCCTCCCCGTCGCGGAGGTGGTGGGCTGGCTGCAGGACTTCGACGGGTGGGAGCGCCTCGACGCCCCGCTCACGCCCGGGCTCGGCGTGGTCGCCGCCCGCAGCGCGGGGCGCCTGACGGTGCTCGCGGCCGACCTCACGGGCGTCGCCCGGCGGCTGCGCGTGGCCGGGCGGGAGCTCGCGCTGCCCGCCTGGGGCGTCGTCCGCCTTGAGGGTCCCGGCCCCTCCGCGGGCGGCGCCACCGCTGCCGCGAGCGACCGGGCCCCCGACGCCGCCGCCGTAGGCTGACCCGCATGCCGGTCTTCCGCGCCGATGACCCCGCCCGCACCGACCCGGAGCTGCGCGCCGTGGCCCCGGGCTCGGCCGTGGCGGAGGTCGCGCGCCAGCTGACCACGCTGATCGCGGGCGGCACCTTTGCCGCCGGGTCCCGCCTGCCGCCGGAGCGCCAGCTCGCGGAGAGCCTCGGCGTGGGCCGCTCCGCGGTCCGCGAGGCCCTCGCCGCGCTGGAGATCCTCGGCCTGGTCCAGGTGCGGCCCGGGTCCGGCACCTACATCCGCGACAGCATGTCCGAGCTGCTGCCGACCACGCTGAGCTGGGGGCTGATGCTCTCGGCCGACCACACGACCCAGCTCTCGGAGGTCCGCGCGGGTCTGGAGGTGCAGGCCGCCGTGCTGGCCGCGGGACGCAGCGACGACGCGACGCTCGCGGCGCTGCGGGCGGACCTCGCGGCGATGGAGGCCGCCACCGACGACCTGCCCGCCTTCATCGAGGCGGACGCCGCCTTCCACCAGCACCTCGCCCAGGCGGCCGGCAACGCGGTCATGGGCGACCTGCTGCGGACCATCCGCTCGCTGCTGCGCGTGTGGTCCGAGCGGCGGCTGCAGACCGGGGAGCAGGCGCTGACGGCGTGCCGGGAGCACCGCGCGGTGCTCGAGGCGGTCGTCGCGGCGGACCCCGCCGCGGCCGCGGCGGCCATGAGCAGCCACATGCGGACCGCGGGGCGCCGCGTCGGCCAGGCCGGCGACGTCGCGCCCCCCGGGCCGGTGCCGGCCCGCGCCTGAGCCGCGGGGACGACGTCCGGCGCTAGGCGGGGTCATGCGGGGCCCCGCCGGCCGCCGAGGCGGTCCGGATCCGTGCCAGCGCACCGCGCGCGGTGAGCAGCGCCGCCAGCGCGAGCAGGACGTCGGCCACCGTCAGCAGCACCCGCGAGGCGAGGACGACGACGGCCGCTCCCCCGCTGCCGGTGCCGAGCCCGACGAGCGCCGCGAGCGCCACCTCGCGCGCTCCCGCTCCGGCCGGGGCGAGGACCACGAGGAACCCGACGGCCCAGGCCAGGGCGTACCCGCCGACCGCGAGGGCGAGCAGCCGGCCGGCGCCCAGGTCGCCGCCGCCGACGGCCGAGGCCAGGACGAAGACCTGCAGCCCGACCGAGCCCCACGACGCGAGCGCCCACAGCGCGGCGGCGAGCAGCCCGCGCCAGGTGACGGGGTGCTCCAGGGGGTCGCGGCGGGCCAGGCGCAGCAGGACGCCGAGCAGCGGGTTGAGCACGCGCGGCACCAGCAGCACGAGCAGGAAGGGTGTGAGCCAGCGCAGCCAGCCCGTCCACGCCCACCCCGTGAGGTCCGCCCCCGAGCCGTCGCCGCGGCCCGCCAGCGCGACGGGCAGCACGCCCGTGACGAGCATCAGCGCCGTCGTCATCGACACGAGCAGGGCCACGACCAGCGCTGACGCCGTGCGCCGCCGGGGCACGTCGTAGTCGCGCGCGAGCTCGGCCTGGGCCACGAACTGGAAGACGGTGCCGGGGATGTAGCGGCCCAGCTGGCCCACGAAGAAGACGCGGGCCGCGGCCCGCCAGCCGAGCCGGGAGCCGAGGTCGGCCAGCACGGCGCGCCACGACGCCCCCGACAGGGCGACGTTGCCGAGCGACAGCACGAGCGCGAGCACGACGGTGCCCGGGTCGAGGCGGGACCACGCGGCCGCGATGGCGTCGGCGTCGCGCACGACGTAGACGACGGCGAGCGCCAGGGCGAGCAGGAGGAAGCCCACGCGCACGACGGGTGAGCGCAGGGCCGCGAGCACCCGCGGCAGCAGCCGCACGTCAGCGCTTGCGGAAGGTGAGCAGGACGAACGTGTAGTCGAGGCCGGTCCGCTTCCAGTGCACGGGGCGCTCGGCGTGGGACAGCACCTCGTCGTCCAGCTCGCCCACGAGGTCGAGGCCGACCTCGTCCGCGAGCGCCGTCATCTCGCGCAAGTCCGCGGGGCTGAAGATCCGCACCGGGGCGCCGTAGGCCGTGATGCCCGTCGTGTCCGGCGGGTCCTGGTCGTAGTCGGTCGAGAGCGCGAGGATCCCGCCCGGGCGCAGGACGCGCGAGGTCTCGGCGAGGAACGGCTGCACCGGGACGCCGTGCTCGATGACGGACATGCAGGTCACGGCGTCGAGCGAGGCGTCGGGCAGGCCCGTGGCGGTGACGTCGCCGTGGCGGAACTCCACCCCGTCGCGGTGCACGGTCGCGCCGAACTCGAGGTTGATGCCGGCGAGCGCGCCGCGCTCGTGGCCCAGGCCGTACAGCCGCAGCCACGGCAGCACCGGGGAGTAGCGGGCGCTGCCGGCGTCCAGGACGCGGGCGGTGCGCGAACCGTCGTCGGCGAGGGTGAGCACGGCCGCCACCGCGCCGAGCGCATCCCAGTTCTTCGGGGCGTCGGGGTGCGCGGGCAGGCGCAGGCGCCGGGTCTGCGCGACCGCGTCGGCCACCTCGGCGGTGTCCTGCAGGACGCCGGTGCGCGGGACGCCGCTGGGCACGGCGCGCAGGGACGGCGGGGCGGCCAGGTCGCGGGCGCCGAGGACCTCCCCGACGCGGCGCTGGACGCCGACCCGGGTCCACAGGGCGTGCTCGGCGCCGCGCTTGGCGACCTCGAGCAGGCGGCCGCCGGGCGGGGCGGCCGGGGTGCCGCCCTCGGCGGCCGCGGCGACGGCGTCGAGGTAGGCGGCCCACGGGGCGTGCGGGTCGGGGGCGCGGACGCCGTCGCGCAGCACCTGCAGGCCGCCGTCGGCGAGGCGGCGCAGGCCCTCGACGAGGGCGGGCACGCTGCCGGGCTCGACGAGGATCCCGTCGACGCCGTCGGTGACCTGCTGGGGGAAGGACCCCGTCGCGGTGGCCACGACGGGCAGGCCGTGGGCGAAGGCGAGCAGCGCGTTCTGCGAGGCCGTCGCCGAGCGGTAGGGCAGCACGAGCGCGTCGTGGGTCGCGAGCAGCTCCGCGATCTCCGCGGCGGGCACGTAGCCGGGGCGCACCTCGACGCGGCCGTGCAGCGCCGGGTCGCCCGCGAGCTCGAGCACGCGGCGGCCCGCGTCGCCCCACAGCTCACCGGCGATGGTCAGCCGGGCGCCGGGGACGTCGTGCAGCGCCTCGAGCAGGAGGTCGACGCCCTTGTAGTCGCGCACGACGCCGAGGGACAGCAGCCGGACGCCGCCGTCGCGGGGCACCAGCGAGCCCGCCTCGCCCGTCAGCGGCGCGCCACCGGGCAGGTGGGGCGGGAGGTCGGCGACCTCGACGTGGCGGGCGCCGTGCGCGCGCGCCAGCTCGGCCTGGGCCTGGGAGTGCACGACGACGCCGTCGACGCTGGCGAGCAGGCGACCGACGAGCAGCGCGTCGCCCGGGCGGGGCTCGTGCGGCAGGACGTTGTGGGCGACGACGACGGTGCGGGCGTGGGAGCCCGCGGTGCGCAGGCCGGCCAGGACCGCGAGCAGCGCCGGCACCTGGAACGGCACGACGTGCACGAGGACCACGAGGTCGGCCGGGGCGATCCGGCGGCCCGTGCGCAGCCAAGAGGCGGGCGAGTCCCAGGCCAGCGGGCGGGTCGTCGGGACGAACTCCGCGACCTCGGGACGGCCGCCGGGGACCTCGCGCTCCCCCGGGTACAGGACGGCGGGGTACTGCCGCGACCACGACACCAGCGCGACGTCGGCCTGCGGGTCGCGGGAGAGGTGGCGGGCGAGCTCGGTCGTGTGGGCGACCGTGCCGCCCTTGGCGGGGTGCGCGGGCCCGACGACGACGACCTTGCGGCGCTCGCCGGTCGTGCCGCCGTCCCCGGGGACGGTCTCGTCGGCGGGCGGGGCCGCGAGGTGGCTCACGTGGAGTCCCGCGAGCGCACGACGAGGTCGGCCAGCAGCGCGACGGAACCGATGAGCAGCCCGGAGACCAGCAGCAGCACGGTGTTCGCGGGGAAGTAGAAGAGGTGGCGGACCATGTCGGTGACGGCCTTGACGGCGCCCAGGCCGAACAGGAACAGCGCCAGCGGCATGAGCACGCGCAGCGGCTCGAAGTACATGACCATCCGCAGCACCTGCAGGATGTAGCGGTAGGCGTCCTTGACGAAGTGGAACTTCGACACGCCCGCGCGCTTGGCGTACGACGTCGGGACGTACTTGATGTCGTGCTGGTTGCACAGGAACGCCAGCGTGATCGTCGTGACGCAGCTGAACCCGGGCGGCAGCAGCCGCAGGTACGGCAGCGACACCTCCTTGCGGAACGCCCGCAGCCCCGAGTTCAGGTCGGGGATGCGCTGCTTGGCGAGGACCTCCGCGACCTTGCGGATCACCCACTTCGCGGGCACGCGCAGGGCCTTGTGCGACCCCTCCTCCGTGGTGCGGGCGCCGACCACCTGGTCGTAGGTGTCGTCGGCCAGCAGGAGGCGGATCAGCTCGGGGATCCGGTCGTTCTCGTACGTCATGTCCGCGTCGGTCCACACGACGATCTCGCCGCGCGCCATCTGCGTGCCGATGCGCCGCACCGTGCCGGAACCGCCGTTGCGGCGGAACGCGACGACCCGCAGGTGCGGGAACTCCCGCTCGGCCTGGCGCAGGACGGCGAGCGTGTCGTCCGTGGACGCGTCGTCCACCGCGAGCAGCTCGTAGGGCATCCCGTCGTCGTCCATCGCCTTGCTGATGCGCTGGATCTCGGCGAGGACGTGCGCCTCCTCGTTGAAGCAGGGCAGCACGATGGTCGCGACGGGCGTGGCCGTGGGTGCCGACGGGGCGCTGTCGGTGAGCGGGTGTTCGGGAGGCATGGCGGGTGGAGCTTACCCAGCCGCCGGGCGGGGAGCCGTCCCCGCGCGCCTGCCGCGCCGACCGCCGCGGGCCCCGTCACGCCCTCTGCACACGTCCTCCACGGGCGGTCACCGCCGGCGACCCGGGGCGGTGACGTTCCCCCGGGCTCCCGCGGACGCCGCCGCGTTGGCAGGATCGCGCGCGTGGACACCGAACGCAGTGCCGAGCGGCGCCGGGCCCAGTCGCGGTCCTTCGGCGCCGCGGCCGCCGCCTACGAGCGCGGTCGCCCCACCTACCCGGCCGCCGCCCTCGACTGGCTGCTGCCCGAGGGCGCCCGGCGGGTCCTCGACCTGGGCGCGGGGACGGGCAAGCTCACGCGCTCCCTCGTCGGGCGCGGCCTCGACGTCGTGGCCGTGGAACCCACCGAGGGGATGCGCGCGCAGTTCCGCGCCGTGCTGCCCGACGTCGAGCTCGTCGCCGGGACCGCGGAGGACGTCCCGCTGCCGGACGCGAGCGTCGACGCCGCGCTGGCCGCGCAGGCCTGGCACTGGGTGGACCCCCGCACGGCGGCCCCGGAGGTCGCGCGCGTGCTGCGCCCCGGCGGCACCCTCGGGCTGCTGTGGAACGTGCGCGACGCGAGCGTGCCGTGGATCGCCCGGCTGGACCGGCTGCTCCCCCAGGCCGGTGAGGAGCACCTGCGCAGCATGGCCCCGGTCGTCGGCCCGCCCTTCGGCCCCGTCGAGCGCCACGACGTGACGTGGACGCAGGTCATCACCCTCGAGGAGCTGATGGACCTCACGGCGTCGCGCAGCTGGGTCATCACCCTGGAGGAGCCGCGCCGCAGCGCCGTCCTCGACGACGTCCGCACGCAGGCGCAGGCGCGGCTGGACGAGGTGGGCGTCCTGGAGATGGCGTACGTGACGCGCTGCTCGCGCACGCGCACGACCTGACGGCACCGCGCCCCCGCACCGCGGTCAGGGGGCGAGCGCCGTCCAGAGGTCGACGTCGATGACCTGGGCTCCGTCGGGGCGGGTGGTGAGGACCCGCTCGTCCTCGGGGGTCCGCAGGTCGCTGACCCGGCGCAGGTCCGTGCCGCCGAGGGCGGCGAGCGTGTCCTCCGCGGCGGCGTCACCGCCCGCGGCCACCAGGACGGGCCGGCCGCCCGCGGCCCGCACGCGGGCGGCCTGCCGCTCGACGGCCGTGCGCAGGGCCGCGGCGTACTCCGGGGTCCCGGCCCGCCCGACCGAGGTGGGCACGACGATCGAGGCGGACGGCACGCCGCACGTGCCGCGCAGCACCTGCGGCCACTCGTTGCGCGAGCGCGGGTCCACGGCCAGGGCCACGTCGCCCGGCGCGAAGGACCGGCAGGCGCCCGCGACGGCGGCCACCTCGCCGCGCTCGGTGCGCTGCCCCGCTAGGGGGGCCGTGGCGAGGGCGGCGGGCAGCAGCAGGACGATCCCGCCGACGGCGGCCAGGACCCCGGGAACCGCTGCGGGGGTGCGGTAGCGGACGGTCCGCGTCTCGACGGCGGGCTCCCCCGGCGTCAGCGTCACGGTCACCTCCTCGCTGCGGTCGCGCGGGTTGCCGGGCAGGACCTGCGCGATGCGCCGGGGCAGCTCCCGCACGCCCCACGCGACGGCCGCAGTGGCCAGCAGCACGACCGCGGGGAGCACGAGCGGCACGAACCGGCGGTCGGCCCACGGGTGGTCGGGCGTGATGCCGGGGCGGTACAGCGTGAGCAGCAGCGACCCGACGGCGACGACGTAGGGCGCCGTCCACCCCGGCAGCGGCGTGCGGCCCTGCAGGGCGGGGACGAGCCGCAGCAGCAGGACGACGGCCGCGACGCCCGCGAGCATGACGGCGGGCCAGCCGAGGTACCAGGAGATCCAGTCGACGCTGTGCTCGGCGTAGGTGCGGCCGCCGTCGACGGGCAGGCCCTGCGCGAGCTGCAGCGCCGCGACGAGCCGGCTCCCGGAGTCCTGCGGGTCCTGGCGCACGACGAGCCACAGCGGCCGCGTGCCGAGCGCCAGCAGGACGAGCGCGAGCACCGCCGCGAGGACGGGCCCGAGCCGGGTCGAGGTCAGCCAGCGGCGCCGGGCGAGGACGCCCCGCCGCGCGAGCCGCACCCCCAGCCAGGACACGACCGCGAGCGCCACGAGGGCGCCGACGAGCGGGACCAGCGAGCCCGCGATGGTCGCGAGGTAGGGCCGCGACGTCGCGACCGCGGCCAGCGCGGACAGCACCGTGGTCACGAGGACTCCGGCGAGCAGGGCGCGGGCGGCGGGGTGGGCCAGCGCCAGCAGGACCGCGATGACGGGCAGCACGAGGGCGTCCTCGCGCAGGGCGTCGATGCGCACGAACCCGCACGCGCCGAGCAGCAGCCCGGCGGCCCCGCCCAGGCGGGCCGCGCTCAGCCGGTCGGTGGGCGCGGTGGCCGCGGTGCCCCGCACCGTGGCGGCGACCAGCAGCGACGCGGCCGCGGCGAGCACGAGCAGCGCGGGCGGTTCGGAGTAGGTGGAGCGGGCCGCGTGCAGCACGGGCTGGGCGAGCGCCAGGGTCGCCGCGGCCAGCGGGGCCCAGCGGGGGCCGACGAGGCGCGCGGCGAGACCCGCCACGGCCAGCAGCCCGAACGCCCCGAGGACGGCGGGCACCAGCAGCAGGCCCGTCCAGCCGCCCGCCCACTCCCCCAGGCTGAACAGCGCCGGCGCCCCGAGCAGGAACTGCGGGACGACGACGTCGCCGACCTGGTAGAACGCCGGGCTGGCGAGGCTGACGTTCGGGTCGCCCAGCACGGCCGCGCCCCCGAGGGCCGCCAGCGACGGGTCGACCGGCAGGCCGTGGGCCGTCGCGAGGTGGTGGGCGTACAGCGCCAGGGAGCCCGCGTCGCGGCGCAGCACGACGTGCTCGGCGTGGGTGAGGCCCGCCCACACCCCGCCGGCCACGGCGATCCCCGCGCTGAGCAGCGCCGACCAGCGCGGCGACGCCACCACGGGCGTCCCCCAGGCGAGGCGCCCCGCGAGGACGGCGGCCACGACGACGACGGGCACCGCCACCACCGGCGTCCAGAGGTCCAGCAGCACCAGCGGGACCGCGATCGCCGTGACGGCCGCCACCGCGGCGGCGAGCACGACCGGGACCCGCGTCAGCAGCACGCCCGCCCACGCGTGGCGCCCGTCGTCGGCGGCGGGACGCGGGTCGGCGGGACGCGGGTCGGCGGGACGGGGGCGGTCGGGCACGGACGGGACGCTAGTGGGTGCCGTCTCCACCGCACCCCGCCCGTACGGTGTCCCGCGTGTCCCTCCCGCCCGGTGCGCCCCGGTCCGTGCCCGCCCTCCTCCAGCGGCTCGTCGCGGACGACCCCGGGACGCCGCGCCTGACCTGGTACGCCGCCGAGCACGCGAGCACGGGCGAGCGCATCGAGCTGTCCGCCCGCGTGCTGGGCACCTGGGTGGCCAAGACCGCCAACCTCCTCGAGGAGGAGTTCGACGTCGGCCCCGGCCGCACCGTGGGCCTGGACCTGCCGACGCACTGGCGCACCCTCGTGCTGCAGCTCGCGACGTGGTCGACGGGCGCGGGCGTGGTGCTGGGCGAGGGGCTGCGCACGGGCGCGACCGACGTCGACGTCCTCGTCAGCGCGACGCCGGAGGTGCTGCGGCGCAGCGCGTCCACCGGGACGGACACCGTGGCCGTGGCCCTGGCCCCGCTGGCGCGCGCCTTCGGCGACGACCTCCCCGACGGGGTCCTGGACTACGCGCGCACCATCACCGGCTACGGCGACCACCACTCCCCCCTCGCGCAGCCGCTGCCGACCGACCCGGCGCTGGTGGCCGGCGCGACGACCGTGGCCCACGCCGACCTCCTCGCTGACGCCCTCGCCGCCGGGGCCGCGTGGAGCGTCGGCGTCCGGCTGCTGACGTCCGCGCCCCCGGCCGCGGTGGTCGGCTCGGCGCTCGCCGCCTGGGTCCGCGCGGGTTCCGTCGTCCTGGTCCCGGACCTGGAGGCGCTCGGCCAGCACGTGCGCGACACCGAGCGCGTCACGCAGGTCCAGCCCGCCTGACGGGCGGGCGCGCCGACGCCGGGCCAGCATGGGCGCGTGGACGCGCGACGGGTGCTGCTGACGGGTGCGGCGGGCAGCGTGGGGCAGCAGCTGCTGCCCGGGCTGACCGGGTTCGGGCTGCGGGTGCTGGACCGCGCCGCACCGGACGAGGCGGGCGGCGCCGAGGTCGTCGTCGGCGAGCTCACCGACCGGGACCTGCTGGCGCGCGCGGTCTCCGGGGTCGACGCGGTCGTCCACCTCGCGGGCGACCCGCGCCCGGACGCGGAGTGGGACGACCTCGAGGGCCCCAACGTCGACGGGTTCGCGGCCCTGCTCGGCGCGGCCCGCGAGCACGGCATGCGGCGCGTCGTCTACGCGAGCTCGGTGCACGCCATGGGCCGCTACGAGTCGGCGGGCCGGTTCCCGATCGACCCCACCTGGGCCCCCGCGCCCTGCTGCGCGTACGGGGCGACGAAGGCGTTCGACGAGGCGCTCGCGGGCGTCCACGCGGCCCACGGCGGGCCGTCGACGATCGGCCTGCGGCTCGGGGCGACCGTCGAACGGCCGACGCAGTCGAGCCAGCTCACGGGCTGGCTCGGGCCCGAGGACCTGCGCCGCCTCGTGGTGGCGGCCCTCGAGGCCGACGTGACGTCCGGCGTCTACCCCGGCGTCTCGGCGAACACCCGCAACCGCTGGGACCTCACCGCGGCCCGCCGCGACCTCGGCTACGAACCCCGTCTGGACTCCGAGGTGTTCGCCGGCGACGTCGAGGACGACGGCCGCGCCGTCACCACCTGCGTCCTCTGAGGACCGCGACCGGAACAACCGGCGCCGGGCCGGTGCTGGCACCGACGAGGACGACGGAACTGTGACGACGGAACTCTGACGACGGGACACGACGTGAGCGCGAAGACCTGGTTCATCACCGGAACCTCCCGCGGCTTCGGCCGCGAGTGGACGCTGGCCGCCCTGGAGCGCGGTGACACGGTCGTGGCGACCGCGCGCGACGCGGCCAGCCTGGACGACGTGGTCGCCGAGCACGGCGACGCCGTCCTCCCGATCAGCCTGGACGTCACCGACCGCGACGCGGTGTTCGCCGCCGTGGCGCAGGCGCGGGAGCGGTTCGGGCGCATCGACATCGCCGTGAACAACGCGGGCTACGGCCAGTTCGGGATGGTCGAGGAGATCAGCGAGGCCGAGGCCCGGGCGCAGATCGACACCAACGTGTTCGGGGCGCTGTGGGTCACGCAGGCCGTCCTGCCCGGGATGCGCGAGCAGGGCAGCGGGCACGTGCTGCAGGTGTCCTCCATCGGCGGGATCTCCGCGTTCCCGAACATCGGGATGTACAACGCCTCGAAGTGGGCGCTCGAGGCCTTCTCGCAGTCCCTGGCCCAGGAGGTGGCCGACTTCGGGATCAAGGTCACGCTGATCGAGCCCACCGGGTACTCCACCGACTGGGGCGGGGCGTCGGCGAAGCACGCCACGGCGCTGCCGGCCTACGACGCGTACCGCGAGAAGGCCGCGGAGCTCCGGGCCAAGCGGATGTCCCGCCCGGGCGACCCCACCGCGACGAGGGCGGCCGTGCTGGAGCTCGTCGACGCCGAGAACCCGCCGCTGCGGGTGTTCTTCGGCGACGGGCCGCTGGCCATCGCCACCGCCGACTACGAGTCCCGCCTGGCCACCTGGCGGGAGTGGGAGCACCTGTCCAAGGCCGCCCACGGCTGAGGCGGCGGCAGGGGCTCGGGGCCGGGGCGAGGGAGCATCAGGCCCGCGCTCTCGCGGCCGCACCGCCCGCCACCACGTCGTTGTCGACGGGGCGACTGCGGTTTGCGACCGCGGGGGTGCAGACCCGGTTGGCGGTGCGACCGTCAGAGCCAGTTGGGATTCATCGTCAGCGAAGTCGTCGGGTCCGCCATCCAGGCGTCGAACTCATCCACCGTCACGAAAAGCGGCTGCCCGTCGAAACACCTTGTAGCCTCGCCCAGCCGCTTCAGCGCCTCTTCCGGGCTGGCGCTGGTGATCGCGTTCAGGGCTTCGTCCAACAGCGGGCCGACAGTGGCGCTGACGTAGGCGTCGCGGGCGTCCCCGAGGGCCCGCTCGGTCTCGCCGAGCAGCATCGCCGTGGCGATGGCGCAAGCGGTCTCGTCCTCCAGGAGCGCGAGGAGGTCCGCGTCGACGGACTCGTCGGCGGGGAGACCGCCAGGTGCCGCAGCGCTCAGTGCGGCGCGCAGCCCCTGGCTGATGAGGATCGCTGCGGTCTGACCGACCAGCCCCCCGACGAGGCCGGCGACGACGGGTACCGGGATCGCAGTCTGCGCCAACGCCCCACACACCCCCACCAGGACGGTCTGCAGCGCCGTCTCGCAGCAGCGCTCGGCGAGTTCAGAGGCGTCGATCTCCCCGCGAGCGAAGGCGACACCTGCTCCAGCGATGTCGGCGACCGCACCGGCCATCGCCGCCGGGGTGGATCCCTTCCCCAGCAACGCCGGCAAGGTCTTGGCAGCGACGGCGACCGAGATCGCTTCCCCCAGACCCGCGACGGAGGCGGCGCGTACGGCACCCATCGCCGCAGCGCCCGCCGCGGTGGCGGCCGCGGCCGCAGCAGACGTCTCCCCCGCCCGGACCCGGGCGGTCTGCTTGGCCGCCTCCACGACACCCGCGAGCGCAGCGCCCGTGACAGCGCCCGCGGTCATCGCCGTCTTGACCTGGTGAACGCCCGCCTGGTGGACCCGGTCCTTGCCCCAGCTGGTGGCATCCATGGCGCCCTTGCGAGCCTCCGTCGTGGAGACTGGGGCGCTGCTCACGTCACCCCCACGGACTCGGAACCCCCTGCGCAGGCCCGCGTCCTCGGCGTGGAGCGTGGCGGTGACGTGGGCCTCGGCGTCGGCGTAGTCGGTGAAGCGGAGGCCTTCGGGGTTCAAGCTCAAGCGCTTGGTGAGGATTCGCTTGACGGCTTCCAACTGATCGCCCGGGATGAGGCGCTGCATGCCCTCGTAGCGGCCGTTGACGATGCTGCGCGCGGCGGTCATGTCATCACTCATCAGCTTCGCCTGGGCAGCGGCCAGCAGCCGCCCACCCTCGCTCAGGTGCAAGTCCGCCGCGGCGCTCTGGGAACCGCCCGCAACCCACTCGGTGGTGGCGGCGCGGATCTTCGAGCCCTTGGCGATGGCATCCAGATTGAACGACAGTTCGTGCATCACCTCGAACAGGTGCCCTGCACGCTGGGGCACGCCGACGTTCTGGTAGCGCCGGGCGACCTGCTGGGCGATCTTCTCGATCCGCAGAGCCTCCGCGGTCTGCGCCGCTGCCCGTTGTGTCGCGGCGTTCACCAGCGCCCATGCCGCAGCCTGTGCCCCAGATCGTGCTCCGACCCGGAGGACCCGGCGGCCTCGACGACCTGACGCACCGGAGGGTGCAGCGACACCGACGTCGCTGACACCTGGGCGCTCGACGTCCTCCCCGGAAGACCCAGGGGCGTCTTGGCTCACGACGACTCCGTACTGGTCGAGCCGACTGCATCAGCGGAGGTCGCAGTGCCTGTCGCGGCGGTGCGCTCGTCGGCAAGGCTCTGCAGGCGCTGGCAAGTGTCGTCGACGACCTGGCCCGACAGGTCGGTGACCGCGCCGTCGGCGTCAGCCAACGGAGTGGCCATGACTGAGATCGTCGTCGTCATCATCGACACCGTTGTCGCCACCTGTGCCCGCTGGGCCGGGGTGAAGAGGGCGTAGTCGGCCTCGGCGTCGACGAGACCGCGCAACCGCTGCAGGTGGTCGCCAGCCTCGGCCTCCAGATCCGACAGCAGCGCGCGGACCTGCCTGCTGCGGCGGACAACCGCGGCGGTTCGCTCCTCGGCGCGGGCCATGTCGACGTCGGCGGCAGCGAGCTTCTCGGCGTCCCCCTGACGAAGGCGGCGGTGGCGCCGCCCCTGCCAGGCCACGACCCCGACCGTCGCGAGGATCGCTGGTGCCGCCACCAGACCGCCCAAGACGATGGTGCCCCCGGCGACGCCGTAGCCGCCGGCCGCGAGCGAGCCCCCGCCGAGCCACGCCAAGGTCGCACTGGTGGCGGCGGCCCCGGTGAGTCCCGAGATGGCAGTGCCGGTGGACGCCGCGGCGAAGGCGCCGACGGTGGCGAAGGCTCCTGCCCCGGCTCCCGCCCCCACGCCGAGTCCTCCGGCGAGCCCGCCCACGGTGTGCAGAGCACTGAGCCGCACCTGGGTGACCTCCACCTCCGGGGTTTGCCCGGGGGTGGGCAGGGCCACGCTGGCCAGCTCGGCGAGGTCGATGTTCTTCAGCCGGGCGAAGACATCGCGGAAGGGCACGAGAACCTGCTCGTGACCTCACGACGGCGCTGCTCCTGCGCCTGGCTCTCCCGTTGCGCCCGACTGATCAGCGCGGCTCTGCGGTCCTCGAGCTCCTCCTGCTGGCCGCGGTTCTCGCTCGCCAACCGGACCGCCTCGATCCAGGCAATGCCCACCGTGCGTTCCCCTCTGCTCCGGTGCGCCCTCCGGCGATCACCGGGGCTGTGTTCAGCATGCCGCGCTCCTACGACACGCTGCCACCGCGTCCACACGGATGGGGGCAACCGGTGTGGCAGCGCCGGTGCCTCGCGACAGGAGCACAGCGAGGAAGACGAGCAATCCGACGACAGCGTCGATGTTGACCCGCTGCCCAGTACCGGCCGGCCCCGGAGCAGGCGACCAGGCACCGTGCCGGTCGCCTCGATGCTGGCGAACCCGCACCTCCAGCTGGTGCGCAACGTCTGACGCCACGGTGGAGTCCTAGCCGCGCCCCTCCAAGCCAGCGGTCGGTCCGCCACCCGCGTACATCTCGGCGATCACCGCACCAGGAACGTCGGCACCATCAGGACGCGTCGGCGCGACCTCCGCCTTCACCTCTCGCGCCCAGCCGGAGAACGACCGCTCACCAAGCACCGGGTCCAGCACGACGGCCTCGTAGGGCATCTCGACCATCCCCCACACGAGCACCTCCTCGCGCGAGCCAGTGAAGGTCCTGAGCGTGCCCTCGTCGACCAGCTCAGCCACCCACCGGTCCTCGGCCTCCTGAGAGACCGTCAACCGGCCCCGACGAGCAGGCAGATGACCTCCGGCGGTTGACCGATACATGCGATGTCCCACGAGGGAAGACTGGCACGAGAACTGGGGAGCGCGGGCGGCGGCGCAGCGCACGAGGTCGGCGGTGCGGGCAGAGTCGGCGTCCAGCCGGGTCGGGGTGAGCTCGACCTCCGCAGCCGAGCGTTGGCGCGCAGTTCCGCGATGCTCTCTGCTCCCACGATCGCCCAGGCCACAGCCGGGCGGGACATCAACCAGGCGAGGGAGCCTGCTGCACCTGCAGTGCTGGGAGTGATCACCCTCGCGAGTTCACACGACCAGTTCCGACGTCGACCCGTACCGTCAGCGACGTGGGCGCGTGCGTCACCGTGTCCGGGTCAAGGTCGGGGACGAGAGGGGTGCGTGTGCGGCAGCGACGACGAGGCGTGCGGGTCGCGGCCGGCCTCTGTGTGGCGCTCAGCGCCCTGACCGGCTGCGGCCTCGGCCCGACGAGCACGGGACCGACGCAGCGGGACGGCGATCCCGCCCTCGTCCTGACCCCCGCGCAGGAGACCGCCGTCGCCGCGCTGGCCCGCCCCACGCTCTCTCCCCGCGGCGACCCGCTGGCCCTGCTGCGCAGCGTCGAGGACCTCATCGGCACCTCCCTGGCGTGCGAGGACGTCACCGACCACCTCGGCATCGAGATGCCGACCTTCCCGACCCTGGAGGAGCGGGGGTTCACGGCCTCGTGCGGCAGTGCGGAGGGTTCCACCCTCTTCGAGCACCCGGTGCCGTCGGCGGCCACCCCTCCCCCGCCCGCAGCTGACCCCGCCGCCGACGTCCACGGCATCAAGATCGCTTACGTGCCACCCGGGGTGACGCTGGACCGCACGCCGTTCGACGAGGCTCGCGCGGAGGGGCTGGTGTGGATGACGATCCTGTACGGCGGATCCATCGCGCAGCCCTCCAGCGCCCCCACCACCGCTGAACCACCCCGGGCGGACGTCACCCGGCTGACCTGGCGCAACGGGGACCCGCTCGGAGTCCAGTACTCGACTCGCGGCGAGACCCGCCTGGCCTGGCGCGGCACCGTCGCCGACCACGTCTTCGACGTCAGCGTGGACGCGCCGGGCGATCCGGTGGCCGGCGTGGCTCTGCTCCGGGACGGTGTCGATCTGCCGAGCTGAGCCGCACGACGAGGCGGCCGGGGAACTGCCGCACCCGGGCGGGTCCACCGGAACCCGCGAGCCTCTCGGTGAGCAGCTCGAAGGCTGCGTCGGCCATCTCGGGAACGGGCAGGGCGACGGAGGTCAGCGCGGGAGTGCTGTTCCGGGCCACGTCGTCGTCGTCGACGCCGGTGACGGCGACGTCGTCGGGTACCCGCCGTCCCGAGGAGCGCAGGGCGTGCAGCACTCCGACCGCGATCTGGTCGTTGGCGGCGACGACGCCGTCGATCCCGGGATCCTCCCGGAGCAGTGCGGTCGTGGCGGCGGCACCGTGCTGCGCCGTCCACTCGGGGAGGGAGCGCGTCCGCCCCGCGGGTACCTCCAACCCGTGGCGTCGGTGGGCCGCGTGGAAACCCGGCTCGCGCAGGGCCGCGGCGGCGGGAACTCCCCCACCACCGGCGCCGACGAAGGCCAGGCGGCGTCTGCCCTGGTGCAGCAGGTGGGTGGCGCAGAGGTCGGCGGCGCCGGCGGAGTCCGTCCCGACACGGTCCAGGTCCTCCCACGCGTCCAGGTCGGCGAGCAGGACGGCCGACGTCGCACCTCCTGACGAAGACCGGTGCGGGTCCACGTGCCAGGGGGCCAGCAGCAGGGGCGAGCCGTGCTGGACGCTCGCGGCGAGGAGGTCGGCCTCGACCTCCCGCGAACCGTCCGTCTGCACGATCCGGCTGCGCAGGCCGGCCGAGGCGGCACCGCGGACGAGGTGCCCGGCGAGCCTCCGGTAGTAGCTGCTCATGAGCGTGGGAACCGCGATCGTGACCGGATCGGCGAGGACGGCGGAACCGGTGCTCAGGGCCCGGCCGGCGGGGTGCGGGCGGTAGTCCAGCTCCTCGACCGCCTCGACCACCCGGCGACGCAGTCCGGGTGAGGTGCCGGGGAGGCCGCGCACGACCTTGGAGACCGTGCTCGCCGACACCCCGGCTACCCGCGCCACGTCGGCCAGGGTGGCGGTGCCCGGGGTCGGGCGGTGGGACCGTGCCTGCGCGTCGTGCTTCACGTGCGGTTCCTGCGGGCGGAGAAGTCCTCCAGGACGGCGTTGTCCTCGTACCCCAGCCGCAGGAGCCGGATCTGCGCGAGGGTGTGGAACCGGACGGCCTGCCCCTCGGTCAGCGGCAGCGCCGCCGCGTCGACGTCCACGCGCGTCCAGGACGTGCCGAGCAGCGGGTGCGTCGACGCGGGCGCAGAGGAGGGGGCGCCGAAGCCGGCGCCTCGAGGGTCCTCCTCGACGAGGGGGTGAGGCATGGTCGCCAGTAGATCGGCGCAAGTCGGCTCAGTCAAGACAATTTCGGCTCAAGTCGGCGGTGGTGTGGGATGCTGGGGTCATGTTCACCAAGGAACGCCGGGAGCAGGTCCTGGTCCGGCTGCGCCGGGAGGGGCGCGTGGAGGTCGGCGCCCTGGCGCAGGAGCTGGACGTCGCCGAGGACACGATCCGCCGGGACCTCCGTGCGCTCGCCGCCGAGGGGCACCTGCAGAAGACCCACGGCGGGGCCGTCAGCCTCGACCCGGCCCGCATGTCCTGGAGCGCCCGCGAGCACGTCGCGGTCGGAGCGAAGCAGGCGATCGGAGCCGCTGCGGCACAGCTGGTGCGCCCCGGGCAGACGATCGTGCTCGACGCCGGGTCCACCGTCCTGAGCCTGGCCCAGGCCCTGCTGTCCGCGCGCCAGGTGCGTCCGCTGACGGTGGTGACGAACTCGCTGGACGTGGCCGGAACCCTGGACGCCGACTCCGACATCACCCTGCACGTCACCGGAGGCGAGTGGGACCGCCACTCGCGCTTCCTCACCGGTCCCGCCGCCGTCGCCGGGGTGGACCGGTACCGCGCCGACTGGGCCTTCCTGGGCACCTGCGCGCTGGACCCCGAGGCCGGGGCCACCTCGGTCGACGCCCGCGACGCCGCCGTCAAGGTGGCGATGGCCGGCAGCGCGCGGCAGGTGGCGGTGCTCGCCGACCGGACCAAGCTGAACACGACGGCCACGCACCTGGTGCTGCCACCGGGAGCGATCGACGTCCTCGTCACCGACGTCGGCGACGTCGCGGAGCAGTGGCGCGAGCACCCCACCGCCGTCGTGGTCGTCGATCCCGCCGGGCCGCAGGGAACCGAGGACCGGCTCCCGACCTGAACCACCGTCCGGGCGGGAAGCGGTGTGTCAGCCTGCACGAGCACCGTCGCTGTCCGGCTCGACCAGGAGGACCGATGGAACTGGAACTGCCGGACCACCTCACCGAGGACCAGCGGGCGCTCCTCATCGACCTGGCCGACCGCAACCAGGCCGAGCACGGCGCCGATCTCCTCGGTCTGGTGCTGTCGGGATCGGCTGCCCGCGGCGTGGCCACGGCACGGTCCGACCTCGACGTCTACGTGGTGCTCACCGACGACGCGGCGCAGCGGCGACCGGCCGCCCGCTCGGCCACCCTCGACGAGCTGCCCGTGACCCTGACCGAACTGGAACGGGTACCCGCCTTCGGGTCGCGAGGGTGGTGGTTCCGCTGGTCCTTCGCGTGGGTCCCCACGCTGCTGGACCGCACCGGCGGCCGCGTACCGGCTGCGCTGCAGCGACAGGCGACGCTCACACCGCACGAGGTCGACGCCGTCCTGGTGGAGCACAGCCGTCTGGACGGCTGGCTGAACTACGCCTACCGAGCAGTGAAGTCCGACCGGGACGGTCAGCCGCTGGAGTGCCGACTGGACGCGGCGGAGTCGATGCCGTGGCTGCTCGACGTCGTCTTCGCCCTCGCGGGGCGGGTCAGGCCGTACCACAAGTACCTGCCCTGGGAACTGCGCGAGCACCCGCTGCCGGACTGGCCGGCGGACGTGCTGCTCCCCCTGCTGCGACGCACCCTCGACGGGGACCCCGGCGCGCTCCGCGACACCTTCGCGCGGGTCGACGCCGGGTGCGCGGCCCACGACGCCGCCGGCGGTCACCACCGCACCAGGGAGGTCATCGACGACTGGGGCGACGGGCTGCTGCTCCTGCGCCCCTGACGTCCGACCGTCGGGCGGCGCGGACGCGAACCTCAGAACCGCCGCCACCCGTGCGGGACGTGCCGCGTCTCGCTGTCGAAGCAGTACCAGCTGCCCTGGCCGGGCTGGTCGAGGCGGCGGTCGATCGCCACGCCGCGCAAGGCGCACAGCAGCAGCGTGCCGACACCGCCGTGCGTGGCGATCACGATCCCACCGTCCCCGGGCGCGCCGGGAACCGCTGCGGCGCGGGCGAGGACCCGGTCCACCGCGCGCACGACGCGCTGCTGCGCGACGGCCGCCGTCTCCCAGCCGCGCACGCTGCGCTCCGGCTCGGCGAAGAAGGCGTCGGCCAGCGCCTCGAACCGCGACGGCGGCACGAAACCCGTGGCGCTGCGGTCGTTCTCCCCGAGCTCGTCGTCCACGTGCACGGCGCGACCGCTGACCCCGGCCACGGCCTGCGCCGTCTGCAGCGCCTTGCGCTCCGCGCTGGAGGCCACGAACGACGCCGAACGGACCCACGGCAGGTCCAGCAGCCGCTCCAACCGCGCCAGCCCGGCCTCCGACAGGCCCCACTGCGGCACGGGGACGGCGGGGTCGACCTCCACCTCCGGGTGGGACACCACGTGCACCTGCACGGCGGCAGCCTGTCAGAGCAGGCGGCGGGACGGCCGCTCAGTCGACCGCGGCGAAGAGCAGGCTGTCCTCGCGCCGTCCGCGGATCAGGAGGTGGGAGCGCAGCAGCCCCTCCTGCTGCATGCCGATCTTGCGCAGCACGCGCTGGGAGGCGACGTTGCCCGGCCGGCAGGTCGCCTCCACCCGCGCCAGGGCCAGGTCCTCCCGCGCGAAACGCAGGACCGCCGCCGCGGCCTCGGTGGCGAACCCCCGGCCCCAGTGCTCTCTGGCGACGACGTAGCCCATCACCCCGCGGCGGTGCTGCGCGCTGGTGACCTCCACGGAGCACGCCCCGACCACCTCCCCCGTCGCCGTCACCGCCCACGTCGTCGGCCCGGGCTGCCCGGGAGCGGAGGCGGCGCACACCTCGTCGACGAACGCCTGGGACTGGGCCGGGGTGTTCGGTCCCCAGTCGGTGTGGCGGCACACCTCCGGGTCGCCGGCGTAGGCGTGCACCGCCGCCACGTCGTCGGGGGTGAAACCCCTCAGTCGCAGCCGCTCCGTCACCAGTTCGATCATCCGCCGACCCTAGGGACGTGACCCTGGGGACGTCACCCGTCCTGAGCGGCCAGTGCCGTGGCGCGCCCCCCGGGGACGCCCAGGACGAGGAGGCTGGTGATCGTCGCCGCGCGGACGTCGAGGGCGCCGTCCGCGACGCCGTCCCCGGCGAGGGTGAACACCGTGGACCAGGCGATCTGGCTGACGACCGCGGCCGGCAGGTGCCGCCCGAACACCCCGCTGTCCTGGCCCCGTCGGACGAGTCCGGCGAGGACGTCGTCGACCGGCCGCAGGAGGACGTGGATCTCGTCGCCGTGCTCCCCGCGCCGCAGGGCCAGGAGGACGCGGTAGCGGTGCGCCAGGGGCCACAGGCGGGCGACCACGTCGGCCCACACCGCGTCGGCGTCCCGGTCGGGTGCGTCGACCTCGGCGACCACGGCGGTGATCTCGCCGACCGCGCTCCGGGTGAGGTCCCGCACCAGGTCCCCGCGCGTCGGGAAGTGGCCGTAGACGGTGCGCCGCACCACCCCGGCAGCAGCGGCGATGTCCCCCATGCCCGCGCTCGGGTCCCGCCCCAGGACCTCGCGGGCGACGTCGAGGATGCGGCTGCGCGTGTCGCTCACGGATCGGGCCCGGGCCGGTTCGACCTGCATCCCCACACCCTTGCACAGCAGTGTGCAATGACCTACCTTGCACATCAGTGTGCAATGCACACGCGTGTGCAGCGGACGGCTGCACCGTGAGACCGACGTCCAGGAGACCCCGCCATGACCGCACCAGGCACCACGACCCCCGCACTCGTCCGACCGTTCACCGTCGCGGTTCCGGACTCCGAGATCGCGGACCTGCAGCAGCGACTGGCCCGGACGCGGTGGCCGGACCCCGAGACGGTGGGCGACTGGTCGCAGGGCGTGCGCACGGAGGACCTCCGCTCGCTGGTCGCCCACTGGGAGCGCGAGTACGACTGGCGGCGGTTCGAGTCCGAGCTCAACGGGTTCCCGAACTTCCTGACCGAGATCGACGGGCTGGACGTCCACTTCCTGCACGTCCGGTCCGGGAACCCGGAGGTGATGCCACTGCTCCTGACGCACGGGTGGCCGGGCTCGATCGTCGAGTTCCTGCGCCTGATCGGCCCGCTGACCGACCCCGCGGCGCACGGAGGGGACGTCGAGGACTCCTTCGACGTCGTCATCCCCTCGCTGCCCGGCTTCGGGTTCTCCCAGAAGCCGACCGGGACCGGGTGGGACGTCCGCCGGGTCGCCGGTGCCTGGGCGCAGCTGATGGAACGCCTCGGGTACGACGAGTGGGCGGCGCAGGGCGGCGACTGGGGAGCCGTCGTCACCACGGCCCTCGGGGCGGCGCGGCCCGCCGGCCTCCTCGGCATCCACCTGAACACCCAGTACGCCTTCCCCGCGCAGGTCCCCGACGCGCTGTCGCCCGAGGAGCGCCACGCCGTGGAGTCCCTGTCCCTCTACACCGGGGTGCTGGGCGGGTCGAACCACCTCCAGAGCACGAAGCCCCAGACGGTCGGCTTCGCCCTCGCGGACTCCCCGGTCGGCCAGGCCGCCTGGATCTACGAGAAGTTCCAGTCCAAGACGGACAACCGGGGCCTGGCCGAGGACGTCCTCAGCACCGACGACATGCTCGACGCGATCTCGCTGTACTGGTACACGAACAGCGCGGCATCCTCGGGTCGCACGTACTGGGAGAACTCCTCGGGAAGCCTCGCCGGCCCGAAGCTGGCGCTGCCGGTGGCGGTCACGGTGTTCCCGGGCGACATCCCGCGACTGCCCCGCAGCTGGATCGAGGACACGTACACCGACCTCATCCACTACGGCGAGGCCGAACGGGGCGGGCACTTCGCCGCCCTTGAGCAACCCGGGATCCTGGTCCGCGAGATCCGGACCGGACTCAGGAGCCTGCGCGCACGAGGTCGGAGCTGACGTCGAACAGGCGCCGGGCGAGGTCGTCGTCGCGGCTCTGGGGGTTCACCCGAGACGCCACCGACCGCTTCTCGTAGTACTCACCGGATCGCCAGTCCGTCCCCGGCGCGGACGTGGACAGCCACACCAGCTGGTCCGCTCCGCGGTCCGGCCCGGCGATGAACCGCCGCGCGAGCGGGTTGGCGTAGACGAGCTTCATCGCGGTGCTCGTGGTGTCCGAGGCGAAACCCGTGGCCACGACACCGGGGTGGAACGCGGCCGCGGCCAGGCCGTCGCCGTGGAACCGGTCGTGCAGGGCCCGGGTGGTGAGGATGTTGGCGAGCTTGGCGTCCCCGTAGGCCTTGTTCGCCGAGTACCGCCGGGCGTTGCCCAGGTCGTCGAGGTCGAGGTGGCCGTACAGGCGCGCGGCGATGCTGGACGTCGCCACGATCGTGGCCCGGCTGCTGATCAGGACGTCCAGCAGCAGGTCGGTCAGCAGGAAGGGAGCCAGGTGGTTGACCTGGAGGGTCTTCTCGAAACCGTCCGCCGTGGGCGTCCGGTCCCCGAAGACGCCGCCGGCGTTGTTGACGAGGACGTCGATGCGCTGGTGGCGCGACCGCAGGCGCCCGGCCAGCTCGCGCACGTCGTCGAGCCGGGTGAAGTCCGCGACGTGGCTTTCCACGCCGAGCTCGGCCGCGATCGCCGCGGTCTTCTCCGGGGAGCGACCGACGACGACGACGGTGTGCCCGTCGGCGGACAGGCGCCGGGCGCCCGCGGCGCCGATGCCGTCGCTGGCGCCGGTGATCACGATGGTCTTGGGCATGGGGTCCTCCGTCGACGTGCTGCGTGGGGGCGGGTCGTGGTGGGTGCGACCGACCTCGGCCCCATCCCACCGACTAACGCTTGTTAGCTGGTTCACCGTACCACCTAACAGTCGTAAGCTGGTGGCGTGAGCGCGAGCGACGGAAACCCGGCAGCGGCAGCGGACTCCCCCGCGAACCCCGGGGGTGGCCGGCGCACCGTCAACGCCTACGGGCAGGGAGCGCACCTGCGGCAGGAGATCCTCGACGCCGCCGGTGAACTCCTCTCCGGCGCCGGCGCCGGCCAAGGCGTCACGCTGCGGGCCATCGCCCGGCGGGCGGGGATCGCCGCGCCGTCCATCTACCGGCACTTCGCCGACCGGGACGCCGTCCTCGCCGCCCTGGTCGAGGAGGCGTTCACCGCGCTGGCGGCGGCCGCGCACGAGGCGGCCCGCACCGCCCCGGACCCGGCCGGCGCGGTGCGCGCGGTGTGCGCCGCCTACGTGACGTTCGCCGCCGAGCAGCCCGGGCGCTACCGGGTGCTCTTCGAGCGCGGTCCCGCCGACATCGCCGCCGGTGCGCCCGCCTACCCCGCGGGGTCGGCGGCCTTCGACGTCCTCGTCACGGCGCTGCAGCAGGCCGTGGACGCCGGCACCTCCACCAGCAGCGACCCCCGCGCGGACAGCGCCGCCCTCTTCGCCTGCCTGCACGGGGTGGTCACCACACCCGCCGCCACACCCGGGTTCCCGTGGCCCGAGGGCCGCCACCTGCTCGACCGGGTGGTCACGGCGGTCGCCCGCCTCACCCCCGCGGCGCCGTCGTCTCCCTCTCGGGAGGGAGGCGCCGCTCCCGCCCGCGCGTGACGTCCGCGAGGGGGGCCGGTTCCTAGGTTCGGAGGCGACCGGAAACACCCCTCCACCGGACGGACGAACCCCCGTGAAGAAGCTCCTGCCCCTCCTGCTCGCCACCACGATGACGGCGACGCTGATCGCCTCCTGCGCCGGGGACGGAGGGGACGGGGACCCGGCCGCCCCGGCAGCGGACCGGCCCGCCACGGCCGCGACCACGGCTCCGGCGTCCACCGTGGCCGCCCTCGCATCCTGTGCCGACCTGCCCTCCCTGCCCACCGCGGTGTGCGGGACGGTGACCGTGCCTCTGGACCGCAGCGACCCGGGCTCGGCGAGCACCCGCGTCGCCTTCGCCCTGGTCCCCCGCACCGACACCACCCGCCCCGGCCTGGGCACGATCGTCCCCAACCCCGGCGGCCCCGGGACCTCCGCCATCGACGCCACCGGGGCCCTGTTCACCGAGGCCCTGCAGCCGCTGGTGGACCGGCGCGACGTCTTGCTGATCGACCCCCGCGGGGTGGGCCGCTCCGACGCGATCACCTGCGCCGCACTGGAGGGGCCCGACGACACGTTCGGAACCCTGGCGCAGCAGCGCGCGGCGATCGGGGCCTGCGGGGAGCAGCTCGGCGACCGGGTGGGCGACTACGGCACCAACGCCGTCGCCGACGACGTCGACGCGGTCCGCGCGAGCCTCGGCATCGACGACCTCGACCTGCTGGGTCTCTCCTACGGCACCTACCTGATGCCCGTCTACGCGCAGCGCCACCCCGAGCACGTGCGCACCCTCAGCCTGGCCGGGGCCTACTCGGTCAACGACGACCCCACGGGCGCCGTGGGGGCCGCCGCGTTCCGCCGCGCCGTGGAACTGACCTGCGAGAACCTCGGCTCGTGCTCGGGGGACGTCGTGCTGGCCGACCTCGCCTCCCTCGCAACGCAGCTGCGCACCCACCCCGAGTCCGTGGACGTCCCCTTCGAGGGCGCCGCCCACCACGTCGTCCTGGACGAGTGGCGGCTCGCCTCGGTGGCCGGGCGCGTCTTCTCCAGCGTCCCCGATCCCGAGGGGCTTCAGGCGCTGGCGGGTGCCGCCGCCTCCGCCCGGACGGGCGACCTGGCGCCGCTGCGGGAGTTCGTGACGGCCAGCCTGACCGCCACCGCCGAGATCGCGTCCTCCGGCGCGGAGGTGGTGTCGGTCGCGCAGAGCTGGGCCACCACGTGCCACGACTACCTGCGCTCCTTCGACTACTCCGACAGCCCCGCCGAGCGCGAGCAGACCTACGACGCGACGCAGGCGGACCTGCAGGAGGAGGAGTTCGCCCCGTTCAGCGCCTCGGCGTGGACCACCCGCGCCGACTACGACAACGGTGCGTGCCTCGCCTGGCCCGACGACCCCACCGCCGAGGTCCCCTTCGCCCGGGGCACCGAACTCCCCGACGTCCCCGTCCTCGTCCTGAACGGCGACCTCGACGCCAACACCCCCAGCGCCTCGGGCCGGCAGGCGGCCGCGCAGTTCCCGGACGCGACGTTCGTCGAGGTCCCCGGCGCCGGGCACACCCCCGCGACCACACCCGAGGGCCTGACCCGGATCCTTTCCTTCATCGCCGCCGGGCACGTGTGAGTCCGCACCCGGGTCGGTGGAACGGACACGACAGGATGGGCACGGGACGAGCGCGGGAGGAGGACCGGCGATGACGCTGCACGACGAGGTCGCGGGCGAGGTCCGCACCGCGGGCACCGACGAGGACACCGGGCTGCGCCGGCAGTCCCTCCTCATCGCCGCGCTGTGCACCGCGGGCGACGGGGTCCTGTTCGGGCTGGCGATCTCGTCGGTCCCCGGGTCGGGAGCGCTCTCCTCCCCGCTGACGTGGATCGCTGCCGCGGCGGTCCTGCTGGCCGACCTCGCGCTCGCGCTGCCGGCCCGCACGGCGGGTGCGGTCGCGGTGGTCCACGGCGTCGTGCGCTGCGCCACGGCCCTCCTCCTGTGGCAGGCCAGCGGCGTCCAGGACCTCGGCACCGGGAACTCCACCGGCCTGGTCGTGGCCGGCTACCGCGCCGGTGCGTGGGTGACGGGGCGCGCCTCGTGGGTGGCCCTCGCGGCGCTGGCGCTGGGGATGACGGGGACCCAGCTCGTGCAGGGCCGGGGTCCGGGTGGTGGACCGGTGACGGCTGCCGTGGCGGTCGCCGTGGTGACCACGGTGGCGAACACCGCCCTGCCGTGGCTGATGGGGCGCTACACCACCGGACGGGCCGGTCACATCGAGGAGGTCGAGCGCGCCGCCGCCGACGAGCGCCGCCGGGCGCAGGAGGACCTGAGCCGCGCCCTGACCGCCGAGCGCGGGGCGATCGCCCGCGACCTGCACGACACGATCTCCCACCACGTCAGCGCGATCGGGATGCACGCCGCCGCAGGGCGTCTCGCCCTCACCACGCCGGACTCCACCGGTTCACCCCGGCGTGGGAACGACCTGGCCGCGCGCGCCCTCGACCACGTCGAGACGTCCAGCGGTTCGGCCATGAGCGACCTGCGGCGCATGCTGGACCTGCTGGCCGGCGAGAACGCGGACGGCGCTCGCCAGCCCGGTCTCGCCGACCTCGACGAACTCCTCGCGGGGAGTCGGCGCGCCGGCCTCGACGTGACCTGCGAGGTGGCGGGTCTGGACGCCGGGCACCTCCCGCAGTCCGTGCAGCTGGCGGCCTACCGCATCGTCCAGGAGGTGCTCACCAACGCCCTGCGCCACGGGCGGGGGGAACTCGACCTCACGGTGCGGCAGGAATCCCGCGCGCTGGTGGTCGTCGGGGTCAACCCGATCGCCGCGGCCCCCGCGGGAACACCCGGGGGCGGTTACGGGCTGGCGGGGATCCGGCGACGCGCCGAGGTCTTCGGCGGGACCTGCACGAGCGGTCCGGCGGCCGACGGCCGCACCTGGTCCACCCGGGCGACCCTCCCGCTGGAGGCACCGTGACCATCCGCGTCGTCCTGGCCGACGACCACGACCTGTTCCGCAGCGGGTTCCGCGCGGCGGTCGAGACCCAGCCGGACCTCGAGTGCGTCGCCGACGTCGGGGACGGACGGTCTGCGGTCGAGGCCGTCACCCGGCTGGTGCCCGACGTCGCCGTGCTCGACGTGCGCATGCCCGCGATGGACGGGCTCGAGGCGGCGGAGACGCTGCTCGCGCAGGGGGTGCGGACGCGGATCATCCTGCTGACGACCTACGACGACGACACGTACCTGCACCGGGGGCTGCAGGCGGGCGTCAGCGGTTTCTGCCTGAAGGGGATGCCGACCGTCGAACTGCTGGCCGCGATCCGGGTCGCCGCCCGGGGTGACGCCCTCATCGACCCGTCGGTGACGCGTCGCCTCGCCCAGCGCTTCGCCGCCGGCCTGGGTTCCGCCCACCTCGGGCGACGCCCGCCACCGCCGGCGCTGAGCACGCTCACCGCCCGCGAGCACGAGGTGCTGCTGCAGGTGGGCCGCGGGTTGTCCAACGCCGAGATCGCCACCGCCTGCTTCATCGGCGAGCAGACCGTCAAGACGCACGTCTCCCACGTCCTGACCAAGCTGGCGCTGCGCGACCGGGTCCAGGCCGTGGTGCTCGTCCACGAGCTCGGCCTGCTGGACGACTGAGGAGGAACCGGGTCGGGCCTGCCGGTGCTCCTTCGTCAGGAACCGCCGACGGCCCCGTCCGCCGACGCCAGGTTCTCGCCCACACCGACCCGGTCCTCGCACGCCGGGGCGTCCGCCAGGTCGAAACCCTCGGGGACGAGCAGACCCGTCGCCGAGGCCTCCGGCGTCCCGCGGTCAGGGGGACCCCGTTCTCGGCGCGGGAACCCTGTCCTCAGGGCGAGCAGGGCTGGGCCCGTCCTGGCCCGGGGGGTCCGCTCAGCCGCCGAAGGCAGCCACGACCTGAGCGGCCGTGCCGCGGTAGCAGCTCAAGGTGTAGTCCAGCGCCTGCACCGAGCGCTGGGCCGCCTCGGCGTCCACCACCCCGCAGGCGTCCTGCACCACGACCGGCAGGAACCCGAGGTCGGCGGCGTGCCGGGCCGTGGGCTCGATGCCGATCTCCAGCACCGCCCCCACGAGCACCAGGGTCCTCACCCCCCGGTCCCGCAGCACCGCCTCCAGAGGTGTGCCCACGAACGCCGACATGCCGAGCTTGTCGAACACCGGCTCGGCCCCGACCGGGGTGAGCTCGGCGACCAGCTGCGTCTGCGGCGCCGCCGGCGGGAAGGGAGCCACGACGTCGCCGGCCTGCGGCACCCGCTGCCAGGCCATCGCCGTGCGCAGCCCGGCCACCCCCAGGTGCGACGGCGGCAACGACACGTGCCGCACGTACAGCACCGGGACCGCGGCGGCTCGGGCGGCGGTCAGCACCGCGCCGATGCGCCCGGTGAGCGTCTCGCGCTCCCGGACGTGGGCGAAGATGCCGACCTGAGCGTCGTAGACCAGCACCGCGCTGGCCCCAGCGGCGCACATCTCGGTCAGGTTCTCCGGAACCGGCACTCCGAACGCATGCTGCACGACGACGAGGATGACAGCCCGACCGGCACGGCGACCAGACCCGGCGGCCACCACCTCGCCTCCCCTGGCGGGGCCGCCGGGCGGCGCGCGGAGTCGTACGAGGAGGACATCGCGACTGCCGACCGCCGCTCGTGCCGCGATCCGGGCGGCTGGTCGTCATCTGCCGGCAGCCGGTGACAGGAGATCCGCAGGGCGACGAGCTCCCGCACGTGACCGGCCTCGACCCGGCGCGCTACCTCCCGAGCACCTTCACCGCGGGATCCTCAGCGGACACCCACCGGCGCAGCCGATCTGACGACGCGGCGGCGCGTGTGCGACAGTGCCGCCGTGTCCGACCCTGGAACTCGCGACGACCGTCCCGTGCTCGGGCTGGTGGGGCTCGGGCGGATGGGGACGCCCATCGCGGAGCGGCTCAGCCACCGGTTCACCGTCGGCGCCTTCGACACCGATCCCACCCGGGAGGGCGCCGTGGCCGGCGTCCGGTGGCGACCCTCGGTGCGCGCTCTCGCCGCGTCCTCCGACGTCCTGGTGACGGTCCTGCCCGGACCGGGTGAGCTCAGCACCTGCCTCCGCGAGGCGCTGCCGGCGCTGCGCCCCGGTGCGCTGTGGCTCGACCTCACCTCGGGCGATCCCGCCGTCACGCGCGGGCTCGCCGAGGAGGCGAGCCGACGCGGCACCGCGGTCGTGTCCGCCCCGATGGGTGGTTCGGTGGCCGAGGCCACGGCCGGCGACCTCAGCTTCTTCGTCAGCGGGAACGACGCCGCCGTCGAGCGGGCGCTGCCGGTCCTGCGGACGCTGGCGCGCCCGGGCGGTGTCCGGCGGGCGGGTGCCCGGGCCGAGGACGGTCAGACCGTCAAGCTCCTCGCCAACGCGCTCTGGTTCGCCAACGCCGTCGCCGCGGCGGAGGCGATGCTCGTCGGGCAGGGGCTGGGCCTCACTGCTCCCGCTCTGCACGGCCTGCTCCGGGACAGCGCCGGGGGGAGCCGGTTCCTCGACGATCACCTCGGCCGGCTCCTCGACGGCGACTACCTGACGACCTTCGGGATCGACCGGGTCGTGGAGGAGCTCGACACCGTCGACACGATGAGCCGGGCGACGGAGGTCCCGACCCCCGTGCTCGACGCGTCGGCGCAGCTGCACCGCGCCGCGCTGGAGCGGTACGGGCCGCAGCCCGGCGAGCTGCTCGCCGTGAAGCTCCTCGAGGAGCGCACGAGGCGGCAGCTGCGCCGCTGACGGCCCGCCGGGGAGGTCAGCCAGAACAACCGACGGACGGCGCTGACCTCACCGCACCGACGTGTCGACCAGGATCTTCATGCGGTTGCCCTTCAGGAGTTCGAGAGATCCAGCGAGGAGGTCAATCGCTCGATGGTCGCCAGGGCCGAGACGACGAGCTCGACGTCGCGGCGCAGGGGAAGTGTGACGACCTCGGCGTCAGCCGAAGAGGAGCGCCGCCTCGTCGTAGCGTGCCTGGGGCACGCGGTTCAATGCGTTGGTGGCATCGGCGATGCTGACCGAGACGATGTCCGTGCCCCTCAGAGCCACCATGCTTCCCCACCGGCCCTTCGCGGCAGCACCCGCGGCGGCCATCCCCAGCCGGGTGGCGAAGACGCGGTCGTAAGCGCTGGGCACACCTCCGCGCTGACTGAAACCGAGCGTGGTGGCTCGCGATTCGATGCCGGTCTTCATCTGGATGAGCGGGGCGAGATGGTCGGCGATCCCTCCCAACCGAGGGCGGTTGAACGCGTCGAGACCCTTGTGAGAGTGCGCTTCGGCCGCACCTTCGAGCACGAAGCCTTCGGCGACGACGATGACCGGAGCTCTGCCGCGGTCCCTGACCATCTCGACCCAGGTGCAGATCTCACCGAGGCCCACGGACTGCTCGGGGATGAGGATGGCGTGGGCGCCGGCCGCCATCCCCGAGTGCAGGGCGATCCACCCCGCATGGCGACCCATCACTTCCACGACGATGCACCGCTGGTGGGACTCGGCAGTCGTGCGGATGCGGTCGATGGCCTCGGTGGCGATCTCCACGGCGGTGTCGAAGCCGAAGGAGTAGTCGGTCGCGGCGAGGTCGTTGTCGATCGTCTTGGGGACACCGAGCACGGGCAGGCCGGCATCGGCGAGTCGACGGGCGGCGGTGAGCGTCCCTTCTCCGCCGATGGCGATGATGCCGTCGACCTGGTGGTCGTGGAGGACCTTCGCGACGTTCGCCGCACCACCGCGCGGTCCCTCGAACGGGTTGGTGCGCGAGGAGCCGAGGATGGTGCCGCCCTGCTTGGAGATGCCGCGGACGCTGAGGCGGTCGAGCGCCACCAGGTCTGCTTCCAGGACACCCTTCCAACCGTACTTGAAGCCGACGAAGTCGTTGTCGTGAGCACGTGTTCCGGCCAGGACCGCCCCTCTGATGACGGCGTTCAGCCCCGGGCAGTCACCGCCGGACGTCAGCAGACCGATGCGCATGGAGACCTCTCGAGGAGCATGGGCGAGTGGGCCCGATGGGCTCGACCCAGTGCGGTGGGCGATGCATCGCCGTGCCCGGTCCCGCGGCGACGTCCCTGCGTCGGAGCGGGCGGGCACGGCGACGCGTCACCCCTGCGCCCCGGCGGGCGCGTCAGGACTGATCAGGGCGCGCGTGGTGTTCGTGACCCCTTCGACGTCGTAGCCGTACTCCGGGTAGATCGAGTCCGGGTTGCCCAGCAGGGCGAACTCGTCGGGGACCCCGAGCTTCTTCAGCTTCACGGCGACTCCGGCCTCGGCGATGGCGGCCGCGACGAGGGTTCCGAGACCTCCCTCGATGTTGTGGTCCTCGACGGTCACGATGTGACCGGTCTCGCGTGCCGCAGCCACGACGGCCTCGCGGTCGAGCGGCTTGATGGTGTGCATGTCGATCACGCGGACGCTGAAGCCCTCCTGCTCCAGGCGCAGCGAAGCCTGCAGGCCCAGCCAGACGCCGACTCCGGCGCCGATGATCGTCGCGTCCACACCCTCGCGGACACGGATGGACTTCCCGATCTCGAAGTCGTAGTCGGCCCCGTCCGGGTAGACCTGGGGCTCATCACCGCGCGCGATGCGCATGAAGATCGGCCCCGGGTAGTCGACGGACGCCTCGATGACCTTGACCGACTGGTTCGCGTCGGAGGGCGCGATCACGGTCATGTTCGGGATCGAGTTCATGATCGCGAAGTCGCAGATGGCGTAGTGCGTGGGGCCTCCACCGGGGGTCGTCCCTCCGTGGGTGGCGATGAGCCGGACGGGGAGGTTCTGGTAGGCGACGTCCGTGTGGATCTGGTCGACGGCCCGCAGCGAGAGGAAGGGCCCGAACGCGTTCGCGAAGGGGATCTTCCCCGCGAGGGCCATGCCCGCGGAGATGCCCACGAGGTTCATCTCCGCGATGCCGACGTCGGTGACGCGGTCGGGCAGTCGCTCGGACACCGCGCGGACGTTGGACCCCTCCGGCATGGCGTCGGAGTTGAGGTAGGCGATCCGCTCGTCCTTCTCGATGAGCTGGAGGATCTTCTTCGGGACGAGGTCTCGGGCGTTCATCATCTGCACGGCGTCGTCCATGCTGAAGTTGAACGAAGCGTTGCCCTTCTCGAACATCAGTGGCTCCTCCTCGCGAGCTTGTTGCGGTCGATGCTCTCGATCGCGATCTGCAGGTTCTCGTCGTTGATGCTTCCCAGGTGCCACTTCGGGCCGTTCATGAAGTCGACACCGAAGCCCTTCACGGTGTTCGAGATGACCGCGACCGGCTTGCCCTTCTCACCGGGCACGACCGGAGGCAACTGCGAGAAGGCCCGGACCACGGCCGTCATGTCGTTGCCGTCGATCTCGACCACGTCCCAGCCGAACGACTCGAACGCCGGCTTCCAGTCGACGACCATGTGCTCGCCGTGGCGGAAGGAGCCTGTCGAGCGGTTGAAGTCCACGATGGCGACGAGGTTGGACAGACCGTGCGACCCGGCGTACATGATCGCCTCCCAGTTCGACCCCTCCTCCATCTCTCCGTCGCCGGTCATGACGAAGGTCCGGGAGGTGCGTCCGTCCGCGCGGTTGGCCAGCGAGAGCCCGACGCCGAGCGACAGACCGTGTCCGAGCGAGCCGGTCGAGGCCTCGATGCCCCTGATGTAGTGCATGTTCGGGTGCATCCCGAACGGGTGGTGGGGCTTGTTGTACCCCCCGAAGACCTCGTCGAAGGTGTACAGGCCGAGGTCGGCGAGGATGTTGTACAGCAGGACGCCGTTGTGGCCCTTGCTGAGGATGAACCGGTTGCGGTCGGGATCGTCCAGGTTCTCCGGGTCGAAGCCGAGGAAGTGGTAGTAGAGCGCGACCGCGACGTCCGTGGCGCTGAGCGGTCCCCCGAGGTGGACCGTGCCAGGGATGAGGTAGGCGCCGCGGACGACCTGCTTGCGGATGTGGGCGGCCCTGTCCTCCAGGTGCTCGACCAGTTCGAGGTCGACGTCCAGAGCGGTGGTCGGGTTCGTCACGTCGTTCTCCTTCTGGTCGAGCTGCGAGGGTGGGGTCACCAGACCGTGGTTCCGCCGTCGACGAGGATGTCCGCGCCGGTGATGAACGAAGCGAGGTCCGTGGCGAGGAAGGCGACGATGCCGCCGATCTCGTCCATCGTGCCGAACCGCTCCATCGGAAGGTGTGACGGACCGGACTTGGCGGTCGCGAGGAAGTCCTCCGCCGAGATGCCGATCTGGCTGAGGAACCCGTCGTGGATCCCGGAGATCATGACGCCCGGGCTGATGCTGTTGAACCGGATCCCGTCGACGGCGTAGTCGGCGGCCATGCCCTTCGTGAGGTGCTTCACGCCGGCCTTCGTGGTCGAGTAGGCGATCCCGTGGCGGGAACCCGGGGGTGCCTGGTTCACGATGCTGCCGGACATCGAGGCGGTGTTGATGACCGAGCCGCGGGTCCCCGCCTGCTTCATCACCCGCGCAGCGTGACGATTCACCAGGAACATGCTCGTGAGGTTGATGTCGATCATCCGCCGCCACGAGTCGAGCGGCATGTCGGCGCTGTCGTCGCCGGTGATGATGCCCGCGTTGCTGTGGACGACGTCCAGTCCGCCGAGGTCGCGGACGACCTGGTCGAACATGGAGACCACGGACGCCTCATCGGCCACGTCGGTCTCGAGTGCGGTCGTCTTCACGTCGTAGCGGGACGAGATGAACTCGGCGACCTCGCGGGCGGTGTCGATCTTGAGATCCACGACTGCCACGTCCGCTCCGAGGTCGGCGAGGGCGGAGGCGGTCGATCGCCCGATCCCGCCGGCTCCCCCGGTGACCAGAGCGACCTTGCCCGTGAGGTCGAAGCGGGCCCGCGTGGGCAGCAGCTCGTCGAGCGGGGTGGCTGTAGCTGTAGCCATCTCGATGCCTCCTTGCATCCGTGTCCAACGCCGGGTGAGCACCCGGTGGACGGAGACTAAGTAGTTACTAGACGCGTGTCAAGTGAGTAGACGTACGTCTAGTCCGACTGCCGTCAGCCTCCTCCACCTCCTGGTCGACCACGCGCCGACCAGGTCTCCGCCGCCAGGCTCCGGGACGCACGCGCCGAGAGCGGAGTCGGCCGGGATCCCCCTGCTCGACTCGGCGACGCACGGCTCGAGGACAGTCGTCCTCGTTCCGCCGTACGAGGCCTCGGTGACGACGGTGCGCGGTTCCTCGGTCCGCACCGCCTGTGTCGCAGGTCCAGGAGTACGGTGGACGGATGCCTCCTGGAACGGACATCGAGGAACCCGCGCGACGTCCGACGATCCACGAACGCCGACGACAGGAGACGCGAGACGGTATCGTCGCGGCCGCATCGTCACTCATCCTCGAGCGTGGTTTCGAGAACACGACGGTGGAGCAGATCGCCGAGAAGGCGGGTGTCAGTCGCGCCGCGTTCTACCTCCACTTCTCCGACAAGTCGCAGCTCTCCATCGCGATCGGCACGGAAGGCCAGGAGGAGTTGCGCGAGCTGTACCGCCAACTCGCTGGACTGGGCCGACCGTCACGCGCGGAGGTGGAGAACTGGGTGAGGAGGCTCACCGATCACTTCCAACGGCACCGGGTGGGTCTCGAGGTGGGGATGAAGGTGAGCTTCGCCAACGCCTCGTTCGCCCAGACGGACTGGACGCTGCTGAGGGAGCAGGCCGAGTGCCTCGGACCTCACCTCGACCGCTGGGAGGGCGATGCTCGGGAAGAGGCGATCACTCGCGTCATGCTCATGCAGGTCAACGCAGCGGTCACCTTCTTCGAGTGGAAGGTCCGGGGCATGCCCTACCGCGAGGCTCACGTCGTGCGCGCCCTCGCCGAGGCGTGGCACTCGGAGCTGCACCACCCGGATTGAGCCCGCAGCGGCTGATCGGGGCGCACCTCTCCCGCGCGGGAACACCGCGAACCAGCGGTGGGCGACCGACTGGCCGCAGCCCGACCAGTGGGTCCCTCGGCGCGGGTGCCGAGTCGGCGGCACCCAGGCGGTTCAGCGGCGGCGCCCCCACGCCTCGAACTGGTCCTGCACCTCGTCGAAGAACGCGGTCTTGGCGCGGGTGTAGTCGTCGTAGTCGGCGTCGCCGGCGTGCTCCGCGGCCACCCCGGCCTTGAAGGAGGCGTAGCGGTCGCGGGCCTCGGGGTGGGCGCGCAGCCAGTCGCGGAACCAGACGGCGTAGCGGCCCCACGGCGAGGCCGTGAGCCGGACGTGCAGGATCGCGGCCCCGGGTCCCTCGATGTCGCAGACGAACAGCCGCTTGCGCCAGACCTCGTCGGGCACCTGCTCCGAACCGCGGGGAATGTCGCGGTGGACCCCGGGTGAGTCCGGTCGCGAACCGGTGGTGGGGACGAAGCCGGTCGGGGCCAGGGCCCGGTCCAGGAGTTCGGGAGGCGGCAGCTCGCTGACCTGGACCTGGAGGTCGAGGCACGCCTTGGCGGCGAGGCCCGGCACCGACGTGGAGCCGATGTGCTCGAACGACTCGGCCACCCTCAGCGGCTCCACCGCCTGTTCCACGGCGGCGAGCAGTCGAGCCGCGCGTCGCGGCCAGTCGGCGTCGTAGGGCTGCAGCACAGCGGGTCCAGGCACGGAGTGCACGCTACTGAGGGGCACCGGAGGAGACGTGGCCCGGCGCGCCGGGACCCGGCACGATCCCCACCGGGACCGGAACGGCGCGGTAGCCCCCTGCCGCCACCGACGACACCCTGCACGCCGAGGTGATGCCGCCTGATCCTCCGTGCCGCCTGGTCCTCCGTGCCGTCAGGACCAGTCGCCGTCGCCGGTCCCGAGGTGCTCACGGCCCAGGTCGGTGATCGGGATGGCCGCCATGCTGGTGAAGCCGATGTCCAGCAACGTGGCTCGCGCCACCCCGGACCCGCCCAGGGTGGACATGCCCTCGATGACGGCGCAGAAGAACGTCCCCAGGGCGTCGGCGTCGGCGTAGGCCTCGATCTCCCCGGCGGCCTGGGCCTCGGCGATGCACGCGGCGTAGTGCCGGCTCATCGACTCGAACGCGGCCTCGACCGTGGAGGCGACCTCGGCGTCGCGCGCCGAGAGCTCGACGGCGGCCTTGGTGAACAGCGAGGGCGCAGCCTGCGCCGAACCCTGCTCGACGGCGACCTTGACCAGCTGGGAGCGGATGCGCCCGATGGGGCTGTCCTCCCCGTGCCGGATGGACTCGACCGCCTCGACCGCCTCCGCGGCGTCGCTGAGGAACGCCCGCATGAACAGTTCCTTCTTGCCCCCGAAGGCGTTGTACAGGCTCTGGCGCGCCAGGCCGGTGGCCTCCAGGAGGGTGTCCAGGGACGTGCCGGCGAAACCGGTGTCCGCGAACGCCTTCCGGGCGCGGGCGATCACGTCGGCTTCGTCGAACGTGCGGGGTCTGGCCATGGTCGTCCTTGGGGTCGGGTTCGTGACCGGCTGGTCCATGATGACGCACGACCGGGGGGCGGACGGGCGGGCTGGGCGCGTCAGGAGGATCGCGGCGCGGTGGGGACGCTCCCGTGATCGGGTGCGCCCTCGGCCGGGACGCCGGCGGTGGCCGCGGGACGGGAGCCGAGCGCGAGGAACACGACGGCCCCGACCAGCGCGATCGCACCGGCGAGCCGGAAGTCCGCGTCGAGACCGGACACCGTCACGACTGCGCCGCCGAGGACGGAGCCCGCGGCTAGGGCGAGCTGGAGCGTGGTGACGAACAGGGCGAGCCCGGTCTCGACACCCGCCGGTGACGCGGTGGACATCCACGTCTGCAGAGCCAGGGGCAGTGCCCCCCACACGAAGCCCCACACCACGACCAGGGTGAGGACCGCGACGGTCGAGTGCGCGAGCAGCGGCAGCAGCAGCACCGCCGCGGCGAGCACGACCTTCGCGATCGCCGTCGTGCCCAGGACGCTGCGGCTCAAGGTCGCGCCGGCCGCGAAGTTGCCCGCGATCCCGGCCACGCCGAACGCGAGGAGCGCGGCGGTCACCGTCGCGGGGCCCGCCGCGGCCCGGTCCTGCAGGAAGGGGGTGACGTAGGTCGAGGCGGCGAACTGCGCGGCGAAGGCGAACGCCGCCGCGACGAGCCCGATCCGGGCGCGCGGAACCCGGAACAGCGAGCCGAGCGCGGACACCCCGACCCGGTGGGCCGAGGGGATGCCCGGCAGCGTCAGCAGCTGCAGGAGCAGCGCGAGGAGCCCGACGGCGGCGCCGATGACGAAGGCGAGGCGCCAGGTCGACAGCGCCGAGACCGCCGCGCCCAGCGGGAGGCTCACGACGGTGGCCACGGAGATCCCGCCGGTGATCAGCGCGGTCGCGCGGATCGTGTCGCCCGCGGGCACCAGCCGCCCCGCGATCCCGGCCCCGGTCGCCCAGAACCCGCCGAGGCTGACCCCCAGCAGGACACGGGCCAGCAGGAGGACGGCGAAGCCCGGGGCGAGGGCGGCGAGGACGTCGGAGAGGACCAGCAGCGCGCTGAGGCCGACGAGGACGACCCGCCGGTCGAGGCCGGAGGCGGCCACCGTCACGGCGGGGGCGGCGATCGCCGCGAAGAGGCCCGTGACGACGACCATGAGGCCGGCCGTCCCGATCCGGACGTCGAGGTCGGAGGCGATGGAGGTCAGGAGCCCGACGGGCAGGAACTCCGACAGGACGATCGCGAAGGAGCCGAGGGCGACGGAGGAGACACCGAGCCACCCGCGCCTCGCGGCGGGGTCGGTCGCGGGCGGAAGGGGGGTGGGGGTGCGGTCGTCCACGGGGGAGCTCCTCGCTGGTGGTGGGTGGTCGGGGTGGTCGGGGTGGGCCGGGATGAGGCGGTGCGGGATCAGGCGATGGTGGAGCCGCCGTCGACGTAGACCTCGCTGCCGGTCATGCCCGAGCTCTCCTGCGAGACGAGGAAGAGGACGACGGCGGCGACCTCCTCGGGCCGCAACACCCGCCCGAACGGCAGCCCGGCGGCGATCTGCTGGACCAGGGCGTCCCCGCTGCCCGGGGCCAGGCCCTTCAGCCCCGGGGTCTCGGTCGGGCCGGGGATGACGGTGTTGATGCGGATGCCGCGCGGGGCCAGTTCGGCGGCCCACGTGCGGGTCAGCGTGGCGACCGCGGCCTTGGAGGCGCCGTAGAGGCCGAAGCTCTTCTCCGTCCCCGAGGCGGCGGTGGACCCGGTCACCACGATGGTGGCGCCGTCGTTCAGGAAGGGCAGAGCCCCCTGCACGGTCAGCGTGGTGCCGCGGACGTTGGTGGCGAAGGCGGCGTCGATGTCGGCGGGGCTGACGTCGGCCAGGGGCTTGAACTCCCCGAGGCCGGCGTTGACGTGCACCGCGTCCAGCCCGGTGCCGCGGGCGGCGACGGCGTCGAAGAGGGCGGCGACCTGAGCCGGGTCGGAGGCGTCGGCGCGCACGGTGGTGACGGCGTCGCCGAGCTCGGCCGCGACCGCGTCGAGCTGGGCCTGGCGCCGGCCGGTGAGGACGACGTGGGCGCCCTCGGCGACGAAGCGGTGGACGACGGCCAGGCCGATGCCGGACGTGCCGCCGGTGACCAGGGCGGTCCTGCCGGTGAGGGCGTTGGGGTTCGCGGTGCTGTTCACGGTGGCTCCCGTTCGGTTGTTGACTGATTGGTCTTGAACGTACGCCTTGCTGGACCAGTCAGTCAAGAACTACCGGGCGGGGGTTGCTGCCGTGGTCTCACGGCGACGGTCCTGGGCGCCGCCGCGACGGGGGTCCTGTGGCCGCGTGGGGCCGGAGAGGACGACGAGGGAGCGGTCGTCGAAGCCTCCACCGACGGCACGTGCCGCGGTCACTCCGGTCGCTGCGGCTGCGGGTTCAGGGTGTCGCTGTCCCAGGTCACGCGCTGGCGGTGATCCACGTCCCACGCCTCCAGGCCGGGCGCAGCCAGCACCGCGTCGATGCAGGCCCGGCTGCCACCCACGTAGGTAGTCATCAGGTCGACGTCGGTGGCCACGCACCACGCCCGGTCCGCCGGCCACCACAGGCTCGGGCTCTGCTCCCGCGGACCCTCCTCCATCGAGACCTGCGCCGCCTGCGACAGCGGCCCCGTGAAGAGCAGCATCTCCCGCGACGGCATGGCCACGGTCTTCGCGACCCCCGCCAGGCCGAGCGCGCCGAACCCCTCCCACACGGCGTAGAGGCAGTCGTCGGGAGTTCCGGTGGAACGCGCCAGCACCGGCACCAGCGCCGCGGCCTGCGCGGCGGGCAGGCTGCCCTCGACCGGTTCGAGGTCCCACACCTCGGATTGCGTCTGGCCGTGGTGGTACTCCCAGGAACCGGTGACGGCGACCCACTCCATGCCCGCGTGGGCCTGGCGGCCGTTGGCCGCGGCGACCTCCGCCCAGCTGACCGAGACGTCGCGGCCGAAGTCGTCGCGCCGGGCGGCCGGGTGGAAGACCCGCGCGTACGCCTCGAAGACCGGCGGCACCAGCGAGCCGACCGTGTGGTCGAAGGTGCGCACCGCGGCCACGATCCAGTCGGCCGCGCTGACGTCGTCGGGCAGCTGCCACAGCTGCCCCAGTCCCTCGCGTCGCATCCACCCACCCTGTCGTCGCGGGCCGCGGAACCCGTCCCTGGAACTCCCCCGACCGGGCGGCAGGGCCGCGGGACGAGGTGACCGCCGGAGTTCTGCTGGAGGTCATAGCGGCGGCGACCGGCCCGCGCCACCCGAGCGACGATGCCCACGACGGCAGCGACCACGAGGACGATCAGGACCAGCACCACGATGTGCCACGGCTTCACGGTTCCCATGCGGTCACCGCAACGACGCCGTTGGCCCGCGTCCGGCGATCACGTCAGGCCAGGACGAGGTGCAGGAGCACTTCCCCGGCCGCACCGAGCGGCAGGACCAGCAGCAGCCACGCCGCCGCCGCGCGGACACCCCGGCCGGG
>NZ_VWPY01000015.1 GCF_011839805.1 Kineococcus rubinsiae | reverse complement strand
GGGCTCGACCGCGGCGGGCTCGGCCGCGGCGGGCTCGGCCGCGGCGGGGTCGGCGGCCGCGGGCTCGTCGGTCGTGGTGGGCTCGACGGCCGGCGCGGGCGCGGCAGGCGTCCCGGGCGCGGGAGCCACAGGCACGCCCAGGACCTCGTAGCCGTCGAGGTCGTCGGCGTCCAGGGCGGTCAGCGGTCCCGCGACGAGCAGCACGCGCGGCGCGCTCCAGCGGCGCAGCGCGGGGGCGGCGGAGGTGGTGGTCACGGGGCGTCCTGCCTGCTCGGGGTCCTCGGGTCTCGCTCGGACGGACCGCGGGGCGGGCACCGTGTGGTGCCCGCCCCGCGGTGTCCCCTCAGCCGACGACCGAGGTGATGGCGTCTCCCAGGGCTTTGGCCTCGTCCGGGGTCATCTCGACGACGAGACGACCACCGCCCTCCAGCGGCATGCGCAGGACGATGCCGCGCCCTTCCTTGGTGACCTCCAGCGGACCGTCTCCGGTCCTCGGCTTCATGGCCGCCATCGGCGTGCGTCCTCTCTCGTCGTCTCGTGCGCGCGCTCGGGCTCGCGGCTGGAAGCCGCGATCGGCGTGTGGACCACCATTATCCCCATCCGGGGGTGCCGCTCGCGCCGCCGGGCACCCCGACCCCCCGCGCGGCGGTGTCCGGCCTCACGGTGGCCAGTCGGCGGGCGGGGAGAAGCGCCAGAGCCACGCGACCCAGACGACCTGCAGCGCAAGGGAAGCGATCACGACGACGCGCAGGGTGCTGCGGCTGCGGGGCCGCAGCGCGACGAGCCCGCCGAGCGGGAAGAGCAGGATCAGGTAGCGGAAGAGGCTCGTGAAGGGGTCAAGGACGAGCAGGAGGTAGGCCGGGTAGGCCACGCACCAGGCGCGCAGCTGCGGGCCCAGCACGGCGGTGCGCCGCGAGAGCAGCCAGGCCGCGGAGGCGACGACGGCGGCCACGAGCACGAGCGGCCCGGCCCTCTCCCCGAGCACGTACTGCGCCACCGACCACCAGGGCTTCAGCCAGACGACCTGACCGCCGACGCGCCAGGCGCCCATCGTGGCCGTGTAGGCGTCGGTGCGACCCGTGAGCCACCAGGTCGTGACGGGCCAGAGCAGCCCCGCGACGCCGGAGGCCGCGAGCAGTGCCAGCGCCCGGGCCGCCGTTCCCCGGCCCGGGCGGCGGCGGCCGGCGACCCAGCCCGCGCGGGCCCGCAGGGCGAGGTGCACGACGACGACCGCCGTCAGCGGGACGGCCACGGGCCGCGAGAGGCCCAGCAGCAGGGCCGTCAGCGCGGCCGGGAGGTAGCGCTCGCGCAGCAGCAGGAGCAGCACGACCGCGAGCAGCAGGACGGCGAGCGCCTCGGTGTAGGCGACCTGCAGCACGGGTGAGACCGGGGAGCAGCAGAAGAGCACGGCCGCGCTCCAGGCCGCGCGCGCGGCGACGACCGGGCGGGCGCCCTGCGCCGCCACGGCCCGCCGCACCAGGGCGTGCACGAGCACCGCGGCGCCCGCCCCGCAGACCAGGGACACGGCCGCGCCCGTGGTGGGGAACGAGAGCCCCGTGAGCGCCATGAGCACGCGGCACAGCAGCGGGAAGAGCGGGTAGAACGCCAGCGCCGACTGCCGCGGGTCCCCGTCGGAGCCCAGCGGGACGCTCGCGGGGTAGCCAGTCTCGGCGATCTCGCGGTACCAGCTGCCGTCCCAGAGGGCGAGCATGTCGTGGTACCCGGGGTCGTCGGAGGTCCAGATGCTCGGCTCCTGGAACCGGGCCACCTCGGCCAGGACGACCGCGGAGAAGCAGCGCGCGAGGACGTAGACGACGAGGACGCGGACGGCCGCGGGCGAGCGCAGCCAGCGCAGCGCGAGCCGGGTGCGCCAGGCCGCGGGCGGGCGCCGGGCCGGCACCGTCGGCGCGGCGGTCACCGCTCGCCCCTCACAGCCGGCCCCCCCGAGCCGCCCCTCACGGCCGGGCCGTCACGAGCGGCCCGTCACTGCCCGCGGGCCCCGGGCGCCGCGTCCGCGCGGAAGGTGTCGCGGACCATCGTGCGCAGCACGGCCGTGAAGGCCGCGGTCCCCAGCCAGCCCGGCACCGGGCCCGCCACGGCGGCGAGGTGCGAGAGCCACGCGGGGCGCACGCGGATCCGCTCGGTCCACTCGACCTGGGTGCGCCCGCCACCGACGTCGCGCACGCCGATGCTCACGGTGCCACCGAGCAGCGTGCCGGTCTTGACGATGTCGACGACGCCGGGGCGGCCGCCCGCGGGCTCGCGGCGGCGCACGACGGTCATGGGGTCGTCGAAGGCGAGCGGCCCGGCGCCCGAGCGGCCGACGAACCGCTCGCCGGGCGCGGCGACGGGGCCGGGCAGCCGCTCGACGACGGTGGCGGGGACCCAGTCGGTCTGGCGGGGCCAGTCGGTGAGGACGGCGAAGACCGCGGCGGCGTCGGCGTCGACGAGGCTGCGCGCCGTGAAGGCGACGACCGTGCGGCGGCGCTCGGCGGCCGGCGGGGTGGGGTCGACCCCGCCGGGGAGGTCCGCGGCGATGGGCCCGGCCACGAGGTCAGTCACCGGCGGTGCGCCAGGCGGTGAGTTCCTCGTCGCGCTCGCGCAGCTCCTCGCGCAGCTTCTCCAGCACGGCGTCGACCTCGTCCATCCGGTAGCCGCGCAGGCCCAGGGAGAAGCGGACGGCGTCGACGTCCGCGGCCGCCACGGGGCCCTCGGGCAGGCCCACGTAGGGCCGGGTGCTCGTCGCGGGGCCCAGGCCGCCGCTGATGCGCCCGCTCGCGACGGCCGCGACCAGCCCGATCGCCACGAGGACGACGACGAGCAGGAAGAGGGTCACGCCCCGGCCCCGTCGTCGGTGGGCCGCCGCGCGTCGCGCGGGTCGGCCGGGACCTCGCCCTTGGGCGGGAAGTCCACGAAGGTGCCCACGATCTCCGACGACGGCAGCGTGACGCGCTCGCGCGGCGCCGACTCGAGGAAGTCGATGGCGTCCTCGGGGTCGTCGGTCCAGTGGATGGTGTCGAAGATCAGCGACCGGGCGAAGCCCGTGTCCACGAGCCCCTCGAGCCACGTCCGCAGCCCGCGGTAGTGCCCGAGGGAGTCGAGCACCGCCAGCGGCTTGGTGTGCAGGCCGATCGTGCGGGCCACCCAGATCTCGAAGAGCTCCTCGAGGGTGCCGAGGCCGCCGGGGAGCACGACGAAGGCGTCGGCGCGCTCGTCCATGAGGGCCTTGCGCTCGCGCATCTCGTCGGTGACGAGCAGCTCGGAGATGCCCTCGGGCGGCAGCTCCAGCTCGAGCAGCGCCCGCGGGATCACGCCCGTGGTCCGCGCCCCCGCCGCCCGGGCCGCGGCCTCGGCCGCCCCCATGACGGAGGTGCCGCCGCCGCCGTAGACGAAGTCGTGGCCGCGCTCGCCGATGATGCGGCCCACGCGGGCCGCCAGCTCGACGTGGGCCGGGTCGATGCCCCCGCTCGCGCTGCCGTACAGGCAGATGGTGCTCACTCGGTCCCCCCCGTCGTCCCCGCGGCGCCGGCCGCGGGTTCCAGCAGCCAGCCTCGCAGGACCCGCACGCAGGTCTCGATCTCCTCGACCCGGCAGCGCTCGTCGTCGGCGTGCGCGGTCGCGTTGTCGCCCGGCCCGTAGTTCACGGCCGGCACGCCCAGCGCGGAGAAGCGCGCGACGTCGGTCCAGCCGTACTTGGGCAGCGGGGTCGCCCCCGTGCGGCGCACGAAGTCGGCCGCGGCGGGGCGGTCCAGGCCGGGCAGCGCGCCCTCGGCGACGTCGGTGACCCGGACGTCGAAGCCGTCGAAGACCTCGCGCACGTGGGCCTCGGCCTCGGCTGCGGACCACTTCGGGGCGAAGCGGTGGTTGACCACGACGACGCAGCGGTCGGGGATGACGTTGCCCGCGATGCCGCCCTGGATGCCGACCGCGTTGAGGGCCTCGCGGAACACGAGGCCCTCGACCTCGACCTCCGCGGGCGTGTGCGCGGCGAGGCGGGCGAGGACCGGCGCGGCGGCGTGGATCGCGTTGGCGCCGCGCCACGGGCGGGCCGAGTGCGCGGCCTGGCCGGTCGTGGTGACCTCGGCGCGCAGCGTGCCGTTGCAGCCGCCCTCGACGATCGCGGAGGACGGCTCGAGCAGGATGGCGAAGTCCGCGGCCAGCGCGTCGGGGGCGTTGCGCGCGAGGCGGCCGAGGCCGTTGCGGGCGGCCTCGACCTCCTCGTGGTCGTAGAAGACGAAGGTGACGTCGCGCGTCAGGGCGTCGCCCGCGGCCGCGACCTCGCGGGCCAGGACGAGCTGGACCGCCAGGCCGCCCTTCATGTCGCACGTGCCGCGCCCGACGAGGACGTCGCCGTCGACGGGGTGCTGCTCGCGGCGCACGGGGAGGTTCGGCGGGTCGGTCAGCGGGACGGTGTCGAGGTGACCGGCCAGCAGGACCCGCTCGGCGCGGCCGAGGCGGGTGCGGGCCACGACCGCGTCGCCGTCGCGGAGCACGTCCAGGCCGGTGCCGCGCAGCGCCGCCTCGACGGCGTCGGCCAGCGCGGTCTCCTCCCCGCTCACCGAGGCCGTGTCGCAGACGCGGCGGGTCAGCTCGACCGCGTCGAGGCCCGGGTCGGCGAGGTCGAGGGGCGACCCCGTCGTCGTGGTGGTCTGCGGGGTGCTCACGCGCGCCAGCCTAACGAGGCCCGTCTGGGGCGGGCCCGCGCACCGCCCCGACCCGCCCGCCCGCTCCCCGGCGCGGGGCCCCGCACCCCGTAGGGTCTGGGCGCGTGAGCACGCAGCCGTCCTCTCCCGTCCCCGGTCCGTCGGGCGCCACCGCCGCCGGAGCCACCGCCGCCGGAGCCCCTGCCGCCGGAGCCTCTGCCGCCGGAGCCACCGCCGGTCGTCGCCTCGCCTGGGGCCACGGCCTGGCGACGTCCGCCGAGGACGGCACCGTGCTGGACGTCTGGTACCCCTTCCCCGCCCTCGGGGCCTTCCCCGGCACCGGCTCCTACGGCGTGCCCGCCGAGCTGGCGTCGCTGGAGGACTCCGACCCGCACCGCCGCGTGCGCCAGCGGGTGATGACGACCGAGGTCGACCTCGACGCCCCGCCCGCCGACACCGCCGACGCCTACCTGCGCCTGCACCTGCTCTCCCACCGCCTCGTGCGGCCGCACGAGGTCGACCTCACGGGGATCTTCGGGGTGCTGGCCAACGTCGTGTGGACGAACCACGGGCCCTGCGCCGTGACCGACTTCGAGCGCACGCGGCTCGCGCTGCGCGCCAACGTCGGGCCGGTGACGGTCCTCGGCATCGACAAGTTCCCGCGGATGACCGACTACGTGACGCCGACGGGCGTGCGCATCGCCGACGCCGACCGCGTGCGCCTGGGGGCGCACCTGGCGCCGGGCACGACCGTCATGCACGAGGGCTTCGTGAACTACAACGCGGGCACCCTGGGCACCTCGATGGTCGAGGGGCGGGTCTCCGCGGGGGTCGTGGTCGGCGACGGCAGCGACGTCGGCGGGGGCGCCTCGATCATGGGGACGCTCTCCGGGGGCGGCAAGGAGGTCGTCCGCATCGGCGAGCGCTGCCTGCTGGGGGCGAACTCCGGCACGGGCATCTCCCTCGGCGACGACTGCGTCGTGGAGGCCGGGACGTACATCACGGCCGGCACGAAGGTCACGCTGCTCGCCGCGGACGGCAGCGTGGACCGCACGGTGTCCGCGCGCCTGCTGTCCGGGTCCGCGGGGCTGCTGTTCCGCCGCAACTCCGTCTCGGGGACCGTGGAGGCGCTGCCGCGCAAGGGCACGACGGTGGAGCTGAACCCTGCGCTGCACGCGAACTGACCCGCCCGCGGCGACCTCCGGCCGCCGGGCCCGCGCGTGGTGACGCGCCGCGTCGCCGCGGCGCGGCGCCGCCGCGTCGTCGTGCTGGCGTCGGTGCTCGTGGTCGTCGTCGCGGGGGGCGTGTGGCTCTCGCGCGACGAGGACGCGCCCGTCGTCGTCGAGCGCTGCACCGCGAGCGGCGCCGGGGAGTCCACGTCGATGTCGCCGGAGCAGGCCGCGAACGCCGCGACGGTCGTGGGGATCGCCGTGCGCCGGGGGCTGCCCGCGCGGGCCGCGACGATCGCGATCGCGACGGTCGTGCAGGAGTCGGGGCTGCGCAACCTCGACCACGGCGACCGCGACTCCCTGGGCCTGTTCCAGCAGCGGCCCTCGCAGGGCTGGGGCAGCCCGGAGCAGGTGCGGGACCCCGTCTACGCGACGAACAAGTTCTACGACGGGCTCGTGAAGGTGGACGGCTACCGCGACCTGCCCGTCACGGAGGCCGCGCAGGCCGTGCAGCGCAGCGGCTTCCCCCTGGCCTACGGCGACCACGAGCAGGAGGGCCGGCTCGTGGCCTCGGCCCTGACCGGCTACACGCCGGGCGGCTTCACGTGCCGGCTGCACCCGGCCTCGGCGGAGCCCGGGGAGGCCGGCGACGACGAGACCCCGGTGCCGCGGGCGGCCGCCGTCCGCGACGCCCTCGGCGTGCAGGTCACCCCGGTGGCGCCGGCCGTCGTGCCGGGCACCACGGGGCACGGCCTGGAGTACGCGCTCGGTGAGGGCGACGACGCCGTGCGCACCGCCTGGGCGGTCGCCGGCTGGGCGGTGGCGTCGGCGGAGCGCTACGGCATCACCGAGGTCAGCGTCGACGGGTCCCGGTGGACGCGGACGTCGGGCGGGGCGTGGCGCACGACGGCCACGGGGGTGCCGCCGGGCGGCGTGCAGGTCCGCGTCGCGGAGTGACGCCCGCCCGGCGGGGCCGGCTCAGCGGCCGCCGAGCTCCGTGTAGCCGCGCTCGGCCTCGCCCACGTACACCTGGCGCGGACGGCCGATCTTGGTGGCCGGGTCGTTGATCATCTCGCGCCACTGCGCGATCCAGCCGGGCAGCCGGCCGAGGGCGAACAGGACCGTGAACATCTTCGTCGGGAAACCCATCGCCTTGTAGATGATGCCCGTGTAGAAGTCCACGTTCGGGTACAGCTTGCGCTCGATGAAGTAGTCGTCGGAGAGCGCGATCTCCTCCAGGCGCATGGCGATGTCGAGCATCTCGTCGCGCTTGCCCAGCAGGGAGAGGACCTCGTCCGCGGTCTTCTTCACGATGGCCGCGCGCGGGTCGTAGTTCTTGTACACCCGGTGGCCGAAGCCCATCAGGCGCACACCCTTCTCCTTGTTCTTGACCTTGGTCATGAACGTGTCGACGTCGTCGTCGGAGTTCTTGATCATCTCGAGCATGTCGAGGACCGCGGAGTTCGCGCCGCCGTGCAGCGGCCCGGACAGCGCGTGGATCCCGGCCGACACCGACGCGAACAGGTTCGCCTGCCCGGACCCGACGAGCCGCACGGTCGAGGTGGAGCAGTTCTGCTCGTGGTCGGCGTGCAGGATGAACAGCTGGTCCAGCGCCTTGACCAGCGTCGGGTCGAGCTCGTAGTCCTCGGCGGGGTTGCCGAAGGCGAGCCGCGTGAAGTTCTCGACGAGGCCGAGGCGGTTGTCGGGGTACAGCAGCGGCTGCCCGAGGGACTTGCGGTGCGCGTACGCCGCGATCGTCGGCAGCTTGGCCAGGAGGCGGATCGTGGACAGCTCGACCTGCTCGGCGTCGAACGGGTTGAGGCTGTTCGGGTAGAACGTCGACAGCGCGCTCACGGCGCTGGACAGGACCGGCATGGGGTGCGCGTCGCGCGGGAAGCCGTCGAAGAACCGCTTGAGGTCCTCGTGCAGCAGCGTGTGGCGCTGGATCCGCTCGGTGAACGCCGAGAGCTGGGTCTCCGTCGGCAGCTCGCCGTAGATGAGCAGGTAGGACGTCTCGACGAAGGACGACTTCTCCGCGAGCTGCTCGATGGGGTAGCCGCGGTAGCGCAGGATGCCCGCGTCGCCGTCGATGTAGGTGACCGCCGACGTGCAGGACGCGGTGTTCGTGAATCCCGAGTCGAGCGTGACGAGCCCGGTCTCCTTCATCAGGCTGCCGATCCCGAACCCGGCGTTGCCCTCGGTCGCGGGGGTCACGGGGAGGTCGAGCTCGCCACCAGCGTGCTTGAGCGTCACGGAGTCCACCATGCGGCGACCGTACCCGTCCCCCGCACGCGTCCCCAACGCGAGGTCCTGCGACGACCCCGTCACCCCCCGTGCGGGGGCCGGGGCCGCCGCGGCCCTCAGGCCCGGAGGTCGGCGAGCCGCTCCGGCACCTGCGCGATGCGCTCGTCGGTCGCCGTGAGGGCGATCCGGACGTGCTGCGCGCCCGCGGGGCCGTAGAAGTCCCCCGGCGCCGCCAGGATGCCCCGCTCGGCCAGCAGGTCGACCGTCGCGCGGCTGTCCCGGCTCAGGGTGCTCCACAGGTACAGCCCGGCCCCGGAGGCGTCCACGCGGAAGCCCGCGGCCTCCAGCGCCGTGCGCACGACGTCACGGCGGGCCCGGTAGCGCTCGCGCTGGGCGTCGACGTGGGCGTCGTCGGCGAGCGCCGCGGCCAGGGCCACCTGCACGGGCCACGGCACGATCATCCCGGCGTGCTTGCGCACGGCCAGCAGCTCGGCGACGAGGGCGACGTCCCCGGCGACGAAGGCGGCGCGGTAGCCGGCCAGGTTCGACTGCTTGGACGTCGAGTACACGCACAGCAGGCCCGTGTGGTCACCGCCGCAGACGCGGGGGTCCAGCAGCGAGGGCACCAGGCCGCCGCGGGAGGCGTCGTGGCGCTCGTCCCAGCCGAGCTCGGCGTAGCACTCGTCGCTCGCGACGACGATGCCCCGCTCGCGCGCCCAGGCGACGACGGCGGCGAGCTCCTCGACCTCGAGCACCGCACCCGTCGGGTTCGACGGCGAGTTCAGCCAGACGAGCCCGACGCGCCCGCCCGTCTCCAGCGCCTGCTCCTCGGCGGCCGCGAGCCCCGCGACGCCGTCGGCGACCACGGGGCGGGCGCCGCCCAGGCGGGCGCCGACGTCGTAGGTCGGGTAGGCGACGCCGGGGTGGGCCACGACGTCGCCGGCCCCGAGGCCCAGCAGCAGCGGCAGCCACGCGACGAGCTCCTTGGAGCCGATCGTCGGCAGCACGCCGTCCGGGTCCAGGCCGGGCACGCCGCGGCGGCGGGCGAACCAGGCGCTCACGGTCTCGCGCAGCGCCGGGGTCCCGTGCGTCTGCGGGTAGCCGGGGGCGTTGGCGGCCCCGCGCAGGGCGTCGGCGACGACCTGCGGCGTCGGGTCCACGGGCGTGCCGACGGACAGGTCGACGATCCCGCCGGGGTGCGCCGCAGCCCGCGCCTTGGCGGCCGCGAGGGAGTCCCAGGGGAAGTCGGGCAGGTCCGCACCGCGGGAGCGCCGCCCGGGGCCGGTGACGGTCGGGGCGGCGGCTCCCGCGGTGTCCACGCTCAGGACCCTTCGCCCTGCGGGGGCAGCGAGGTGACCGCGGGGTGGTCGAGGTCGATGACCCCGAGCTTCGCGGCGCCGCCGGGCGAGCCGACGGTGTCGAAGAACTCGACGTTGGCCGCCGTGAAGACGGACCACTGCTCGGGGACGTCGTCCTCGTAGTAGATGGCCTCCACGGGGCACACCGGCTCGCAGGCGCCGCAGTCGACGCACTCGTCCGGGTGGATGTACAGGGAGCGGTTGCCCTCGTAGATGCAGTCGACGGGACACTCCTCGATGCAGGCCTTGTCCTTGACGTCCACGCAGGGCTGGGCGATGACGTAGGTCACAGGTGTCCTCCTCCTCCGGCTCCGGACGTCCCGGTGCCGTGCGGTGACCGCGTGGTGGGTCGGGTGCGCGACGACGGGCGCGGGCCGGTGGTTCCTCGACGGTGCTGCACCCGGGCCCCCGGGCGCACCCGCCTAGTATCGCGGACTCCCGCAGCGACGACAGGCAGGAGGGCCCCGTGCCCGAGACGGCAGGCCCGCCCGACCCCCGCGACGCCCCTCGTGCCGACTCCAGCGACGCCCCCGCCGACGGGTCCGGCGTGCGGCTCGCGCTGCGCGAGGAGGAGCTCGTCGTGGGCGCCCGCGTGGTCGTGCGGCACCGCCTGCCCGACGGCTCGGCGAGCGACGCGCTGGGCGAGCTGCTCGTCGTCGAGCCGGCGGAGCTCGTCGTGGCCACCCGGCGCGGGCCCGTCGCGGTGCGCCGCGCCGACGTCCTGGCGGCCAAGGCCGTGCCCCCGCCGCCGCGGCGCCGGGGCGCCCCGCACGTCGCGGTCGGCGTGGACGACCTGCAGCGGCTGATGGCCGAGCACTGGCGCCCGGTGGAGCGCGAGCGCCTCGGCGACTGGTGGCTGCGCGCGGCCGGGGGCTTCACGGGCCGCGCCAACTCCTGCCTCGCGGTCGGCGCGGCGGGCACCGGCCTCGACGACGCCGTCGCCCGGGTCGGCGCCTGGTACGCCCACCGGTCGCTGCCACCCCGCTTCGCCCTCGTCCACCCGGCGGGGACGCTGGGCGAGGGCACGCCCCTGGCCGACGAGCTCACCGCCCGCGGGTGGGCGGTCGAGACCCCCACCGTCGTCATGACGGCCGCGACCGACGACCTGCCCGGCGCCCGGGAGATGCCCCTCCCGGCGGGCGACTGGACCGTGGACGCCGCGGACGCCCCCGACGAGGACTGGCTCGCGGCCTACCACTACCGCGGCCGGGGCCCGGTGCCCGCCGTGGGCAGGACGGTGCTCGTCTCCGCGGACGCGCAGGTGTTCGTCCGGGTGCGCGACGCGGGCCGCACGGTCGCGATCGCCCGCGGGTCCCTCTCCCCCGGCTGGGCGGGGCTGACGGCGGTCGAGGTCGCCCCCTCGCACCGCCGCCGCGGCCTGGGCCGCCGGGTGCTCGGCGAGGTCGCCGACTGGGCCCGGGCCGCGGGCGCCACGTCCACCTACCTGCAGGTCGCCGAGGCCAACGCCGGGGCCCGGGCGCTCTACGAGGGCGCGGGGTTCACCGTCCACCACGGCTACCACTACCGCGTCACCCCCTGAGCTCCGGCGGCGAGACCGGCGCCTCGCCGCGCCCCCGCCGTGCCCCACCGCGCCCCCTGAACCCCGACCCACCCCCAGGAGATCCCGTGCCGCTGAGCCGCACCGCCGAGCACACCGAGGACGACCGCGCGCTGCGCCTCGTGTGGGGCCACGGGGCCCTGACCGTGGAGCTCGCGCAGCCCGCGCACGGACCGCTCGCGGTGACCCGCGTGAGCCCGGCCCCCTGCCCCGAGGACGCCGCCGCCCCGGACGACGCGGGTCCGCACGACGAGGAGGACTCGAGCACCGACGACGGCTGGGGGCAGGACGCGGTGCCGCTGGTCGAGCTCATCGCCGCGGGTTACGGGCGCGCACGCGCCTCGATGCGGCTCGTGCGCACGGCCGTGGGCGCCCGGCTGCGCCTGGTCGGCCACGAGCGGGACACCGACGAGCGCGGGCACCACCGCCTCCACCTGGACCTGCGCGACCGGGTGTCCGGGCTGGCCGTCCGCGTCGCACTCACGTCGGCCGAGGGCGTCTCCGCCCTCACCTGCGTCACCACGGTGACCAACGAGGGCGACGACGTCGCCGTGCTGCAGGCCGTGACCAGCTGGGCGAGCCGCGTGCAGCCCACCAGCGGCGGGACGGGCGCCGCGGCCGGCGACCTCGAGCTGCTGCACGGCCGCTCCGACTGGGTCGGCGAGGGCCGGTGGCGCCGGGAGCCGCTGCGCGCCGCGGGCCTCGCCGACCTCACGCTGTCCGCGCACGGCGGGGAGGGCCGGCAGGCCCTCGTCGAGCGCTCGCAGGGGACGTGGTCCACGGGCGGCCCGCAGCCGCTGGGCGCGCTCACCGCGGGCGACGGGACCACGTGGGTGTGGGAGGTGGCCAGCAGCGCGGGGTGGCGCTGGGAGGTCGGCGACGACGCCGCCGGGACCTACCTCGCGCTGTCCGGGCCGACCGACGACGACCACGCCTGGGTCGAACTGCTCGCGCCCGGGGCGAGCTGGACGTCGGTGCCCGCGACCCTGGCGGTCGGGGCGGACCCCGACGCCGCCGTCGCGGCCCTGACCCGGCACCGGCGGGCGGTCCGCCGCCCGCACCCCGACGACACCGCCCTGCCCGTCGTCTTCAACGACTACATGAACACGCTGATGGGCGACCCGACGACGGAGAAGCTGCTCCCGCTGGTCGACGCGGCGGCGGAGGCGGGCGCGGAGGTCTTCTGCATCGACGCCGGCTGGTACGACGACACGGGCGACTGGTGGGACACCGTCGGCGCGTGGGAGCCCTCCACGGTCCGCTTCCCCGGCGGCCTGCGCGAGGTCACCGACCACATCGCCGCGCGCGGGATGGCCGTGGGCCTGTGGCTGGAGCCCGAGGTCGTCGGCGTGCGCAGCCCGCTCGCCGCGACCCTGCCGCCGGAGGCGTTCTGGCAGCGCCACGGCCGGGTGCTCACCGAGCACGGCCGCCACCACCTCGACCTCGCCCACCCCGCGGCGCGCGCCCACCTCGACGCCGTCGTGGACCGGCTCGTCGCGGACTTCGGCGTCGGGTTCTTCAAGCTCGACTACAACGTCAACCCCGGCGCCGGGACGGACCGCGACGGCCTGAGCCCCGGCGCGGGCATGCTGCGCCACCACCGCGCCCACCTGGACTGGCTGCGCGGCGTCCTGGACCGGCACCCGACCCTGGTGCTGGAGAACTGCGGCTCGGGCGGCATGCGCGCCGACCAGGCCCTGCTGCAGGTGCTGCAGCTGCAGTCGACCTCCGACCAGCAGGACCCGCCCCGCTACGCGCCGGTCGCGGCCGCCGCACCGCTGTCGGTGCTGCCCGAGCAGGCCGCGAACTGGGCCTACCCCCAGCCCGGGATGGGCGCGGAGGAGGTCGCGGCGACGCTCGTGACGGGCTTGCTCGGCCGCATCTACGTCTCGGGTCACCTGCCGCGCATGGACGACGCGCAGCGCGCCCTGGTGGCCGAGGCGATCGCGGCGCACCGCGCGCTGCGCGGCGACCTCGTCACGGCGGTGCCGGTGTGGCCGCTGGGGCTGCCCGGCTGGGACGAGGAGTGGACGGCCCTCGGGCTGCAGGGCAGCGGGTCCACGCTGCTCAGCGTCTGGCACCGCGGCCCCGCGGGCGGGTCCGCGCGGCTGCGGCTGCCCGCCCTGCGCGGCCGCGACCTCGAGGTGTCCCCGGTCTTCCCGGCCGGGCTGCGCGCCTGGTCGTGGTCCTGGGACGCCGCCGCGGGCGAGCTGGGCGTGACGGGCGCGGCGGACGGCTACACGGCCCGCTGCGTGCGCCTGACGCCCGCCTGAGCCTCAGGCCCGGCGGTCGGGCAGCGCCGCGTCGTCCTGGTGCTGCCCGCCGTGCAGGCCGGGCCCGCGCAGGTCGATGACCAGCGGCTCGTCGAGCGAGGGCAGCTCGTCCTGCGTCCACGTGGCGCCGTGGGCGGCGCGGGCCGCCTCGAGCACGTCGGTGATCTCGGAGCCGATGAGCTCGTGGCGCCTGACCAGGGCGTCGCGCAGGGCGGCGACGAGGTGGGTGTTGCGGCCCAAGAGCTCGACCACGGCGGCCTTCTGCTCGGCCAGGAGCTCCTCGACCATGCGCCGGCCCTCGCCGTCGCCGAGGACGCGGGAGACGAGGTTGCCGTCGGCGAAGGCCCCGTTCTGCACGGCCGCGAAGGAGATCAGCGTCCCCGCCATCCCGGCCGCGCCGACCATCTGCGCGGCCGTCTGCGTGGCGGTCAGCAGGTCCCCCGAGGGGCCCGTCGAGACGTCGCCGAAGAACAGCTCCTCGGCGACCTGCCCGCCGAACGCGATGCGGATCAGCCCGGCGAGCTCGGTGCGGGAGCGCGTGTAGACGTCCTCGGCGTCGCCGTGGGCGAGCAGGCCGAGGGCGTCGGCGCGCTTGACGATGGTGAGCACCTCGAGACGCCGCTGCGGCGCGACGAGCCACGCGACGACGGCGTGCCCCGCCTCGTGGGTGGCGATGAGCTCCTGCTCGTGGGGCGTGTAGGCCACGGGCTGGCCCAGGCCGACCTCGGTGACGAGGCGGGCGTGCTCGACGTCGGCCCAGGACATGCCGTCGGCGTCGCGGCGCACGGCGTTGACGAGAGCCTCGTCGAGCAGGCTCTCGATCATCACCGGGCTGTACCCCGTGGTGATCGCGGCCAGCGCGTCGCGGCGCTCGTCGGCGTCCAGGGCGGCGTCGTGGGCCTTGCGGGCCAGGAAGTGGTCGACGAGGTCGCGGCGGCCGGCCTTGTCGGGCAGGCCGAACGTCAGCCGGCGGTCGAAGCGGCCGGGCCGCAGGAGCGCCGGGTCGAGGGCGTCCGCGCGGTTCGTCGCGGCGATCAGCAGAACCTCGACGGGTTCGGCCACGGCGCGCTGCAGCTGGCGGTGCTCGGGCAGGAACCGGTTGACGGCGTCGAACACCTTGCCCTGCAGCGACTGCCAGCCCGTGGGCTCGTCGAAGGACTGCATCTGCACGAGGAGCTCGTTGACGACGCCGCTGGCGCCCTCGCTGCTGGCGACCCGGTCCACGCGCAGCGCCGGCGAGGCCGCCGAGGCGACGAGGCCCGTGAGCCCGCCGCACGACGACAGGGAGAACCCGGCGGCCGACGCGGCGGAGGCCACCGCGGCGTTCATCCCGCCGCGGGCGCCGGCGATCGCGTCGATCTCCTCGATGAACCCGATCGCGCCGCCCTCGGCGCGCGCGGCGCGGCGCAGGGCCTTGAAGTAGGAGCGCAGCTTGCGGGCCGTCGCGCCGTACCACATCGACTGGAACGAGGTCGCGGAGACGAAGAGGAACGGGACCCCCGCCTCGCGCGCCATGGCCTTGGCCATGTGCGTCTTGCCGGTGCCCGGGGACCCCTCGAACAGCAGCCCGCGCCGCGGGCGCCCGCCCATGTCCCGGCGGAAGCTGCGGGCCGCGAGGAACAGGTCGAGGCTGCGCTCGACGTCCTCCTTCACGGCCGCGAGGCCGACCACGTCGTCGAGGCCCACGTCGATCTGCTCGGGCCGGTACAGGACGTGCGGGGAGCGGCCCGCGACGACGGTCTGGCCCAGCAGCACCACGATCAGGACGGCGAAGAACAGCCCCGACATGAGGTAGATCGGGTCGATGCTCGGCAGGGCCGGCAGCAGCGAGCCGCCCGTGGCCAGCCGCACGTCGACGACCAGCAGCACCGCGAGCACGACGAGCAGCAGCACGCTCGTGCGGCGGAGGCGGTTGCGCTCCCGGGTCCGGCCGACGTCGGCGGCGTCGCGGCGGCGTCGCGGGGCCGTCCCGCCGGCCGGGTGCACGGTCGCGGCCGCCTCGGGGGTGCTGACCTGCGGGGCCACGGCCGCTCCTCTCGTCGCGACCGGGCGGGGAGCCGGGCCGTGGCCCCACCCAACCCCGGATGCGCGCAGGGTGCGCCCCTCATCGACCGTCCGTGACCGGAACGGGTGAGGGGTTCACCCGGGCGGCGCAACGACCTGCGCCCCGTGGCGGCCCGCCCGACGCCCCACCCCTCCGTGATCATGCAGGGATTCCCTGGGTGATCACGGGGGGAGGGTGTTCAGGACAGGGCGATGCCCGCGAAGAGGTCCGTCTCGCGGCCGTCGGCGTCGAAGGGCCCGCCGGGGACGCCGTGGGCGAGGTGGAAGTGCTCCAGCGGCTGCAGGGCCTGCGGGACCCCGTTGCTCAGGCGCATCGCCGGCACGGGGGCGTCGAGGTCCAGGGTGAGCTGGGTGGCGTGCGCACGCAGCGCGGCGAGCTTCGCGGCCGTCTGCCCCGAGGCGTCGACGACCGTGGTGACCTCGGCGTCGGGCACGACCGCGCTGGGCAGGGGCCCGTCGGGGTCCGCCGCGCCCTCGGCACCGGCCTCAGCGAGCGCCCGCACCCCCGCCCGGGCCAGGGACTCCGGCTGCACGCTCCAGTAGACCTTCGCGACCGACCACGGCACGACGTCGGGCTGCTCGCGGTCCTCCCCCGCCGCCAGGACGAGGGCGCGCACCGTGGCCTCGTGGACGCGGACGTGGTCGGGGTGGCCGTAGCCGCCGCCCGGCTCGTAGGTGACGACGACCTGCGGGCGCACCTCGCGCACGACGTCGGCGATGCGCTGGGCGACCTCCTCCGGGTCGGCCGCGGCCAGCGAGCGGGGGTCGACGTCCTCGCCCACGGCGGCCTGACCGGGGCGCAGCCACACCATCCCGGAGTCGCGGTAGCCCGTGCCGTCGCGGCGGACGAGGAAGCGGTGGTCCTCGACGCCGAGGGCCTCCATGGCCGTGGCCAGCTCGCCCGTGCGGTGCTCGGCGAGCTCGTCGGGGCCCAGGTGCGCGAGCTCGGCGGGGACGATGTCGCCCAGCTCCCCGCGCGTCGCGGTCAGCAGGGTCACCGCGGCGCCGGCCTGCGCGTAGCGGGCCATGGTGCCGCCCGTGCCGATGGTCTCGTCGTCGGGGTGGGCGTGCACGAACAGCAGCCGGCGCGGCTGGTCGAGGCGCTCCATCGACTCCAGCCCGGCCGGGTCCAGCTCCCCCGCGACGTCGTCGACGAGGTCGGCGGCGGCCTCGAGGGCGTCGTGCGACGCGGTGCCCGCGCCGGCGGTGTCGCCCGGCGCCAGCGCCGGGCCGGGGTCCTCGGACGGTCCAGGGAGAGTCGTCATGGGCTCATCCTGCACGCCGGCCCCGGGCGGGCGGCGCCGAGGGACCCCCCGCCGGAGGGGCCCGGGACGCGACGAACCCCCGGTGCGGGGCACCGGGGGTCCGTCGAGCGGTCGCGGCCGACGTGGTCGTCAGCCGTGCGGATCAGCCGCGGCGGGCCTTCGCGGAGTTCTTCGCGCGCGACGACGCGTCGAGCTCGACCTTGCGGATGCGCACGGCCTCCGGGGTCACCTCGACGCACTCGTCCTCGCGGCAGAACTCGAGCGACTGCTCCAGCGACAGGTGCCGCGGGGGCACGAGGCGCTCGAACTCGTCGGAGGTCGACGAGCGCATGTTGGAGAGCTTCTTCTCCTTGGTGATGTTCACGTCCATGTCGTCGGCGCGGGAGTTCTCGCCGACGATCATGCCCTCGTACACCTCGGACGTGGGCTCGATGAACATCTGCCCGCGCTCCTGCAGGTTCGTCATCGCGAACGCGGTGGCCGCACCGGCGCGGTCGGCGACGAGCGAACCCGACTGGCGCGTGCGGATGTCGCCCGCCCAGTGGTCGTACTTCGCGAACAGCGCGTGCGCGATGCCGGTGCCGCGGGTGTCGGTGAGGAACTCGGTGCGGAACCCGATGAGGCCGCGGGAGGGGACGTAGAACTCCATGCGCACCCAGCCGGTGCCGTGGTTGGTCATCGTCTCCATGCGGCCCTTGCGGGCGGCCAGCAGCTGGGTGATCGCGCCCAGGTACTCCTCGGGGGAGTCGATCGTCAGGTTCTCGAAGGGCTCGAGCGTCTTGCCGTGCTCGTCCTTGCGGGTGACGACCTGCGGCTTGCCGACGGTCAGCTCGTAGCCCTCGCGGCGCATCTGCTCGACGAGGATGGCCAGCGCCAGCTCACCGCGGCCCTGGACCTCCCACGCGTCGGGGCGCTCGGTCGGCAGGACGCGGATCGAGACGTTGCCGACGAGCTCCTTGTCGAGGCGGTCCTTGACCAGGCGCGCGGTGACCTTGGCGCCCTTGACGCGGCCGGCCATCGGCGAGGTGTTGATGCCGATGGTCATCGAGATCGCGGGCTCGTCGACCGTGATGAGGGGCAGCGGGTGCGGGTCATCCGGGTCGGCCAGGGTCTCGCCGATGGTGATCTCCGGGATGCCGGCGACGGCGACGATGTCGCCGGGGCCCGCCTTCTCCCCGGGCACGCGGGTGACGGCCTCGGTGACGAGGAGCTCGGTGACCTTGACGCGCTCGATGGTGCCGTCGTGCTTGCACCACGCGACCTGCTGTCCCTTGATGAGCTCGCCGGAGAAGATGCGCAGCAGCGCGAGGCGGCCCAGGAACGGCGAGGCGTCGAGGTTGGTGACGTGCGCCTGCAGCGGGGTCTCGGGGTCGTAGGTCGGCGCCGGGATCGTGTCGATGATCGTCTGGAACAGCGGGACGAGGTCCTCGTGGTCCGGCAGGCCACCGTCCTCGGGCTGGTTCAGCGAGGCGCGGCCGTTCTTCGCCGAGGCGTAGACGACGGGGACGCCGAGCAGCTGCTCGACGTCGATGCCCTCGATGTCCCCGCCCAGGTCGAGCAGCAGGTCGATGGTCTCCTCCACGACGGCGGAGATGCGCGCGTCGGGGCGGTCGACCTTGTTCACGAGGATCACGACGGGCATCCCGGCCGCGAGCGCCTTGCGGAGCACGAAGCGGGTCTGCGGCAGCGGGCCCTCGGAGGCGTCGACGAGCAGGACGACGCCGTCGACCATGGACAGCCCGCGCTCGACCTCGCCGCCGAAGTCGGCGTGGCCGGGGGTGTCGATGATGTTGATCGTCATGCCGCCCTCGGGCGCACCCGGGCCGCTGTAGCGGACCGAGGTGTTCTTCGCGAGGATCGTGATGCCCTTCTCGCGCTCGAGGTCACCGGAGTCCATGACGCGGTCGGCGACGTCGGCGTTGGCGCGGAAGGCGCCGGACTGCCAGAGCATCGCGTCGACGAGGGTGGTCTTGCCGTGGTCGACGTGGGCCACGATCGCGACGTTGCGCAGGTCGTCACGGGTGCTCAAGGGCATGGGGGGGCTCGCTCCACAGGAGGGGGTGTTGACAGGGGTCACGGAAGAGGTTCACCCCAGTCTACCTCTCGGGCCGCCCACCCCTCACCGCTCGCGCGGGTCGCAGGCCCCTGACCTGCGACGACACCTCCCAGCCCACCGTGATCACGCTGTTGGTACCTGCTCGTTCACCTGCAGCACGGGGTCACGGGGCGGAGGCGGCGGCCATCGCGGCGACCAGGGGCACGTCGCCCGGCAGCCAGTCGACCGACGCCCACGCCCCGGCCGGCAGCCAGCGCAGCTCGTCGTGGTCCTGCAGCGGTGCGGGGGTGCCGCACAGCAGCCGGGCCCACCACACGCGCATGACGAGGTCGCCCCCCAGGGGCCAGCCCTGCGCCGCGGGGGCGGCGACCTCCGCGCCGAGCTCGACGAGGACGCCGAGCTCCTCCGCGAGCTCGCGGTGCAGCGCCGCGACGGGCGTCTCGCCCGGTTCGACCTTGCCGCCGGGCAGCTCCCAGCGGCCCGCGAGCGCCGGCGGGGCGCTGCGCCGCGCGGCGAGCAGCCGCCCCGGGCGCGTGAGGTCGTCGACGATGGCCGCGCCGACCACGAGCCTCACGGCCGCTCCCCCGTCACGGCGCGGGCAGCGGCCGGGCGCCGCGGGCGCTCAGCAGGTCCGTCAGGACGGTGACCTCGCCCTCCTGGCTCGCCACGACCGCGGTCGCGAGGTCGCGCACCTCGGGGGTCGTCGCCCGGTCCGCGCCGACCTGCGCCATCTCGATGCCGCCCTGGTGGTGGCGCAGCATCAGCTGCAGGAAGTCCACCTCGAACGTCGCCCCGGTCTCCGACTGCAGGCGCGCCAGCTCGGCGGCCGTGGCCATCCCCGGCATGAGGTCGGAGCCGGTCGCGGCCTGGGTGGCGAGGTGGCGGCTGTGGGCGTCGGTCCCGCTCATCCACGTCATCGCGGGCGTGCTGGTCGCGAGCGGCCGGCCCCACACCACGAGCAGCTCCTGCAGGCGCCCCACCTGGTTCTGCTGCGTGCCGACGATGTCGACGGCGAGCTGGCGCACCTCGGGGGTGGGGGCGGTCTCGATCGCCTCGAAGGCCATCGACACCGCCTGCGCGTGGTGGGTGGACATGTCGCGGGCGAACCCGACGTCGACGGACTGGTCGCCGGGGGCGGTGGGCAGGGAGCGGCCGGCGAGGATGCCGCCGACGAGGACGAGCAGCAGCGCGACGAGCGCCAGCAGGACGCGGCGGGCGGTCACGGACGTCAGCCCGTCGGGGTCCCCGTGCCGTTGGAGCACAGGGCGCCGGGCTCGGGGGTCTGCGCCCCCTGGACGAACTTGGCCAGGAACGCGTCGATGCGCGGGTCCTCGGCGTCGGTGACCTGCAGCTGGTTGTTCCACGCGGACAGCACGATCGGCGACGGCAGCCCCTGGTACGGCGAGAGGACCGTGTACGCGTCCCCGCTGACGTCCTCCTTCAGCGTGTCGACGGCGTCGGCGGGCAGGTCGGGCGCGTACGTGATCCAGACGGCGCCGTGCTCCATCGAGTGCACCGCGTTCTCGTTGGGCACGGGCGCGTCGTAGACGCCGCAGTTCAGCCACTGGGGGTTGTGCGGGCCGCCGACCGGCGGGTTCTCGGTGTACGTCTGCTTCTCGGTCGTGTGCTGCGAGGCGGGGTAGCTGAAGGTCTTCACCGCAGCGAGCGACGGCGGTCCCGGCTGGTTGGCCAGCACGGCCGTGACCCCGCCGGCGACGCCCAGGACGACGACGGTCGGCACGGCGATGAGCAGGGCCCTGCGGCGGCTCGCCCGCTTCTTCTCGGCCCGCTGCATCGCGGCGACGCGCGCGGCCCGCTCCGCCCGGGTGCCCCCGGCGCTCGCGGTGCGCTCGTCCTGCGTGTCGGCCATCGACTCCCTCTCGTGCGGCTGCTCACCCGCGCCCCGGACCGGGACGCTCGGCTCTCAGTCTGCAACGACCGAGCACGCTCCGGGGTTCACGACCCGGCGGGGTGAGGTGCGCCACGCACCCGGACGGCGACGGCGGAGGGGTGGCGCAGCGGCTCGCTGCGCGGTCAGCGCCGGTGGTGGTGGTGCATCCCCGCACTCGGGGCGGAGGCGCCGTGCGGGTGCCGCACGCGCTCGTGGGTGAGGCCCTCGGCCGTGCGCTGCATGCGCCGGCGCGGGCTCAGACGCACCATGACGACGACGACCGCGACGACGATCGCCAGCACGACAGCCTCGACGACGAGCTCCATGGAACGACCCTACGCCTGCACGGCCCGTCACGGGAGGGGACTCGGTGCACCTGTCCGCGCCCGGCCGGGGGCCCCGCCGTAGGGTTCCCGCGTGGTCTCGACCCATCCCGAAGAGCCGGCCCTGCACGTCTCCGACGTCGACGCGCGCCTGAACCGGCTGCGCGCCGGGGTGCTCGGCGCCAACGACGGGATCGTGTCCGTGGCGGGCGTGGTGCTGGGCGTCGTGGCCGCCACCGACCACTCCACCGCGGTCCTGGCCTCGGGTGTCGCGGCGCTCGTGGCGGGCGCGCTGTCGATGGGGACGGGCGAGTACGTCTCCGTCAGCACCCAGCGCGACACCCAGCAGGCGCTGCTCGCGAAGGAGCGCTGGGAGCTCGCCGAGCTGCCCGAGCAGGAGCTCGCCGAGCTGGCGGAGATCTACGAGCGCAAGGGTCTGTCCCCCGCGCTGGCGCAGCAGGTCGCCGAGGAGCTGACCGCGCACGACGCCCTGGCCGCGCACGCCGAGGCGGAGCTGGGCTTCGACCCGGAGGAGTCGGCGGACCCGTGGCAGGCCGCGGCCGCCTCGACGGCCGCGTTCACCCTCGGCGCCCTCCTGCCGCTGGCCGCGGTCCTGCTGCCGCCCGCGGGCCTGCGGGTGGCGGTGTGCGTCGCGGCCGTCGTCGTGGCCCTGGTCCTCACGGGCTTCGTGAGCGCGCGCCTGGGCGGCGCCCCGACCCGCCCGGCCGTCCTGCGCAACGTCGGCGGCGGGATGCTCGCGATGGCCGTCACGTACGGCATCGGCCACCTCGTCGGCACGGCTCTCTGACCCAGGTCACGACCACCCCGAGGAGGGGCTCCCGTGCGACCCGACCACCTGGACCTCCTGCGCACCGTCTCGGCGCCGAGCCTCGGCCCGGACGGTGCGCGCGCCGTCGTCGCGGTCACCCGGCCCGACGTCGCGGCCGACGCCTACGCCAGCCGGCTCTGGCAGGTGCCCACCGACGGCTCGGCCGCCGCGACCCCGCTGACCCGGGGACCGCGCGACGACGCGCCCCGCCACTCCCCCGACGGCACGGCGATCGCGTTCCTGCGCAGCACCCCCGGCGGCCGCGCCCAGGTCCACGTCGTCCCTGCCGCGGGCGGTGAGCCGGTGGCGGTCACCGACCAGCACCTGGGCGTGGCGAGCTTCTCGTGGTTCCCCGACGGCCGCCGCCTGGTCTTCGCGGCCCGCGTCGCCGAGCCCGGCCGCTACGGCACCGACCCCGACGTCGAGCCCGCGGCGGAGCCCCCGCGCCGCATCACGACGCAGCGCTACCTCGCCAACGGCCTCGGCTACACCGCCGACCAGCGCCTGCACGTCTTCGTCGTCGACGTCCCCGACCCCGCGGCGGAGCCCGTGCCCGGCGTGCCCGCGGCGGTCCAGCTGACCACCGCCGACACCGACCACGCCCACCCGCGGGCCACGCCGGACGGGACGGGCGTCACGGTCGTCGCCGCGCTGCACGACGGACGCGACGACGACCTCCGCGTCGGCGCCCACCTCCTGCGGCTGCCCCGCGACGGGGCGGGCGCGGGCGTGGAGGAGCTCGTCGGCCCGGGCAGCGACCTCGAGGTCGCCGACGTCCTCGTCACGGCGTCCGGCACGGTGTTCCTGCTGGCGCAGCCGCTGGACGCGCGCGGCCTGGACACCGCGGGCCGCAGCACGGGCCTGTACGTCCTGCGCGACGGGCGCCCGCACCTGCTCACCGACCTGGAGACCGTGGACCTCGGCGAGAGCACCCTCGATGAGGGGGAGCCCGCAGGGGCGGTGCCTGACGCCGTCCTCGTCCAGGACCGCACCCGCGGCACGGCCGCCCTGCTGCGCGTCGACGCGGCCGGCGCGCTCACCCGGCTGACGTCGGGGCCGGTGGAGGTGACCGGCGCCGCCGCGGCGGGAGGCACGCTCGTCGTCGCGCTGCGCGACCCCGGCACCGCCGGTGACGTCGCGGTCGTGGAGGCCGGCGGGCTGCGCCGGCTGACGGACCTGTCGGCGCCCCTGCGCGCCGCGGGCGTCGTCACCCCGCACGAGGTCGTGGTGGCCGCCCGCGACGGCCGGCCCGTGCACGGGTGGGTCCTGCTGCCCGACGCGTCCCCGGGCGCCCCGCCGCCGCCCACCGTCCTGCTGATCCACGGCGGGCCGTACGCGCAGTACACCGGCTCGCTCTTCGACGAGGCGCAGGTCCTCGCCGCCGCCGGCTACGCCGTGGTGATGGGCAACCCGCGCGGCTCGGCGGGCTACGGCCAGGCGTTCAGCCGGTCGATCGCCGGCGCGATGGGCACGGTCGACGCGAGCGACGTGCTCGACCTGCTCGACGGCGCCGTGCGCGAGCACGGCCTCGACCCGGCCCGGGTGGGGATCATGGGCGGGTCCTACGGCGGGTACCTCACGGCGTGGACGACCGCGCACGACCACCGCTTCGCGGCCGCGATCGTCGAGCGCGGCTACCTCGACGCGGAGCTCTTCGTCGGGACCTCCGACATCGGGTCCTGGTTCTCCGAGCAGTACGTGGGCGAGGACCCGGCGCAGCAGCGCGCCCGCAGCCCGCAGTCGGTCGCGCACCTCACGCGCACGCCGACGCTCGTGATCCACTCCGAGCAGGACCTGCGCTGCCCGCTGTCGCAGGCCCAGCGCTACTTCCTCACGCTGCGCCGCGCGGGCGTGCCTGCCGAGCTGCTGGTGTTCCCGGGCGAGGACCACGAGCTCACGCGCTCGGGCCGCCCCCGGCACCGCCGGCAGCGCTTCGACGCCGTCCTGGAGTGGTGGGCGCGCCACCTGCCCGTCGGCTGAGGCGACCCGCCGGCGGGCGGCCGACGCGGAGAGGACCGGCCGCGACGGTGTCGCGACCGGTCCTCTCTGTGCCTCGGTGCTCGATCAGGCGCCCAGCTCGATCAGGCGCCCAGCTCGATGCTCCCGCCGGGGATGGCCTCGAGCAGGGCCCGCGTGTAGTCCTGCTGCGGGGCCTCGAAGACCCGGTCCGTCGGCGCGGCCTCGACGACCTTGCCGTTCTGCATGACGACGACGTCGTCGGCGATCTGCCGCACGACCGCGAGGTCGTGGGTGATGAACAGGTACGTCAGCCCCAGCTCGGCCTGCAGGTCGTTGAGCAGGGTGAGGATCTGCCCCTGGACGAGGACGTCGAGGGCGCTGACGGCCTCGTCGCACACGACGACCTCGGGGTGCAGGGCCAGCGCGCGGGCGATCGCGACGCGCTGGCGCTGCCCGCCGGAGAGCTCGTTCGGGAAGCGCCGCATCGACGAGGCCGGCAGCGCGACCTTGTCGAGCAGGTCGCGCACCCGCGCCTCGCGCGAGGTCGAGTCCCCGATCCCGTGCACCCGCAGGGGTTCCTCGACGACGCGGAAGATGCTGTACGTCGGGTCCAGCGAGGCGTAGGGGTTCTGGAAGATCGGCTGCACGCGGCGGCGGAAGTCGAACGCCTGGCGCTTGTCGAGCGTCGTGATGTCCACGCCGTCGAAGAGCACCCGGCCCTCGGTGACGGGGATCAGGTTGAGGACCATCTGCGCGACGGTCGACTTGCCCGACCCCGACTCCCCCACGATCGCCGTGGTCGTCCCGCGGCGGACCGCGAAGCTCACGTCGTCCACGGCCCGCAGCTTCTCGCCCCGGGCGCCGGAGCCGCGGATGGTGAACACCTTGGTGAGGTTCTCGACGCGGATGACCTCCGGCGTCGCCTCCTCGGTCTCCGGCAGGTCGGCCAGCGACTCGGCGACGGCGACCTCGTGGGCCTCGACGGCGGCGTGCTCGGCCTGGCGGACGACGTTCGCCCGCACCACCGAGGACTCCAGCCGGCGCGAGGCCAGCGACGGGGCCGCCGCGACGAGGCGCTGCGTGTACGGGTGCTGCGGGCGCTGCAGGATCTCCAGCGCCGGGCCCGACTCGACGACCTGGCCCTTGTACATGACGACCAGGTGCTCGGCCCGCTCGGCCGCGAGGCCCAGGTCGTGGGTGATGAGCAGCACGGCCGTGCCCAGCGAGGCGGTCAGCGATTGCAGGTGGTCCAGGATCTGGCGCTGCACCGTGACGTCGAGGGCCGAGGTCGGCTCGTCGGCGATGAGCAGCCGCGGGCGCGAGGCCAGGCCGATCGCGATGAGCGCGCGCTGGCGCATGCCGCCGGAGAACTCGTGCGGGAACTGCTTGGCGCGGCGCTCGGCGTCTCCGAGCCCCGCCTCCTTCAGCAGCTCCGCGGCGCGGGCCTTGGCGTTCACGCCCTTGTCGAGGCCGTTGGCGCGCAGGGCCTCGCGGACCTGGAACCCCACGGTCCAGACGGGGTTGAGGTTCGACATCGGGTCCTGCGGGACCATGCCGATCGAGGAGCCGCGCAGGGCGACGAACTCGCGCCGGCTGGCGTGGGCGATGTCGCGGCCGTCGAGCAGGACCTTCCCGCTCGTGACGCGGCCTGTGCCGGGCAGCAGGCCGATGACGGCCTGGGCCGTCGTGGACTTGCCGGAACCGGACTCGCCGACGATGGCCACCGTCTGGCCCGCGTGCACCGTGAGGCTCGCGCCGCGCACGGCGTGCACGTCGCGGCCGTTGGAGCGGAAGTCCACGTGCAGGTCCTCGACCTGCAGGAGCGGGGTGCCCGCGGGGGCCGGGTCCGGCCGCTTCGACAGGTTCGGCTGGTTCGCGTCTCGGGGGCTCATCGGGTCCGCGCCTTCGGGTCCAGGGCGTCGCGCACGACGTCGCCGAGCATGATGAAGCTGAGGACGGTGACCGACAGCGCGGCGGCCGGCCAGAACAGCACCTGGGGGGCGCTGCGCAGCGACGTCTGGGCCGCGCTGATGTCGCCGCCCCAGCTGACGATGCTGGAGGGCAGGCCGACGCCGAGGTAGGACAGCGTCGCCTCGGCGGCGATGAACGTGCCGAGCGAGATGGTCGCGATGACGATGACCGGACCGAGGGCGTTCGGCACGACGTGGCGGACCAGCACCTGCAGCCGGCTCAGGCCGAGGGCCCGGGCGGCCGTGACGAACTCGGCGCTGCGGGTCTGCAGGACCGAGCCGCGCATGATGCGCGCGGTCTGCGGCCACGCGAACAGCGACAGCACCAGCGACACGGTCAGCGTCGAGCGCGACTGCAGCGAGGTGATGAGGACGATCGCGCCGAGCACGAGCGGGACGGCGAAGAAGATGTCGGAGATGCGCGAGAGCAGCGCGTCCCAGATCCCGCCGTAGTAGCCCGCGATGGCCCCGACCACACCGCCGACGACGGTCACGAGCACCGTCGACAGCAGGCCGACGACGACCGAGGCGCGGGCCCCGTAGATGGTGCGGGCGTAGACGTCCTCGCCGAGGCGCGTGAAGCCGAAGGGGTGCCCGTCGCGCGGGTCGCCGAGGCTGTCGGCGAGGGTCTGGAACCGCGGGTTCGTCGAGGTGAACAGCGACGGGACGGCCGCGACCACGACGACGAGCAGGATGAGGACGACCGACACCCAGAACAGCGGGCGGCGGCGCAGCTGGCGCCACGCCTCGCCCCACTGGCTGGAGGGGGGCGCGGAGTCGTCGACCGCGTCCACGGCCCGCAGGGGGGTCTCCTCCAGCGGGGCGACGAAGTGCTCCTGGCCGGGACGCACGGAGGTGTCAGACATAGCGGATCCTGGGGTCGAGGACGGCGTAGAGCAGGTCGACGAGGAGGTTGACCACCAGGTAGATGATCACCAGGACGGTGACGAAGGCGACCACGGTCGCGCCCTCGGTGCGGATGATCGCCTGGTAGAGCGTGCCGCCGACCCCGGGGATGTTGAAGATGCCCTCGGTGACGACCGCGCCGGCCATCAGGCCGCCGACGTCGGTGCCGAGGAAGGTGACCACGGGGATGAGCGAGTTCCGCAGCACGTGCACCGTGAGGACGCGGCCGGGCTTGAGGCCCTTGGCGGTCGCGGTCCGCACGTGGTCCGCGGTGAGGTTCTCGGCGACGGAGTTCCGCGTGAGCCGGAGGACGTAGGCGAAGGAGACCGAACCCAGGACGATGCCGGGGATGAGCAGCTGGCTCCACGTCGGGTCGGGCCCGACGGAGGCCTTGATCCAGCGCAGCTTCTCCGCGAACACGTACCGGGCCACGAAGCCGATGACGAAGATCGGCACCGCGATGACCAGCAGCGAGACGAACAGCGAGAGGGAGTCGAACCAGCCGCCGCGGCGCAGGCCGGCGAGCAGGCCCACGACGATCCCGAGCACGGCCTCGACGATGATGGCCACGACGGTCAGGCGGATGGTGACGGGGAACGCGCGGGCCATCACGTCGATGACGGGCTGCCCGGAGAACGTGTTGCCGAGGTCGAGGGTGAAGACCCCCTTGAGGAACAGCAGGTACTGCACCAGGAACGGCTGGTCCAGGTGGTACTGCGCCCGGAGCTGGGCCGCGACGCCCGGGCTCACGGGCTTGTCGCCGAACAGCGCGGCGATGGGGTCCCCCGGGAGCAGGAAGACCATCGCGTAGATCAGCAGGGTCGCGCCGATGAACACCGGGATCATCTGCAGCAGGCGCCGCCCGATGTAAATACCCATCCTTGGCCTCCTCCGACGGGTACCCCGCAGGGCCCGTCCGCTTCCTCGGCCGCGGGGCGAGGGGCCGCCCACGCGGCGGGGGTGGGCCGACCGTCAGGCCGACCCACCCCCGTCGTGCAGAGCCTCTCAGGCCTGCTTGGTGATCGCGTCGTAGATCGGGACGCTGTTCCAGCCGAACTTCACGTCGGACACGCTCTCGCCGAACCCGCCCGTGGCGTTGGAGTACCACAGCGGGATCGCGGGGAGGTCCTTGAAGAGGAGCTCCTGCGCCTGCTGCAGCAGCTTCTGCGACGCGTCCGCGTCGGTCTCGGCCGCGGCCTGCTTCAGCAGCCCGTCGAACTCGGGGTTGGTGTAGTCACCGTCGTTGGAGCCCGCACCGGTCGCGTAGATCGGGGCGAGGAAGTTGTACAGACCGGGGTAGTCGGCCTGCCAGCCCGTGCGGAACGCGCCCTTGATGGTGCGGTCGGTGACGTCGGAGCGCAGCTGCGCGAACGTCGCGTACGGCGCACCCTCGGCCTGGATGCCGAGGGTCTGGCGGATGCTGGCGGTCGTGGCGTCCACCCACGTCTGGTGCCCACCGTCGGAGTTGTAGCCGATGGTGAAGGTGCCGGAGTAGGGCGAGATCGCCTCGGCCTGCGCCCAGAGCGCCTTGGCCTTGGCCGCGTCGAAGCTCAGGACCTCGTTGCCCGGGATCGTCTCGGAGTAACCGGCGATGACGGGGGACGTGAAGTCCTTGGCCGGCGTGCGGGTGCCCTGGAAGACGGCCTTGCAGATCGACGCGCGGTCGATCGCGTAGGAGATCGCCTGGCGGCGCAGCTTGCCCTCGTCGCCCTGGAAGTGCTCGAGCCCCTGCGGGATGGTGAAGGACTGGAACACCGCGGAGGGCTGGTTGACCGCGCGGTCGCCCAGGTCGGACTCGAAGGTCGCCAGCGCGCTGTCGGGCAGGGCGTCGAGGGTGTCGAGGTTGCCCGAGGTCAGGTCGGAGTAGGCGGTGTCGAGGCTGGCGTAGAAGACGATGGACAGGCCACCGTTCTTCGCCTTGCGGCCACCGGCGTAGGCGTCGTTGACGACGAGGTCGATGCGCTCGTTGTGCTTCCAGGCGCCCGTCTCGGCCAGCTTGTACGGGCCGTTGCCGACCGGGTTCTCGCCGAACGCCTTGATGTCGGTGAACGCCGAGGCGGGCAGCGGGTAGAACGAGGAGTAGCCGAGGCGCAGCGGGAAGTCGGACTCCGGCTGGGTCAGGGCGACGGTGAACGTGTTGTCGTCGACGACCTTCAGGCCGGACATCGTCTGCGCGGTGGGCGGCTCGGCGCTGACCTCGGCGTAGCCGACGATCGGCTCGAAGAAGTAGCTGTTCAGCTGCGCGTTCGTCACCAGCGCGCCGTAGTTCCACGCGTCCACGAAGGACGTCGCGGTGACCGGGGAACCGTCCGAGAACTTCTGGTCGGCCTTGATCTTGATGGTGTAGTTCTGCGCGTCGGTCGTCTCGATCGACTCGGCGAGGTCGTTCACGGGCTTGCCGTCGGCCTGGTAGAAGACGAGGCCCGCGAAGATCGCGTCGAGGATCTTGCCGCCGCCGGTCTCGTTGGTGTTGGTCGGCACCAGCGGGTTCTGCGGCTCGCCGCCCCACGCGGTGACGGGCTCGGTCGAGCTCGCGCCGCCGGTCGACTCGTCGCCCGAGGGCTCGTCGTCGTTGCCGCCGCAGGCAGCGAGGGCGAGGAGGGCCGCGGCGCCGAGGGCGCTGCGCAGGCCGTCACGGCGGGAGAGGACGGGACCGCCGACCCGGCCGATGCGGGTGGGCTTCTCGTCCGGCTGGAAGCTGCTCAAGGTGGAACTCCTCCTGTGACACGTCAGTTGGTCACGATGACCAAGCACGGGGACTCCTGCCGGGCAGGATGTCCACCTAGAACGATCGGGCAGAACGCTAACACTTCACCTTCGATGATCCCGCCGAGCCCGGCCTGAGCCCGCGGCGCGTCCCGGCCCCGTCCGGCCCCCCGCACCGCGGGCCGAGCGTGGTCGCGGGCGGTGAGGACCGTTTGCCGACGGTACACAATCGCCCGGGGCAACAGGTGACGATCGTGTTGCGTTCCGGTCACCCTGCACCGGCTCCCAGCTCCCCCGCGGTCGGCTCCCGGCCCGTCCTCAGACGTTGAACCGGAACTCGACGACGTCGCCGTCGGCCATGACGTAGTCCTTGCCCTCGATGCGCACCTTGCCCGCGGCCTTGGCCTCGGCCATCGTCCCGGCGGCGACGAGGTCGTCGAAGGAGACGACCTCGGCCTTGATGAAGCCGCGCTGGAAGTCGGTGTGGATCACGCCGGCGGCCTGCGGGGCCGTCCAGCCCTGGTGGATCGTCCAGGCGCGCGACTCCTTGGGGCCGGCCGTCAGGTAGGTCTGCAGGCCCAGGGTCGCGAAGCCCACGCGGGCCAGCTGGTCGAGGCCGGACTCGGTCTGCCCGACGCTCGCGAGCAGCTCGGCCGCCTCGTCGGGCTCCAGCTCCACGAGCTCCGACTCCAGCTTGGCGTCGAGGAAGACCGCGTCGGCCGGGGCCACGATGGCGCGCAGCTCGTCCTTGCGGGCCTCGTCGGCGAGGACCGTCTCGTCGACGTTGAAGACGTAGAGGAACGGCTTGGTCGTCAGCAGGCCCAGCTCCTTGAGCAGGCCCAGGTCGACGTCGTCCTTCGCCTTGGCGGCGTACAGGGTGCGGCCGTCGTCGAGCACGGCCTGGGCGGCCAGGACGGCCTTGAGCACGGCCGGGTCCGCCCGCTTGCCCTTGACCTCCTTCTCCAGCCGCGGCACCGCGCGCTCGAGCGTCTGCATGTCCGCGAGCACGAGCTCGGTGTGGACCGTGGAGATGTCGTCGGCCGGGTCGACCGCGCCCGCGACGTGCACGACGTCCGGGTCGGCGAAGGCGCGGGTGACCTGGCAGATGGCGTCGGCCTCGCGGATCGTGGCGAGGAACTTGTTGCCCAGGCCCTCGCCCTCGCTGGCGCCCTTGACGATGCCGGCTATGTCCACGAAGGACACCACGGCCGGGACGACCTTCTCGCTGTGGTGCAGCTCCGCGAGGCGCCCGAGGCGCTCGTCGGGCAGCGGCACGATCCCCACGTTGGGCTCGATGGTCGCGAACGGGTAGTTCGCAGCGAGGACGTCGTTCTTCGTCAGCGCGTTGAAGAGGGTGGACTTGCCGACGTTGGGCAGTCCGACGATGCCGATGGTGAGGGCCACGGGTACAAGACCTTACCCGCGCCCGGCGCGTCGCCCCGCCGCGCACGGTCCGCGGGCGGCTCCCGCGGGGCCTGCGGAGGGCTCCCGGCCGGCCCCGCGCCGCCGCCCGCCGTGTCGCGCCGGGCCTGTCCGCACCGGCTGGCACAGTCCGCGGCATGGACGTGTCCACCTCCCTGCCCGTGCTCGCCGCCCTGCTGCTGGGCGCGCTGCTCGTCGGGGCGCTGCTCGGCGCGCTCGTGGCCCGCTGGGGCCTGCGCGCGGCCGCGGCCCCGGCCACCGCGGCCCTGGCGGCCGAGCGGGACCTGCTGCGCACGCGCGTCGGGGAGCTGGAGCAGCGCGCCGGCGAGCAGCGGGGCCTGAGCGCCGCCCTCGACCCGGTCGCGGCCTCGCTGGGGCGCGTGGAGCACCAGGTCGCGACCCTGGAGCGCGACCGGGTGGCCCAGTACGCCCGCCTCAGCGAGCAGCTGCTCGCGGTGCAGGCCGGCTCGGAGGCGCTGCGCAGCGAGACGGCGAGCCTGGCCGGGGCGCTGCGGGCCTCCAGCTCGCGCGGCTCGTGGGGCGAGGTGCAGCTGCGCCGGGTCGTGGAGCACGCGGGGATGCTCGACCGCGTCGACTTCACCGAGCAGGCCTCGCTGACCACGCGCTCGGGGCGCGCGGTGCGCCCGGACCTCGTCGTCAACCTGCCGGGGGGCAAGCACGTCGTGGTCGACGCCAAGGCGCCGCTGGCCGCCTTCCTGCGCGCGGGCGAGGCCCCCGACGAGCTGGGCCGCCGCGCCGAGATGACCGCCCACGCGCGGGCCCTGCGCGGCCACGTCGACGCCCTCGCGGCCAAGGAGTACGCCACCGCCGTCGAGGACTCCCCCGACGTCGTCGTCTGCTTCATCCCAGGCGAGGCGTTCCTGGCCGCCGCGTGCGAAGCGGACCCGACGCTGGTCGAGCACGCCATGTCCCGCCGCGTGGTGCTCGCGACGCCGACGACGCTGCTGGCCCTGCTGCGCACGGTGGCGCTCACGTGGCAGCAGGACGCCGTGGCCGGCAACGCCCGGGAGCTGTTCGCCGTCGGGCGGGAGCTCTACGAGCGCCTGGGCACCCTCGGCGGGCACACGGCGTCGCTGGGCCGCACGCTGCACCGCGCGGTGGAGGACTACAACCGCTTCGTCGGGACGCTGGAGCGCCGGGTGATGGTCTCGGCGCGGCGCATCCGCGAGCTGGACCTGGCCGACGACGAGCTGCCCGTCGTGGCGCCGCTGGAGGACGCCGTGCGGCCGCTCACCGCCCCCGAGCTGCTCGGGGACGGCGAGACCGGCCGTGGGGCCGACCAGAGGACCGGTGAGGGGGCCGTCCCGATCAGACGGGCGTCACGGGCAGCTGGCGGCGCTTGATGTCCTTGCGCAGGTCCGTCGGCAGCGAGAAGACGAGGTCCTCCTGCGCCGTGGTGACCTCCTCGACGGAGCCGTAGCCGCGCTCGGCGAGGTAGGTGATCACGTCGCGCACGAGGACCTCGGGCACCGAGGCGCCGGAGGTGACGCCCACGGTCGTGACGCCGTCGAACCAGGACTCCTCGATCTCGAAGGCGCCGTCGACGCGGTGCGACGAGCGCGCCCCCGCCTCCAGCGCCACCTCGACGAGGCGCACGGAGTTCGAGGAGTTGGCCGAGCCGACGACGATGACGAGGTCGGCCTCGGGCGCGATCTTCTTCACGGCCACCTGGCGGTTCTGGGTGGCGTAGCAGATGTCGTCGCTGGGCGGGTCCTGCAGGTTCGGGAACCGCTCGCGCAGCCGGCGCACCGTCTCCATCGTCTCGTCGACGCTGAGCGTGGTCTGCGACAGCCACACCAGGTGGTCGGGGTCCTTGACCTGGATCAGGTCCGCGGCGGCCGGGGAGTCGACGATCGTGATGTGCTCGGGCGCCTCGCCCGCGGTCCCCTCGACCTCCTCGTGGCCCTCGTGGCCGATGAGGAGGATCTCGTAGTCCCGCTCGGCGAACCGGGTGGCCTCGCGGTGCACCTTGGTGACCAGCGGGCACGTGGCGTCGATGGTCTTCAGCGAGCGCGCGTCGGCCTCCTCGCGCACCGCGGGGCTGACCCCGTGGGCGGAGAACACGACGGTCTCGCCCTCGGGCACGGCGCTCGTCTCGTCGACGAAGACGGCCCCGCGCTCCTCCAGCGTCCGCACGACGTGCTTGTTGTGCACGATCTCCTTGCGCACGTACACGGGGGCGCCGTAGAGCTCCAGCGCCTTCTCCACGGCGATGACGGCGCGGTCGACCCCGGCGCAGTAGCCGCGGGGCGCCGCGAGCAGGACCCGCTTGCCGCCGTCCCACGCGGCCCGCTGCGTGCCGCCCGCGAGCGCCGCCGTGTCGTTGCAGTCGTCGGCGGAGGCGGCGCCGTCGGGGGCGGTCGCGGGGGCGAGGGTGGGCTGCTGCGTCACGCGCCCATGGTAAGTCGCCGCGGGCCGACCCCACCCCGCCACCGACCCCTGCCCGCCGTGATCGTGCAGGGACCACCTGCACGATCGCGGCAGGGAGGGCGGGGTGCGGCGGCCCGCGCGGCCGCCGCGAGAGGATCGGGGGGTGACGCCCTCCGCCGACGCCGCTCCCCCGCGCCGCCCGACCACCGCCGGCGACACCACGGCGGAGAACCCGTGGCCCGTGCGGATGCTCGCCGCGAAGATGGACGCCTACATCGCGAAGATGCCGTGGACGTGGGTCGAGGGGCAGGTCGTCCAGGTCAGCGACCGCCCCGGCTCCTCCGTCGTCTTCGTGACCCTGCGCGACGCCGACACGGACATGTCGCTGCCCGTGACCCTGTCGCGGCGCGTGCTGGCCCGGCTGCGCGACGTCCTGCCCGACGGCCTCGGCCACGGCACGCGCGTCGTCGTGCACGCCAAGCCGGAGTTCTTCGCCAAGCGCGGCTCCCTGAGCCTGGCCGCCGACGACGTCCGGCCCGTGGGCGTGGGCGAGCTGCTGGCCCGCCTGGAGCACCTCAAGCGGCTGCTCGGCGCGGAGGGCCTCTTCGACGCGGCCCGCAAGCGCCCTCTGCCCTTCCTGCCCGCCGTGGTCGGGCTGGTGTGCGGGCGCGCGAGCGCCGCCGAGCGCGACGTCGTGGAGAACGCGCGGCTGCGCTGGCCGGCCGTGCGCTTCGAGGTGCGGGAGGTGGCGGTGCAGGGCCCCAACGCCGTGACCGAGGTCGTCGCGGCCCTGCGGGAGCTGGACGCCGACCCGGCCGTGGAGGTCGTGGTGCTCGCGCGCGGCGGCGGCAGCGTCGAGGACCTGCTGCCCTTCAGCAACGAGGCGCTGGTGCGGGCGGTCGCGGCGGTGCGCACCCCCGTCGTCTCGGCCATCGGCCACGAGGTCGACGCCCCGCTGCTCGACCTCGTCGCCGACGTGCGGGCCTCGACCCCCACCGACGCCGCGCGGCTCGTCGTCCCGGACGTCGCCGAGGAGCTCGCGGGCCTGGCCCAGCTGCGCTCGCGCGCCCGGCGCGGGGTGCAGGGGCGCGTGGAGCGCGAGGTCGCAGGCCTCGCGGCCCTGCGCAGCCGGCCCGTGCTGGCGCGCCCGCAGACGCTCGTGGACGTCCGCGCCACCGAGGTCGACGCGGCCCGGGGCCGCGCCCGGACGGCGCTGGCCGCGCGCCTGGACCGGGCCGGCGTCGACGTCGTGCACCTGCGCTCGACCGTGCGGGCCCTGTCCCCCGCCTCCACGCTCGCCCGCGGCTACGCCGTCGTCCAGCGCCGCGACGGCGCCCTGGTCCGCGCGCCCGGCGACGCCCCCGCGGGCACGGACCTGCGCGTGCGGCTGGCCGACGGCGAGATCGCCGCGACGGCGACGTCCTAGGCTTCCGGCGTGCCGAAGACCCCGACGACTCCCGCCGCCGCACCGGAACCCGACGCCGCCGACGACGCTGCCCCCGGTGCGGCAGCTGCTCCCGATGCGGCCGCGGCCCTCGCGCAGGAGCTCGACGCCCTGACCTACGAGCAGGCGCGCGACGAGCTCGTGGACGTGGTCCGCCGCCTGGAGACGGGCGGCGCCGGCCTGGAGGAGTCGCTGGCGCTGTGGGAGCGCGGCGAGGCGCTCGCCGACCGCTGCCAGCGCTTCCTCGACGGCGCCCGGGCGCGGCTGGACGCGGCGCGCGGCGCGGCGGCGCCCCCGGCCTGAGCGCCGGGTCGTCCCCGCCGGGCGGGAGCCTCAGGCCGCCGCGGTGTCCGTGGGCGTCGGGACGGGCGCGGCCGGGTCCGCCGGGTCGCCCCACGTGACGCCGGCGGCCTGCCAGCCGGCCTCGAGCGCGACGACGAGCTGCTCCAGGACGGGGTACCCGCCGTCGCCCGTGGCGATGACGGTGACGCCGCCCTCCTCGCGCACCAGGCTGTGCCGGTTCCGCTCGGGCTGCAGGAAGCGCTGCCAGGGCTGACCGGCGATCACCTGCTCGCCGTCGGCGGCGCCGCCGGCGATCTGGGCGCGCTGCCACGTCGGCGTCGCGTCGCGCGCCACCTCGATGGAGACGTACTCCTCGTCGTCGGTGCGGTAGCCCACGTGCCAGGTGCGGACGTCGTCGGTGGAGCGGTTGACCGACGCCGACGTCGCCTCCCAGCCGTCGAGGCCGATCGGGACGGGCGGGGTGAACGACAGCGTCCGGACGGCACCCGCGGCCGCGTTCGGCACGTCGGCCGCGGGCTGCTGGACGCTGCTGGGCCGCGGCAGGAGCAGGACGACGGCGGCCACGATGCCGACGATGACGGCCATCGAGATGACCATAGAACGCACGTTGCCCCCGCCGCGCGCGGGGCGCGGGACCCCGCGCGGGTCCTCGGAGGTCTGGGTCGAGACGGGGTCGCCGGTACTGCTCACCCCGTCATGGTGACCGACCGGACGCGGCGCCGTCGCACCGACCCCGTGCGCACGGCGGGGCCCGCGGGGGGCCCGGCGGGCGGCGAGGCGCGGAGCGGCTGCGCCGCTACGCTTCGCCCCAGTCGAGCCTGGAGGTTCCCGATGTCGCAGTCCCCCACGTCGCTGGTCCCACCGTCCCTGGCGGTCGGGACGGAGGCTCCCGACCGCAACCTGGCGATGGAGCTGGTGCGGGTCACCGAGGCGGCCGCCATGGCCGGTGGTCGCTGGGTCGGGCGCGGTGACAAGAACCGCGCCGACGGGGCCGCGGTCAACGCCATGCGCACCCTCATCGGCACGGTGAGCATGAACGGCGTCGTCGTCATCGGCGAGGGCGAGAAGGACAACGCCCCGATGCTCTACAACGGCGAGCAGGTCGGCGACGGCACGGGCCCGGAGTGCGACGTCGCGGTCGACCCGATCGACGGGACCACGCTGACCGCGCGCGGCATGAGCAACGCCGTGGCCGTCCTCGCGGTCGCCGAGCGCGGCACGATGTACGACCCGAGCGCCGTGTTCTACATGGAGAAGCTCGTCGTGGGGGCCGAGGCCGCCGACGTGGTGGACATCCGGCTGCCCGTGAAGGAGAACATCCGCCGCCTGGCCAAGGCGCGCAAGCGCGCCGCGGAGGACATCACCGTGTGCGTGCTGGACCGCCCGCGGCACGCGCAGCTGGCCGAGGAGATCCGGGCCGCCGGGGCGCGCATCAAGTTCATCTCCGACGGCGACGTCGCCGGCGCCGTGATGGCCGCCCGCGAGGGCACCGGCGTCGACATGCTGCTCGGCATCGGCGGCACCCCCGAGGGGATCATCACCGCCTGCGCGATCCACTGCCTCGGCGGCACGATCCAGGGCCGGCTGTGGCCGCAGGACGACGAGGAGCGGCAGCGGGCGATCGACGCCGGCCACGACCTGGGCGCCGTGCTGGACACGCAGACGCTGGTGGACAGCGACAACGTCTACTTCGTCGTCACGGGCATCACCGACGGCGAGCTCGTCGGCGGGGTCCGCTACGACGGCGACTCGATCCGCACCTCCAGCATCGTCATGCGCTCGAAGTCCGGCACGATCCGCCGGGTCGAGAGCGAGCACCGCCTCTCCAAGCTGCAGGCCTACTCCGCGGTCGACTTCACGGGGCCGCGGTGAGCGCGCGGGCGGTCGTCGTCGGCGAGGCGCTCGTCGACGTCGTCCGCGCCGCGGACGGCCGCACCACCGAGCACGCGGGCGGCAGCCCCATGAACGTCGCCTACGGCCTCGGCCGCCTGGGCCACGACGTGTCGCTGCTGACGCGGATGGGCGACGACGAGCACGGCCGCCTGCTGCGCGAGCACCTGGCCGCGGCCGGGGTCGCGCTGCTGCCGGGCGCCGTGGACGCGGGCCGCACCGCGGTCGCGCGCGCGGAGATCGACGCCGAGGGCAAGGCCACCTACGACTTCGACCTGGAGTGGTCGGTCCCGGACGTCGCGCTGCCCGACGGCCTCGACGTGCTGCACACCGGGTCGATCGGCGCGGCCGTGGCGCCCGGGGCCGACGCGGCGCTGGCGCTGCTGAGCGCGGCCCGCGGCCGCACGACCACGAGCTACGACCCGAACGTGCGCCCGGCCTTCTTCGACTCCCCCGCGCAGGCCCTGGCCCGGGTCTTGGAGTTCGTGGCCGTCGCGGACGTCGTGAAGGCCAGCGACGAGGACATCGCTTGGCTGCTGCCGGGCGCCGACGTCACCGAGGTGGCCCGCGACTGGCAGTCGCGCGGGCCCGCGCTCGTCGTCGTCACCCGCGGCGGTGCGGGCGCCGTGGCCGTGGGCGCCTCCGGGTCGCTCGCGGTCGCGGCCCCGCGCATCGAGGTCGTCGACACCGTGGGCGCGGGCGACGCGTTCATGTCCGGTCTGCTGCACGCCCTCGCGGTCCACGACCTGCTCGGGCGCGACGCGCTGCCGGCGCTGCGCCGCCTCGACCTCGGCACCCTCGAGGCGCTCGTGGCCACGGCCGTGCGCTCGGCCAGCATCACCGTCCAGCGCGCGGGGGCGAACCCGCCCGACCGCCGGGAGCTCGACGCCGCCTGAGGCGGCCCGCCGGCGCGGCTCCTCGACGGGGTCCGCGCCGGCGGCTGAGCGCCTGCGGAGGACCGGCCCGTCGGGAACCAGCCCGCGGGGGTCAGCGCCGGCGGCGGGGCAGCCGCAGCAGGGCCGCGCGGCTGGCGGCCACCTGCGCGACGCGGCGGCCCGCGTCGGCCGCGGCGCTCGCGCGGCGCACGAGCCGCTCGTGGCGGCGCAGCTCGTCGCGGTAGGTCCGGCGCAGCAGGCTGAGGCGGTCCACGAGCCCGGGCACGAGGCCCTGCGCGGCCGGGGCCAGCACCAGGCGGACCGTGCGGCGCGTGCGCGTGGTGAGGCGCCGCTTGTAGTCCTCCTCGCCGCGGAGCAGGTCGAGCTCGCGGTAGCCCGAGGCGATGGCCCGGCGGCGCACGCGCAGCAGCAGCAGCGCACCGGGGCCGTAGGCCGCGTGCTCGGCGCGGTAGGACTGCAGGTAGCCGTGCAGGGCGCGGGGGCCCGCGAAGCAGAGGGTGTAGGCGACGAGGACGCCGTCGACGCGGATGCCGGTGAGCTGCACGACCGCGCGCGGGGCCGTGCTCAGCACCTGCTCCAGCAGCCGGCCCGACTCCCCCGCCCACGGCTGGCGGCGCAGCTCCGCGTGCGGGTGCGCCCGGTCGACGGCCGCGAGCTCACCGACCACGGCGCCGACCTCGCGGTCGGCGAGCAGGTCGTCGACGACGTCGACCGTCCCGGTGGCCGCGAGGCGGCGCCACTGCCGCCGCTCCTCGTGGCGGGCGTGGCGGCCCAGGGACGCCTCGTGCTCGGCCAGGGTGTCGGGCAGCCGCAGCGAGGCGACGACCGCCTGCTGCAGCCGTCGCACCGAGTACTCCCGGGCCGCGGCCCACGCGTCGACGGCCTCCAGCAGGACGTCGCCGACCCGCACCTGCTCCAGGTCCAGCAGCGCGCCGGGGACCGCGTCGACGACGGCGTCCAGCACGGCGGCGACGAGCCGCTCCTGCGGGACGCCGCAGTCCGGGTCGGTGAGCACGGTGGCGTAGTCGCTGCCCCCGGCGCCGAGGAAGGTGAGCAGCGGGCGCGGCCCGGCGAGCGCGGCGAAGGCGCCGAGCGCCAGCAGGCGGCCCTGGCGGCGGACGAGGACGAGCAGCGGCTCCCCCGCGCCCAGGTGCTCGTGCACCGCGAGCAGCCAGTCGGGCCCGCAGAACGGCGGGGCCCCGGCCGCGACGGCGAGGACGCGCCACTCGGGCACGGGGGCGCCGTCGAGGGTGTGCCGCACGCTGACCTGCAGCCCGGCCGCCGGGTCGCGGACCACGGAGAGGCCCGGCAGGTCGCGCGGCAGGGGCAGCGGCGTGCGCCCGGGCCGGGCCCCGCGGCCCACGGGCAGCGCCACGGGCGGCAGGGAGGTCGGCGGCGGGAGGGGGAGGTCGGCCAGGGCGTCGCTCACCGTCAACGCCCCCCCGAGGTCCGCGGCCCGCGGTCGTCCACGGGTCCGTGCGGGCACAGTAGCCGCGCCCTGCGACATCATCACCGCACTCCCGCACGATCGCGCGGCGCGTCGCCAGACCGCCACCGAGCGTGGAAGAGGGGTCACGCTGGGCCACCGAAACGGCCCTGCGTAACCCCTCTGCGGGAGCGGGCGAGCAGCCCGCCCGCGCTCAGCTGCGGGCGCCCATGGGCTCCTTGCGACCGCCGCTCTGCTGCGCGGCGCGCTCGAGGGAGCGCACGCGCAGCTTCTCGGACAGCTCCCCGATGGCCTTGGCCCGCTCCTCGTCGCGCGTGAGGTTCTCCCCCGTCGAGGGGTCGAAGACGTGCATCCGGTCGGGGTTGAACCACAGCTGCGCGGTGTCCCCGTCGCGCACCGACGTCATGGCGTCGAGGGTGACGACGAGCTGGCTGCGCATGCTCTCGCCGTCGAGCTCGCGGTCCAGCTCGGCGAGCTGCTCCTTCGTCTCGGCGGCCGCCTCGAACGGGATGTAGGCGTAGAGCTCGTTGCCGAGCCACTCCGTCACGTCGACCTGCGCCGAGAAGGTCACCGCGCCCGCGGGCGCCTCGGTGACCTCGACGTCGTCGAAGTGCTCCGGGCGCACCCCGACGATGAGCAGCTGGCCCTGCCGCTCCGCCGCACCGATGGCCGCCGGCGCCGGCACGTCGCAGAACGGCAGCTGCAGCCGGTCGCCCTCGACCCGCGCGGGCAGGAAGTTCATGGGCGGCGAGCCGATGAACCCCGCGACGAAGAGGTTGACGGGCTGTTCGTACAGCTCGCGCGGGCTCGCGACCTGCTGCAGCAGGCCCTTGCGCAGGACGGCCACCCGGTCGCCCAGCGTCATGGCCTCGGTCTGGTCGTGCGTCACGTAGACGGTGGTCGTCGCGAGGCTGCGCTGCATGCGGGCGATCTCGGTGCGCATCTGGCCGCGCAGCTTGGCGTCGAGGTTCGACAGCGGCTCGTCGAAGAGGAACGCCTTCGCGTCGCGCACGATCGCGCGCCCCATGGCGACCCGCTGGCGCTGCCCGCCGGAGAGGTTCGCCGGCTTGCGGTCGAGGTGCTCGTTGAGCTCGAGCATGTCCGCGGCCCGCTTCACCCGGGACTGCACCTCCTGCTCGGAGACCTTGCCGTGGGCCAGGCGCAGCGGGAAGGCGATGTTCTCCCCCACCGTCAGGTGGGGGTACAGGGCGTAGTTCTGGAACACCATCGCGAGGTCGCGCTCGCGGGGGGCCAGGTCGTTGACGCGCTTGCCGTCGATGAGCAGGTCGCCGGAGGTGATGTCCTCCAGGCCGACGATCATCCGCAGCAGCGTCGACTTCCCGCAGCCGGACGGGCCGACCAGGATCAGCAGCTCGCCGTCGGCGATGTCGATGCTGACGTCGTTGACGGCCGGGAAGCCGTCGCCGTACTTCTTGACGATGTTCTTGAGCTCGATGCGGGCCATCGCGGGCGCTCCTCGACTGCGGGAAGGGGATCGGGTCGGTGGGCGGGCGGTCAGCCCTTGACGGCACCGTTGGTGAGCCCCGCGACGATCCGGCGCTGGAAGACCAGCGCGAGGAGGACGACGGGGATGGTGACGATGACGGCCGCCGCGGAGATGGCGCCCGTCGGCTGCACGAAGTAGCTGGACCCGGTGAAGGAGCTCAGCGCCGCGGGGACGGGCTGGGCCCGCGACGTCGACGTCAGCGAGATGCCGAAGACGAAGTCGTTCCACGCGATGAAGAAGGCGATGATCGCCGTGGTGAAGACGCCGGGGGCGGCCAGCGGCACGATCACCTTGCGGAACGCCTGCCAGCTGGTCGCGCCGTCGACCTGCGCGGCCTGCTCCATGTCCCAGGGGATGCCGCGGAAGAACGCCGACATCGTCCAGATGGAGATGGGCAGGGTCAGCGCGAGGTAGGGGATGACCAGGCCGGGGATCGTGTCGTACAGCCCGATCTGGCGCCACAGGTTGAACAGCGGGGTGACCATCGTGATGACCGGGAACACCGCGACGGCCAGCGCGCTCGTGAGCACCAGCCGCTTGCCCGGGAACTCGAGCCGGGCGATGGCGTAGGCCGCGAACATGGCCAGCACGACCGCGATGAGCGTGGAGATGAGGCACACGACGATCGAGTTGCGCAGCGCCGGCAGGAACAGGTCGGCGCCGTCGCCGGAGAAGATGCCGGAGTAGTTCGAGCCCGTCGCGTTCGTCGGGAGGAAGCTCTTGTTCGCGAGGTCGCTCTCGGCCTTGAGGCTCAGCGAGATGATCCACGCCACGGGCAGCAGCGCGTAGAGGACGATGACGAGCGCTCCGACGTACCAGAGCGCCTTCTCCTTGCCGGACATGGCTCCCACGTCAGGACTCCCCCCTGGCTCGGGCGAGGTCGACACCGAACACCTTGATGGCGATGAAGCAGATGATGAGGACGCAGACGAACAGCAGGACGGAGACCGCGGACCCCAGGCCGATCTCGAGCCTCGAGATGGTCTGGTTGTACGCCAGGGCCGACAGCGTCTCCGTCCCGGCGGCGCCCTTGGTCATGATGTAGACGTTGTCGAAGATGCGGAACGCGTCCAGGGCCCGGAACAGCAGGGCGACCATGATGGACGCCTTCATGTTCGGCAGGGTGACCCGGAACAGCCGCTCGCGCGCCGTGGCGCCGTCGACCTTCGCGGCCTCGAGCATGTCGTCGGGGACCTGCGCGAGGCCCGCGAGCAGCAGCAGCGAGATGAAGGGCGTGGTCTTCCAGATCTCCGACAGGCAGATGACGGTGAGCGCCGTCCACTTGTTGGCGAACCAGTCGAAGTCGGCCCCGACGCCCGGCAGCACCGCGTTCATGAACCCGGTGGTGAGGCCGAACGCGTACTGCCAGGCGTAGGCCGAGACGACCGTGATGACCGCGTACGGCACCAGGATCGCCGTGCGGACGATGGGCCGCAGCCAGCCGAGCACCTTGTGCATGACCATGGCCAGCGCGAACCCGATGACGAGCTCCACGGCCACCGTCACGAGCGTGATGAGGACCGTGTTGAGCATGGCCGACCACCACAGGGAGTCGGTGAGGATGACCGAGTAGTTGCGCAGCCCGATGAACTCGCGGTCCGCGGGCGCGGTGAGCCGGAAGCTGAACAGCGACTCGTAGAGGGCCTGCAGGATCGGGTACCCCGTGACGCCCACGAGGATGACGAACGCCGGGCCGGCGAGGTACCAGCCGAGCCGGGCCTCCGCCTTGGCCCGGTCGGTCTTGCCCACCCGGCCCTTGCCCGGGGCGGCGGCCGTGGCGCCCGCCCGTGCCGTGGTCGTCGAGCTCACAGCAGCTTCTCCCCTCGGAGGACCTCACCGATGAACGTGGACGAGGCACCCGGGGTCGCGTCCGTGACGCCCGAGACGGGCTGCCAGCGGTCCTGGATGCCCTGGCTGACCTCGTTGTAGTACGCCGTCTGCGGACGCGGCGCGGCCTGCTGCAGGGACTGGCGGATGGTGTCCGCCATGGGGAACTCCTGCTTGACCTTCGGATCGTCGTAGACGGCCTCGAGCGCGGCCGGGTTGCCGTCGGAGAGCATGTAGGCGGCCTGGTTCTCCTGGGACACGATGCACTGCACGGCTTCGAAGGCCGCCTCGCGGTGCTCGGAGAACGCGCTGACGCCGACGTCGATGCCGCCCAGCGGCGGGGCGCTCTCCTGGCCGGCCGTGACCTGGGGGTACAGCGCCCAGCCGTAGTCGTCGAAGATCGCCTGGTCCATCGTCCCGCCCTCGGCGGCGGACTTGCCCTGGGCGTAGACGAACGGCCAGTTCACCATGAAGTCCGCGCCGTCCTGCTGGAACAGGTTCGCGGTGGCCGACTCGTCGCGGTTGTCGATGCCCGGCCCGGCGACGCCGGCCGCGGTGATCTGCTCCATGACCTTCGCCGCGGCCCGCCCCGCCTCGGAGTCCAGGCCCAGCTCGATGTCCGGCCCCTTGGCGTCGGGGTTCTCGATGACCTTGCCGCCCGCGGAGGTGATGAGCGCGTTGACCCACACCGTCATGGACTCCGCCCGCGTCCCCTGGACGCCGATCGCGGTGCCCTCGGCCTTCGCGGCGTCGATGAGCTGCTGCCAGGTGATCGGCTTGGTCATGTCCAGGCCCGCGGCCTCGGCCACGGACTTGCGGTACCAGAGCAGCTGCGTGTTCGCCCAGAACGGGGCGGCGACGAGTTCGCCCTTCCACGTCGCCGCCTGGACCGCGCCCTGGACGACGCCGTCCGAGAGCGTCTGCTTCAGGTCGTCCGGGATGGGCGCCAGGAACCCCGCCTCGGACGTCTCCGGCACGAACACCGGGTCCAGGCTCATGAGGTCGATGGACGTGTCGTTGCCCGCCAGGCGGCGCATCAGCTGCTCGCGCTGCGCGGCGGCCTGGCTGGGCAGGATCGAGGTCTCGATCGCGTAGGCCCCGTTCGAGGCCTCGCTGCAGCTGGCCGCGATCGCGGCCTGCCCGCCGTTGTCCGGGTTGATGTACCAGTTCAGGGTCGGCGTCCCGGTGGCCGCCGATCCGCTCCCGCACGCTCCGAGGGTGCTCGCGAGCATCACGCCCGCGCTCACCACCCCGACGCGAGTGCGCCAATGGCCTGCCACAGCCCCTCCTCGGACGTGTCGAACCTCGCGGTCAGCGCCATGCCTACACCTGACGCACGGGTGGGGCCAGGTGAAGATCCAGAAAAGGGTGCATCGTGATCCGACCGTTGCGGCGCGTTCGGACGCCGGTCCTCGCGGGCCGCGGGCACCACCACCCGTGACGCGCGCGGGGACGGACACGGCAGGATGAGCCCATGGCCACCGATGACCTGACGAGCGGCGTGCCCGCCGAGGGCAGCACCGAGTTCCGCATCGAGCACGACACCATGGGGGAGGTCCGGGTCCCCGCCGCCGCCAAGTGGCGCGCGCAGACCCAGCGGGCCGTGGAGAACTTCCCGCTCTCCGGCACCGGGCTGGAGCGCTCGCACATCGAGGCGCTCGCCCGGATCAAGAAGGCCGCGGCGACGGCGAACGCCGAGCTGGGCGTCCTGGCGCGCGACGTCGCCGAGGCGGTGGCCGCCGCCGCCGAGGAGGTCGCGACCGGCCGCTGGGACGGGGAGTTCCCCGTCGACATCTTCCAGACCGGCTCCGGCACGTCGTCGAACATGAACGCCAACGAGGTCATCGCCACGCTCGCCACGGAGCGCCTCGGCAGCCCCGTGCACCCCAACGACCACGTCAACGCGTCGCAGTCCTCCAACGACGTCTTCCCCACCTCCGTCCACGTCGCCGCGACGTCGGCGGTCGTGCGGGAGCTCGTCCCGGCGCTGGAGCACCTCGAGGCGTCCCTGCGGCGCAAGGCGGGCGAGTGGGCCGAGGTCGTGAAGTCCGGGCGCACCCACCTCATGGACGCGACCCCCGTGACGCTGGGCCAGGAGTTCGCGGGCTACGCCGCGCAGGTGCGCCGGGGCGTGCAGCGCGTGCAGGCCACGGTCCCCCGCGTCGCCGAGGTCCCGCTGGGCGGCACCGCTGTCGGCACGGGCATCAACACCCCGCCCGGCTTCCCGCAGCGCGTCATCGAGCTGCTGGCCGAGGACACGGGCCTGCCCCTGACCGAGGCGGAGGACCACTTCGAGGCCCAGGGCGCGCGCGACGCCCTCGTCGAGCTGTCCGGCGCGCTGCGCACCGTCGCGGTGAGCCTCACCAAGGTCTGCAACGACCTGCGGTGGATGGGCTCCGGCCCGCGCACGGGCCTGGGCGAGCTGCGGCTGCCCGATCTGCAGCCCGGCTCCTCGATCATGCCCGGCAAGGTGAACCCCGTCGTGCCCGAGGCCGTCCTCATGGTCTGCGCGCAGGTCGTCGGCAACGACGCCACCGTCGCCTGGGCCGGGGCCAGCGGCGCCTTCGAGCTGAACGTCCAGATCCCCGTCATGGCGCGCAACGTCCTGGAGTCCACGCGACTGCTGGGCAACGCGGCCCGGCTGCTCGCCGACCGCACGGTCGACGGGCTCGAGGCCGACGTGGAGCAGTGCCGCCGCTACGCGGAGTCCTCGCCCTCGATCGTCACGCCGCTCAACCGCGCCATCGGCTACGAGTCCGCCGCGAAGGTCGCCAAGCACGCCGTCGCCGAGGGCCTCACCGTCCGCGAGGCCGTGGTGGCCCTGGGCTTCGTCGAGCGCGGCGACGTCACCGAGGAGCAGCTCGACACGGCGCTGGACGTCATGTCGATGACGTCGCCGAAGAAGGCCTGACCCGCTCCCCCGCCGTGCCCGGGCCGGGCGCGGCGGGGCGGCGCGCACCACGGGCGCGGGAGCCGGGGCCGTCCTAGGGTCGGCGCTGTGATCGGACGCGTCGACGAGGTCGTGGTGGACTGCGCGGAACCCCTGGTGCTGGCGGGGTTCTGGGCGCAGGTGCTGGGCGGTGAACCCCGCTCGCGCGACGACGCGTGGGCCTACGTCGACCCGCCCGGCTGGACGCGGCTGGCCTTCCAGCTCGTGCCCGAGCCGAAGCGGGGCAAGAACCGCCTGCACGTCGACGTGCTCGTGGAGGACGTCGCCGCGGCCACGGCCGCGGCGGAGGAGGCCGGCGCGGTCCGCGTCGGGGACGTGCAGAGCGACGACGCCGGCTCCTTCCAGATCCTGCTGGACCCGGAGGGCAACGAGTGGTGCGTCGTGCTCCCCGCCGAGCCGGTGGTCGACGCCAGCGTCTGAGCCCCCTCCCTGAGCCCCCTGCCTGAGCTGCCGTCGGGGACCGCGGCCGCCGGGCGGCACCGCTGCTCGCCCGGGCGGGCCGGCGGGGGTCCCGGCAGACTGGCCCGGTGCTCGTCCCGCAGGTGCTCCTCGTCGTCCTCGGCGCGCTCGCGCTGACCATCCTCGCCGACCGCCGGGGCCTGCAGGCCCCGCTGGTCCTGGCGGTCGCGGGGGCCGTGGTGTCCTTCGTCCCGGGCCTGCCGCGGCTGGAACTGTCCCCCGACGTCATCCTGTCGGTGGTCCTGCCGCCGCTGCTGTTCTCGACCACCACCGACTTCTCGTGGTCCGGCTTCAAGCGCCGCTGGCGCTCGATCACCAACCTGGGCGTGGTGCTCGTGCTCGTCACGACGGCCGCCGTCGGCGCCCTCGCCGCGTGGGCCGTGCCGTGGCTGACGCTCCCCCTGGCGCTGGTCCTGGCGGCGGTCGTCTCCCCGCCCGACGCCGTGACGGCCGTGGCCATCGGGGGCCGGCTCGGGCTGCCGGTGCGGGTGCTGAACACCCTCAAGGGCGAGAGCCTCGTCAACGACGCCGCGGCGCTCACCCTGTTCTCCGTCACGACGGCGCGGGTGACCGGGGAGGACACCGTCGTCGACGGGCTGATCCCCTACTTCCTCTTCAGCGCGGTCGTCGGCATCCTCGTCGGCGCGGTGCTGGGCCGGCTCGTGCACCTGGTGCGGACCCGCATCGAGAGCCCGACCACCATGACGGCCTTCGCGGTCCTGCTGCCCTTCACGGCCTACGCCGTCGCGGAGGCGCTGGAGGCGTCCGGGGTGCTGGCGGTCGTCGCGGCCGGGTTCGCGCTCTCGCGCCGCTCGGTGCGCGCCGTGTACGCCACGCGCATCGCCGAGCGCGACGTGTGGAACGTCCTCGACGTCCTGCTCGAGGCCTTCGTGTTCGCCTACCTCGGGCTGCAGCTGCGCTTCCTGCTCGAGGACGCCGCGCAGGACGGCTCCCGCACCGGCGAGCTGCTCCTGGGCGGCCTGGCCGTGCTCGTGGGGGTCGTGCTCGTGCGGGTCGCCTGGGTGCTGCTCGGCGGGGTGCTGATGCGGGAGGTGCTGGGCGGCCGGTTCTCCCCCGACGGCCGCCACTACGGCCGGCGCGAGGACGTCGTCATCGCGTGGACGGGCATGCGCGGGGTCGTGACCCTGGCGGCCGCGGCCGGTATCCCCGCGCAGCTGGGCGACGGCACCCCCTTCCCGCACCGCGCCGACCTGCAGGTGATCGCCTTCCTCGTCGCCGTCGGCACCCTGCTGCTGCAGGGCTCGACCCTGCCCCGGCTCATCCGGCGCCTCGACCTCGACGTCCCCGAGGAGCGGGCGTGGCAGGAGGAGCAGCGCCGCCGGGCGCGCGAGGTCGCCACGGGCAGCAACCACCGCATCCTCGCGGCCGCCCGGGAGCAGGCCGAGTCCGCCGGGGAGCGGCAGGTCGTGGACGCCGTCGCGCAGCGGATGGACCGGCTCGCCGCGCTGCGCGAGGAGGACGCCGACGACTCCGACGACGCCGTGACCGGCCGGCGCGCCGCGACCCGCGCGGTGCAGGTCCGCCGCGCGATGATCACCGCGCAGCGGGCCGCACTCGTGCAGGCGCAGGAGGACGGCCACGTCGCGGAGGACGCCGTCCGGGACCTGCTGGAGCAGCTCGACCTCGACGAGGCCGCCCTCACCCACCGCGGGTCGCCCCGGCTCTGACGGCCGCGGCCCGCGGCGCGACGTGCGTCGCGGCAGGCAGACGGTCGCCGGGGCCACCGGACGCCTGCCGCCACGGGCGTCGCCACGCCCGCCCGGCCGAGGGGCCCGGGAACGCCGGAGGGCGCCGGCCCCGAGACGGGACCGGCGCCCTCCGGCGTCGTGGTGCCGGCCCGGGTCCGCGAGGACTCAGGCCGGGTGGATCACCGCGAGTAGTACTCGACGACCAGCTGCTCGTCGCAGGTCACGGGGATCTGCTCCCGCACCGGCAGCGCGAGGATGGTCGAGGAGAGCTCGTCGCGCTTGACGTCGAGCCAGCCCGGGATCTCGTTGTCGGCCCAGCCGCCCTCGGACGCCACGATGAACGGCGTCTTCGTCTTGCTGCGGGGGGCGACCTCGACGACCTGGCCGGGGACGACCCGGTAGGACGGACGGTCGACGCGACGGCCGTCGACCACGATGTGGCGGTGCACGACCATCTGGCGAGCCTGGTAGATGGTGCGGGCGAAGCCGGAGCGCCAGATCACCGCGTCGAGACGGGTCTCGAGCAGGGTGACGAGGTTCTGGCCCGTCTTGCCCGGCTTGCGCTTGGCGAGGTCGTAGGCACGACGCAGCTGGGTCTCGCTGACGTCGTACTGGAAGCGCAGGCGCTGCTTCTCGCGCAGCTGCGTGGCGTAGTCCGACGCCTTGCGCTGCTTGCGGCCGTGCATGCCCGGCGGGTACGGACGACGGTCCATGTACCGGGCGGCCTTGGGTGTGAGGGCCACACCCAGGGCGCGGCTGATGCGCACCTTGGGACGAGCGTTGTTCATTCTTCCTCCAGATCGTAAGGTTAGCCTGGCCTCAGTCGAGATCAGCTCGACGACGCTTCCACGTCAGACCAGGACGATCGCGCTCCGAGGAGACACACGTGACCCGATGGACCACGGCATCCGACGGACGTTCGGAGCGCACCGCGTCCAACTCTACGGCCTCGCAGGGGGTGCCCCCGACCGCCGGCGGCCCCGCCGGGAGCGGCGCCGCGGCCCGCACGACCCCCGCCCAGTGGGCGCGCACGCTGGCCCGGGGCACGGTCCCCGGCACGCTGCACCTGCCGCGCACCACCCGCGGCGAGGGCGAGCACCTGCCCGGTGCGGCGACCGGCCGGGGTGCGCGGCGCGGGGAGACGCGCACCGAGTCGCTGCCCGTCACCCACCTCACCGACGCCCACGGCGACCTGCTGCTGCTCCTCGAGCGCGGCGCCGCCCTGCACGAGCGCCTGCAGGAGCTCGGCGCGCAGGCGGGCGACCTGGGCGTCCCCGTCGTCCTCGACGTGCTGGACGTGCCGCCGGGCCAGGCCTCGCTCCCCCGCGCCCGGCTGACCGTGACCGGCTGGGTCCTGCCCGTGCCCGCCGCCGACGAGCGCCGCGTGGCGCAGGCGGCCGCGTCGGCCCGCCCGCTGGGCGCCCTGCTCGACGTGGGCCGCACGCAGCAGCTGTGGCGCCTGGAGGTCGGCGAGGTCCGCGTCACCACGCCGCAGGGCGTGCACGTGGTCGGCGACGAGGAGGTCACGACGGCCACGCCCGACCCCCTCTACGAGACCGAGGACGTCGTGGTCGCCCACCTGGAGACCCACCACGGCGACGAGCTCGTCGGCTGGGTGCTGCGGACGCTGCCGCTGGAGGCGGCCCGCGCGGTCCGCGAGGTCTCGGTCGTGGGCGCCGACCGCCACGGCCTGGACGTCCTGTGCACCATCGGCGCCTCGACGACCGTGCTGCGGGCGGCCTTCGACATCCCGGTGCGCGGCGAGGAGGAGCTGCCCGCCGCGCTCTGCCGGCTCTTCGACTGCCCCTGCGCGCGCCACGAGTCCCTGGCCGGCGCCCACCGCTGACGTCCGCGGCACGCCCCGGGCACGACGGACGCCCGTCCCCTCCGAGGGAGGTGGCGGGCGTCGGTCGTGCTCAGCGGCTCGGGCTCAGCGGCTCGGGCTCAGCGGCTCGGGCTCAGCGGGTGGTGCTCAGTACCAGTTGCTCGACTTCGAGTGCGACCACGCGGAGCACGGGGTGCCGTAGCGGTTCTCGATGTAGCCCAGGCCCCAGGCGATCTGCGTGACCGGGTTGGTCGCCCAGTCGGCGCCGGCGGAGGCCATCTTGCTGCCGGGCAGGGCCTGCGGGATGCCGTAGGCGCTGGAGGAGGGGTTGTCCGCGCTGACCTTCCAGCCGCTCTCCTTGGTCCACAGCGAGTCGAGGCAGGAGAACTGCCCCTCGCCCCAGCCGCGCTCGGCGACCATGACCCGGGCGACCCCGCGGGGGTCGCGCAGCGCGTTGCGGGTGGCCTCGGCGGCGGCGGCCGCGCGGGCCTCCTCGGCCTGGCGCGCGGCCTCTGCCTGGCGGGCCTCCTCGGCGAGGCGGGCCTCCTCGGCCAGGCGGGCGTTGGTGGCCACGCGCTGCGCGGAGGCGTCGAACCACGCCTGCGCGCGCTCCGTCTGCACCTGCTCCTGCACGGCCAGCATCACGTGGTCCGGCACCGCGGCCTCGGCCCGCGGGGCGGGCACCTGGCTGAACGAGGCGCCGGCGAGCACGGCGGCGGCGAGGGCGACGACCCCGGGCGCGGCGGCGCGGGTCCAGCGGCGCGGCCGGGCGGCCTGCGTCGCGCGCCCGTCGCGGCGGGTGGCCGGGCGGTCGGAGTGCTGGGAGTGGCGGGGGGGAGTCGGCAAGCCGGACCTCTCCTCGTTCGCCCGGCCCACGCCCGGTCGAGTGCGTCCACCCCTCCGCGAACGGGCCGTCCGGGTCCGCGGGGGCGGCGCTCCGGTCGTGGGTCCCGGCGGGACGCCGGCCCGGTGAGGGGCCTCGTCCCGACGTCGCCGGGCGTCCTCCAGGGGAGGCGCGCCGGCGCAGGGGGTGCTGTCGGGAGCGCACGTTGCCCCGGAACCGGGTGCCGAAGCAAACCCGGTGACCCCGTTTCGTCACAGCGAGGTAACGCGACCGCAACGATCCGTCGACTTATGTGGAACATCTCACACGTTGCGCACCCTTCGGCGAGGTTTTGACGCTAAGCGTCGCGGGGAGGTTCCCTCCTCCCCGCGACGACCTGCGCCGGCGCCTACTGGAAGTCCGCCAGGAGCTCCGTGACGAGCGCCGCGACGGGCGAGCGCTCCGAGCGCGTGAGCGTGACGTGGGCGAACAGCGGGTGCCCCTTCAGCGCCTCCACGACGGCAGCGACCCCGTCGTGGCGACCCACCCGCAGGTTGTCGCGCTGGGCGACGTCGTGGGTGAGGACGACCTTCGAGCCCTGGCCGATGCGCGAGAGCACCGTCAGCAGGACGTTGCGCTCGAGCGACTGGGCCTCGTCGACGATCACGTAGGAGTCGTGCAGGGACCGGCCGCGGATGTGGGTCAGCGGCAGCACCTCGAGCATCCCGCGGTGCATGACCTCCTCGACCACGGCCGGGCTGACCAGCGCCTCGAGCGTGTCGAAGACGGCCTGCCCCCACGGCCCCATCTTCTCGGCCTCCGACCCCGGCAGGTAGCCGAGGTCCTGGCCGCCGACGGCGTACAGCGGCCGGAAGACGACCACCTTGCGCTGCTCGCGCCGCTCGAGCACCGCCTCCAGCCCCGCGCACAGCGCGAGCGCCGACTTCCCCGTCCCCGCCCGGCCGCCGAGGGAGACGATGCTCACCTCCGGGTCCAGCAGCAGGTCGAGGGCGAGGCGCTGCTCGGCCGAGCGCCCGTGCACGCCGAACGCCTCGCGGTCGCCGCGCACCAGCTTCAGCTGCTTGTCCGCGGTGACCCGGCCCAGCGCGTGCCCGCGCGGGGAGGACAGCACGACACCCGTGTTGGTGGGCATCTCCCGCGCCTCGGCGTGCTCGATGCGCCCGGCCTCGTAGAGCTCGCCGACCTCCTCGGCCGTCGCCGTCAGCTCCGCCACCCCGGTCCAGCCCGAGTCCGGCGCGAGCTCGGCGCGGTACTCGTCCGCCGTCAGGCCCACCGCGGACGCCTTCACGCGCAGCGGCACGTCCTTGGTGACCACCGTGACGTCGAAGCCCTCGTCGGCGAGGTTGCGGGCCACGGCGAGGATCCGGGTGTCCCCGCTGGTGGCGAGCGACCCGCCGCGCAGCCCGGCCGGCAGCGTCGAGACGTCGGAGTGGTTGAGCTCCACGCGCAGGGTCCCGCCCTGCGCGCCCAGCGGCATCGGCTGGTCGAGGCGGCCGAACTCCACGCGCAGGTCGTCCAGGCGGCGCAGCGCCTCCCGGGCGAAGTAGCCGAGCTCGGGGTGGTGCCGCTTCCCCTCCAGCTCGCTCACGACGACGATCGGCAGGACCACGTCGTGCTCCGCGAAGCGCGTCAGCGCCCCCGGGTCGGACAGCAGGACGGAGGTGTCGAGGACGAAGGTCCGGCGGCCGTCGCCCGGCTCGGGGCGGGCCTCGGAGTTCGCGGTGGAGGTCGCGGTGGGGGTGTGCGGCGTGGGGGCGGAGCTCTGGACCACGGACGTCTCCCGTCTCGGGAGCCCCGGCGGCCAGCGCCCGGGCCCCCCTCGGCAAAGGGGCCGGGACCTCAGGTCGCGGGTGCGGGCGAGGCGCGGTGAGGCCCCTCGGCCGTGCTGGACAGCGTGCGCACCCAGGACCTCCCGTACGGGCGGCGGGCGCCTCCCGACACCGTCGACGCTATCCCGGACGCGCTGCCGCGGAGGCGGAACACGCACGGCAGCGGCTGTTCGGGGGACGGCGGGCGGGTGACGCGCAGGTGTCCGGCGGGGGCCCGCTCAGGAGCCGAAGCGGCGCTCGCGCTCGGAGTAGGCGCGCAGCGCCCGCAGGAAGTCGACCTTGCGGAAGTCCGGCCACAGGACCTCGCAGAAGTAGAACTCCGAGTGCGCGCTCTGCCAGAGCAGGAACCCGGACAGCCGCTGCTCCCCCGACGTCCGGATCACGAGGTCCGGGTCGGGCTGGCCCTTGGTGTAGAGGTGCGCGGCGATGTGGTCGACCTGCAGGACCTCGGCGAGCTGCTCGATGCTCGTGCCCTTGGCCGCGTGCTCCAGCAGCAGCGCGCGGACGGCGTCGGCGATCTCCTGCCGGCCGCCGTAGCCGATCGCGACGTTGACCACGCCCTTGCCGACGTCGGCGGTCTGGCGCTGCAGCTCGCGGATGCGGTCCGCCGTCTCCTGCGGCAGCAGGTCCAGCGCGCCGACGGGGTGCACCTTCCAGCGCCGCGTGGCGGCCACCCGGGCGACGGCGTCCTCCACGATCTCGATGAGCGGGGCCAGCTCGTCCTGCGGGCGGTGCAGGTTGTCCGTGGACAGCAGGTAGAGGGTGACGACCTCGATGCCCTCGTCGTCGCACCACTGCAGGACTTCCTGGATCTTGTCCGCCCCGGCGCGGTGGCCGTGGGCCGTGGTGGTGCCGAAGGCCTTCGCCCAGCGCCGGTTGCCGTCGAGGATGATCCCCACGTGGCGGGGCAGCGCGGAGCGGTCCAGCGACCGCTCCAGGAGCCGCCCGTACGCGCCGTAGAGGAGTTCGTGGAGGGCCATCGGCGCTCACGCTATACCCCGGTCCCCCACGCCGATCGGCGTCGATCGGCCACCCGGGTCACGTAGCCTCCCGGCATGCCGGTCGAGCCCCTCGCCACCCCGCCGACCTCCCCGGCGCCCCTCGCGAGCCGGCACCTGGCCGAGACGCTCAGCGCCAACAAGCCCCGGCTGCGGGGGTGGCTGCACGCGGGGTCGTTCCCCGTGGTCCTCGTGGCGGGCGTCGTCCTCGTCGTCCTCGCGCCGACGGACGGCAGCCGCGCGGCCGCCGCGGTCTTCGCCGCCAGCGCGGCCCTGCTGTTCGGCACGAGCGCCCTCTACCACCGGCTGCCGTGGGCGGCCGCGGCCCACGGGCGCCTCAAGCGCCTGGACCACAGCAACATCTTCCTGCTCATCGCGGGCACGGCGACGCCGCTGGCGGTGACCATGCTGGCCGCGGGCACGGCGCGGGTCCTGCTGACCGTGGTCTGGGCGGGGGCCGTGGCGGGCGTGCTGTTCCGCGTGTTCTGGGTCGGGGCCCCGCGCTGGCTGTACGTGCCGCTGTACGTCCTGCTCGGCTGGGCCTCGGTCGGCTACGTGGGCGAGTACGCGCGCGTCGGCGGCTGGCTCGTCGCGGCCCTCGTCCTCGCCGGCGGCGTGCTCTACACCGCGGGGGCCGTCGTCTACGGGACGAAGCGCCCCGACCCGGCCCCGCGCTGGTTCGGCTTCCACGAGATCTTCCACGCCTGCACGGTCGTGGCCTTCGCCCTGCACTACGCGGCCGTCTCGATCGCGACGTACGCGGTCGCCTGACGCCCCCGCGCCGCGTCAGCCGTCCGCGAGCGCCCGCCAGAACCCCGCGAACCCGCCGCCGGGGGTGTGGTCGAAGCACGCCTGCGTGAGCACGACGACGACGAGGTCGCGCACCGGGTCGGCCCACAGGTGCGTTCCGAGTCCGCCCGCCCAGCCCCAGGTCCCGGGCCGGCCCACCTCCTGACCCTCGGCGACGACGACCCCCGCCCCGCAGGTCCAGGACGTCCCCTCGTCGAGGACCGGCGCCCCCGACGTGCGCTGCGCGGGGCTCAGCTGGTCGGTGGTCAGCCGCCGCACCGCCGCACCGGACAGCACCCCGCGCCCGCCGTCGCGCACCGCCGCGGCGAAGGTCAGCAGGTCCGCGGCCGTGCTCACGAGGCCGGCGGCCAGCGACGGGAACCGCGGCGGCGTGGCCCAGGCGCCGTCGGGCGGGTCGATGACCTCCAGCCCGCCCGCCCCCACCTGGTAGGCCGTCACGAGGTCCCACGGGGCGGCCCAGAAGCCCGTCGCCGTCAGGCCCAGCGGCCCGAGCAGCCTCTCCTGCAGCAGGTCCGGCAGGGCGCGGCCCGTCCGCCGGGCGAGCAGGGTGCCCAGGACGTCGAAGGCCGTGTGGTAGAGCCAGCGGGTCCCCGGCTGCGCCGCGAACGGCAGGGCGGCGAGGCGCGCGAGGTGCTCGTCGGGCGACATCCCGGGCGCCCCGCCGGAGGGCCCGAGGCCCGCCTCCTCCATCGCCCGGGGCAGCGGCCCGTCCTGCGGGACGTAGCCGAACCCGGGCGTCAGGAGCAGGAGGTCGCGCACGAGGACGGGACGGTGCGCGGGCTCGGTGGCGTCCAGCGGCCCGGCCGGATCGAGGAGGACGCGGGGCTCGGCGAGCTCCGGCAGCCAGGTCGCCACCGGCGCGTCGAGGTCGAGCACGCCGTCGTCGGCGAGCGCGAGGGCCAGCGCCGCCCCGACCGGCTTGGTGATCGAGGCCGTGCGGAACCGGGCGTCGGGCCGCAGGGGCTCCCCGTCGACGGCGTCGCAGCCGCCGGCGCGCACCTCGTCCCGGCCGCCGGCGCGGGTGGCGAGCACGTAGCCGGGGAAGCGCCCGGCGGTGACCTGGTCGTCGAGCGCGCGGCGCGCGGGGGCGAAGCGGTCCACGGGTCCTCCTGCGGTCGGGTGCGTGCCCCTCCGACCCGGCCCGGTTCCCGAACTGAGCGGTACGGCTGCGGCAGGCTGTCCCCCGTGAGCGCACCCCGCCGGTTCGGCGTCCTCGGCACGGGCTACTGGGCCCGCTGGTGCCACGGCGCGGCGCTGGCCGCGCACCCCGACGTCGAGCTCGTCGGGTTCTGGGGGCGCGACCGCGCCAAGGCGGACGCGGCGGCCGCCGAGGCGGGCGGGCGGGGCTTCGCCGACCTCGACGAGCTGCTGGCCGCGGTGGACGCCGTGAGCATCGCGCTGCCGCCGGACGTGCAGGCCCCGCTGGCCGTCCGCGCCGCGCGGGCGGGGCGGCACCTGCTGCTGGAGAAGCCCGTCGCGCTCGAGCTCGCGGCCGCGGACGCGGTGCTCGCGGCCACGCGGGAGGCGGGCGTCGCCTCGGTGGTGAACGTGACCTACCTGTTCCAGCCGGACATCACGGACTGGCTCGACCGGCTGCGGGAGCTGGCGGTGCGGCACGGGCCGTGGGAGGGGGCGCTCGTGCGCTGGGGCGGGAGCATCGACGCCCCCGGCAGCCCGTTCCGGGACTCGCCGTGGCGGCGCGAGCACGGTGGTCTGTGGGACGCGGGCCCGCACGCGCTGTCGGTGCTCGGGGCGCTGCTGCCGCCGGTCGAGCGGGTCACCGCCGCCCGGGGCGTCCGCGACGCCGTCACCGTGCTCGCCGAGCACGCGGGCGGGGCGAGCACCGCGATGTCTCTCACCGGCACGGCCCCGCCCGGGATCGGCGGGCCGTCGGCGATCGTCTGGGGCCCCGGCGGCCGGCACGAGATGCCGTGGTTCACCGGGACGCCCCAGGAGGGGTTCGCGCGGGCCGTCGACGACCTGCGCGCGGCCGCCCTCAGCGGCCGGGAGCACCCCGCGGGGGCCGCCGACGGCCGCGACACCGTCGCCGTGCTGAGCGCGGTGGCCGGGCACCTGGCCCGGCCGCTCGCCGAGCGCGCGACGACGGTGCCCCGCTGAGGGACCACACCGCCCGACGCCTCAGCGCGGGGCGGGCGGGTCCTCGTCCGCGACGGCCGCCGAGGTGTCGAGCCGCTCGTGCCCGCCGCTCCCCGCGCCCTCGCCGGGCCCCTCATCGGAAGCCTCGGCCTCCTGCAGCTCGGCCTCGAGGCGCGCGCGCTGGTTCACGCGCCGCACCCGCCGGGCCATGCTGCGGCCCAGGAAGTAGACCGCGAGCGCCAGGAAGAACAGCAGGACGAAGCCCCAGAGCCCCGGCGTGACCAGGTCGGCGTCCACCTTGGGGGTGGTCGTCGTGGTCGGCGACGGGGTCGCCGCCAGCAGCAGCGCGGCCGTCCTCACCCGGGGCTCCCGCCCGCCGTCTCGCGCAGGCCGGCGAAGAGGTCGTCCTCGGGGGTCGTCGTCGGGACGTGGGACAGGGCGAGGGAGTAGTCCTCCGTCGACCACAGCTCGCGCTGCAGGTCCATCGGCACCTTGAAGAACCAGCCGTCCGGGTCGATCTGCGTGGCGTGGGCCAGCAGGGCCTGGTCGCGCGCGGGGAACCAGTCGGCGCACTCGACGCGCGTCGTGATCTCCAGCTCCTGGCGCGGCACGCCCGACTCCTCCCAGCGCTTCATCCACTCGGCGAACGGCGACTCCAGGCCCCGGTCGAGCATGGCCTGGTGGAAGGTCGTCATCCGGTCCCGCGAGAAGCTCGCGTGGTAGTAGAGCTTCGACGTCTGCCACGCGGGGCCGGCCTTCGGGAACCGCTCCGGGTCGGCCGCGGCGTCGAACGCCGCCCGGCTCACCACGTGGGTCATGATGTGGTCGGGGTGGGGGTAGCCCCCCGACTCGTCGTACGTCGTCATGACGTGCGGCCGGAACTCCCGCACCACGTGCACGAGGGCGTCCACGGTGAACTCCTCGGGCTCCAGGGCGAAGCAGCCCGCGGGCAGCGGCGGGAGCGGGTCGCCCTCGGGCAGCCCGGAGTCCACGTAGCCCAGCCAGCGGTGCTGGACCCCGAGCACGCGCGCGGCCTCGGCCATCTCGCGCCGCCGGTACTCGGCCATGTCCCGCAGCATCCGCGGGTCCCCCTGCAGGCGGGGGTTCAGCACGTCGCCCCGCTCACCCCCGGTGCACGACACGACGAGGACGTCGACGCCCTCGGCCGCGTAGCGCGCCATGGAGGCCGCCCCCTTGCTGGACTCGTCGTCCGGGTGGGCGTGCACGGCCATCAGCCGCAACCTCTCCGCCACCTCTGCTCCTCTCGCACTGCACGTCCGTCGTCGTCGGCCCCGGCCGGTGCCCGCCCGGTCGTCGGGGCGCGGCGGCCGGGGTGCGACCATCGGGGTCCATCCTCGCCGATCGGGTGGGGACCACGACCACCGGGAGCGCCCCGTGCCCGACGACGCCCGCCTCGACGCGGGGGACTCCCTCGACGAGCGCTACGGCCGCCGCCACGGCGGCCGGCCCTGGTGGCGCCGTCCCGGGCCCCTCGTCGCGGCCCTGCTGGGCGGCGCCCTGCTGACGGCCTACTTCGTGTGGGTCGCCGTCGCGCAGTCCTCCGGCCCCTCGGCCACGGAGATCAGCCACCGGATCCTCGACGACACGACGGCGGAGATCCGCTACTCCGTGACCCGCAGCCCCGGCACGGCGGTGCGCTGCACCGTGCAGGCCCTCGACGACGCCTCGACCGAGGTGGGCCTCGCCCAGGTCGACATCCCCGCGGGCACCGAGCGCGACGTCGAGCAGACCACCGACGTCCGCACGACGGCGCGGGCCGTGACCGTCGGCGTGCAGGGGTGCGTCCAGGTCGGCGGCTGAGCAGCGGGGCTGGGCGGGGCGGCTGAGTCGAACGGTCTGGGCGGGTCGCGCGAAGCGGTGCAGGGCCGCCCCGCGAGCGGCTACGGTTGCCGTTCGAGTCGCTCTCCCGCCGCGCGCGGGACGGGCGACTCGGTCTTTGGGGCCGCAGGCGGCCCCGGTACCGCGGACCGCTCACCACCCGGGTGAGCCGGTCCACCAGCATGGAGGAGTCATCGTGAGCGAGACGACCAGCGGGAGCGTCACCTGGCTGACCCAGGACGCCTTCGACCGGCTCAAGGCCGAGTACGACCGTCTCTCCGGTGAGGGCCGCAGCGAGCTCGCCAAGCGCATCGAGCAGGCCCGCGAGGAGGGCGACCTCAAGGAGAACGCCGGCTACCACGCGGCGAAGGAGGAGCAGGGCAAGCAGGAGCTGCGCATCCGCCAGCTCCGCCAGCTCCTCGAGACCGCCCAGGTGGGCTCCGCGGCGGCGTCGGTCGCGGGCGAGGTGACCCTCGGGTCCGTCGTCACGGTCGAGCTGGCCGGCGACGAGATGCGCTTCCTGCTCGGCAGCCGCGAGGTGGGCGACGGCGCCGGCCTCGACGTCTACAGCGAGAAGTCGCCCCTGGGCGCGGCCATCATCGGCCAGCAGCCGGGGACCGAGGTCAGCTACACCGCGCCGAACGGCGCGAAGGTCCCGGTCCGGATCATCAGCACGGAGCCCTTCACGGGCTGAGCACCGCGCGCCGCCGCCGGGCAGGACCGCGCCCCGGGACCCGTCCGGGTCCCGGGGCGCTGTCGTGGGCTCCTCAGCGGTCCACGGAGGCGTGCGGCTCGCCGTCGCCGGCGCGCACCGGGGTCGCGTCCGGGGTGTCGGGCGCGAGCGGCGCGTCGGAGTCGTCGATCTCCGCGACCTCGGCGGTCGTCTCGTCGTCGCCGCGGGCCAGGGCGCTGACGCCCGTGTTGAGCACGGCCACGAGCGGCACCGCGAAGAGCGCGCCGACGATGCCGAAGACCGTGGCGCCCGAGGCGACCGCGAGGATCACCGCCAGCGGGTGCACGGCGACCGCGCGGCCCATGAGGAACGGTTGCAGCAGGTGGCTCTCGACCTGCTGCACGAGGATGACGACGGCCAGCATCACCAGCGCCGTGACGGGCCCGTGGGCGACGAGCGCGACCAGCACGGCGACGGCGCCGGACAGCAGGGCCCCGACGATCGGGATGAACGCGCCGAGGAAGACGACCAGGCCCAGGGGGACGGCGAGCGGCACCTGCAGGATCGCCGCGCCGATGGCCACGCCGGCCCCGTCGACGAGCGCCACGATGATCGTGGCCCGCATGTAGTGCGTGAGCGTCACCCAGGACTGCCGGGCCGCGTTGTCCAGCGGGCTGCGGGCGGGGTGCGGCAGCAGGTGCAGCAGCCACGACCAGATGCGGCGGCCCTCGAGCAGGTAGAAGAACGACGCGAACATCGCGATGAAGAAGCCCGCGACGACGTGGCCCGCGGTCGAGGCGACCCCGACGACGCCCGTGACGATGGTGTCGCGGTTGGCGGTGACGGCGTCCTGCGCCTGCCCGACGTAGTCGCTGATGGCGGTGGTGCTGAGGTTCAGCGGCCCGTCCTTCAGCCACTGCTCGACCTGGTCGACGCCCTGCACGGCCGAGTCGGAGAGGTCGGAGAAGCCGGAAGCGGCCTGCGTGCCGACGAGCGTCACGAGGCCCGCGAGCAGGGCCAGGGCCGCGAGGAGGGTGATGAGGGCCGCGAGGACCTGCGGCACGCCGATCCGGTGCAGGGCCGCGACGACGGGCAGCAGCAGCGCCGCGACGAGCATGCCGATGAGCGCGGGGATCGCGACCTCGCTGACGAAGCTCAGCCCGTAGACGAGCAGGGCCACGCCGGCGACCACGACGATGAACCGCCACGACCACTCCGCGGAGGTGCGCAGCGCGGAGCTGACGTAGGGGGACTCACGGACCGGATGCGAGGGCACGCGCCCATCCTCCTCCGCCGGGGCACCACCCGGGCACCGCACGGGGAACGCCCAGGGACGCCGGGGCACCGCCCAGGCACCGCCCGGGGGGAACACCGGGGGACCCGCGCCGTCGCGCGGGGCCGAGGTCGGACGTAGGTTCGGACGCGTGACGACCAGCGCCTCCACGCCGCTACCCCTCGAACCCCCCGCCTCCCTCCCCCGCACCCTGGGCGCCCTGCGCGCCGCCGGCCACGAGCACGTCGGCGTGAAGGAGGAGCTGCGCCGCAACCTGCTGCAGCGCATGCGCTCCGGCGAGGACCGCTTCCCCGGCGTCGTCGGCTACGAGGACACCGTCGCGCCCGAGCTCGAGCGCGCCCTCCTCGCGGGCCACGACGTCGTCCTGCTCGGCGAGCGCGGGCAGGGCAAGACGCGCCTGCTGCGCTCGCTCGTCGGCCTGCTCGACGAGTGGACGCCCGTCATCGCGGGCAGCGAGCTCAACGAGCACCCCTACTCGCCCCTGACCCCCGCCTCGCGGCGCCGGGTCGTGGCCGAGGGCGACGACCTGGCCGTCGACTGGCTGCACCGCTCGCTGCGCTACGGCGAGAAGCTGGCGACGCCCGACACCTCCGTCGGCGACCTCATCGGCGACGTCGACCCGGTCAAGGTCGCCGAGGGCCGCACCCTGGGCGACCCGGAGACCATCCACTTCGGCCTGGTGCCCCGCACGAACCGCGGCATCTTCGCCATCAACGAGCTGCCGGACCTCGCCGAGCGCATCCAGGTCTCGCTGCTGAACGTCCTGGAGGAGCGCGACATCCAGGTCCGCGGCTACCAGCTGCGGCTGCCCCTGGACGTCCTGCTCGTGGCGAGCGCGAACCCGGAGGACTACACCAACCGCGGGCGGATCATCTCGCCGCTGAAGGACCGCTTCGGCGCGGAGGTCCGCACCCACTACCCGCTCGAGGTCGCGCTGGAGGTGCAGCTCGTCCAGCAGGAGGCCGACACGGTCGCGGAGGTCCCCGAGCACCTCGTCGAGGTCCTCGCCCGCTTCACCCGCGCCGTGCGCGAGTCCCCCGCCGTCGACCCCGCCTCGGGCGTCTCGGCCCGCTTCGCCATCGCGGCCGCCGAGACCGTCGCCGCCGCGGCGCTGCGCCGCTCGGCGCTGTCCGGCGAGACGGGCGACCCGGTGGCCCGCGTGGGCGACCTGCACACGATCGTCAGCGTGCTCGGCGGCAAGGTCGAGTTCGAGCAGGGCGAGGAGGGCCGCGAGGTCGAGGTGCTGGAGCACCTGCTGCGCACCGCGGTGGCGGAGACCTACCGGGCCCGCCTCGGCGGCGCGGAGCTCTCCGGCTTCTCCGACCTCGTCACGGGCGGCAGCACGATCGAGACCGGCGACCTCGTCCCGGCGCAGCGGCTGCTGGAGCAGGTGGGCACCGTCCCCGGCCTCGGCCGGGTGCTGGACCGCCTGGGTCTGGGTGACGAGCCGTCGCCGGGCCGGGCCGCCTCGGGCGTCGAGTTCGTCCTCGAGGCCCTGCACCTGACCCGCCGCCTGGACAAGGTCGTCCTCGAGGACGGCCGCACCGTCTACGGCAGCTGAGCCGCCGCGGGTCCACGGCCGGGCAGCGCCCGGCCGTGGACCCGGCCCCCCGTCAGGCGCGGGAGGAACCCAGCGCCGCGTCGATGCGAGCCAGCTCCTCGGGCGCGAAGTCGAGGTGCTGCACCGCGGCGACGTTGTCCTCCAGCTGCCGGACGCTGCTGGCCCCGATGAGCGCCGAGGTGACCCGGCCCCCGCGCAGGATCCAGGCCAGCGCCATCTGCGCCAGCGTCTGGCCGCGCTCCCTGGCCACCGCGTCGAGCGCGCGGACGGTCGCCAGGACGTCCTCGGTGAGCCGGCCCGTGGACAGGAACGGGCTGTCGCCCGCGGCGCGGGAGTCGGCGGGGACCCCGTCGAGGTAGCGGTCCGTCAGGAGCCCCTGCGCGAGCGGGGAGAACGCGATGGACCCCACGCCCACCTCGTCGAGGACGTCGAGCAGGCCGTCCTCGGCCTCGCGGTCGAACATGTTGTAGCGCGGCTGGTGGATCAGCAGCGGGACCCCGAGACCGTCCAGGACGCGCGCGGCCTCGCGGGTCTGCGCGGGCGAGTAGTTCGAGACGCCCACGTAGTACGCCTTGCCCTGCGCGACCGCGCTCGCCAGCGCGCCCATGGTCTCCTCGATCGGCGTCTGCGGGTCGGGGCGGTGGTGGTAGAAGACGTCGACGGAGTCGAGGCCCATCCGCCGCAGGCTCGCGTCGAGGCTGGACAGGACGTGCTTGCGCGAACCCCACTCGCCGTACGGGCCGTCCCACATGCCGTACCCGGCCTTGGTGGAGATGACCAGCTCGTCGCGGTGCGCGCGGAAGTCGCGAGCGAGGTGGCGGCCGAAGTTCGTCTCGGCGGAACCGGGGGGCGGGCCGTAGTTGTTGGCCAGGTCGAAGTGCGTGACGCCCAGGTCGAAGGCGCGGCGCAGGATCGCGCCCTGGCGCTCCGCCGGCTGGGCGTCGCCGAAGTTGTGCCACAGGCCCAGCGACACCGCCGGCAGCAGCAGGCCGCTGCGCCCCGTGCGGCGGTAGGGCATGGCGTCGTAGCGGGTCGGGCTCGGGACGTGGGTCACGGTTCTCCTCGGGCGGGCGCACCGACGGCTCCGGTGCGGTCTCGGCCGCCACGCTAGCGCCGGGGTGGCGCCGGCCCGCGCTTCGGCCGCTTGCCCCGCCAGGCGAGCGAGCGGGCGTCCAGCTCGCGCAGCAGCGCGTCGCCCTCGGCGAGCAGCCGCTCCCCCGTCGCGACCGCGTGCGCGAGGCGGTCGTCGTCCAGCTGCCGGAAGGCCGCGCCCGCCCGGCGGTCCAGGACGGTGTACCAGCACGCCCCCACCGCGTCGTCGAGCAGGACCCGGCCGAAGCAGTGGTCGGCCCGCAGCGACCACGCCCCGCGCTCGGCCGCCGCGGGCAGTTCCGCCCTCACCAGCTCCGCGTAGCGGCGCAGCAGCGCCTCGCGCTCCTGCGCCGCCTCGCTCACGGACCCGTCAGTCGTTCTGGGGGAAACCCAGGTTCAGGCCGCCGTGGGAGGGGTCGAGCCAGCGCTCGGTGACGACCTTGCCGCGGGTGAAGAAGTGCACGCCCTCGGTGCCGTGCGCGTGGCTGTCGCCGAACAGCGACTGCTTCCAGCCGCCGAAGGAGTAGTACGCCACGGGGACGGGCACCGGCACGTTGATGCCGATCATCCCGACCTGCACCTCGTTGCGGAACCGGCGGGCCGCGCCGCCGTCGTTGGTGAAGATGGCCACGCCGTTGCCGTAGCGGTTGCCGTTGATGAGGGCGAGGCCCTCGTCGTAGCCCGCCACGCGCAGGACGGACAGGACCGGCCCGAAGATCTCGTCGGTGTAGATCGACATGTCCTTCGTGACGTTGTCGAACAGGGTCGGCCCGAGCCAGAACCCGTCCGCCGCCGCCGCGTCGTCCTGGGCGTCCGGGACGACCTCGCGGCCGTCGATGACGAGGTCCGCGCCCTCGCCCACGCCGGCGTCGACGTAGCCCGTGACCTTGTCGCGGTGCGCGCCGGTGACCAGCGGGCCCATGTCGCAGCCGCGGCGGCCGTCGCCCGTGCGCAGCGTCGCCACCCGCTCCTTGATCTTGGCGATGAGCTCGTCCGCGATCGTGTCGACGGCGAGCAGCGCGGAGACGGCCATGCACCGCTCCCCCGCCGAGCCGAAACCGGCGTTGACGGCCGCGTCGGCGGCCAGGTCCAGGTCGGCGTCGGGCAGCACGAGCATGTGGTTCTTCGCCCCGCCGAGCGCCTGCACGCGCTTGCCGTGCGCGGTGCCGGTCTCGTAGACGTAGCGCGCGATGGGGGTGGAACCCACGAACGACACCGACGCGACGTCGGGGTGGGTCAGCAGGCCGTCGACGGCGACCTTGTCGCCGTGCAGGACGGTGAAGACGCCGTCGGGCAGGCCCGCGTCCTTCCACAGCTGCGCGATGAAGTTCGCCGCGGACGGGTCCTTCTCGCTGGGCTTGAGCACCACGGTGTTGCCCGCGGCGATCGCGATGGGGAAGAACCACATCGGGACCATCGCGGGGAAGTTGAACGGCGAGATGACGGCGACGGTGCCCAGCGGCTGGCGCACGGAGTACACGTCGATCTTCGTGGAGGCGTTCTCGGTGAACCCGCCCTTGAGCAGGTGGTTGATCCCGCAGGCGAGCTCGACGACCTCCTGGCCGCGGCTCACCTCGCCGAGGGCGTCGGAGAGGACCTTGCCGTGCTCGGCGGTGATGATCGCGGCGAGCTCGGGCTTGCGGGCGTCCAGCAGCTCGCGGAACTTGAACAGCACCGCCGTGCGGCGGGCCAGCGACGTGTCGCGCCACGCGGGGAACGCCGCGGTGGCCGAGGCGACGGCGGCCTCGACGTCGCCCGCCTCCGCCAGCGCGACGTGCTTGGTGACGCGGCCCGTGGCCGGGTCGTACACGTCGCCGCGGCGCTGCCCCGACCCGGTCGTGGCGGCACCGGAGATCCAGTGGCCGACGACGGGCAGGTCCCCCGCGGCGGCGCCGGCGTCGGTGGAGCTGGCGGTGGTGGTGGACACGGGGGCCTCCTCGGCGGGTGCGGCGGGACCTCCCCGCCCAGCGGTCGAACGGGGAGCATCATGCCACCGCCCGACCCCCCTTTGTCCAGACAAAGTCCGCGACTCCGTCGTCCCCGCGCGAGGGGTGGCGGGGGTGCTGCGCGTCCCCGCGCCGGGGTGGTGGGGGCGGGCGTGGCGCCCCGGGGGAAGCCGACGTAGCGTCGGGCTCATGAGCGACGCACGGGGACGCCGGCGGTCCGGCCGGTTCCGCTACGGCGAGTGGGCGGGCGGCCCGGACCCCCTGGCCCCGCCCTACGACGTGCGCGCCGCGCTCGACCAGGTCGGGCAGGAGGTGCTGCGCGGCGGCTCGCTGCGCGACGCCCTGCGGGACCTGCTGCAGCGCGGCCCGGACGGCCGCTCCGGCCTGGAGGAGCTGCGCGCCCGCGCCGCCCGGATGCGCCGCGAGGCCTCGCGCCGCGGGGACCTCGACGGAGCGCTGACCAAGGCCCGCGCCCAGCTGGACCAGGCGCTGGCCGCCGAGCGCGAGGAGCTGGCGGGCCGCGACGGCGACGACGCCCGCTTCTCCGAGGCGCGCCTGGACGCCCTGCCCCGCTCCACCGCGCAGGCGGTGCGCGAGCTGGAGGACTACCCGTGGGCCTCGCCCGAGGCGCGGGCGCAGTACCAGCAGATCCTCGAGGGCCTGCGCTCCGACGTCGTCGACCAGCAGTTCCGGGGCATGCGCGACGCCCTGGAGCAGGGCGGCGCCGAGGCGGCGCAGGCGATGAAGGACATGATGTCCGACCTCAACGAGCTGCTCGAGAAGAAGGCCGGGGGTCAGGACACCCCCGAGGACTTCGCGGAGTTCATGGAGAAGCACGGGGAGATGCTCGGCGAGGACGCCGAGGGGGTCGAGAACCTCGACGACCTCGTCGACACCCTCGCCCGCCGGGCCGCGGCCGCCGCCCGGCTGATGCGCTCCCTGTCGCCGCAGCAGCGCGCGGAGCTGGGTGAGCTCATGGACCAGGCCTTCGGCTCCGACGCCGACCTGCAGGCGCAGATGGCGGCCCTGTCGGACAACCTGCGGGCGCTGCGCCCCGACCTCGACTTCAGCCGCGGCGAGCGCGTGCGCGGTGCGCAGGGCAGCGAACCCCTCGGCTACGGCGAGGCGGCCGATGCGCTGCAGGACATCTCCGAGCTCGACGACCTGCTCGACGCGCTCGGCCAGGACCACCCCGGCGCCACGCTGGACGACGTGGACGTCGAGGCGCTGGAGCGCCAGCTCGGCCGGGGTGCCGCCGACGAGCTCAGCCGCCTGCGCGAGCTGGAGCGCGAGCTGCAGCGGCAGGGTTGGCTGTCCCGCTCCTCGACCGGTCTCACGCTGTCCCCCAAGGCGTTGCGGCGCCTGGGCCAGACCGCGCTGCGCGACGTCCTGCAGCGCGTGGACACCCGCGGCCGCGGCGACCACGAGAACGCCGACGCGGGTTCGGGCGGTGAACCCACGGGGGCGACGCGGCGCTGGGAGTTCGGCGACGAGCAGCCCCTGGACGTCGTGCGGACGGTGTCGAACGCGCTGAAGCGCGGCGCCGCCGCCGGGACGAGCGGCGCCGTGAAGCTGTCCTGGGAGGACTTCGAGGTCGTCGAGACCGAGCGCCGGGCCGGCGCGGCCGTGGCGCTGTGCGTCGACCTGTCCTACTCGATGGCGGCCGAGGGCCGCTGGGGCCCGATGAAGGAGACGGCCCTGGCGCTGTCGCACCTCATCGCGACCAAGTTCCCCGGCGACGCCCTGCAGATCGTGGGCTTCGGCCTGCACGCGCAGCAGATGTCGCTGTCGGAGCTCGCCGAGGTGGAACCCGACTTCGTGCAGGGCACCAACCTGCAGCACGCGCTGAGCATCGCCCGCCGGCACCTGCGCAAGCACCCGGACGCCGAACCCGTCGTCCTCGTCATCACCGACGGGGAACCCACGGCGCACCTGCAGGACGCCGAGGCGGTGTTCAGCTGGCCGCCGACGTCGGCGACGATCCGGGCGACCGTGGACGAGGTCGACCGGCTCACCCGCTTCGGCGCCAAGATCAACCTGTTCATGCTGGGTGAGGACGCCGGCCTGCGCCGCTTCGTCGACGCCATCGCCCGCCGCAACGGCGGCCGGGTGCTGACCCCGAGCCCCGAGCGGCTGGGTGCGTTCGTCGTCGACGACTACCTCAAGTCGCGCACGGGGAGCCGCTCGGCCCGCCGCGCCTCCTGACCCTCCGGCGGTGACCCGCCGGACGACGACTCCCCCGCCGTGATCATGCAGGTAATACCTGCATGATCACGGCGGGGAGGTCGACTCAGCGCAGCGCGCGGTCCAGGTCGGCGATGAGGTCGTCGGCGTCCTCGAGGCCGACGGACAGGCGCACGAGGTCGTCCGGCACCTCCAGCAGGGAACCCGCGACCGAGGCGTGGGTCATCTTGCCGGGGTGCTCGACGAGGGACTCGACGCCACCGAGGGACTCCGCGAGCGTGAACAGCTGAGTCCCCTTGCAGACCTGCAGCGCGTCCTCGGCGCTCGCGGTGCGGAAGGAGATCATCCCGCCGAAGCGCTTCATCTGACGGGCCGCGACGTCGTGGTTGCGGTGCTCGGGGCGGCCCGGGTAGAGGATCGCCGTCACGCGCGGGTGCTGCTCCAGGAACGCGACGACCTTCTCCGCGTTGTCGCAGTGGCGCTCCATGCGGACCGCGAGGGTCTTCAGGCCGCGCTGCACGAGCCACGCGTCGAACGGGCCGGGGACGGCGCCCATCGCGTTCTGGTGGAAGCCGATCCGCTCCGCCAGGGAGTTCCCGCGCCCGTCGTCGCCGTCGCGCACGACGACCGCGCCGCCGACGACGTCGGAGTGCCCGCCGGCGTACTTCGTCGTGGAGTGCACGACGAGGTCGGCGCCCAGGGTCAGCGGGGTCTGCAGGTACGGCGTCGCGAAGGTGTTGTCGACGACGAGCAGCGCGCCCGCCTCGTGCGCGATGGCGGCGATGGCCGCGATGTCGCCGACGGTCAGCAGCGGGTTCGTGGGCGTCTCGAGCCACACCAGGCGCGTGCGGCCCGGGCGGATCGCGGCGCGCACGGCGTCGAGGTCGGCCAGGTCCGCCGGGCTGTGCTCGACGCCCCACGGCTCCGCGACCTGCTTCACGAGCCGGTAGGTGCCGCCGTAGGCGTCGTTGGGGATGACGACGTGGTCGCCGGGCTTCAGCAGGGCGCGCAGGATCGCGTCCTCCGCGGCGAGGCCGGAGGCGAAGGCGAACGCCGCCGCCCCCTGCTCCAGGGAGGCCAGCTGCTCCTCCAGCGCCGTGCGGGTCGGGTTGCCGGACCGGGAGTACTCGTAGCCCGTGCCGAGGCCGGTGCGCAGGCCGCCGACGCCGTCCTGCTTGTACGTCGAGACCTGGTAGATGGGCGTCACCACCGCACCGGTCGAGGGGTCGGCCTCCTGCCCGGCGTGCAGCGCACGCGTGGAGAAGCCCTGCATGAGGGAGTCGTCGCTCGGGGTGCTCACGAGGGTCCAGCTTAGGAGACGGGCGCGCGCCGGCGGCGCGCAGGAACCGCGGGCGGCGGGAACGTCCGGGCGGTGCTCGCGGTTGGACCGGGTACGACAGCGGAAGGAGCACCCAGTGCTGTTCGGCAACAAGTACAAGTCCCAGATGGTGACCGCCGAGGACGCCCTCCCGGGCCGTGCGCAGCGGATCTTCGAGGTCCCCCGCGACCACGCCGTCCTGGGCACCCCGCTCGAGGGCCCGTGGCCCGAGGGCACCGAGGTCCTCTACGTGGCCATGGGCTGCTACTGGGGCGCGGAGCGGATGTTCTGGCAGCTGCCGGGCGTCGTCACGACGGCCGTCGGGTTCCAGGGCGGGTTCACCGAGAACCCGACGTACGACGAGTCCACGACGGGGCGCACCGGCCACGCCGAGACGGTGCTCATCGCCTACGACCCGACGCTCACCAGCCCCGAGCAGCTGCTGAAGGTGTTCTGGGAGAACCACGACCCGACGCAGGGCTTCCGGCAGGGCAACGACCGCGGGACCGAGTACCGCTCCGCGATCCACACCACGACCGACGTCCAGCTCAAGGCCGCGGAGACCACGCGGGACACGTTCCAGCGCGAGCTGGACCGCCACGGGCACGGCCGGATCACCACCGAGATCCGCCCCGTCTCCGACGCCGGCCCCTTCTGGTACGCCGAGGACCATCACCAGCAGTACCTGGCCAAGGTGCCCAACGGGTACTGCAACCACGGCCCGAACGGGCTGACCTGCCAGATCGGCCTCGTGAGCACCGAGGACTGACGGCACCGGCCCCGCACCGGGGCCGAGCACGAGAGAGGGCGCTGTCGTCGTCGACAGCGCCCTCTCCACGCGCCGGGGCGCAGGGCGCCCCGTCCCCCCGGCGGGGCGCTGCGACGATCCTCCCAGAGCCCGACCGACCCCCGGCGCCATCTGCTGACCCCCTTTGGGGGGCGATGCGGTCCCCGGTCGCGGACCTGGCGGAGTGGGCCTCGCGGGCCCCGGAACCTGGGTAGCCTTCCGCGGCAGAGGAGGCCCGCACGTGATCCACAGCACCGACGCCCCGGCGTCCCCCGGGACCCCGGAGCCGCGTCTCCGCGTCGCCGCGGTGGACGACCACCCCGCCCTGCTCAGCGGCCTGCGCGCCGAGCTCGCCGCGCTCGACCCGTCCATCGAGTTCGTCGCCACCGCCTCCACCGTGGGCGGTCTGCTGGCCGTCGCCGGCGGCACCGTCCTGGACGTCGTGCTGCTCGACCTGCGCCTCGGCGACGCCTCCACGCCCACCGCCAACGTCGGCGCGCTGGTCCGGGCCGGCTGGCGGGTGCTCGTCTACACCGAGGGCCGCCAGCACGACGCGGCGCTGGAGGCGCTGCGGGCCGGGGCCCAGGGCGTCCTGCTCAAGGACCGGCCCGTGGCGAGCGTGGCCGCGGCGCTGCGCTCGGTCGCCGACGGCGACACGCTGCCGTCGGCGGAGACCGCGGCCGCCCTGCAGCACGCCGACGACCTCACGAGCCACCTCTCGCCGCAGGAGCGGCGGGTGCTGCAGCTGTACGCCGGCGGCATGCCCGCGCGCTCCGTGGCGCTGCGCATCGGCGTCACGCACGAGACGGCCAAGAGCTACCTCAAGCGGATCCGCGCCAAGTACGCGGCCGTCGACCGGCCCGCCTACACCCGCATGGAGCTGTACCGGCGCGCGGTGGAGGACGGGGTGCTGCAGCCCCACGACCCGCGCGCCGTCGTCGAGCAGGAGTGAGCCCCCACCCGCCGCGGGGCGCGCGCCGGTGACGCTGCGCACCGCGCACCGCCTGCAGCTGGTCGTGCTGGTCCTCGCGCTGCTGTCCGTGGTGCCGACCGTGGCCGCCGACCTCGCGCAGGGCCGCACCGCCGCGGCGCCGCTGTGGACGGCGACGGTCGTCCCCGTCTACCTCGTCCTGCTCGCCGTCCTCGTGCGCGACCTGCTGCGCGGCGGCGACCCCCGGCCGGCGTCCTGGGCCCTCGTCCTGGCCGGCGACGCCGCCCTGGCCACCTTCCCCCTCGCGGCCGGTGCGGAGCCCTCCGCCCCGTGGGTGCTGGCGCTGTCGCCGCTGACCGTGGGGGCCGGAGCCGTCGCGCTGCGGCTGCGGGGCGCGCTGCTGGCCGCGCTGGGGCACCTCCTCCTGCGCCTCCTGCTGCAGGTCACGGGCGTCTGGGCGGTCTCGAGGACGTCGCTGGTCCTCGACTCGCTGCTGCTGCTGGTGGTCGTCGCGGCCGTCTCGGTGACCGTGCAGGCCGTCCAGGCCGCGGCCTCCCAGGTGGCCACCGCCCGGGAGGCCGCCGACACCGCGCGCGCCGCGGCCGCCGCGGCCCGCGCGGCCGAGCGCGAGCACGTGCGCTGGGACGGCATCGTCCACGACGACGTGCTCGCCTCCCTGTCCCTGACCGCGCAGGCCCGCGACGCCGCGGAGCGGGCCGTCGCCGTCGCGGCCGCCGCGCAGGCGCTGGAGCGGCTGCGCCGCGAGGACCCCGACGCCGCGGACCACCCCGACGGCCGGCCCCCCGAGGTCCCCGTCCCCCTCGGCGACCTCCTCGACCGCCTGCGTGAGGCCGCCGGCCGCGAGCACGCCGCGGTGCTCGTCACGGACTCCCTCGCCGGGGTGGACGCAGAGGCTGGAGCGGGTGCCGGGGCGGTGCTGACCGCCGAGGCGGCCGACGCCCTCGTGGCCGCGGCGGCCGAGGCCGTCCGCAACGCCGTCCGCCACGGCGGCGGCGGCACGGGACGCCTGCCGGACGTGCACGTCGAGCTCGCCCGCGCCGGGGCCGCGGCGCAGGTCACGGTCACCGACGACGGCGTCGGCTTCGACCCCGCCCGCCCGGCCCCGGGCCGCTTCGGGCTCGCCGTGTCGGTCCACCGGCGCACCGCCGTGGTCGGGGGCAGCGCCGAGGTCACCTCCTCACCCGGCGGCGGCACGGTCGTGCGCCTGCGGGTGCCGGTCGAGGTCGCGCCCGCGCGGGCCGGCCGGTGACCGGGTTCCAGCGGGCCTGCGCCCTCGGCGCGGTCCTGTGGCTGCTCACCCACGCCCCGCTCGTCGCGGTGCTGGGCCTGCGCGACTCGCACGCACCCGTCCTGTCGCTGCTCGCGGTCGTCGTGGTGTGCGGCGTCAGCGCCGTCCTGGCCCGGCCGCTCACGGGCCGTCCCCTCGCGCTGTCCGCGCGCGCCGCGTGGGCCGCGGCCCTCGTGCTGCCCGCCTCGGGTCTCGCGGTCATGCCCTTCCTCGACGCCGAGTCGTGGCGGACCTACGCCAACTGGTGGCCCGGCGCGGGGCAGGTGATCGTCGCCGCCCTCGTGGTGCGCCGGCGACCGCTCGCGGCCCTGGCGGCCGAGCTGGGCGGCGCGGCCGTCATCGCGGGCTGCGTCCTGGCGCAGGACGGCCCGCCCGGCGGGAGCCCGGACCTCGTGACGATCCTGGCGCTCAACCAGCCGGCCACCCTGTGGCTGCCGGCCGCGCTCGGCATCCGCGCGGTGTTCGACCGCACGAGCCGCGAGGTCGCCCGCCTCGAGGCCGACGCCGGGACCTCCGTCGCGGAGCGGGCGGCCGCCGAGGCGCGGGCCGCGAGCGCCCGCTCGCGGCGCGCCGACCTGGAGGCCGGCACCGTGCCCCTGCTGGAGCGCGTCGCGGTCAGCGCCCCGGCGGCGCCCGCGACCGCGTGGGCGGAGCTGGCCCG
>NZ_VWPY01000014.1 GCF_011839805.1 Kineococcus rubinsiae | reverse complement strand
GGCCAGGGGGGAGCGCCGCCCGGCCCAGCCCGGGGCGGCCGCGGCGAGACCCGCGGCCAGCGCAACCCCCGCGACGGCGCGGCGGCCCGTGCGGCGTCCGAGGGCGAAGCCGGCGACGACGCTGCTGGGCACGAGGAGCGAGGAGGGGATCCGGGGCACGTCGGCAGGGTAGCGAGAGCCGTTCAGCCGGAGGCGGACCGGGAGCCCCGGCCTACGGCCCGCCGAGCCAGTGGTCGATGCGGCGGTGGTCGGGCGTGAACCCGTGCGCGACGCCCCACAGGACCGCCTGCGTGCGGCTGTCCACGTCGATCTTGCGGTAGACCGAGCGGATGTAGGACTTCACGGTGTTGGGGCTCAGGTACGTCAGCCGCGCGATGTCGGCGTTGCTCTTGCCCTGGGTGATGAGGGCGAGGATCTCCGACTCCCGGTCGGTGATGCCCTCGGTGCGGCCCGGCCAGTCGAGACCGAGGGCGCTGGACGCGCGGCGCGGCGGCGTGCTGAAGACCTGCTCACCGGCGTGCACGGCCTCGATGGCCGCGACGAGGTCGCGCGCGGGCATGGTCTTGGAGAGGTAGCCGTGCACCCCGAGGCCGCGGGCCGTCTCGACCAGCTCGGGCTGGAAGTTCCAGGTGTAGACCACCACCCGGCGCACGCGCGGGTTCCGCACGAGGGCCGCGACCTCCGTCGCGTCCGACTCGGGCTGGGCGAAGGAGTCGTAGAGCACGACGTCGACGTCGTCGTGCAACGCCGCGTTCGCGTCGATCTCCGCCACGACCACGCGGTCGCGGTAGGAGTCGAACAGGTGCGCGAGGCCCACGAGCACGACGTCGTAGTCGTCGACCAGGGCGACGGTGATCGGGCGGGTCTTCGTCAGGGTGCTGATGCGGCGAAGCTACCACCCCTAGGGGTGTGCCAGACCCTCCCCCGCGGGTGGTCGAGTGGGGTCACGGCCCGGCACCGGGCACCTCGACCGCGGACCACCGCGCCTCACCACCAGGAGAACGCCATGGGCATCATCGGCACCGTCGTCACCGTGATCGTCGTCGGCCTCATCGCCGGCGCGCTCGCCCGCCTGCTCGTCCCCGGCCGCCAGTCGATGTCGGTCGGCATGACGATCCTGCTCGGCATCGTCGGCTCGTTCGTCGGCGGCTTCCTCGGGTTCCTGATCTTCCACAAGGACGCGGCGGACGGCTTCCTGCAGCCCGCCGGGATCATCGGCGCCGTCATCGGCTCGGTCATCGTGCTCCTCATCGCGGGGGCCCGCGGCGGTCGCCGCAGCGCCGTCCGCTGACCCCGCCGGAGGCCGGCCGGGAGGCACACCCGCGCTCCCGCCGGCCACCGCGGTCCTCCCGGATGTCGCCCACGAGGTGACACGCCGCGACCGGACCCAGCAGGATGGGAGCTCGGACGCCGCGCGACTCGGAGGACACCCCGCATGGAGATCGCCGCCGACACCCTGCAGAAGGCCCTGCGCGTCAACCTCGACCCCCGCTGGTACGGGACCATCGCCGAGATCGGCGCGGGCCAGGAGGTGGCGCGCTGGTTCTTCCGGGCGGGTGGCGCCGCGGGCACCGTGGCGAAGTCGATGTCGGCCTACGACATGGCCGTCAGCGACGCCGTCTACGGCAAGTCCGACCGCTACGTCTCCCTCGGGCGCCTGCAGGCGATGCTGCAGCACGAGCTGTCCCTGAACGTCGAGCGCCTCAGCGAGGCCCGCGGCGACGACACCTGCTTCTTCGCCTTCGCCGACACCGTCGTGGCCCGCAGCTACCGCGGCGGCAACGAGTGCCACGGGTGGATGGGCGTGCGGTTCCAGGCCCACCCCAACGACGAGCCCAGCCAGATCGTCCTGCACGTGCGGATGCTCGACGACGACGCGGGCCTGCAGCAGGAGGCCCTCGGCATCGTCGGCGTGAACCTGCTGCACGCCGCGTTCTTCGAGCGCCACGAGCCGGACCAGGTCGTGGCCAGCCTGCTCGACAAGCTGTCCACCGGGCGCATCGAGATCGACGTCATCCAGTTCCGCGGCATCGAGTTCCGCCACGTCGACAACCGCCTGATGGCGCTGCAGCTGGTGCAGCTCGGCCTGTCGGGCGTGGCGATGTTCGGGCCGGACGGCGAGGTCCTGCAGCCCTCCGAGGCCCTGCGCAAGCACGCGGTCCTCGTCGAGCGCGGCAGCTTCCGCCCCCCGACGGTCGTCAACATCGACATGCTCACCTCCGCCGAGGAGAAGTTCGCGCAGTCCGACGCCGGGGGCGCCCCCGTCCTCGCCCTCACCGAACTCACGATGCGGAACCTCCGCGCGGCCGGCGACAAGGTCGACCGCCGCGACTTCCTGGCCCGCGCCGACCTCCTCGGGGCGTGCGGGATGACCACGGTCATCACGGACTACTACGAGTACAACCGCCTGGCGGAGTACCTCCAGCGGCGCACCCAGGAGCGCATCGGCATCGTCATGGGCGTCCCGAGCCTGGTGAACCTCTTCGACGAGGAGAACCACTCCCACATGCAGGGCGGGATCCTGGAGAGCTTCGGCCGGCTGTTCAAGAACGACCTGAAGCTCTTCGTCTACCCCATGCAGGACCAGGAGACCGGCGCCACGGTCACGGTGGAGGATCTGCAGGTCGCGCCCGACCTGCAGCCGCTCTTCGACTTCCTCGCCCGCCGCGGCAGCTTCGTGCACCTCGACAACTACCGGCCCGAGTACCTGCCGATCATGAGCCGCGACGTGCTGCGCCGCATCGCGGCGGGGGACGACAGCTGGGAGTCGATGGTGCCCGAGGAGGTCGCCTCGACGATCATCAAGCGCGGCTTCTTCGGGTACAAGCGCCGCCCCGACTGAGGCCGGCAGGCGCTGCCTCCGGCTCAGGCGTGCGGCACCGCCTGCCGATGCTCCACCGTGTCCACCCCAGTCCCGACCCCGCGGCGAGCCGACGACGTCGACGGTGCGGGCTCCGGTCCGCAGCACGACGCCGCGGTCGCGGACCGGCGCACGCGCACGGTGGACGCGCTGCCCCCCACCCTGCTCGTCGGCGCCCTCGCCCTCGCGGTGGTCGCCCCGGTGCACTACCTGCACGAGCCGGGCCGGGCCAGCCTGGTGGTGGCGGCCGCGTGCGCCGGCCTGGCGGCCGTCTTCGCCGCCGGCCGTGCCGCCTTCTGCTCCCGCCGGTTCGCGGGCCTGGTGGCGCGCCACCCCGACGACGCGGTCCTCGTCACCTGCCTGCTCGCCTCGCTCGCCGCCGCCGTCGAGCTGTTCGCCTTCGGTCGCCCGGTCTCGGCCGGCGGGCTCGTGGTCTTCCTGCTGGCCGCGGGCGTCCTCACGGCGCGGCGCCGCGACGCGCTCGTGGTCAGCGCCACCGTCCTCGCCGAGTGGTTCGCGGTGGCCGCCGCGCACTCCTTCGCGGGAGCGTGGACGCCCCTGTCGGTGCTGCTGGTGTGCGCCGCGGTCCTCGCCTACGTGCTGGAGGTCATCCGCAGCCGCGCCACCGACCACCTCGTGCGCGCCGAGGTCGCGATCCTCGAAGCCGCCGTCACCGACGACCTCACCGGGCTCAGGAACCGTCGCGGGCTCGTCGTCGCGGGCCAGGAGCTGCTGCGCGCGCACCCGGACGACCCGCTCGGCGTGGTCTTCGTCGACCTCGACGGCCTCAAGCGCACGAACGACGAGCTCGGCCACGCCGCGGGCGACCGCCTCCTGCGGGCGGCGGCGACGGTGCTGAGGGGGAGCGCCCGCTCGGGCGACGTCGTGGCGCGGCTGGGGGGCGACGAGTTCGCGGTGCTGCTGCCCCTCAGCGGGCAGGACGAGGCGCAGGGGGTCCGCGCGCGGTTGACGCAGTCGCTGTGCGCGGCCGGGGTGCCGGCGAGCGTCGGCTGCGCCACGTCGGACGGGCGCCTCGACCCCGACGGGTCGCTCCTGGCGCTGCTGGACCGCGCGGACGCGGCCATGTACGACGAGAAGCAGCGTCGGCGCAGCGCGGCCGCGGTCCCGGTGCCCGACGTGCCGGTGCTGCCGGAGCAGCACCTGGCGCCGGCGGCCACGGCCCAGGAGGTCACCGAGCGGCTGCTGTCTGCGCCGGGCGTCGTGACCACCGCGGCTCTCGACCTGCTCGGCCTCGCCCGCGTGGCGGCCTGGCTGCACCTCGCCCTGGTGCCGGTGCACCTGCTCGTGCTCCCGCACGGGAACGGCCTGGTCATGTCGTCGGTCTCCCTCGCCGTCGCGGGGTTCTCCCGCGCCCTGCTCGTCCGCCGGTGGCGCGGTGCCGTGAGCCGCCGCGCCGAGGACCTCATGTGCGCGCTCATGGTCGGGCTCTGCGCGGAGACCGTGGGCTACAGCGCCCTGGTGCCCGACCGCTGGGCCTGCCTGGCGACGATCCTCGCGGTGATCAGCGCGGGCGGGACGCTGGCGGGCACTCGCCGCGCCGCCGGCGTCTGCGGCCTCACGACGCTGGCCTGGTTCGCCGTGGAACTCGGGCGGGGCCTCGACGCCCAGACGCCGTCCTACGCGACCCCCCTCGTGTGCGGGCTGGGCGTGGCTGCGCTGCTGCACGTGGTGCACCACCGCACGCTCGCCCGGCTCGAGGCAGCTGAGGTGCGGGTGCGCGCCATCGCCCTGACCGACGAGCTCACCGGGCTGCCGAACCGTCGAGCGTTCCTCACGGCCGGCCGGCCGCTGGTGGAGCTGTCGCTGCGCCGGGGCGTGAACGCGAGCGTCCTGCTCCTGGACCTCGACGGCCTCAAGCGGGTCAACGACCTGCAGGGCCACGCGGCCGGTGACCGGATGCTCGCCGCGGCCGCGGACGTGCTGCGCCGCAGCGCAGCCCCGCAGGACCTGCTCGGGCGCCTGGCCGGCGACGAGTTCACCGTCCTGCTGCACGGGTGCGCGCCGGGTGACGTCCCCGCCCGGATCGCCTGGCTCGAGGCGTCCCTGGCCCAGGAGGGCGTCTCGGCCAGCATCGGTGCGGCCCACCTCCCGCGCGACGCCCGCTCGCTCGACGGCCTCGTCGACCGCGCCGACGAGGCGATGCTCGTCGTCAAGCACGAGCGCCGGCGGCCGGTCAGGTCCGGTCAGCCGGTCGCCTGACGGAGACCTCGAACCGACGGCTCCGGGAAGGGGATGGTCTCCACAGCTGCGCACGTCGTGCGAGGTGCCCTGGTGCCCGCGGACGTCGGCAGGTGCCGCGGGCGAGGTGGGATGAGGTGCAGGTCAGACGGCACTGCGTTGAGGTGGTGCAGGTCGAGCAGGGTGGCCAGGAACAGGGTCGAACTGTTGACCTTCCGATTTTCAGTCGGACGCTCTACCAACTGAGCTACCTGGCCCAGCCACACCGGTGTGAACCGGTACAGCGAGCGACCCCGACGGGACTCGAACCCGCGACCTCCGCCGTGACAGGGCGGCGCGCTAACCAACTGCGCTACGGGGCCTCGTGAGAGACCTTCGTGCTTGCTTGCGGAACCGATCGTACTAGGTGTTCCGCCGTGCTCGTGACACAGCTTGGCACACCCGGGCGACCACCCGCACGCGTACCCCCAACGGGATTCGAACCCGTGCTACCGCCTTGAAAGGGCGGCGTCCTAGGCCACTAGACGATGAGGGCGTCCGCTCCTGCACCCAGGAGCCCTCTCAGCATAGGGGACCGGCGCGGGGGCGCCCGGCGGTCCGACGGGGCCCGCCGGCATCGGGCCCGCCCGGCGGGGGAGGGCGCCTCAGGCCGCGCGGCGGGCCCGGGCGATCGCGGCGGGCTCCTCGCGCAGCAGCGCCTGGACCGCGGCCTCGATGGCGCCGTGCGTGGCGGGGTGGCCGAAGGCGGCGTCCTCGCCGAGGTCGCGCAGCGCCGGCTCGACCGTGATCCCGTCCTCGAAGAGGTCGATGACGCGGGGGTCGATGTAGCTCTTGCGGCACACCGCGGGGGTGTTGCCGAGGTACTCCGAGACCTCGGTCACCGCGCGGCTGACGGCGCGCTTGCGCCCGGTCGCGGTCCCCGCGGCCGGCAGCGACACGGCGAGGGCGACGGCCGCGAGGACGGTGGCGTGCCACGTGCGGAAGTCCTTCGCGGACACGTCCGGGCCCATGGTCTCGTGCAGGTAGGCGTTGACGTCGGTGCTCGTGACGTCGTGCCAGCGGCGTCCCTCGCGCCAGGCGAGGAGGTCGTCGCCGCCGCCGTGGCGGCGCTTGAGGGTGCGCACGACGTCGCGGACGGCCGGGTCGGAGATCACCGCACGGCGGTCCTTGCCGGACTTCGCGACGTAGGAGAAGACCAGGTCGTCACCGCGCTGGTGCACGTGCTCGCGGCGCAGGGTCGCCAGCCCGTAGGAGCCGTTCTCGTCGGCGTAGGACTCCCCGCCCACGCGGAAGAACCCGAGGTCGAGCAGGCGGAAGGCCGTGGCGAGCACCCGCTCCCGCGGCATGCCCGGCAGGGCGAGGTGCTGCTCGACGACCGTGCGCGCCCGGGGCAGCTCGGCGGCGACCTCGAGGACGCGCTCGTGCTTGGCCTGGTCCTGCTTGACGCGCCAGTCGGGGTGGTAGCGGTACTGGCGGCGCCCGCGCGCGTCCGTCCCGACGGCCTGCAGGTGCCCGTTCGCGATCGGGCAGATCCACACGTCGGTGTAGGCGGGCGGGATGGCCAGGCTCGAGATGCGGGCCACGACGGCCGGGTCCGTGATGCGGGCCCCGGTCGTGTCGAAGTACTGCCAGCCCTTGCCGCGACGACGGCGCGAGAAACCGGGGGCGGAGCTCGAGACCCGGCGCAGGCGTGGCACCCGTCGATGGTGCACAGTGGATCCGCTCGACGCATCCGGAAACTCCCGAACCCGAGGCGAGGCCACCCGTGGATCCCGTGCAGGCGTTGCGGCGCACCGCCTTCCTCCTCGAGCGGTCGCAGGCGAGCAGCTACCGCGTGGAGGCCTTCCGCCGTGCCGCGGGGGTGCTGCTGGCGCTGGACCCCGAGGAGTTCGACCGCCGCCTGGCCGCCGGCACCCTCACCGAGCTCAAGGGCATCGGCGCCTCCTCCGCCGCCCTCGTGCAGCAGGCGGCCGACGGGGGTGTGCCGGAGCGGCTCGCCGCGCTGGAGGCCGAGGCGGGCCCGCTCGTCAGCGGCGGGGAGGAGCTGCGCGCGGCGCTGCGCGGCGACCTGCACACCCACACCGACGCCAGCGACGGCGGCAGCCCCCTGGCCGAGATGGCCTTCACGGCGGCCGAGCTGGGCCACGAGTACATCGCCGTCACCGACCACTCCGAGGGCCTCAAGGTCGCCAACGGCCTGGACCGGGGACGCCGCGAGGCGCAGCTCGAGCAGATCGCCGCGCTCGCCGCCCCCCTCGCGCCGTTCCGCCTGCTGGCCGGCATCGAGGTCGACATCCGCAAGGACGGGACGCTCGACTGCCAGGACGACCTGCTCGACCGCCTCGACGTCGTCGTCGCCTCCGTCCACTCCGAGCTGCGGATGCCGTCGGACGCCATGACCCGCCGGATGCTGGGCGCGATCCGCGGCGGCCGCATGGACGTCCTGGGCCACTGCACCGGCCGCATGGTCAAGGGCGGGCACGGCCGGGTGGGCGCCAAGGGCCGCCCGCCCAGCGAGTTCGACGCCGCGGCCGTCTTCGCGGCGTGCGTCGAGCACGACGTCGCGGTGGAGATCAACGCGCGTCCCGAGCGCCTCGACCCGCCGCGGGCCCTGCTGCGCCAGGCCGTCGAGGCGGGCTGCCTGTTCACGCTGTCGACCGACGCCCACGCCCCCGGCCAGCTCGACTGGCAGCCCTACGGGTGCGCGCGGGCGGAGGAGTGCGGCGTCCCGGCCGACCGGATCGTCACGACGTGGCCGGTCGAGCGCCTGCTGGAGTGGACGGCGTCGCGCCGGCGCTGACGCCGTGCGGGCCGGGGAGGACCGTCACGGCGCGCCCGTGCACCACGACCTCGCCGGCCTCCGGGCCGTGCAGCACCACGCCGGGCACGCCCGCCGCCACGGCCGCCGACACCAGGACGACGGCGTCGGCCGGGCCCGCGCCCGGCCCGTCGTCGAGGACCCCCTCCACGAGCCGGCGCAGCCCGTCCGGCGAGTGAGCCGCGGCGCTCGCGGTCACCCCGTCGACGCCCTCGGCCACCGCGAGCCCGCGGGTGGGGTGGTGCACGGCGTAGCCGGACACGCCCCAGGGCCGCACGCGCCAGCCCCACGGCGCGAGCAGCCCCTGCAGCGCGGCGGCGCGGGCCGCCAGCACCCGGGGACCGCGGCCGTCGACCGCGTCCTCCCAGGGGCCGCGGACCCGCCCGCCGCCGCACGCTCCGCACACGCCGGCCCCTACGGCATCACGTCGCCGGAGTTGGGCCCCAGCGTCTGCCCGACGTAGAGGGTCCCTCCGGGGTCGCTGGCGAGCAGGACGGCGGTCGGGGCGACCTCCTCGGGCCGCCCGAACCGGCCGAGCGGGAGCTCGGCCTGCTTGGCGGCCTTCCACTCCTCGCTCAGCCCGTCGATCATCGGCGTGAGGATCGGCCCCGGGGCGATGGCGTTCACCAGCACGCCGTGCGGGGCGAGCTCGCGCGCCGCCGCCTTGGTGAACCCCAGCACGCCGGCCTTGGCCGCGCTGTAGTGCGCGAGGGACTCCCCGCCCTTCAGCGCCAGCTGCGAGGCGATGCTGATGATGCGGCCCCAGCCGGCCGCGACCATGTGCGGAGCCGCGAACCGGCTGCACAGGAACACGCTGCGCAGGTCGACCGCGATCATCTCGTCGAACGTCTCGACGTCCATCTCCAGCAGCGGCACCTCGGTGAGGATGCCGGCGCAGTTCACCAGCACGTCGAGGCGCCCGCGGGACGCGGCCACCCCGTCGACGACCTCCCGCACGGCGTCGGCGTCGGTCACGTCGAGCGCGTGCGCCTCCGCCCCCAGCTCGGCCGCGGCGGCCGTGAGCCGGTCGGCGTCGCGGTCGGCCAGCACCAGCTGCGCTCCCTCGGCCGCGTAGGCGTGGGCGATCGCCGCACCCATCCCGCTCGCCGCCCCGGTGACCAGGGCGACGCGTCCGTCCAGTGCTCCCACGGGAGTCCTCCTCTGCTGTTCCGGGTTCAGCTCGGCCAGCGGACCGTGAGCCCGCCGTCCACGACGATGCTCTGGCCCGTGACGTAGGCGGCGTCCTCCGACGTCAGGAACCGGATGACCCGCGCGGCCTCGTCGACGGTGCCGACGCGGCCGCGGGGGATGAGCCGGCCCGCGTCCGCGAGCCCCTGCGGGCCCAGGGAGTTCACGGGGTCCAGCGACTGCGGGCTCTCGATCAAGCCCGGGACGACGGTGTTCACGCGGATGCCTCGCGGCGCGAGCTCGACCGCGAGCGAGCGCACGAGCCCGAGGACCCCGGCCTTGGCGGCGGCGTAGTGGGCGTGGTCGTGCCAGCCGTAGACCCCGCCCGCGATCGAGGAGACCGCCACCAGCGCACCCGGTCCCGTCATCTCCGCGGCGCACGAGCGGAACGTCCGCAGGACGCCCGTGAGGTCGACGCTCAGCATCTCCTCCCACGCGGGGTCGTCGAGCTCGGCGAGCGGGGCGCGCCGCAGCACACCGGCCGCCGCCACCCCGACGTCCAGGCGCCCGAACTCCGCGACGGCGGCGCGGGCCAGCGCGTCGACCTGCGCGGGGTCGGCGACGTCCACAGCCACGGGCAGGCAGCGGCCGCCCGCGGCCTCGACCGCGGCCACGGTCTCGCCCACGTCGTGCGGGTCGCCCGGGAAGTGCCCGACGACGCTGGCGGCGCCGGCCCGAGCGTAGGCCACCGCGAGCGCGCGCCCGATCCCGCTGCCGCCGCCGGTGATGACCGCCACCTTCCCGGCGAGGCCGTCGTCGCGCGCGAGCGCCGCCTCGGGGCTCACGCGGTCAGCCCGTCCGCGGCGACGACCTCGTCGGGCACGCCGTGGGTGCGGCGGGCGCCGAGCATCACCAGGCCCGAGAGGAGCATGAACAGCGAGCCCGTGATGAGCGCCGCCGTCCGCATGCCGGTGCCGGCCGAGAGCAGGACGGTGAGCAGCGCCGACCCCGCGATGCCGCCCACCGGGCCCATGACGTGGGCGACGTTGGTCCCCATGCCGCGGACCTGCGCCGGGAACGACTCGCCCATGTAGAACAGCAGCGCGGCGTAGGGGCCGGTGAGGAAGAACAGCGACGCCGAGTACGTGACGATCGTGTAGGTCGAGGAGTCCGGGCCCAGCAGCATGGCCGCGGTGACGACGGCGCCGACGATCCATCCCGCGATGATCGTCGTGCGGCGGCCGATGCGGTCGCCGACCCAGCCGTGGAACAGGTACCCGCAGAAGCCGACCGCGTTGGCCAGGACGAGGACGACCAGGGAGTTGCTGAAGCTGAACCCCTTGGCCTCGGTCAGCACGCTCGTGCCCAGCACCGAGAACACCTGGATGGCCATCCAGTTGAACAGCCAGGCCAGCGCCAGGCACACGGTGTGCCGGCGGAGCTCCGGCGTGAAGACGTCGCGCACGCGGGAGGCGCGGTGGTCGGTGTCGCTCAGCCCGTGCTCGGCCGCCAGGGTCGACGCCGAGTCCACCTCGCCGGCCTCGCGGCGGCGGCGCACCTCGCGCAGCGCCGCGTAGGCGGGTGACTCGGGCAGCCGGGTCGCGGCGATCGCGACGAGGACGGCCGGGAGCATGGCGACGACGAACGTCCACCGCCATCCCAGGTGCGGGAGGATGAGGGCGGTGAGGCCCGCGGCCACGAGGGCGCCGACGGGCCAGCCGGCCTGCACGACGCTGTACATGAACCCGCGCCGCTTGGCCTTGGCGTACATCTCGTTGAGGTAGACCGCGTTGACGACCTCCTCGGAGGCGCCGAACCCGGAGAACGCCCGGATGAGGACGAGCGAGATCGCCCCGCCGGCGAGCCCGGTCAAGCCGGAGCTGATGGCGGCACCGATGACGGTGATGATGAGCGCCCGCTTGCGGCCGAACCGGTCGAGCAGCGTCCCGACGACGAGCGAGACGGCGAAGACGCCGACCGTGACCCACGTGTTGATCCCGGCCGCGAAGGCCGTCGACCAGCCGAAGTCCTCGGCGATGACGGGCAGCAGGGTCCCGAACAGCGTGTAGTCGTAGACGGAGAACACCCACGCGAAGAAGCAGACGGCGGAGACGCCGAGCAGGGTCCGGGACGTGATGACCCGGTCCCAGGGCGCGGGCCGGGTGGTCGTCGGGGCGCTCACGCCGTGGTCCGCGGGAAGCGGCGGGTGAAGTCCGACGCGATGGCGTCGAACGTCGTCCAGGTCACCCCGGCGTGGCCGCTGATGTGCTCGATGAGCCGTTCCAGCGCCATGAGCACCTGCGGGCGCCCGGAGACGTCGGGGTGGATCGTCATGGTGAACACCGCGTAGTCGCTCTCGCGGTACACCCAGTCGAACTGGTCGCGCCACATCTGCTCGATGTCGCGCGGGTTCACGAAGCCGTGGCTGTTCGGGCTCGACTTGATGAACATCATGGGCGGCAGGTCGTCGAGGTACCAGTTCGCGGGGATCTCGACGAGGTCGGTCTCCTGGCCGCGCACGAGGGGCTTCATCCACTCCGTCGCGGGCTTGCCGTAGTCGATGGGCGTCCAGCTGTCGCCCACGCGGACGTAGTACGGCGTGAAGTCGCGGTGCATGAGGGAGTGGTCGTAGGTGATGCCGCGGTCGAGCAGGATCTCGTTGGTCACCGTGCTGAACTCCCACCACGGCGCGACGTAGCCCGTGGGGCGCTTGCCGGTGCGGGAGGTGACCAGGTCGATGCAGGTGTCGAGGACGGTCTCCTCCTGCTCGCGCGACATCGCGATCGGGTTCTCGTGGCTGTAGCCGTGGATCCCGATCTCGTGCCCGGCCGCGACGCACGCGTCGAACTGCTCGGGGAACGTCTCGATCGAGTGGCCGGGCCAGAAGAAGGTCTGGGTGAGGTCGTAGCGGCGGAACAGCTCGACCAGGCGCGGCACGCCGACCTCGCCGGCGAAGACACCGCGCGAGATGTCGTCGGGGGAGTCGGCGCCTCCGTACGAGCCGAGCCAGCCGCCGACGGCGTCGACGTCGGCGCCGAAGGCGACGAAGATCTCCTTGGGCATGGGTCCTCCTGGGGGTGGAGTGGGGGTCAGGACGTGCTGTCCTGCAGGAGTTCCTGCAGGGCGTCGGGGGAGCCGTCGGCGAGGGCCACGGCGAGGAGCATCCGGGCCTGCCACGGGCTGAGGTCACCGGCGAAGAGGCCGCCGCCGCCGCGCAGCGCGGTGCCGCTGGCGTAGAGCGGGAGGACGGGGCCCTCCGGGACGCGGGTGCAGACGAGGACGGGCACCCCGCCGGCGACGACCTCCCGCACAGCGCGCGTGACCGCCGGCGGGGTGTTGCCCGCGCCCATGGCCGCCACCACGAGCCCGCGCGCGCCCGCCGCGACCGCCGCGTGCAGGAGCGCACCGTCGGCGCCGAGGTGCGTGGCGACGACGTCGACGCGGGGCAGGTCGGCCCACGGCGGGAGGTGCCGGGCCGCGGGACGTCCCGGCCGGTGCCGCAGCGTGACTCCGTCCGCGGCGATCCGGTGCGTCGGCCCCCGGCCGGGCGCGGCGAAGGCGGCCGAGCGCAGGGTGTGCACCTTGCGGACACCGCGCGCCGCGTAGGCCTCACCGTCGAAGACGACGAGGACGCCGCAGCCGCGGGCGAGCGGGTCGGCCGCGAGCGTCAGTGCGGCCGTGAGGTTGGCCGGGCCGTCGGCGCCGGCGGCGTCGGCCGCGCGCTGCGCTCCGGTGAGCACCACGGGGCGCTCGTCGTCGTGCAGCAGGTCCAGGAGCAGGGCCGTCTCCTCCAGCGCGTCGGTGCCGTGGGTCACCACGACGCCGTCCGCGCCGTCGTCCAGCGCCGCCCGGACGGCCTCGTGCAGGCCGAGGAGGTCCGCGGGCCGCAGCGCGGAACTCACGACGGTGCTCACGTCGACGGCCCGGACCCCGGGCACGGGGGAGGGCAGCGCGGCGAGCAGGTCGGCGGCGCGCAACTGCGCGTCGAGCTGCCCGGGTCGGCCTGTGCTGGAGATCGTCCCACCGGTGGCGATGAGGGTGAGGGGCACGCGGTGGGTCCTCCGCTCGGGGGGTTCACGAGTTTCGCAATCGATTTCGAGGGACCCTACGCAACCGGTTTCGGCTGCACAAGGGTCGTCACGAGGAATTAACACCGGACCGCGGACGGGTGGCGGGGACGGTCGCCGCCGACGCGTCGGGTAGAAGTGGGGCGTGAACCCCACCGCCCGCCGCGCCCCCGCCACGCTGGCGGAGGTGGCGCGGGCCGCGGGCGTGCACCCGTCGACGGTCTCGCGCGCGCTGGGGGCGGGAACCGGCATCGCGGCCGCGACGGTGGTGCGGGTCCGCGCCGTCGCCGACGAGCTGGGCTACCGCCCGGACCCGGCCGCGTCCTCGCTGCGGACCCGGCGCAGCGGCCTGGTCGGCGTCCTCGTCCCGCGCCTGACCGACATCGTCCTCGCGACGATCTACGAGGGCCTGGACGCGATCGCCGCGGACGCCGGGTACCAGACCTTCGTCGCGAACACCTCCGACGTGCCCGAGGTGCGCCGCCGCCGGCTCGCCGCCCTGCTCGACCGCCGCGTCGACGGCGTCGTGCTCGGCGACGCGCGCCTCGACGACGACCTGCTGCCCGAGATCGCGGCGCGGGGCCTGCCCTACGTCCTGGTCTCCCGCCGCAGCCGGGGGCACCTGTCCGTGACGACGGACGACCTGCTCGGCGGCCGGCTGGCCGGGGAGCACCTGCTCGCGCTGGGGCACGAGCGGGTCGCGGTCGTCGCGGGGCAGCCGTTCTCGAGCACCGGGGTCGAGCGGACGCAGGGGTTCCGCGACGCCTACGCGGCCGCGGGACTGCCTGTGCCCGACGAGCGCGTGCGGCACGGCACCTACGACGTGCGCGGCGGCCACGCGGCGGCGCGGGAGCTGCTGGCGGCCCGGCCCCGCCCCACGGCCGTCTTCGCCGTCAACGACTTCAACGCCATCGGGGTCATGGGCGCACTGCGCGAGGCGGGTCTGCGCGTGGGGCGCGACGTCGCGGTGGTCGGCTACAACGACGTCTCGCTGGCCGCGGAGCTCCCCGTGCCGCTGACCTCGGTGGCCTCCCCGATGGACCAGATGGGCCGCACGGGCATGACGCGGCTGCTGCAGCGCGCCGCCGGTCAGCCGGTGCGCTCGGTGCGCCTGCGGCCCACCCTCGTCGTGCGGGAGTCCTCCTCGCCCGACGGCGGCTGACGGGGCCTCGGGTCAGGCCACCGCGGGGTCGTCCGCCCGCAGCAGCGCGAGGACCGGGGCGAAGGCGTCGGCCTGCTCGGCGGCCACGGCCAGGTAGGACACCCCCGTCCGCTCGCGCAGCTCGTGCAGGTGCGCGGCCATGGCGGCGGCGTCGCCGTCGAGGACGCCGGCCGCGCCGGCGCAGTCCGCAGCGGTCATCCCCGCCCGCGCGAGGTGGGTGACGAGGCGACCGGCCACGCCGGACAGCGACAGGGCGAGCTCCGGGTCGCCGTTGCCGCGGACGAGGTCGGCGGCCTGCGCCACGTCGCCGGCGGTCGCCGTCGGGTGCAGCGCGAGCGCGACGGTGTCGGCCAGCCCGCCGGCGAGGGTGAGGACGCGTGGACCCGCACCGGCGACGAGGACGGGTGGGGCGGGGTCGACCTGGTCGCGGACGGCGCCGACGATCTCGGCCAGCCGGCGGAGGCGGTCGCCGCCGCTGCCCCAGGGGAGCCCGAGCTGTTCCGCCTCCGCCGCGGCGTCGGGGCGGCCGGTGCCGACGCCCAGCTCGAAGCGGTCGCCGCTGAGCAGCTGCAGTGCCCGGGTGTCGCGGGCGACCGCCGCCGGGTGGTGCAGCGGCGACGCGAGCACCCAGGTGCCGAGGCGGACCGTGCTGGTGACGGCGGCCGCGGCGGCGAGCGCCGGGAACGGCGACGGGGTGTGGCGGGTGTCAGGCAGCAGCAGGGTGTCGTAGCCGGCGGCCTCGACGCGGGCGGCCCAGGCCAGCCACGCGGCGCCGGTCCGGGTGGGGCCGCCGACGACTCCCGCGCGGAACGGTCGGGTGCTCACGCGCGGCAGTGTGCTTCCGTCGGGGCGCCGTGTCAGCCCTCGCCTCAGCCGCCGTCGGCGGCGGTGTCCCGGGCGGCCGGCAGCAGGGCGGTGCCGAGGGCGGCGAGGAGCTCCACGACGTCGGCGCGGTCGAGGCGCACGGTGGACATGCACGAGGCGTCCTGCCACGTGGAGAGCACGACGTGGCCCTGCTCGGGGTGGGCGCTGACCCGCAGGACGCGGCCGCGCCGGTCGGCGTCGCGGACGACGCCCGTGGGGATGCCGTGCGTCGGGCCCGCGGCGGTGCGCTCCATGCCAGGAGTGTGCGCCCGCGGGGCGCGTCCGTCGAGCGGCCGCGTGGGGGAACCTCAGGGGATGCGGGCGATCCACCCCGGGGTGGCGAACTTCGACGCCACGAGGGCCTCGGCCGCGGCCACCTCGGCGGGCGTGAGGTCGGAGTCCTCGAGGCCGTTCTGGCGGCGGAACGTGTCGACCATGCGGTCGATGACCTCGCTGCGGGCGAGCCCCGTCTGCCGGCGCAGCGGGTCGACCCGCTTGGCCGCGCTCGCGAGGCCCTTGCCGGTCAGCTTCTCCCGGCCGATGCGCAGCACCTGCAGCATCTTCGCCGCGTCGATGTCGTAGGACATCGTCACGTGGTGCAGGACGGTGCCGTCCGCGAGCCGCTTCTGCGCCGCGCCGGCGATCTTGCCCTGCTCCGTGGCGATGTCGTTGATCGGCTGGTACCAGGCCTTCACACCGAGGTCGCCGAGCGCGACGAGCACCCAGTCGTCGAGGAACGCGTAGGACTCCTGGAACGACAGCCCCTCGACGAGGGAGGCGGGTGCGTAGACGGAGTAGGTGATGGTGTTGCCGGGTTCGACGAACATCGCCCCGCCGCCGGAGATCCGCCGGACGACCTCGACGCCGAAGTCGTCGGCCGCGGCGCGGTCCACCTCGTTCGCGAGCGACTGGAAGCTGCCGATGACGACGGCGGAGGACGCCCACTCCCACACGCGCAGCGTCGGGGGGCGCCGGCCCTCGGCGACCTCGCGGGCGAGGACCTCGTCGAGCGCCATGTGCAGCTGCGGCGTCTGCGGGGCGGTGTGCAGGAACTGCCACGGGTGGTCGCGCCAGCCCGTCGCGCCGCCGACCGCGCGGCGCACCGTGGTGGCGACCGCCTCGGGACCGAACCCCAGCAGGACGGCGCCCGGCGGCAGCGCGGACCGGACCCGGGCCGCGAGCTCGCCGGCGTCGGTGTCCGCCGGAACCCCCTGCAGCGCCGCGTCCACGGCCTCGAGGGCCTCGTCGGGTTCGAGGAAGAAGTCGCCGCTCAGCCGGACGTCGGCGAGGCGGCCGTCGACCACCTCGAGGTCGACCACGACGAGCTTGCCGCCGGGGACCTTGTACTCACCGTGCACGCGGTCACCGTACGCCCCGGGGGGTGGGACCCCCGGGGCGCGGTGGACGGGTCAGCGCGCGATGACCGCACCCAGCCAGTGCTCGGGGATCCCGAACCCGCCGAGCAGCTCCCCGACGCGCGGGCGCAGCGAGCGGCAGAGGTCGTTGACGGCGTGCGTGAGGGCCTTGGCCCGCACGGGCGTCATGCGGCGGTGCTCGAGGAACCAGCCCTTCTCCGCCTCCAGCAGCGCCAGGACGTGCAGGTCGCAGACCTCCGAGAGCAGCGCCGCGACGGCCGGGTCCTCGGCCCGGGCGATGGCCGCGGTGAACGCCTCGGCGACGACGCGGTCCACGTGCGCGCGGCCCGCGAGCAGCATGTGGTCCTGCAGCTCGTTGAGGGCCTCGAACGCCTCCGCGGGCGGGCGGCCCTGCGCGCGGCGGGCGCGCTTGGCCAGCGACTCCACGACGTGGCGCTCGCGGTCGCGCAGCATCCGCAGCTGCCAGGACCGCTCCCGCAGCTCGCCGCTGTCGCGGCCGGGCGCGGAGTCGACGATGTCCGCCACGAACGACTTGGCGGGGCTGCGCCCCGAGAGGGTCGAGACGAAGTCGCGCGTCGCGAACCGCGCCATGCCGAGCGTGTCGAGCTCGGAGAACTGCATCTTGTAGGCGGTCAGGACGCTCTTCGCCACCAGCTGCAGGAGCACCGTGTTGTCGCCCTCGAACGTGGTGAACACGTCCGTGTCCGACTTCAGCTGCGGCAGGCGGTTCTCCGAGAGGTAGCCCGCGCCGCCGCACGCCTCGCGGCACGTCTGGATGGTGCGCGTCGCGTGCCAGGTGGAGGCCACCTTCATGCCGGCCGCGAACGCCTCGAACTCCCGCTGGGCCTGCGGCTCGTTCTCGCCGCCGCGCAGCTGGTGGCCCACCAGGTCGTCCATGGCCACGAGCAGCTCCTCCTGGCCGAAGCCGAGGGCGTACGTGGTGGCCAGCGGGATCAGCAGGCGGCGCTGGTGGCTGAGGTAGTCCAGCAGGGTGACCTCGCGGCCGGCCGCGCCGTTCTGCGCGTCCTTCCCGGCGCCGGGCTTGGCGAACTGCGAGCGGTTCTCCGCGTGGCGCAAGGCGATGCTCAGGGCCACCTTGGTCTGGCTCAGGGCGCCGCCGGAGACGCTGACCCGGCCCTTGACCAGGGCGCCCAGCATCGTGAAGAACCGGGAGTTCGCGCTCTCGATGGGGCTGGAGTACGTGCCGTCCTCGGCGACCTGCGCGTAGCGGTCCAGCAGCGCCGTCCGCGGGACGCGCACGGAGTCGAACGCGAGCCGGCCGTTGTCGAGGCCGTTCAGCCCGGCCTTGCGGCCGTCGTCGCCGGCCCACACCCCGGGCAGCAGCTCGCCGTCGCGGCGCAGCGGCACGACGAACGCGTGCACGCCGCGGCGCTCGCCGCCCGTGATGAGCTGCGCGAACACGACCGACATCTCCGCGTCCTCCGCGGCGCCGCCGATGTAGTCCTTGCGGCTGGCCTCGTCGGGGGTGTGGACGACGAACTCCTGCGTCGCCGGGTCGTACGTCGCCGTGGTGCCGAGGGAGGCGACGTCGGAGCCGTGGCCGGTCTCCGTCATGCCGAAGCACCCGCGGATCTCCAGCCGCAGGATCCCCGGGAGCAGCGCCTCGTGGTGGCGGGCGGTCCCGAGCGCCTGCACGGCACCGCCGAACAGGCCCCACTGCACGCCCGACTTGATCATCAGCGACGCGTCGGTGAACCCCAGCATCTCGAACTGCGCGACCTGACCGCCGGGGCTGTCACCGCCGCCGTGGGCGGAGGAGAACCCGAGCTCGTGACCGCCGATCTCGGTGATGCGCTGCAGCCGCCGGCGCGTGAGGTCGCGCTGCTCGCGGGTCGAGAGGTGGTCGGTGGGGCCGAAGAAGTCGGCGGGGAACTCCCGGCGCGCCTTCTGCCGGGCGTCGGCGAAGCGCCCGTCGAGGAACGCCCGCAGGGTGTCGACGTCGACCGGCAGCGTCGCGGCGCGTTCCGCGACGGGGGCGGGGACGTCCCCGGCGGGGACCTCGGTGGGGTCGGCGGTGGCCGTGGGCCTCTCGGCCGCAGTGGTGCTCATCGGTCCTCCTCGGGAGTTCCAGCGGGTGTCGTCGGGGTGGGCAGGACGGCCGAGAGGCCGCCCCACGCGAGCGCCGTCAGGTCGCGGGCCATGTCGTCCGCGCTCTGCGGGGCGGGGGAGCTGATCCAGCGGTCGGCGGCGGTGCGGATCATCGCGATCAGCCCGTGCGCGAGGGCGTCGGTGGCGCCCGACGTCGACCCGGCGACGCGCAGCTGCGCCGTGATGGTGCGGGCGGTCTCGTCGGCGATGAGACCGGAGATGCGCTGCACCGGGTCCCGCTCGACGCGTTCCACGAGCGGGTGGGAGACCACGAACCGGTAGACCTCCGGGTCCTTCTCCACCAGGTGCAGGTAGGTGGAGATGATCCCCGCCAGGGCGTCGCGCGGGCTGCGGGCGCGGGCGGCGGCCGCGTTCAGCTCCCGCACGATGAGGCGGTTCACCCGTTCGGCGACCGCCTGGTAGAGGTCCTCCTTGTCGGCGAAGTGCCGGTACAGGACCGTCTTGCTGGTGCCGGCCGTCGCGGCCAGTTCGTCCATCCCGACGCCGGCGCCGTGGCGGGCGATGGCCCGCAGGGCGGCGGAGACGAGCTCCTCGCGCCGGGCCCGGCGGTGCTCGGCCCAGCGCGTGCGCCGCCCGTCCGGGCGGGGTGGCGCGTCGACGGTGTCCACGTCTCGACGGTACCTGTTGCAGCGGGTATCCGGTACCGGAAGTACCTGATAACTTCGGGGCAGGTCGACGGCCACCCGTGGACGTCGCTCGACGAGGAGGACTCCGATGTCCGTTCCCGCTGATCCCGCCGCTGCCCCGGTGCCGGAGGGCCGCCTGCCGCGCCGCGCCGCGATCCTCGGCGGCAACCGGACGCCCTTCGCCCGCGCGGGCGGACGCTACGCCGAGGCTTCCGCGCAGGACCTCCTGGTCGCCGCGATCGACGGCCTCGTCGCGCGCTTCGGCCTGGCCGGCGAGCAGCTGGGCGAGGTCGTCGCGGGGGCGGTCCTCAAGCACAGCCGCGACCTGAACCTCACCCGCGAGGCCGTCCTCTCCACGGCCCTGTCGCCGCGCACCCCGACCTACGACGTCGCGCAGGCGTGCGGCACGGGTCTGGAGGCCGCGGTGCTGCTGGCGAACAAGATCGCGCTCGGCCAGGTCGAGTCCGGCATCGCGGGGGGCACCGACTCCGCGAGCGACGCGCCGATCGCGGTCGACGACGGCCTGCGCCGGGTGCTGCTCGCGCTGCAGCGGGCCCGCACGCCCCAGCAGCGCCTCGCGGCCCTGTCCCGGTTCCGTCCGCGCCAGGTCGTCCCCGCCACCCCGCGCGTGACGGAGCCCCGCACGGGCCTGTCGATGGGGGAGCACGCGGCCCGCACGGCGCTGCAGTGGCACGTCAGCCGCGAGGACCAGGACCTGCTGGCCCTGGAGAGCCACCGCCACCTCGCCGAGGCGTACGAGCGCGGGTTCTTCGACGACCTGCTGACCCCCTACCTCGGGCTGCGGCGCGACGACAACCTCCGCCCCGACACCTCCCTGGAGAAGCTCGCGAAGCTCCGCCCGGTGTTCGGCCGCGACGAGGAGGGGCCCGCGACGATGACGGCCGGGAACTCCACGCCGCTGACCGACGGCGCCGCCGTCGTCCTGCTGGCCTCCGACGCGTGGGCCGCCGAGCACCGCCTCGACGTGCTCGCGCACCTCGTGGACGCCCAGACCGCGGCCGTCGACCACGTCCGCGCGGGGGAGGGGCTGCTCACCGCGCCGGTGTTCGCCGTCCCGGAGCTGCTGCGCCGCAACGGCTGGACGTTCGACGACCTCGACCTCGTCGAGATCCACGAGGCGTTCGCCTCCACCGTGCTCGCCACCACGGCCGCGTGGGAGGACGAGGAGTTCTGCCGCACGCGCCTCGGCCTCGACGGCGCCCTGGGCACGATCGACCGCAAGAAGCTCAACGTGGTGGGTTCCTCGCTGGCCACGGGGCACCCGTTCGCGGCGACCGGCGCCCGGATCCTCGCCTCGACCGCGAAGCTGCTCGCCGAGCGCGGGGGTGGCCGGGCGCTCATCTCGATCTGCGCCGCCGGCGGGCAGGGGATCGCGGCCCTGGTGGAGGCCCCGTGAGCGCGCCGGTCGACGCCTACGCGCGCCTCGTCCGGCAGGGGCCGGGGGCCGCGCTGGCGCGCCGCCTCGGCGCCCCGCGCCCGACCGCCCTGCGCCGCTGGGAGGCCGGGGCGGACCTCCTGACCGGTCCCGCGCTCGTGCTCGGCATCGGCGCGGCGCCCCTGGCCGCGGACGTCTCCCGGTGGCTCGCGGCGGCGGGCGCCCGGCTGGCCGACGCCGAGGCGGCCACGGACGACCGCTTCGGGGCGGTCGTGCTCGACGCGTCCGCCGTGCGCACCACGGCCGACCTCGCCGCCGTCCGCGAACCCCTGGCACCCGCCTTCCGCCGGCTCGCCGCGAACGGGCGCGTCCTCGTACTCGGGGCCCTCGTCGCCGACACGACGACCGTCGAGGCCGCCGCCGTGCAGCAGGCGCTGGAGGGTCTCGTGCGCACGCTCGGCAAGGAGGCCCGCGCGGGCGCCACCGTGAACCTGCTGCGCGTCGGCGAGGGTGCGGGCGAGGCCCTGCGCGGCCCCCTGGAGTTCCTCGCCTCCGCCCGCTCCGCGTTCGTCTCGGGCCAGGTGCTCGAGGTCGGCCCCGCGCGCGGCGGCGACGCGGCGCGGGCGTCGGCCGGTCCGCGCACCGCCGTCGTCACCGGTGCGGCGCAGGGCATCGGCGCCGCGGTCGCCGAGGTGCTCGCGCGCTCCGGCACGCACGTGGTGTGCGTCGACCTCGCGGCGCAGGGCGAGCAGCTGGCCCGCGTCGCCAACCGCGTCGGGGGTTCCGCGCTGCACCTGGACATCACGGCCGCGAGCGCCCCCGCGGCGCTGGCCGAGCACCTCCTGCGCCGCCACGGCGGCGCCGACGTCGTCGTGCACAACGCGGGCATCACGCGCGACCGCTCCTTCGTGAACCTCGACGAGGCCGGCTGGGCGTCGGTGCTCGAGGTGAACCTGCGGGCCCCGCTGCGCCTGACCGAGGGCCTCCTCGCCCGCGAGGGCGCGCTGCGGCCGCAGGCCCGCGTGGTGCAGCTGTCGTCGATCAACGGCATCGCCGGCGCGAAGGGACAGGCGAACTACGCGGCCAGCAAGGCCGGGGTCATCGGGATGGTCCGCGCCCTGGACGCCCGGCTCGCGGCCTCGGGGGGCGCTGCGAGCGCGGTCGCCCCCGGCTTCGTCGAGACGGCCATGACGGCCCGGATGCCGCTGCTGCCGCGGGAGGTCGGCCGCCGCGCCAGCTCCCTGCAGCAGGGCGGTCTGCCCGTCGACGTCGCCGAGGCCGTCGCGTTCCTCGCCGGCCCGGCCGCGGCCGGGATCTCGGGGCAGGTGCTGCGCGTCTGCGGCCAGAACCTGCTGGGGGCCTGACGTGGCCGGCCCCTCCACGACGCCCGTGCGCGTCCTGCCGCGCACCCCGTCGCTCGGGCGCACCTACGTGCGCTCTCTCCTCGCGCCGCGCGACGGCGATGCCCTCGACCTGCCCCGGCGCTCCGTCGAGGTGCGCGACGTCCGCGCCGACGCGGGCCGGCTCGCCGCGTTCGCCCGGCTCTGCGGCTTCCCGCTGCGCGCGGAGCTGCCCCTGCCGTTCCCGCACCTGATCGGCTTCGGCCTGCAGGTCGACCTGCTGGTGCGCGAGCCGTTCCCCTTCCGGCTGCTGGGCCTCGTGCACGTGCGGCAGGAGTTCGAGCAGCAGCGCCCCCTCGGCGCCGACGAGCGCCTCGACGTGCGCGTGCGCGCCACCGGCCTGCGCCCGCACCGCCGCGGCGCCACCGTCGACCTCGTCACCGAGGTGCGGCCCGCGGGGCAGGACGGCGAGCCCGTCTGGCGCGGGCTCAGCCGCTACCTGGCCCGCGGCGTGACCTTCCCCGGCACGCCCGCCCCGGCGCCCGCGCCGCTGCCCGCCCCGGAGGGGCCCGGTGCGCTGTGGCGGCTGCCCGCGGACCTCGGCCGCCGGTTCGCCGGCGTGAGCGGCGACGTGAACCCGCTGCACCTGTCGGCCCTCACGGCGAAGGCGCTCGGGTTCCGGCGCGCCCTCGCGCACGGCGTGTGGACGGCCTCGCACAGCCTCGCCGCGCTCGGCGGCCCGCCCCCCGCGGCCGCCCGGTTCGCCGTCGAGTTCGCGGCGCCCGTGCTGCTGCCCTCGACGGTCGTGCACGTCGTCGCGGAGCGGGAGCTGGCCGGGCGTCCGGGCTGGAGCACCGCGGTGCGCAGCCGCGACGGCTCGCGCCTGCACCTGACGGGACGCCTCGAGGCGCTCTGAGCGCCGTCCGGGGCGGCCGGCGTGGTCTGCTGTCCGCCGTGCCCGCACCCGCCACGCCCTCCCCGACGCCCACGCCGTCCACGACTCCCGCGACCGCCGCCGTGCTGCTGCTCGGCGGCCGCAGCGAGATCGGCCTCGAGGTGGTCGAGCGCCTCGTGCGGGCGGGCGCGGCGACCGTCGTCCTCGCCGCCCGGCGCAGCGGCGAGCTCACGGCCGAGGCGGCCCGGCTGCGGGCCGCGGGGGCCCGCGACGTCGAGGTCGCCGAGTTCGACGCCGACGCGCTGGAGACCCACGGGCCGCTGCTCGCCGACCTCGTCGCCCGGCACGGGGCGGTCGACGCCGTCCTGGCGTTCGGGATCCTCGGCGACCAGGCGCGCGCCGAGACCGAGGCGGAGCACGCGCTCGACGTGGTGCACACCGACTTCGTCGCCCAGGTGAGCGTCCTCACCCACCTCGCCACGCTGCTGCGCCCGCTGCGCGCCGGCCGGGTCGTGGTGTTCTCCTCGATCGCCGGGACGCGCGTGCGGCGCGCGAACTACGTCTACGGCGCGGCCAAGGCGGGCCTGGACGGCTTCGCGAGCGGCCTCGCCGACGCCCTCGCCGGCAGCGGCGTGCACCTCCTGCTCGTCCGGCCGGGTTTCGTCGTCGGCCGGATGACCACGGGGATGTCGCCCGCCCCGCTCGCCAGCACCCCGCCCCAGGTCGCCGACGCCGTCGTCGCGGGCCTCGCCGCCCGGCGCGCCGTCGTGTGGGTCCCGGGGACCCTGCGGCTGCTCGCGGCCGCCATGCACGTCACCCCGCGCGCGATCTGGCGCCGCGCACCCCGCTGACCCCGGGTCGCGGGCCTGAGCCGTCGCGCAGGCCCCAGTACGGTGGCCCGGTGCAGAACGCCGAGGCGCTGACCGCCGCCGACCGCCTGGACCGCCTCCCCTTCACGGCCAAGCACCGGCGGCTGCTCGTCGGTTCCGGGGTCGGCTGGGCGCTGGACGCGATGGACGTCGGGCTCGTCGGCTCGATCATGGTCGCGCTGACGGTGCAGTGGGGCCTGTCCCCGGGGCAGGTCTCCTGGGTCGCCTCGGTGGGGTTCGCGGGCATGGCCGTCGGCGCCAGCGTGGGCGGGTTGCTCGCCGACCGGATCGGCCGCCGCCAGGTCTTCGCCCTGACGCTGCTGGTCTACGGGCTGGCCACGGGTGCGGCCGCCCTGTCCTGGTCCGTCGGCGCGCTGCTGGTGTTCCGGTTCTTCGTCGGCCTCGGCCTCGGCGCGGAACTGCCCGTCGCCTCGACCCTGGTCAGCGAGTTCGCGCCCCGCCGCATCCGCGGCCGCGTCGTCGTGCTGCTGGAGGCGTTCTGGGCCGTGGGCTGGACCCTCGCCGCGCTGCTCGGGTACCTGCTGGTGCCGACGGGCGACGACGGCTGGCGCTGGGCGCTCGCGGTCGGTGCGCTCCCCGCGGTGTACGCGGTCGTGGTCCGCCGCGGCCTGCCGGAGTCGGTGCGGTTCCTCGTCAGCCGCGGCCGGACGCAGGAGGCCGAGCGGGTCGTGCGGGAGTTCGAGGTCGCGGCGGGCGTCGAGCACCCGCGCGGTGAGCTCGTCGCCGAGGTGGCCGACACGACGCGGCACAGCATCTGGGCGCCCGCCCTGCGCCGCCGGACGGCCGCCCTGTGGGCGGTCTGGTTCTGCGTGAACTTCAGCTACTACGGCGCCTTCACGTGGATACCCAGCCTGCTCGTCGCCGACGGGTTCAGCCTCGTGAAGTCGCTGCAGTTCACGCTGATCATCACCCTGGCCCAGCTCCCCGGGTACGCCCTCTCGGCCTACCTCGTCGAGGTGTGGGGCCGCCGGCGGACGCTGTCGGTGTTCCTCCTCGGCTCCGCCGTCGCGGCCGTGCTCTACGCCGGTGCGGACGCGCGGTCGTCGATCCTCGCGGCGGGGATGCTGCTGTCGTTCTGCAACCTGGGCGCGTGGGGTGCGCTGTACGCCGCGACGCCCGAGATCTACCCGACCGCCGTGCGCGGGCGGGGCGCCGGCGCCGCCGCCGGGTTCGGCCGGCTCGCCTCGATCCTCGCGCCGCTGGCCGTCCCGCCGCTGGTGGTGCTGGGCGGCACCGGGGCGGTGTTCGTCGTGCTCGCGGTGTCCTTCGCGATCGCGGCGTCCGCCAGCCTGGCGCTGCCCGAGATGCGCGGCGAGGCCCTCGAGGACGCCTAGGCGCGGAGGGGCGGAGGTCCGCGTGTCGAGGTCGACACACGGGGTCGCGGGACGGTGTCAGCGCCGACACCGCTGCGGCACACCGGATCCGTAGCGTCCTGGGGGTGGCCGCAACGGCGGCCACGACCCGGTCGGGGAACCGACACCTCTGAGGAGAACCACCATGCGTGGAAAGACCATCGCCGCCGTCACCGCCGTCGTCGCCGCCGCCGCCGCCGGGATCGCCGGTGCCGGAGCGGCCTCGGCGTCGACCCCCGCTGTCCCGACGGCGACGCCGCTGCACTTCGCCGCCGGCGCGACGTCGACCCACGTCAGCGGTCGCGTCGCCGCCCACGGCGACCGCCGCTACACCTTCTCGGCGCGCGTCGGGCAGACCGCGACGTTCCACCTGTCGCGCAGCACCTCCGCGATGACCTGGACCCTCGTCGGCCCGACCGGCCCGTCGGTGCACGACGCGGCCAGCCCGCGCCAGAGCGACTTCACGTACCGGCTCCCCGAGAGCGGCACCTACTACGTCGACATCGTCTCGACCCGCTCCGCGAGCTACGACCTCTCCCTCGCCATCCCGGCCGGCACCAGCGCGGCGACCTCCGAGCGGGTGATCCGCTTCCCGGCCGGGGCCACGGGGACCACCGTGTCGGGGCAGGTGCCCACCACGGGCACTGCCCGGTACCGCTTCGACGCCGCGCGGGGCCAGCGCGCCGTCGTCACGCTGCAGGACTCCTCGCCCGACGCCACCTGGTCCCTCGTGTCGCCCGGCGGCTCGCCGCTGCACGGCAGCATGAGCGAGCAGCAGGCGCGCGCCTCGGTGACGCTGCCCGAGACGGGCACCTACTGGCTCGCGGTGAGCTCGCCCGCCGGCAGCACCTACGCGCTGTCGGTCTCCATCCTCCGTCACTGACACGCCGCGCCGCCCGGTCGAGGGACCGGCGGCGCGGCCGGGGCCTGCGCCGGAGGGGAGCGCAGACCTCCTCGGCGGGCGGTCGCTCACCAGCCCCGGGCGCGCCACTCCGCGAGCTGCGGGCGTTCCGCGCCCAGCGTCGTCGGGGCGCCGTGGCCCGGGTGGACGACGGTGTCGTCGCCCAGCTCGTCGAAGAGCCGGGCCGTGACGTCGTCGAGCAGGGACGTGAAGTCGCCCGCGTCGCCGCGGGTGTTCCCGACGCCGCCGGGGAACAGCGAGTCGCCCGTGAACACCCGGTCGGGGGAGCCGCGCAGGACGAGCGCCACCGATCCGGGGGTGTGACCGCGCAGGTGGCGCACGAGCAGGCGGAGCTCCCCGACCTCGACGACGTCCCCGTCCTCGAGGCGCCGGTCGACCGCGACCGGCAGGGCGTCGGCGTCGAGGGTGCCCGCGGCGGTGCCGGCGCCGGTCGCCGCGACGACGGCCTCCAGCGCCCCGACGTGGTCGGGGTGGCGGTGGGTGGTGACGACGAGGTCCAGGCGCCCCGCGGGGTCGCCCTCGCGCACCAGGGCGAGCAGGGCCTCGGGGTCGGCGGCCGCGTCGACGAGCAGCTGCGCCGAGGTGGCCCGGCAGGTCAGGAGGTAGGCGACGTTGTCGGTGGGCCCGACGTGCGCCTCGCGCAGGTCGAAGGCGTCGGTGCGGGTCACGAGGTCGCTCACGGGTGCGGTCAGCGCTCCAGCAGCTCACGCTGCGACGCCGGCCGCGCGGCGGCGGTCAGGTCGATCACCCGGTGCGCCGGGGCGTGCGCCCGGGTGCGCCGGCGCAGCAGGGCGCCCGCGAAGGCGAGCGCCGCGGCGGCGTAGAAGAGCGTGCGCTCGGGCTCGCCGGCGGCGGCGAACGCCCCGGCCAGCAGGGCACAGCCGACGGCACCGATCAGGTGCACCAGGTCCATGAAGGACGACCACACATCCACCCGTCGATGGTGATCCTCCGTGGCCGATCCTGCACAGCGGGGCGGGGCACGCCACCGGCCTGGCGGCCCCCGTCCCGCTCTCCGTCACCGGAGATCGCTGAGAGTCACCGCCCGTCGAACACCCGCAGCAGCCGGGCGACCTCCGCCCGCACCGCGTCCCGCCCCGGGGCGAGGTACTTGCGGGGGTCGCTGAGGCGCGGCTGCTCCGCCAGGACGCGGCGGGCCTCGCCGGTCATCACCTGGTTCAGCCGCGTCCCCACGTTGACCTTGGCCATGCCGCGCGCCACCGCCCGGCGCAGGCCCTCGTCGGGGACGCCGGAGGAGCCGTGCAGCACGAGCGGCACGTCGACCGCGGCGGCCAGCGCGCCGATGAGCTCGTCGTCCAGCACCGCGTCCCGGCTGCTCATGGCGTGGGAGGAGCCCACGGCCACGGCCAGCGCGTCGATCCCGGTGGCCGCGACGAAGGCCGTCGCCTCCGCGGGGTCGGTCCGGACGCCCGGGGCGTGGGCGCCGTCCTTGCCCCCGACCTCGCCGAGCTCCGCCTCGACCCAGACGCCCGCGCGGTGGCAGCGCTGCGTGACCGCGGCGGTGCGGGCGAGGTTCTCGTCGTAGCTCAGCGCGGCGGCGTCGAACATCACCGAGGGGATGCCGAGCGCGAGACCCTCGTCGATCAGCGCCTCGTCCTCGACGTGGTCGAGGTGCACCAGGACGGGGACCGTCGCGGCCGCGGCCATGCTCAGGCAGGCCAGCGCCAGCGGGGCCAGCGCGCCCCGGTAGCGCACGGCGTTCTGCGAGATCTGCACCACCACGGGCAGTCCGGCGTCCTCCGCACCGCCCACGACGGCCTCGGCGTGCTCGAGCAGGATCACGTTGAACGCCCCGACCCCCCGCCCGGTCCCGCGCAGCCCTCCGACGACCTGCGTGCCCTCCGCCTTCACCGGCGTGCCCCTCTCTCCTCGTCCAGCTCCTCGACCTCCACCAGGTCGAGCCAGCGTGCGCGCGCGCCGGTGTCGACCTCGCCCGCCACGGGCCGCAGCACGCACGCCGCGGACGTCGCGACGACGTCGGCCAGCACCGCGGGCCACGCCGCGACGCCGGCGCCCAGGTGGCGGGCCAGCGCCGCGGCGGCCGCGTCGCCCGCACCCGTGGGGTTGCCCGCGACGACCTCGACGGGCCGCGCGTGCCAGGCACCCTCGGGGGTGACCGCGACGACGCCCTGCTCGCCGAGCGTGGCGAGCACCGCCGCGGCCCCGCCGGCCAGCAGGTGCCGGCCCGCGCCGAGGACCTCGCGCAGGTCCCGGGCGGGGGCGCCCACGAGGTCGGCGAGCTCGTCGCGGTTCGGCACCAGCACGGCGCCGACCCCGGCCGCGGCCCGCAGCGGGGCCCCGGACAGGTCGGCGACCACGGGCACGCCCGCGTCCCGGCAGAGCTCCGCCAGCCGGGCGGGCAGGTCCACCGGCAGGCCCGGGGGGACGCTGCCGCTGATGACGACGGCGTCCGCGCCCTGCGCGAGCTCCTCCACCAGCACGGCCGTGACCGCTTCGGCGGTGCCCTCCGCGGCGGGGCCGCCGGGTTCCTGCAGGCTCGTGGTCGTGCCGTCGGCGGCGACCACGGCGACGGTCCGCCGCACGGCCTCCAGGGCGAGGACGAGGCGGTGCGGCAGGTGGAGGGCGTCGAGCCCGGCCTCGAACTCGTCCGGTTCCCGGGCGGCGGTGAGGGCCACGACGACGGCCTCGCCGCCGAGCGCCCGGACCACCGAGGCCACGTTCACGCCCTTGCCGCCCGAGCGGGAGCGCACGCCCCGCACCCGCACGGTCTCGCCCACGGTCAGGGCGTCGACCGCGTAGGTGACGTCGACGGCGGGGTTCAGGGTGACCGTGAGGACGCGGCCCGCCGGTGCGGTGGGGGCGCTCACCCGACCGGTGTGCTTCCGCCGTCGGTGCTGCGCTGGCGGGCGGCGACGTCCTGCGGCAGCTCGACCGCCGCGCCGGCGTCCTCACCCCGCTTCTCCGACGTGTAGACCATGACGGAGGAGCCGACGAGGGCCAGCAGGATGCCGGCGGTCTGGAACCCCGAGGGCAGCGTGCGGTAGACGATCAGCGACAGCACGATCGTGAGCACGGGCGCCATGGCGTTGGTGACCGGGGCGACGACGGAGGCCCGGCCGCGGCTCATGGCCATGACGAGGAACAGGGCGCCGACGGCGTTCAGCACCTGGGTGCCGGCGGTCAGCGCCGGTGCCTCCCAGGGGAACTGCGTGGGCAGCCCGCCCGACATCACGAGGGCGACCGGCACCAGGACGAGCCCGCTCACGGTCATCCACCCGAACGTCGTGGCGTCGTTGACGCCGACGGTGGCGGCCTTGCGCATGTAGAAGGCCTGCACGCCCCACGCGACGCAGACCAGGGCGGCCAGCAGGAGGTACGGCCCGGTGGAGGCGTCGGAGTCGCCCGAGGAGACGGAGAACAGCACGATCGCGACCAGCGCCAGGACGACGCCGACGGCGGTCAGGCGGGACAGCCTCTCCCGCAGCGCGAACAGCGCCATGAGCACGGTGATGGCGGGGGACAGCGCGACGATCGGGAAGATGATGTAGGCGGGGCCCATGGTGAGCGCCTTGAACAGCAGCAGCTGCCCGCCGGCGCCGGTGAGCCCGACGACGAGCCCGTAGCGGGCGGCGATGCCGCGCCGGTCGAACGTGGTGCCGCGCAGGGCGAAGAACGCCGGGATGAGCATGGTGAACGCCCAGATGACGTAGACCATCCCGTCCGGGTAGCCGTACCGGCTCGTGGGCTGGCTGGAGAACGCGCCCCACACGCCCCAGAACAGGACGAGCAGTGCGGCGTAGGGGATCCAGCCGGTCTGGCGCGTGACGCCGGGTCCTGACGTGCTCATGCCTGACGACCTTCCTCATCGAGGTGCTCGGACTGCAGACGCCGGACCTGACCGGCGTCCAGGGGGTTCCCCGCGAGCCGCGCGGCGTGCACGGCGGCACCCAGGTGCGGCGGGAGCAGGGGGTCGCGCAGGTCGTAGCGGTCGCCGTGGCGGGCCACGGCCGCGCGGAAGGAACCCCGCACGTGGGGGTTGGTGAACATCCCGCCCGAGAAGGAGACCGGGATGCCGTCCGCTGCCCCGAACCCGAGGCGATCGGCCTGGACGTCCACGAGCAGCGCGAGCTCGCGGCCGGCCTCGGTGAGGATCGCCAGCGCCGCGGGGTCACCGGCGTCGGCGGCCTCGGCCACGGCCCGGCTCAGCCCCGCGACGTTCCCGCGGTCGCCGTGCCAGCGGTTCAGGACGACGTCGACGACGTCGAGGTCGGTCGTCAGGTCCAGGCTGCGGCGCACCGCGTCCTGCAGCGGCCCGCCCGGCAGGCGGCCGTCCGCCATGCGGCTGAAGGCGTTCAGCCCGCGCACGCCGACCCAGTAGCCGGAACCCTCGTCGCCGAAGACCTCGCCCCAGCCGCCGGCCCGGGCGGTGCGCCCGCCGTTCTCGCCGTAGGCGATGGAACCGGTGCCCGCGACGACGTTGATGCCGTCGACGCCACCGAGGGACCCGGCCCAGCCGCACACCATGTCGTTGCCGCACGCGTAGCGGTCGGTCCCCAGGACGCGGCCGGGCACCGCGTCGAGCTCGGGCACGTCGGCGCTGACCTCGCCGTAGGCGGGCAGGCCGAAGAACGCGTGCGAGATCTCGCCGGGGGTGGTGCCGACGGCCCGGCAGACCTCCTCGACGCCCTGCCGCAGCAGGGGTTCGACGATGCCGATGCCGCTCATCAGGTAGTAGGTGCTCGCGGTGCGGGTCTGGGTCAGCAGCTCCCCGTCGTCGCCCAGCAGGCAGAACGCCGTCTTCGTGCCCCCGCCGTCGACGCCGAGGTACACCTCAGGCCTGCCCGCGGGCGGGCAGCGGGTGGATGACGACGCCCTGCACGACGCGGTTGACCTCGCCGCCGGGGAAGGGGTTGTCCGGGGTCAGGCCCGCCGCGACCGAGCACGCGAGCGCGGTGACCTGGGCGGGCAGCACGGCGACCAGCGCCCACGCCGCGTCGCTCCAGCCGGCGGGGCGCGGGACGCGCCACGCCGTGGCCCCGGCGGTGGGGGCCTCGGCGTCCACGACCGCCACGCGGCCGGCCCCGAGCGAGGCGACGAGCTCGGCGGCGATGTCCTCGTCGTAGGAGCGGGTGTAGGCCTCGCCCGAGAGGTAGACCACGGCGAACGTGGCGTCGTCGAGCACGGCCTTGGGGCCGTGCCGGAACGCGAGCGAGGAGTCCCCGAGGGCGAGCGTCCCGCCCGCCGTGAGCTCGAGGCACTTCAGCGCGGACTCGTGCGCGAGGCCCTTGAGGGGGCCGGACCCGAGGTAGACGAGCCGGCGCGGCGCGGTGGTCGCGACGGCGGTCGCGAGGTCGACCACGCCGGCGAGCACGGCTGTGCCGGCCTCGGCGAGGGCGTCGACGTCGACCGGGTGCCCGAAGCACAGCAGGGTCGCCAGCGCCATCGAGGTGAACGAGGACGTCATGGCGAAGCCCCGGTCGTTCGACGCGGGCGGCAGGGTCACGACGACGGCGTTGCCCGCGGCGGAGAACCGGCGGGCCAGCTCCCCGTCGGCGTTGCAGGTGATCACGAGGTGGTGAACGGCCGGGGCGAGCGCGTCGACGATCTCCGCCGCGGCCACCGACTCGGGGCTGTTCCCGCTGCGCGCGAAGGAGACCAGCAGGACGGGGTGGTCGCCGGCCAGCACGGCCTCCGGGCCGGAGACGAGGTCGGTCGTCGCGACGGCCTCGACCCGGCGGCCCAGCTGCCGGCTCAGGTCGGGCGCGACGACCTCGCCGGCGAACGCCGACGTCCCGGCGCCCGTGAGCAGGACCCGGGTGCGGGGGTCGGCCAGCGCCGCGGCCAGCAGGCGGTCCACGTCGGCCCGGCGCTCCTCGACGACGCGGGCCGTCGCGCGCCACACCGCGGGCTGCTGGGCGATCTCCTCCCCGGTCCACGTGCTGGTCAGGAGGTCGTTCTCTGCTGCCATCGGGAGTGCCTCTCTGCTCTCGTCGCCGTCGCGGGGACGCTACTGGTCTGCAACTGGGCGGTCAATGGTCTGTGCTGGTTCGTCTGCCGGGCCGCGGGAGGGCCGCTGGTACGTTCGCCCGCGTGGGTGCACGTGAGGTGAGGGCTCTGCTGACCCCCGACGAGCTGCCCCTCTACCTGCGCCTGGCCGAGCGGTTGCTGGCCGACCTGCAGGCCGCGGACGGGGAAGGCGGCGCCCGGCTGCCGTCGGAGCGCCAGCTGGCCGAGCGCTACGAGGCCTCCCGCGTCACCATCCGCGCCGCCCTCGGGGAGCTGCGCGAGCGGGGCGTCCTCGTCTCGCTGCCCGCCCGCGGGTGGGCGCTCGCGGCCCCGCCCGGCGTGCGGGAGGAGGCGCGGGGCGCCCGGGTCCTGGGGTTCAGCGACCTGGCCGGGCAGCGCGGCCTGCGCACGCGCAGCCGGGTGCTGTCCTCGGCGGTCCGGCCCGCCACCGTCCGCGAGGCCGAGCTGCTGCGCACTGTCGCCGGCGCGGAGCTGTTCGAGCTGCGGCGCATCCGGTACCTGAACGACCTCGTCATCGCCTTGGAGCACAACCGGTTGCCGCTGGCCGTGGCACCCGCCATGGCGACGACGGACTTCACGGAGACGTCGCTGTACGACGTGCTGCGCGCGGCGGTCCCGTCGCAGGCGCCGCGCTACGCGGACTACTCCGTCGAGGCGCGCCACGCGGAGGGCGACGAGCACGAGCACCTGGAGCTGTCGGGTCCCGTCCCGATCCTCGCGGCGACCCAGCTGACGTTCAACCAGGCCGGCGTGCCGATCGAGCTGACGTTCCAGGCGTACCGGGGCGACCGGTACACGTTCCACGCCTCCATCACCGACTGACCCCTCGGTGATCGTGCAGGGAGACCCTGCACGAGCACGGAGGGGTCAGATCGCCTTGCCCGGGTTGAGGATGCCGAGCGGGTCGAACACGGCCTTGACCGCGCGCTGCAGGTCGAGGGAGTCGTCCCCGACCTCCTCGCGCAGCCAGGCGCGCTTGAGGATCCCCACGCCGTGCTCGCCGGTGAGCGTGCCGCCGAGGCCCAGCGCCAGCGTGAACACCGCGCCGGCCGCCTCCCACGCCGGGCCCTCGGTGACGCTCTCCCCGCGGGGGACCACGACGATGGGGTGCAGGTTCCCGTCGCCCGCGTGGGCGACGGTCGCGATGCGGACGCCGGTGCGCGCCGAGATCGCCGCGATCCCCTCGACCGCGGCGGCGAGCTGCGAGCGGGGGACCGCGACGTCCTCGATGAACACGTCGCCCGTGAGCTCCAGCGACGGCAACGCGGCCCGGCGGGCCTCGAGGAGCCCCGCGGCCTCGACGGGGTCCGTCGTCGAGCGGTGGTGCGGGGTGAACCGCCCGACCACGGCGCCGAGCGCCGCGATGTCGGCCTGCGCGCCGCGGCCGTCGCACTGCGCGAGGAGCATCGCGGACCCGCTGCTGCGCAACGACGTCCCGCGCGCGGCGTCCACCGCGAGCAGGGTCGCCTCGTCGAGCAGTTCCAGGACCGAGGGCTGCAGGCGGGCCGCGGTGATCGCCGCCGCGGCCGCCGCGGCGGTCCCGACGTCGGCGAAGTGCGCGGCGAGCGTGGCGGTCTCGTCGGGTCGCGGCCGCAGCCGCAGGGTCGCGCCGACCACGACCGCGAGGGTCCCCTCGGAACCCACGACGAGGCTCGTGAGGTCGTAGCCCGCGACGCCCTTGACGGTCTGGCGGCCCGTCCGCACGCGCCGCCCGTCGGCGAGGACGAGGTCGAGGCCGAGCACGGACTCGCGGGTCACGCCGTACTTCGCGCACCGCAGCCCGCCGGCGTTCGTGGCGATGTTGCCGCCGATCGAGCAGTAGGCGGCGCTGGCCGGGTCCGGCGCGTAGAACAGCCCGTGCTCGTGGGCCGCGGCGTCGAGGTCCCCGGTCAGGACACCGGGTTCGGCCACCGCGACCTGGTCGGCGGGGCGGATCTCGAGGATGCGGTCCATCCCGGACAGGTCCAGCACCACCTCCCCGGCGTGGGCGGAGGCGCCCGCCGCGAGGCCGCTGCCCGCGCCGCGCGGGACGACCGGGACCCGGTGCGCGGTGGCCCAGCGCAGGGTGTCGACGACGTCCTCGACGCGCGTGGCCCGCACGACGCCGTCGGGCAGCGACGCGGGCCGGTACCCCGAGCGGTCGGTGGCCACGGCCTCCCGGTCGGCGGTCCCGGTCAGCAGACCGGGCAGCACGTCGGGGGCCGGCGCATCGGTGGGGACGGGCGGGGCGGTGTCGGGACGGGCCACGCGCCGACAGTAGTTCCGCGTCCGCCGCGTCGTCCGGAACCCCTCAGCGGTTCCGGTCGACCGGCCCCGTCACCGCGCGGTAGGTGCGCTCCAGGGACTGCCGGGCGGGTTCGCCGAGGCGCTGGACGACGGTGACGTAGAGGCAGTCGACGACGAGCAGGGAACCCGTGCGGCTCGCCATCGACCCCGCCCGGTAGGCGGTCTCGCGCCCCGCGGCGAGCAGGACGTGGGACGCGGCCGCCGTCAGCGGCGAGGCGGCCGTGCTGGTCAGGGCCACGACCGTCGCCCCGCGCGCCGCGGCCTCGCGGGCCGCCCCCACCACGTCGGCCGTGCGCCCGGAGTGGCTGACGGCGACGAGGACGTCGCCCGGCCCGAGGCCCGCCGCGGAGACCAGCGCCGCGTGGCCCTCGGTGCGCGGGCGGCACACGACGCCGACCCGGCCCAGCCGGTGGTCGAGGTCGAGGGCCACCACGGCGGAGGCGCCGATGCCGCAGCAGTCCACGACCCGCGCGCCCGCCACGGCGTCCGCGGCCGCCGACAGGGCCGCGACGTCGAGGGTCCGCGCGGTCGCGGCGATGGCCTCGGCCTCCACGGCCGCGAGCGTGGCCACGACGTGCGCGGGGTCGTCGGCGTCGGTGAGGGTCCCCGTGAGCAGGCCGAGCGCCGGGGGCGCCGTGCCCGCCACGGCCGAGGCCGCGAGCGCCAGCCGCAGCTGCGGGTAGCCCGCGAACCCGAGCGCCCGGGCGGTGCGCACGACGGTGGCCTCGCTGGTGGCCGCGCGCCGCGCCAGGTCGGTGACGGTGAGCTGCGCGCACGCGCCGGGGTCGTCGAGCATCGCCTGCAGGACGCGGGAGAGCGAGGCCGTCGCCGAGGGCAGGGCCGCGAGGAGGTGGGCGTGCAGCGCCGCGGGCCGTGGGGCCTCCACCGCACCCCCGCTCCCGGCGCCGGACCCGCGCCGACCCTGGCGCTAGTTTTCGTGGACCGATAGCATCGTGTCAACTTCCTTCACCACGGCTGGAGCCCCCATGAGCACCCCCGTCCTCGGCCGCCTGGTCCGCGCGGAGATCGCCGAGCAACCCGCCGTGGCCGAGCGGGTGCTCGCCTCCGCCGGCGGGGAGCTCGCACGCCTCGCCGCGGTCCTGCGCGAGGCCGCCCCGCGCGCCGTCCTGCTCACCGCCCGCGGCACCAGCGACCACGCCGCCCTCTACGCCAAGTACCTCGTCGAGGTCGGGCTCGGGCTGCCGTGCGGGCTGACGTCCACGTCGACGCTCACGGTCTACGGCGCGCAGCCCGACCTGCGGGGCGTGCTCTGGATCAGCATCAGCCAGTCCGGCGGGTCGCCCGACCTCGTGGAGTCCACCGCGGCCGCCCGCCGCGCCGGCGCGCTCACCCTGGCCGTCACCAACGCGCCCGACTCCCCGCTGGCCCGCGCCGCCGAGCACCACCTCGACGTGCACGCGGGCCCCGAGCTCGCCGTCGCCGCGACCAAGAGCTACACCGCGCAGCTGCTCACCCTGTGGCTGCTCGTCACGACGTGGCGCGGTGCGCCGACCGCGGCGGCCGCCGCGGTGCCCGGCTTCCTGCAGGCCGCCGTCGACGCGAGCGACGTCCCCGACGTCGCGTCCCGCTACCGCTTCGTCGACCGGCTCGTCACCACGGCCCGCGGCTACTCCTACCCGACGGCCCGCGAGGCCGCGCTGAAGCTCATGGAGACCTCCTACCTGTCGGCGCAGGCGTTCTCGGCGGCCGACCTCATGCACGGACCGCTCGCCATGGTCGACGCCGACCGGCCCGTCATCGCCGTCGTCGCGGAGGGCCCGGGCGGCGAGGCGATGGCCCCCGTCCTGGCCGCGCTGCGCGACCGCGGCGCCGACGTCTGCGCGGTCGCCCCGCCGCACCTGGCGACCGACGCGACGGTCCGCCTGAGCCTGCCCGCGGGCATGCCGGAGGACCTGGCCCCCGTCGTGCAGATCGTCCCGCTGCAGCGGCTCGCACTGGAGATGGCCGTCGCCCGGGGCCTCGACCCCGACGCGCCCCGCGGGCTGCGCAAGGTGACGGAGACGCGGTGACGACCGTCCTGGTCGAGCACGGCACGGTCCGCACCGGTCGCCGCGTCCTGACCGACGGCTGGGTCCTGCTGCGCGACGGGGTCGTCACCGCGCTCGGCGAGGGGGCCGCGCCGGCGCCGGACCGCGCGGCCGCCGAGGTCGTCGACGCGAGCGGCGCCACCGTCGTGCCCGGCTTCGTCGACCTGCACTGCCACGGCGGGGGCGGCGAGCAGTTCGGCGGGACGGGGGAGGCCGCCGTCCGCTCGGCCCGCACCGTCGCGGCCACCCACCGCGCCCACGGCACGACGACGCTCGTGGCGAGCCTCGTCAGCCGCCCGCCCGCGGAGCTGCGCGAGACGGTGGCGGCGCTCGCGGACCTCGTCGGCGACGGGGTGCTCGCCGGCGTCCACCTCGAGGGTCCCTGGCTGAGCCCGCTGCATCGCGGGGCGCACGACCCGGCGCTGCTGCAGCCCCCGGCGCCCGCCGACGTCGAGGACCTGCTGCGGGCGGGCGGCGGCGCCGTCCGCGTCGTCACGCTGGCCCCTGAGCTGCCCGGCGGCCTCGACGCCGTGCGGCGGGTCGCGGGCTCCGGCGCGGTCGCGGCGATCGGGCACACCGACGCCGACGCCGAGCTCGCGCGCGCGGCGGTCGACGCGGGTGCGCGCCTGGCCACCCACCTGTTCAACGCCATGCCCCCCGTGCACCACCGCGCCCCGGGCCCGGTCGTCGCGCTGCTGGAGGACGAGCGCGTCGTCGTCGAGCTCATCGCCGACGGCGTCCACCTGCACCCGCTCACCGTCGCGCACGCCGCGCACAGCGCCGGGCCGCGGCGCACGGCCCTGGTCACCGACGCGATGGCCGCGGCCGGCGGGGCGGACGGGGACTACCTGCTCGGGGACCTGCACGTCGAGGTGCGCGGCGGGACGGCCCGCCTGGCCCCCGGGGGTTCCATCGCCGGCAGCACCCTGACGATGGACCGGGCCCTGGCCTTCGCCGTGCACGAGGCGGGGCTGGACCTCGACGACGCCCTGGCGGCCGCCACGTCCGTGCCCGCCGGCCTGCTCGGCCGCGCCGACCGGGGCCACCTCGAACCCGGTGCCACCGGGGGGGCGGTGCTGCTCGACGCGGAGCTGCGGGTGCTGCGCGTCCTCGCCTGACGCTCGAGGCCACCCGCCGGGACGACGGGCGGTCCGGCCCTCAGCGGGCGATCATGCCCGCCGAGAGGTCGACGTCAGCGCCGCACAGGCCCGGAACGCACAGCACCGCGACGGTGGCCGTGGCCACCTCCTCGGCGGTGACCATGCGCCGCAGCGCGGCGCGGGAGACGAACTCCTCTTCCGCCTGCGCCGGGCTCGTCCCGGTGCGCTCCGCCTCCCGGGCGAAGTTGCGGTCCATCCGCGGCCCAGCGACGGGGCCGGGGGAGACGGAGTTCACCATGACGCCACCCGGGCCGACCTCGTGGGCCAGCGTGGTCGTCAGGCCCAGCACCGCCATCTTGGAGGCGGTGTACGGCGTGCGTCCCGGCAGGGGGCGCTTCCCGCTGACGGAGGCGATGTTCACCACGTCACCGGAACCCCGCTGCAGCATCGGCGGCAGGAACGCCCGGCACACCAGGTAGGTCCCGCGGACGTTCACGGCGAAGACCTCGTCCCACTCGTGCGGCTGCACGGCCGTGAGGTCGGCGACCGGACCGGCGATGCCGGCGTTGTTGACCAGGATGGAGATCGACTCCCCGGCCAGGTGTACCGCGAGGGCCTCCACCGAGGCGGGGTCGGAGACGTCGCAGGTCGCCACCCGCGCCGTGGGCCCGATCATCGCGGCGGTCTCCCCCAGCGGGGCTTCGCTGCGGCCCACCAGGACCACGCGGGCGCCATGGCCGGCCAGAGCGAGCGCGATGGCCCGCCCCAGCCCGTTTCCGGCCCCGGTGACCAGGGCGGTGCGTCCGCCGACGACCTCGTCGGGGGCCCTCACCGCGTTCCGCGCAGCGACGAGGTGCTGGGCTCACCCGGTACGGCCACCACGTCGATCTCGTCCAGCTCCAGGTGCCGCCGGTCGGGGGCGAAGGAGATCGCGACGATCGCCACCAGGGTGCAGGCGATGGAGAAGACGATGACCGCCCACAGGCTCCCGTCGGTCCATAGCACGAGCGAGGCCGCCAGGGCGGGGGCGAAGCTGGCCAGCAGGATCGAGGCCATCTGGTAACCGATGGAGATCCCGGAGTAGCGCACGGCCGTGGGGAACATCTCGCAGTAGAGCGCCGGCAGGGGGGCGTAGACCATGGCGTGCCCCAGCGCCATGAACACCACGACGCCGAGGACGACGGCCCAGAGCTCTCCGGTCTGCACGAGCGCGAACACCGGCCAGGTGGTGACCACGATGATCCCCGCCCCGATGAGGAACGTCCTGGGGCGTCCGATGCGGTCCGACAGCTTGCCGAAGACGGGGATCAGGGCGATGTTGGCGGCCGCGCCGACCATCGAGGCGGTGAGGCCGTAGCTGCGCGGGGCGCCGAGGGTCGTCGTCACGTAGGAGAGGACGAAGGTGGTGAACAGGTAGTAGTTCCCGGCCTCGGCGAAACGGCCGAAGATCGCGATGAGCAGAGGCTTCTTGTGCTCGCGGAACAGCACGACGGCGGGTGCCTTGCGCTCCTCCATCTCGGCGTCCATCTTCGCCTTCTCCACCAGGAACGCCTCGCTCTCGCTGGCGCGCAGGCGGATCACGAGGCCGACGACGGCCAGCGCGATCGCCATCAGGAACGGCAGCCGCCAGCCCCAGGTCTCGAAGGCGTCCCCCGAGATCCACGCCGACAGCGACATCGCGGCGGTTCCCAGCAGCAGCCCGGCGGAGACGCCGATCTGCGGCCACGAACCGAAGTAACCGCGCCGGCGGCGCGGCGCGTTCTCGACCGCGATGATCGCGGCCCCACCCCACTCACCGCCGACGGCGAAGCCCTGGGTCAGACGCAGCACGCACAGCAGCAGCGGAGCCGCCACGCCGATCTGCCCGTAGGTGGGCATCAGGCCGATCGCGGCGGTCGCGACGGTCATCACCGAGAAGGTGAGGATCAGCGTCGACTTGCGCCCGATGCGGTCGCCGAGGTGACCGGCGATCACCGCACCCAGCGGGCGGGCCAGGAACCCGACGCCGAAGGAGGCCAGTGACACGATCTGACCCACCGCCCCGGAGAGGTTGGGGAAGAACACCGAGCCGAACACCAGCGCGGCGGCCGTGCCGTAGATCGTGTACTCGTACCACTCGACGATCGCGCCGATGGTGCCCGACTGCAGGGACCGGCGGCGCACTTGCTGGGGGGTGAGAGCGGACTTCTCCATCGCGGATCTCCGTCGATCGGTGGGGGAGGGGGAGGGGGTCTTCTCAGGCGGAGGTGCTCTGGAAGTGGTCGCTCCAGGGCAGCGGGGCGCCGGCGTACTTGGCGGCGCGCACGTCGCCGGAACGGGCGTGGCCCTCGAACAGCTCCACGCGCGCGGCGCGCCCGCACAGGGTCCCCAGCCGGGCCGAGGCGTCGGTGTCGCGCACCTCCTGGTAGGTGACGGTGCGCAGGTACTTGCCGACCCACAGGCCACCGGTGTAGCGGGCGGCGCCGCGGGTGGGCAGGACGTGATTCGTCCCGATCACCTTGTCGCCGTAAGAGACACAGGTCCCCTCGCCCAGGAAGAGGGCGCCGTAGGCGTGCATCTTGTCCAGTGCCAGCCGGGGCTCGGCGGTGAGGATCTGCACGTGCTCGAACGCGAAGTCGTCGGCGATGCGGTACGCCTCGTCGAGGTCGTCGGCGACGATGACCTGGCCGTGGTCGCGCCAGGCCGGGCCGGCGATGTCGCCTGTGGGCATGCCCGGCAGGATCTCCTCGACGTGCGCGAGGACCCGGCGGCCGACGTCCTCGCTGGTGGTGATGAGGACGGCGGGGGAGTCGGGGCCGTGCTCCGCCTGGGAGAGGAGGTCGACGGCCACCACGAACGGGTCGGCCGCTTCGTCGGCCACTACGAGAACCTCGGTGGGCCCGGCGAACAGGTCGATGCCGACCTCGCCGAAGAGCTGCCGCTTGGCTTCCGCGACGTAGGCGTTGCCGGGGCCGGCGAGCATGTCGACGCGCGCCATGCTCTCGGTGCCGATGGCCATGGCGGCGACCGCCTGCACCCCGCCCAGGACGTGGATCTCGTCGGCGCCGGCGAAGTGCATCGCGGCGATCGTCGCGGCGGGGATCTCGCCGCGGATCGGGGGCGTGCAGGCGACGACGCGCGGCACACCGGCGACCTTGGCCGTCACGATGGTCATGTGAGCCGAGGCGGTGAGCGGGTAGCGGCCACCAGGGATGTAGGCGCCCACCGCCGCGATGGGCAGGTGGCGGTGACCGAGGAAGACCCCTGGCTCGGTCTCGACCTCGATGTCGGTCAGGGACGCCCGCTGCGCCTCGGCGAAGCGGCGGACGTTGGCCTGCACGGTCGTGATGTCGTCGATGACCTGCTGCGGCAGCGAGGCGATGATCTCCTGCACCTGCTGCTCGTCGAGGCGGAAGGAGGCGGGCTCCCACCGGTCGAAGCGGGCGGAGAGCTCGCGCACGGCGGCGTCGCCGCGCTCGCGCACGTCGGCCACGATGCCACGCACCGTGTCGGCGATCGCGTCGTTGCCGGCGAACGAGGTCGAGGTGGACGTGGCCGTCTTGAGGGGGTGGGACATCTCAGCTCCATCGCGAGTCGTCTGGCGTTCCGGCTGGTGCGTCGTCCATCTTGGATACGTATCCAACAGTGGTGCGAAGGAAGGGGCAGGTGGCGGACCCGTCAACCCCTGGCGTCGGGTGCGCCGCTCGCGGACTCAGCCGGTCGGATCGCCGTTCCACGGCGCCGTGGTGGTGCGCAGCACCAGGTCCACCGGCAGCACCTCGTGGCGCAGCGGCGAGTCCGGGACCTGCAGCCGCTCCAGGAGCAGACGAGCCGCCACCTCGGCGATCCGGCTCAGCGGCTGGCGGACCGTCGTGAGCTGGATGCGCTCCCAGGCGGAGGCCGGCGCGTCGTCGCACCCGACGACGCTCAGCCGGCCCGGGACGTCGACGCCCTCGGCGGCGGCGGCGTTGAGCGCCGCGTGCGCCATCACGTCGTTGTGGCAGAAGAGCGCGCTCGGGCGCTGCGGGCCGGCCAGCAGCTCGCGCACCGCGGCGTAGCTGGCGGCGTAGTCGTAGCCGCCTTGCACCTCGACGAGCTCCGCCCGCGGCGCCCGCTCGGCCAGCCGGGCCCGGAAACCGGCCGCGCGCTGCTCGGCCGTGCTCGCCAGCACGGTCCCGCACACCATCGCGATGCGCTGGTGCCCCAGGTCGAGCAGGTGGTCGGCGGCGAGCCTTCCCGCGGTGGTGTTGTCGGCCTCCACCTGGTCGCCGGGGAAACCCTCGATGGTGCGGTGGCACAGCACGACGGGGATCCCGTGGTCGCTGACCGGCCATGCCAGCGGGTCGTCGCGCACGGCGGAGCTGAACACCACTCCGTCGACCCGTTCCCGGCGCAGCATCGCGAGGCTCTCCTGAGGTGTCGCCACGTCGCTGAGCAGGAGCAGGCGCAGTCCCTGCTCGTGCAGCACGCGCTCCACGGCCCGCACCATGATCGGGTAGAAGGGGTTGGTGAGGTCGCGGATGACGACCCCGACCAGGCCGCTGCGGGCGGCGACCAGCGACCTCGCCGCGAGGTTCGGCTGGAAGTCGTGCTTGGCCAGGACCTCCAGCACTCGGCGCCGGGTCTCCGGGGCGACGCTGCCGCCGTTGAGGACGCGCGAGACCGTCGACTGCGCCACTCCCGCCTCCCGCGCGATCTGGACGCTGGAGACGAGCGGTCGCCGGGCCATGCGTGTCGCTCCTTCGGACCTGGGTGGTGGGTTGCGGCGCAGGGAGTCGAACCGGGTTCAGCCGGGTACCGGGACGACGAGCTGGCGCACGGCGAGGCCGTCGGCGAGCGTGTCCATCGCCTCGTTGAGGTCCTCCAGCCCGATGGTCGCCGAGACCAGCTGCTCCACCGGTAGCCGGCCCTCCCGCCACAGCCGCACGTAGGTGGGGATGTCGCGTGCGGGCACCGCCGACCCCAGGTAGCTCCCGACGATGGTGCGCGCCTCGGCCGTCAACCCCAGGGGCGCCACCTGCGCACGTGCGCCGGGTGCGGGGAGGCCGACCGTGACCGTGGTGCCGCCGGGTGCCGTCAGCTGCACGGCCGTCTCGAAGGCGCGCACGTTGCCGGCCGCCTCGACCACGACGGGTGCCCGCAGTCCCTGCTCCAGCGCCTGCTGCGGCGTCAGGGCCTGCGAGGCGCCCGCGGCGCGGGCGGCGGTCAGCTTGGCCGGCACCGTGTCGACGCCGACGACGCGGCCCGTCCCCAGCGAGGCTGCGGTCATCACTGCCGCCATGCCGACCCCGCCCAGGCCGACCACGACCACGTCGTCCCCTTCCTGCGGCCGGCCCGCGTTGAGCACCGCCCCGCCGCCGGTGAGCACCGCGCAGCCCAGCAGCGCGGCGACCGCCGGCGGCACGTCCGCCTCGACCGGCACGATCGAGCGCCGGTCCACCACGGCGTGGGTGGCGAAGGCGGAGATCCCCAGGTGGTGCTTGACGGGCTGCCCGTCGCGCCGCAGCCGCACCCCCCCACCCAGCAGGTCGCCGGCCCCGTTGGCCACGCTCCCCGGTCCGCACGGCAGCTTGCCCTCGGTGCGGCAGCCCGCACAGCGCCCGCAGCGCGGCAGGAACGTCATGACGACCCGCTGACCGGGCTCCAGGTCCTCGACCCCGGGGCCGAGCGCCTCGACGAGCCCCGCGGCCTCGTGCCCCAGCAGCATCGGCACCGGGCGCACCCGGTTGCCGTCGACGACCGACAGGTCCGAGTGGCACACGCCTGCCGCCTCGATGCGCACCAGGACCTCCCCGGGACCCGGTGGGTCGAGGTCGAGCTCGCTGATCGTCACGGGACGCGAGCGCGCGAAGGGGCGCGCTCGTCCGACGTCCTCCAGCACCGCCCCGCGGATCGTCAGCGACCGTCCCACCGCTCCTCCTCCTGGTCCGCGCGGCCGGCCGGTGCTGAGCCGCGGTCCCCGCCAGCCTAGGTGGCGGGGCACGAGGCGGGGCTGGACCTCGACGACGCCCTGGCGGCCGCCACGTCCGTGCCCGCCGGCCTGCTCGGCCGCGCCGGCCGGGGCCACCTCGAACCCGGTGCCACCGGGGGGGGGCGGTGCTGCTCGGCCCGGAGCTGCGGGTGCTGCGCGTCCTCGCCTGACCCGGGGGGTCCTCAGAGCCCGCCGATGGGCGGCTGCCCCGTGTCGGGCACGAGGATCGGGGTGTCCGCGCGCAGCGTCCGCCCGGCGAAGAAGTCCGTGAGGCGGCGGGCGCACAGCAGCATCAGCGGGATCCCCAGCACGATCATGCCGACGCCGATGACGAAGACCCCGCCGAGCGGGCCGAACACCGTGTAGCCGTAGTCCTTCGCGGCCATGTCGATCGCGCTCTGCACGAACGCCCACAGCATGGCGAGGCCGCCCAGCAGGGGCAGGACGCCGCGCAGCAGCAGGTGGCGCACGGAGGTGCGCAGCGAGGACCGGAAGTACCAGACGCACGCGAACGCCGTGATGCCGTAGTAGAACGCGACGGCGAGGCCGAGCGAGGCGATCGAGTCCTGCAGCGCGTTCTGGCTGACCAGCGTCAGCACGAGGTAGAACCCCACGGCCGCGACGCCCATGACGGCCGTCGCGAACGACGGCGTGCGGAAGCGCGGGTGGACGGTCGCGAACCGCTGCGGCACCGCGCCGTAGACGGCCATGGCCAGCGCCCCGCGCGCGGTCGGCAGGATCGTCGTCTGAGTCGAGGCGGCCGCGGACACGGCGACGGTGAGCAGCAGCAGGAACGACAGCACCGCACCGCCCACCGGGTCGCCCAGCAGCGTCAGGACGTCGTCGGCGTTCTCCTCGTTGCCCAGGCCGATGCCCGTCGTCCCGAACCCCGCGTACGCCTGCACGGCGACCGCGACGAGGACGTAGGTGACGACGAGGATCACGGTGGCCAGCAGGGCGGCCCGGCCGGGGGTCGTGTCGGAGTCGCGGGTCTCCTCGGAGACCGCGAGGCAGGCGTCCCAGCCCCAGTAGATGAAGATGCAGAGGATGACCGCCTCCGCCAGCGCCGACGCGCTGACCCCGAAGGGGGAGAACCAGTCCCACGTCGGCGTCACGGCCTGCGGGCCGGCCTCCCCGCGCGCGACCAGCCAGAGCGCGCCGACCGAGATGATCGCCAGCACCGCGAACTGCAGCAGGATGAGGACGTTCTGGATGCGCTCGGAGATCTGGATGCCCCGGTAGCTGACCCAGGTCATCCCGATGATGAACGCGATGCCGAGGGTGACGCGCACGACCGGCTGCTCGGCCAGGCCGTCCAGGCCCAGGAAGCGCAGCGAGTAGATCGCGGCGATCTCCGCGACGTTGGCGAGCACGATGATGGCGGAGACGGCGACGCCCCAGCCGCCCATCCAGCCCACCCACGGGCCGAACGCCTTGGTGCCCCACGTGAACGTCGTCCCGCAGTCCGGGGCCGCGCGGTTCAGCTCCCGGTAGGCGATGGCCACCAGCAGCATGGGCACGAACGCGACGAGGAACATGGCGGGCGCCTTGTCGTGCACCGCCAGCACCACGTACCCGAGGGTGGCCGCGAGGCTGTACGCCGGGGCGGTGGCGCCGAGACCGATGACGGTGTTCCCCCACAGGCCCAGGGCGCCGGGCTGCAGGCCCTTGCCCCCCGGCGGGGCCGCCGCGGGTTCCGGGCGGGAGACGGGTCCGGGAGGTGGGGTCGCTGCCATGATGCTCCTTCGCGTCGGGCTGCTCTGCGCACGTCGCGGCGGAGACTAGCAGCGTGATCGCTGCCGAGCGACGGATCCCGTCGTGGATCACCCCTCGGACGACGGATCCGCGCGCGCGTCCTTGCCCCCGCGACGGCTGGGGGTCACACTGGCCGCCCGTGCCCCACCTGGAGGTGTCCCCGCTGTGCCGTCCCACCCGCTGATCCCGCTGCGCACCGACGAGTTCGCGCTGAACGTCGAGGTCCTGCGGTCCTCGGGGCGGCTCGCGCCGAGCATGCGCTTCGCCTCCGTCGTCCTGGCGGAGCCGCCCAAGGCGGACGTGCTGGCGTGGACGCCGGGGGACGCGGTGCCGCGCCGCGCGAAGTCCGTCCTTTGGGACCGCAGCGACAACCGGGCCTACGAGGTGCTGGTCGACCTCGTGGCGGCGCAGGTGCTGGCGTTCGAGCACGTCCCCGGCGTCACCCCGAACTTCACGGTCGACGAGTGGCACGAGTGCGAGGTCGCGCTGAAGGCCGAGCCCCGCGTCGTCGCGGCGCTCGCCGAGCGCGGGCTGACGGACCTGGACCTCGTGCTCATCGACGTCTGGACGTACGGCCACGGCGTCATGCCGGAGCAGTACCGCGACCGCCGGCTCGGCTGGTGCGACGTCTGGCACCGGGCCACGCCGCACGGCAACCCCTACGCCCACCCCGTGCACGGGCTGAAGCTCGTCGTCGACATGAACACGTTCGAGCTGCTGGAGATCGACGTCGCGGACGAGATCGCCCCACCCGCGCCGGTGATGGGGGAGTACGAGCCCGAGCTCGTGCCGGAGTTCACGCCGCGCGAGGGCCTGCGTGCCCTCGACGTCTCGCAGCCGGACGGGCCCTCGTTCACGATCGACGGCGACGGGGAGCTGCGCTGGCAGAACTGGTCGATGCGGATCGGGTTCACCTACCGCGAGGGCCTCGTGCTGCACCAGGTCCGCTACGACGACGCCGGCACCGAGCGCGAGATCGCCTACCGGATGTCCTTCGCGGAGATGATCGTGCCCTACCGCGACCCGGGGTTCGAGCACCGCCGCCGCACCGCCTACGACATCGGCGAGTGGGGCCTGGGGTACATGACGACGTCGCTGGAGCTGGGCTGCGACTGCCTCGGGGAGATCCGCTACCTCGACGCCGTCCTCACCGACTCCCACGGGGAGCCGTACACCATCACCAACGCGATCTGCCTGCACGAGGAGGACGACGCGGTCCTGTGGAAGCACGTGGACGCGAACGGCCGCGCGGAGGTCCGCCGCTCGCGCCGCATGGTCGTCTCGTTCCACGCGACCGTCGCCAACTACGAGTACCTCGTCTACTGGCGCTTCCAGCAGGACGGCACCATCGAGTGCGAGGTGCGGGCCACCGGCATCATGGTGACGACCCCGCTGCCCGAGGGCGCCCCGACGCCCCCCTACGGCACGCTCGTGGACCAGCGCACCTACGCGCCGTTCCACCAGCACTTCCTCGTCGCCCGCCTCGACCTCGACGTCGACGGCCAGGAGAACACCGTCTTCGAGATCGACTCCTCCGCGGCGCCGATCGGGCCGGAGAACCCCCACGGCCTCGCGGTCGTCACCACGAGCACCCCCGTGCGCTCCGAGGCGGAGGCCGGCCGCGACGTCGACTGGCAGCGCCAGCGCAGCTGGAAGGTCGCGAGCACGCAGCGCCGCAACGCGATGGGCTCGCCGACGGGGTACAAGCTCGTGTCCACGGCCGCGATCCCGCACCTGTTCGACCCGTCCGCCCCGCAGTTCCTGCGGGCGCCGGTCATCGGCCACGACGTGTGGGTCACGCGCCATCACGACGACGAGCTGTGGCCCGCGGGCGACCACCCCACCCAGAGCGAGGTGGACACGGGCATGACCCGCTGGATCGCCGACGACGAACCGCTCGAGGGCACCGACGTCGTGCTGTGGCACGTCTTCGGGATCCACCACGTCACCCGCCCCGAGGACTGGCCCGTGATGCCCGCGGACGTCGTGAGCTTCCAGCTCAAGCCCGCGGGGTTCTTCGACCGCAACCCCTCGCTCGACCTGCCGCGCACGGGGCGTCCCGCGCACGCGGGTCCCACCCCGTCCTGCCACTGATCCCGCTGAGCCCCCGGAGGAACGTCGTGACCCAGGCCCTCTCGAACATCGTCGGCGGCGAGGCGGTCCCCGCGGCCGACGGCCGCACCACCGACGTCGTGGACCCCTCGAACGGCACCGTGTACGCGTCCGCGCCGCTGTCCGGGCCCGCCGACGTCGACGCCGCCTACGGGGCGGCCGCGAAGGCCTTCACCTCGTGGGGCCGCACGACGCCGGGCGAGCGGCAGAAGTTCCTGCTCGACCTGGCCGACGCGATCGAGGAGCGGTCCGAGGACTTCATCGCCGCGGAGGTCCGCAACACGGGCAAGCCGGTCGCCCTGACCCGCTCGGAGGAGCTGCCGCCGGCGGTCGACCAGCTGCGGTTCTTCGCCGGGGCGGCCCGCGTCCTCGAGGGCCGTGCGGCAGGGGAGTACCTGGCCGGGCACACCTCCTGGGTGCGCCGCGAGCCCATCGGCGTGGTCGGGCAGGTGACGCCCTGGAACTACCCGCTCATGATGGCGATCTGGAAGATCGGCCCGGCCCTGGCGGCCGGCAACACCATCGTGCTCAAGCCCTCGGACACGACGCCCGCCTCGACGGTGCTGCTCGCGCAGATCGCCAACGAGGTGCTGCCGCCCGGCGTGCTGAACGTCGTCTGCGGCGACCGCGACACGGGCCGCGCGCTCGTGGAGCACCCGACCCCGCAGCTCGTCGCCATCACGGGTTCCGTGCGGGCCGGCGTGCAGGTCGCGCAGTCGGCTGCGGCGCAGGTCAAGCGGGTCCACCTGGAGCTGGGCGGCAAGGCGCCCGTCGTCGTCTTCGACGACGCGGACGTCGAGGCCGCGGCGGCGGCGATCGCCGGCGCGGGGTACTTCAACGCGGGCCAGGACTGCACGGCCGCGACCCGCGTCCTCGCCGCGCCGGGGGTCCACGACGACTTCGTCGCGGCCCTGTCCGAGCAGGCGCGGGCCACGAAGCCGGGCCTGCCCGACGACCCCGACGCCGCCCTCGGACCGGTGAACAACGCGCGCCAGCTGGCGCACGTCTCCGGGTTCGTCGACCGGCTGCCCGACCACGCCGTCCTCGGTGCGGGCGGCGGCCGCGGCACCGCGGAGCTGGCCGACGGCTACTACTACCAGCCGACGGTGGTGTCCGGCCTGCGCCAGGACGACGAGGCGATCCAGAACGAGATCTTCGGGCCCGTCATCACGGTGCAGCGCTTCAGCGACGAGGAGGAGGCCGTGCGCTGGGCCAACGGCACCGAGTACGGCCTGGCCTCCAGCGTCTGGACGAAGGACTTCGGACGCGCGATGCGGATGTCCAGCCGCCTCGACTTCGGCTGCGTCTGGATCAACACCCACATCCCGCTCGTCGCCGAGATGCCGCACGGCGGGTTCAAGAGCTCCGGCTACGGCAAGGACCTCTCGATGTACGGCCTCGAGGACTACACGCGCATCAAGCACGTGATGGCCAACCTCGACTCCTGAGCGCCGTCCCCGACCGACCGACCGGCCGTGCCCGGGACCCGGCGCGGCCGGTCCCGTGCCCCGCCGCGGCGGGGGGTCTCAGCCGCGCAGCCCCGGGTACTCCGGCAGCGCCGGCTCGTGCCGCTGGCTCGTGATGACCGTCTTCTCCGCGAAGCGCCGCAGCGCCGGCGCGAGCGCGATGCGCATGCCCCGGTGCAGCACCCGCACCCCGCGGTCGCTGCGGGGGTGCATCAGCCCCGGGGTCCCGGGCGGCAGGCCCTGCGCGCTGTCGACGTAGCGCCGCAGCAGCCGCTCGTAGCGGGCGAAGGCCTCGCCGTGCGTCACGCCGGACTCGCTGAGGGTCCGGCCCAGCTCCCCGGCGAGGACGTGCGCGCCCACGAGCGACAGCGTCGTCCCCATGCCGGTCGGCCCCGAACCCCACGCGGCGTCCCCGACGAGCGCCACCCGCCCCGTGCTCCACCGCGACACGACGACCTGCGCCATCCGCTCGGTGTAGAACTCCTCGGGCCGCTGTGCGAAACCCTCCAGGACGCGCTGGACCCGCCAGCCGACGTCGCCGAAGCGCGCGCGCAGCACCTGCAGCTGCGCGGCGACGGGCAGGCCGTCGAACCCCACGTCGGGGGTCATGAAGTTCAGGCTCGCCCGCAGGGTGCCCAGCGGGTCGGGGCGCACGGACACGGTCCGGCGGCCCGAGGTGGTCATCCAGTACCACCAGTCGTCGTCCTGCTCCTCGCGGTCGATCGTGCCGTAGGCGATGTTCACGCCCTTGTCGACGACGCGGGTGCGGTCGGCGAACAGGTGCCGGCGCGTGCGGGAGCTGCGGCCCTCGGCGACCAGCAGCAGGTCGTAGCGCTCGCGGGCGCCGGAGGCCGTGGTCACGTCGACGCCCGTGGCGTCCTGGTCCACCGAGGTCACGGCGTCGCCGTAGCGGACTTCGACGTCCCCGTCGACCGCGTCCAGCAGGAGCGCGGACAGGTCGCCGCGGAGGATCTCGACCTCGGCGGTCGTGCCGTCGCGGCCGGCGGTGGCGGTGACCTCGGCGACCACGCGCCCGGCCTCGTCGACGAACCGCGTGCCGACCTCCCCGGTGAGCCTCGCCATCACCGCGTCCTGCAGCCCCGTGCGGCGCAGCACCTCCCGGCCGAGGCCGCGGACGTCGATGTTCTGCCCGGCGTCGCGGCGCGCGGGGGAGCGCTCCAGGACGGTGACGGCGAACCCCGCCCGGTGCAGGCCCCAGGCCAGGGTGGGTCCCGCGATGCTGCCGCCGGTGAGGAGGACGCGGGGTCGTGCCGAGGTGCTCATAGCTAGGCAAACTAGCGACTAGGTGGCCTAGTGGCAAGGCGTGGTGAGATGGGTCCGTGGAACAGCCGCACCAGCCCTTCGAGGGGCTCGACCCCGCGACCCTGGCCGTGCGCGACGTGATCGCCGGCTCCCGCGAGCTCACGGGGCGGATGGCCCAGCGCATGGGGATGACCGTCAACGACATGTCGGCCATCGGCGAGCTCGTCCAGCACGGGCCCATGGGCCCCTCCGAGCTGGCGCGGCGGCTGGGGATCCGCACGGCGTCGGCGACGCTGATGATCGACCGCCTCGAGCGGGCCGGGCACGTGCGGCGGGTGCGCGACACGGTCGACCGCCGTCGCGTCACCGTCACCGAGACCGACGCGGCGCGGCAGGCCTCCGAGGACGCCTGGGGCCCGGTGATCGGCGCGATCGACGACTACTGCGCTTCGCTGCCGGCCGGGGAGCGCGACACCGTCCTGCGGTTCTTCAGCCACCTCACCGACGTCATCACCCGCCTCGCCCCGTCCTGACCCCCGCCGTCGGGCACCGGGGCCCCGGGTACCGTGCCCGCGTGGACCTCGGACTGGACGAGCACGTGGCACTGGTGGTGGGCGGCACCGGCCTGATCGGCCGGGCCGTGGTCGCGCGGCTGCGCGCTGAGGGCGCCGTCGTGGTCGCGGCCTCGCGCCACCCCGAGGACGGCATCGCCGTGGACGGCCAGGACGCGGAGTCGGTGCGCGCGGCCGTGGAGCAGGTGCGGCGCGAGCACGGCCGCCTCGACGTGCTGGTCGTCACGGCGGCCCCGAGCGCCCGCACCCTCGACCCCGCCCGCAACGCCGACCCCGAGCAGGTGCTGAGCGCGGTCGACGCGAAGGCGATGACGTTCCTGCGCCTGGCGAACGAGGTGCTGCCGGGCATGGTGGAGGCCGGGTACGGCCGCGTCGTCGGCGTCAGCGGGCAGAACGCCTTCCTCACCGGCAACATCACGGGTTCGGTGCGCAACGCGGCGCTCATCATCACCGCGAAGAACCTCGCCGACCAGGTCGCCGGTACCGGCGTCACCGTGAACACGGTGAGCCCCGGCACGGTGACCCCGACGCCCGCGGCGGAGGTCGAGGCCGGGCGCGGCGGCGAGTCCTCCCCGGAGCAGATCGCCGACCTCGTCGCGTTCCTGGCCTCGCCCCTGGCCGGCGCGGTGTCGGGGGAGTCGATCGCGGTGGGTCACCGCGTGCGCGGCGTCGTCTCCTCCTGAGGCGGCCGGGTTCCGTCCTCCCGGGCGGCGTCAGGAGTCGAAGCCGACACCGGCGGCGTCCAGTGCGGCGAGCCACGGGCCGCGGCGGCCCTGCCGCCGGTCGGCGCGGACGAGGGCCTTCGTCGTCAGCGTGATCCCGGCCCACGCCAGGGGTTCCGGCGGGAACGGCAGCGGGGTCGAGCGCACGAGCTCCAGCTCGGTGCGCTCCGTCGCCTCCCCGCCCAGCAGGTCGAGGAGGACGTCCGCGGCGAACCGCGTCATCCCGACGCCGAGCCCCGTGAACCCCGCGACGCTCGCGACCCGCCCCTTCGCGGCTGTGCCGAAGAACGGGAAGAACCGCGTGCAGGTGTCGATCGCCCCGCCCCACGCGTGCGTGAACCGCACGCCGTCCAGCTGCGGGAACGTCTGGCCGAAGTGCGCCGCGAGCGTGCGGAACGACTCCGCGCGCTGGTCGTGGGCGGCCGACAGCGACCGCCCGTAGTGGTAGATCGCGTCGTAGCCGCCGAACAGGACCCGGTCGTCGGCCGTGAGCCGGTAGTAGTGGAACTGGTTGTTCATGTCGTCCAGGCCCTGCCGGTTCGCCCAGCCGACGGAGCGCCGCTGCTCCGCGCTCAGCGGCTCCGTCATGAGGACGTAGTCGTAGACCGGGACGGTGTGCAGGCGGTAGCGCTTCAGCAGCGACGGGAACACGTTGGTGCCCAGCGCGACGGCGGCGGCCGTGACCACGCCGCCGTCGGTGCGCAGCCGGACGCCTGCGGCGTCCGAGGACAGCCGCCGCACGGGCGTGCCCTCCACGATCCGCACGCCGAGCTCCAGGCAGGTGCGCCGCAGCTCCCACACCAGGTGCGCGGGGTTGACCAGGGCCGTGTCGTCCCGGTTCCAGACCCCCGCCAGGTAGGTCGGGGAGCGCACCTCGGCCTGCACCGCCGCGGCGTCCAGGAACCCCGCCTCCCCGCGCAGCTCCTCCACCTGGTGCGGTTCGGTCGCCAGCGTCAGCGAGCCGGTCCGCTCCCACGCGCAGTCCCAGCCGTAGCGCGCGGCCGTCGCGCCGATCCCGTCGAGGTTCTCCATCCCCAGCTCGTCGAGGCGGTCGACCTCGCGCGGCAGGTGCCGCTCGCCGTTGCTGCGGCCGTGGGTCAGGCTCGCCGAGACGAAGCCCCCGTTGCGCCCCGAGGCGGCCCAGCCCGTGCTCGCCCCCTCGACCAGCAGGACGTCGCGGCCGGGGTCGCGCTCCTTGGCCCGCAGCGCCGTCCAGAGGCCCGTGTACCCGCCGCCCACGACGGCGAGGTCGGCCCGCGCGGCACCGCGCAGCGGGGGCAGGGGAGCGGGGCGCCGGGGGTCGTCGAGCCAGGGGGAGACGGGTCGCGCGCCGGCGAGGGCGGCCTCGGCCGCGGCCGAGGGCACGGGGTGGAACGGCACGCGGGACTCCCGGTGGTCGTGGACGGTGGCGTTCCGGTCGAGTTCTACCGTGCTGCGGACGGGTCCACAAGAGCGGATCCGTCGTCCGGGGGCCTCCGAACCACGGATTCCCTTGTCCGGGGCCTCCGCGGCCCGCTAGCATCGCCGCCGTGACGATCCGCACCCCGGCTCCCGCCCTGGACGACGTCTCGAAGCGGATCGTGGAGGTCCTGCAGGAGGACGGGCGGATGTCCTACGCCGCCATCGGCAAGGCCGTCGGCCTCTCCGAGGCCGCGGTGCGCCAGCGGGTGCAGCGCCTGCTGGACGGCGGGGTCATGCAGATCGTCGCCGTCACCGATCCCCTCCAGGTCGGCTTCGCGCGCCAGGCCATGATCGGCATCCGCGCCGAGGGCGACACCCGGATCATCGCCGACCGCCTGGCCGAGGTCGCGGAGATCGACTACGTGGTCATCACGGCGGGCAGCTTCGACATCCTCGTCGAGGCGGTCTGCGAGGACGACGAGGGCCTCCTCGACGTCATCAACTCCAAGATCCGGGCGATCCCGGGTGTGGTCGGCACCGAGACCTTCGTCTACCTGAAGCTGCGCAAGCAGCTCTACAACTGGGGAACCCGATGAGCGCAGCGAACGTGACCCCCCGCGGCACCGCCCGCACGGACGCGGCCCGCGACCACCTGTGGATGCACTTCACGCGCCACTCCACGTTCTCCGAGGGCGGCGGCGAGGTCCCGATCATCACGCGGGGCGAGGGCGCCTACGTCTACGACGCCGCCGGCAAGCAGTACCTCGACGGCCTCGCCGGGCTGTTCACCGTGCAGGTGGGCCACGGCCGCACCGAGCTGGCCGAGGCGGCGTCGAAGCAGGCGCAGGAGCTCGCGTTCTTCCCGCTGTGGTCCTACGCGCACCCCACGGCGATCGACCTCGCCGAGCGGCTCGCCCACGAGGCGCCCGGCGACCTGAACCGGGTGTTCTTCACCTCCGGCGGGGGCGAGGCCGTCGAGGCCGCGTGGAAGCTCGCCAAGCAGTACTACAAGCTCGTCGGCAAGCCGATGAAGCACAAGGTCATCAGCCGGGCCATCGCCTACCACGGCACCACGGCGGGCGCGCTGTCCATCACGGGCATCCCCGAGGTCAAGGCGCCGTTCGAGCCGCTGGTGCCGGGCGGCTTCCGCGCGCCCAACACGAACATCTACCGGGCGCCCGAGCACCTGCGCGAGGACCCGAAGGCGTTCGGCCGCTGGGCGGCCGACCGGATCGGTGAGGCCATCGAGTTCGAGGGCGCCGACACCGTCGCCGCCGTCTTCGTGGAGCCCGTGCAGAACGCGGGCGGCTGCTTCCCGCCGCCCCCCGGCTACTTCGAGCGCCTGCGCGAGATCTGCGACGAGCACGACGTCCTCCTCGTCAGCGACGAGACGATCTGCGCCTTCGGCCGGATCGGGGAGCTGTTCGCCTGCGAGGACTTCGATTACGTCCCCGACATCATCACGTGCGCCAAGGGGCTGACGTCCGGGTACGCCCCGCTCGGGGCGATGATCGCCTCGGAGCGGCTGTTCGAGCCGTTCGCCCACGGGGACACGTCCTTCGCCCACGGGTACACCTTCGGCGGGCACCCGGTGTCGTGCGCCGTGGCGATGGCCAACCTCGACATCTTCGAGCGCGAGGGTCTCGTCCAGCACGTCCACGAGAACGCGCCCCTGTTCCGCGGGGCCCTCGAGCGGCTGCTGGACCTGCCGATCGTCGGCGACGTGCGCGGAGCCGGGTTCTTCTACGGCATCGAGCTCGTCAAGGACCGCCAGACGCGGGAGACGTTCAGCGGCGAGGAGGCGGAGCGGCTGCTGCGCGGGTACCTGTCGCCGGCGCTGTTCGAGGCGGGCCTGTACTGCCGCGCCGACGACCGCGGCGACCCCGTCATCCAGCTCGCGCCGCCGCTGATCATCGGTCCGAAGGAGTTCGACGAGATCGAGCAGAAGCTGCGCGGCGTCCTGAGCACCGCGTGGTCGCTGCTGTGACGGCGACCGCCGAGCGGACCACCGCGGCGCGCGGCCCCCGCTCGGTGTGGGCCGACACCCTCGACGCCGCGGAGGCGGCCGCGCCGCCGCGGACCCCGCTGGACGGTGACGAGCAGGTCGACGTCTGCATCGTCGGCGCCGGGTACACGGGGCTCTGGACCGCGTACTACCTGCTGCAGGCCGACCCCGGCCTCGACGTGCTGGTGGTGGAGGCCGAGACGGCGGGTTTCGGGGCCAGCGGCCGCAACGGCGGCTGGGTCTCGGCGCTGTTCCCGCAGAGCGCCGAGCTCATGGCGCGCGAGAGCGGCGCCGCGGCGGCGCAGGCGATGCGCCGGGCCATGCGCGAGACCGTCGACGAGGTCGGGCGGGTCGTCGAGGCGGAGGGGATCGACTGCCACTGGCGCAAGGGCGGCACGGTCGTCATCGCGCGCACCCTCGCGCAGCTGCAGCGCGCCCACGCGGAGGCGGACGCCGACGAGGCGGCCGGCGGCGCGGAGGGCGTGCGGTTCCTCGACGCCCGGCAGGCGTGCGAGAAGGTGCGGATCAGCGGCGCGCTCGGTGCGACCTTCACGCCGCACTGCGCCCGCGTGCACCCGCTGCGGCTGGCGCGCGGCCTGGCCCGCGCCGTCGAGCGCGCGGGGGGCCGCATCGTCGAGGGCACCCGCGTCACGGCCATCGCCCCCGGCGAGGTGCGCACCGAGCGGGGGACCGTGCGCTGCCGCTCCGCCGTGCGCGCGACCGAGGCCTGGACCAGCACGCTGCCGTCCTCGCGCCGCGACGTCGTGCCCGTCTACTCCCTCATGGTGGCCACGGAACCGCTGCCCGCGTCGTTCTGGGAGCGCGCGGGCCTCGCGGGCGGGGAGACGTTCTCGGACTTCCGCAACGTCATCGTCTACGGCCAGCGCACCGCCGACGACCGGCTCGCCTTCGGCGGGCGCGGGGCGCCGTACCACTTCGGGTCATCGATCCGCCCCGACCACGACGCGGAACCCCGCGTCTTCGACGCCCTGCGCGAGACGGTGCGGGAACTGTTCCCCGCGATCGGCGACGCCCGGTTCACCCACAGCTGGGGCGGGCCGCTGGGCATCGCGCGCGACTGGCACGCGAGCGTCCGCCACGACCCGCGCACCGGGCTCGCGAGCGCGGGCGGCTACGTCGGGGACGGGGTGGCCACGACCAACCTCGCGGGCCGCACGCTCGCCGACGCCGTCGCGGGCCGGCGCACCCCGCTGCTGGACCTGCCGTGGTTCGGTCACACGTCGCCGCGCTGGGAACCCGAACCCCTGCGCTGGACCGGTGTGAACGCCGGCCTCGTGCTCGCCCGCGCCGCGGACGCGGCCGAGCGCCGCCGCGGGCGGGAAACTCCGGTCGGTGGGCTCCTCGGGCGGCTGACCGGGCACTGAGCGTGCCGCGCTGACCCCGCGGCGCACGCGGAACCCGATGTTGTTTACACGATCGACGCCGGAATCCGTTGTCCAACCGCCTGTTCGTCGGTACGTTCCACCGTAGTCGAACCGTTCGACGACGGAGGGAGCCAGCCTGTGCCGCACGACGCCGCCGACCTGCTGCTGCACTCGGGCCGCGTGTTCACGGGTTCCGCCCTGCACCCCACGGCCACCGCGGTCGCGGTCTCGGCGGGCCGGGTCGTGGCCGTCGGGACCGACGACGAGGTCCGGGCCGCCGCGGGTCCCGCGGGGCCGCGCACCGAGGTCGTCGACCTCGCCGGGCGCCTGCTGCTCCCGGGTTTCACCGACGCCCACGTGCACCCCGTCATGGGGGGCGTCGAACGTCTCGGCTGCGACCTGACCGCGGTGTCCGGGCGGGCCGCGACGCTGCAGCTGCTGGCGGAGCGCGCGGCCACGACGCCCGGCGACTGGATCGTCGGGGGCGGCTGGGCGATGTCCGACTTCCCGGGCGGGACCCCCCGCCGCGAGGACCTCGACGCCGCCGTCGGCGAGCGTCCCGCCTACCTCGTCAACCGCGACCACCACGGCGCCTGGGTGAGTTCCGCCGCCCTGCGCCTGGCCGGGGTCGACGCGGGAACTCCCGACCCGCCGGACGGCCGGATCGAGCGGGACCCGGACGGCACGCCCACGGGAACCCTGCACGAGGGGGCCATGGACCTCGTCGGCCGGTTCCTGCCGCCCGTGACGGACGCGACCGTGGCGGCCGGTCTGGCCGAGGGGCAGCGCTACCTGCTGTCCCTGGGCATCACGGGCTGGCAGGACGCGATCGTGGGGGAGTACGCGGGCCACTCTGACACCACCGGGGCCTACCTGGCCGCGCAGGAGGCGGGGACCCTCACCGCCCGCGTCGTCGGGGCACTGTGGTGGCCGCGGGGTCACGCGGTCGCCGACGTGGACGATGTCGTCGCGGGTCTCGCGGCCCGCCGGGCGGCGGCGGGGACCGGGCGGTTCCGGGCCACCACCGTCAAGATCATGCTCGACGGGGTCGCGGAGAACCAGACGGCGTCGATGCTCTCGCCCTACCTCGACCGCTGCGGCTGCGCGAGCGCCGGTTCGGGGCTCTCCCACCTGGACCGCGACCTGCTGCTGGCCGCGGTGCCCGCGCTCGACGCCGCCGGCTTCGACGTCCACGTGCACGTCATCGGCGACCGGGCCGCGCGCGACGCCCTCGACGCCGTCGAGGCCGCCCGGCGCTCCCCCACCTCGCGGGGCGGGCGGCACCACCTCGCCCACCTGCAGGTCGTCCACCCCGACGACGTCCCGCGGTTCGCGGAGCTCGGGGTCGCGGCCAACGCGCAGGCGCTGTGGGCCTGCGACGACGCGCAGATGTCCGAGCTCACGACGCCGTTCCTCGGCCCCGAGCGCTCGGGGTGGCAGTACCCCTTCGGCGGGCTGCTGCGCAGCGGCGCCCGCCTGGTGATGGGTTCCGACTGGCCCGTCTCCACCCCCGACCCGTGGCAGGCCATCTCGGTCGCCGTGACCCGCCGCCCGCCCGGGGAACCCGAGGTCCCGGCGTTCCTGCCGCAGCACGTCCTGACGCTGACCGAGGCGCTGTCCGCGTACACGGCGGGGTCGGCCTGGATCAACCGCCACGACGACGCCGGGGCGGTGCGCCCGGGGTCCGTCGCCGACCTGGCGGTCTGCTCGGGGAACCCGTTCGACCTGCCGGCCGCGGAGCTGCACGAGCTGTCGGTGGACACGACGGTCGTGGGCGGCGCCGTCGTCCACGACCACCAGCACGCGACGAGCCCAGGAGGACCCCGATGACGAGCCTCGACCCGGTGACCGTGACCGCTCCGGTACCCGCGCCGTCCCTCGTCGGGGCCGGGGGTTCCGTCGCGCTGCGCGGCGTCGTGAAGCGCTTCGGCGCCGCGACGGCCGTCGCGGGCGTCGACCTCGACGTGCGGTCGGGGGAGTTCCTCTCCCTGCTGGGGCCCTCGGGCTGCGGCAAGACGACCCTGCTGCGGATGCTCGCCGGCTTCGAGGAACCCGACGAGGGGACCATCGAGATCGCGGGCCGCTCCGTCGTCGGCGTCCCCGCGCACCGGCGGCCCGTGAACACCGTCTTCCAGGCCTACGCCCTGTTCCCGCACATGAGCGTCGCCGAGAACGTCGCCTACGGCCTGCGGCAGCGCCGCACCCCGAAGGCCGACGTGCGGCGCCGGGTGGGGGAGGCGCTGGAGATGGTGCGCATGAGCGCCTTCGCCACCCGCGCCCCCGCCGCGCTCTCGGGCGGACAGCAGCAGCGCGTCGCGCTCGCCCGCGCGCTCGTGAACCGGCCGCAGGTCCTGCTGCTCGACGAGCCCCTCTCCGCGCTGGACCGCAAGCTGCGCGAGGAGATGCAGGTCGAGCTGAAGCTGCTGCAGACCTCGCTGGGGACGACGTTCGTGTTCGTCACCCACGACCAGGAGGAGGCGCTGTCGATGAGCGACCGCATCGCGGTCATGCTCGACGGCCGCGTGCAGCAGCTCGGGGCGCCCGAGGACATCTACTCCGAACCCGTCAGCGCGTTCGTCGCGGGGTTCATCGGCAAGCAGAACTTCCTGCCCGCCACCGTCGTGCAGCCCGGCGTGCTGCGCTGCGCCGACGCCACGGTGTCCAGCACCCGCGCGTGGTCGGGCCCCGCCGCCGGCGGCGACGTCCTGGCCGCGATCCGCCCCGAGGCGCTCACCGTCACGGCGGCCGAACCCCGGGGCGGTGCCAACGTCGTGCGCGGGACGCTCGCCGGGGTCGCCCACCTGGGCGACGTGGTGCAGCGGGTGGTCGTGACGGGCTCCGGGCTGGAGCTCATCGCCCGCGCGCCCCGCGGTGCGGACGCGGCCGTCCCCGCGCACGTCGGCAGCGAGGTCTGGCTCTCGTTCCCGCCCGAGCAGGTGCACGTCTTCCCCGCCTGACCCGTCTCCCTCTGACCTCGTTCCCCCCTGACGCCGTTCCCCCTGACGCCGTCCACCCCGCCACCCCAGGAGCGCCCGTGACCCGCAAGCCCCCGCCCACCGCCTCCCTGCTCGCGCCGCGGGAGACCGCGCGCCGGCTGAGCACGCGCCTCGGCCGGCGCAGCGTCCTCGGCGGCCTGGCCGCCGCGGGCTCGGCCTGGGCGCTGTCGGCCTGCGGCGACGGCGGTTCGAGCGCGTCCTCGGCGGGGGCGGAGGCGGACGGGAAGGTCGAGGACGCTCTGAACATCTACACCTGGGCCGACTACGACGCCCCGGAGGTGCTGAGCGCGTTCCAGGAGGGCGGCGGCCCGACGCTGCAGATCGACAGCTACGGCTCCAACGAGGAGATGCTCGCGAAGCTCGTCGCCGCGAAGGGCGCGAGCGGCTACGACATCGTCGTGCCGACGGGTCTGTTCATCCCGCAGATGGGCTCGAACGGGTTCCTCGCGGAGCTCGACCGCAGCAAGCTGCCGAACTTCGCCAACCTCGACCCGCAGTACCTCGGGCAGACGTGGGACCCGGACAACACCTACAGCGTCCCGAAGGACTGGGGGACGACGGGGTTCATCTACGACACGACCGTCATCGGCCGCGAGCTGACGTCCTGGGCCGACTTCCTCGACGCCGCGCAGAAGGAGGCCAGCGGGAGCGTCTCGATCCTCGAGGACCCGTGGGAGGTCACCTGCATCTACCTCGCGGCGAACGGGATCGACCCGAACACCTCCGACCCGGCGCAGCTGCAGGCCTGCGAGGACTACCTCGTCGCGAACCTCGCCCCGCACCTGAAGGGGTTCGAGTCCAACCCGGGCGGCAGCGCCATCGCGCAGTCCACGTACGCCCTCATGCAGTGCTGGAACGGGGACGCGCGGCTCGGCCTCGACGGCTCGAACGAGCCGGACAAGTGGAAGTACGTCTTCCCCACGCCGACGGCGAACATCTGGATGGACAACTGGTGCATCACGGCCGGCGCCGAGCACCCGGACGCGGCGTACGCGTTCATCGACCAGGTGCTCGAGGTGGACACCTCCGTCCAGGAGCTGCTCTACATCGGCTACAACACCGGCCTGAAGGACATCGAGGCGAAGGCCACGGCCGCGGGGCTCGACCGCGCCGAGCTCGTCTTCCCCTCCGAGGAGGTCGTGGCCCGGCTGACCGCGAGCGTCCTCAACGACGGCCACGAGACGATCGTGGCCATCCTCGGCAAGATCCGCGCCGCGGCGGGCGCCTGATGCTGCGCCGGCTGCGCGCCCCCCACGGGGCGCTGGCGCTGCCGGCGTGGGTGTTCCTGCTGGCGTTCTTCGTCGCGCCCGTCGCCCTGGTGTTCTGGTACAGCTTCGGGGAGAAGCCAGGACTGTTCGGCACGCACTCCAACGAGGTCCTGTCCTTCGCGCGCTACGGCGAGGCCGCGGACGCCACGTTCCTGGCGACGTTCTGGAACACCCTGCGCATCGCGCTGCTGGGCACGGCGATCTGCCTCGTGGTGGCGCTGCCCTTCGCCTACTGGGTCGCCGTGAAGGTGCCGACGCGCTGGCGCGGCCTGCTGATCGCCCTGGTGCTCGTGCCGTTCTGGACGAACTTCCTCGTGCGCACGCTGGGGTGGCAGATCGCCCTCAGCCCCGAGGGGTTCGTGTCCTCGGGGCTGCAGGCGCTCGGGTTGCGGGACGACCCGCTGCAGGTCCTCTACACGCGGGGCGCCGTCCAGCTCGGCGTCGTCTACAACTACCTGCCGCTCATGGTGCTGCCCTGCTACGTGGCGCTGGAGCGCACGACGGCGTCGCTGCGCGAGGCCAGCCGCGACCTCGGCGCGGGCCGCTGGCGGACCCTGACGTCGGTCACGCTGCCGCTCGCGTTCCCGGGGATCGCCGCGGGGTGCCTGCTGGTGTTCGTGCCCCTCATGGGCGACTACGTGACCGCCACCGTCCTCGGGGGCGCGAAGGGCAACATGGTCGGCCAGCTCGTCGCCAGCCAGTTCCAGACCGCGCAGAACTGGGCCCTCGGCTCCGCGATGGCCGTCCTGCTCGTGGTGTTCATCGCGGTCACCGTCCTCGTCGCGGCGGCGGTGGCGCTGCTCGTGCGCACCGCGGTGCGCCGGGGCCGGCGGGTCGACCTGCCGGCCGTGGCGTCCGCCCGGGTGCCGGCGCCCGCGGGAGGCCGCTCGTGACCGCGCTCGACGACCGTCCCGGCACGCGCCGCGCGGCGCCGGCCCCCGCCCGCCGGCGGCGCAGCACCTCCTCGGCGCTGCTGGGGATCTGGGGCGCGCTGGTCCTGGTGTTCCTGTTCCTGCCGATCGCGGTCATCGTCGTCTACTCGTTCAACACGGGCCGCCTGCTGACCTCCTGGCAGGGGTTCGGGTTCAGCAGCTACGCCGCCGGTCTGGACCGTCCCGTGATCCGCGGGGCGATCGCGACGTCGGTGAAGGCGGCCGTGGGCGCGGCCCTGCTCTCGGCGGTCATCGGTTCCCTCGCGGGGCTGGCGCTGGCCCGTCGCGGCGGGCGTTGGGCGGGGCTGCTGACGCTCCTGCTCGGCCTGACGCTGGTCACGCCGGAGATCGTGGACGCGATCTCGCTGCTGGGCTGGTTCGTGTCCCTCGACTCCGACGCCGGCCTCCCCCTGTTCGGCAACGGCCTCGTGCGCCTCGTGATCGCGCACTCGGTGCTCTCGACCGCCGTGGTCACGTTCATCGTGCGGGCGCGCGTGTCCGGGATGGACGCCTCGCTGGAGGAGGCCGCGGCGGACCTCTACGCGACGCCGTGGGCGCGGTTCCGCGACATCACGCTGCCGCTGGCGGCGCCGGGCGTCCTGGCGGGCGGGCTGATGGCGTTCACGCTGAGCCTGGACAACACCATCGTCGCGAGCTTCGTGCAGCTGCCCGGGGGAACCCCGTGGCCCGTCTACGTCCTGTCGGCGCTGCGGGCCGCGCTGCGCCCGGAGATCGCCGCGGTCTCCACGCTGATGCTGGTGCTGACCCTGGTGAGCCTCGCCGTGGTCGCCCTCGTCCTGCGGCGCTCGGGGGACTCCGCGACCGACGTCGCCCGCACCCTCACCGGCGGGGGCTGACCGGCGAGAGTCGGCCGGCACGAGTCGAGCGGCGGGAGCCGACCGGAGAGGTCGCGACGCCCGCCGTCTTGTCCCGGCGCGCTTGCAGGCGGACCATGCCTGCAGGAGCGGAACGGCGCGCTCCGGTCCCGGCCGCGAGGAGGCGGTGGCGATGCAGGCTCGAGGTCGCACGACGGTGGGTTTCTCGGGGTCGGGAGCGTCGCGGCGCGCCCTGCGCTGGGCGCTGGTGGACGGGGCCGCGACGGGGCGCAGCGTCCACGTCGTCGCGGTGGACCCGCCGCACCGCACGACGCTGCCCGCCCCCCTGCACGAGGCGCTGCCCTCGGAGGCCCTCGGGCCGGCGCTGGCGGAGGAGCTGCGCCACCTGCCCGGACGGGCCCCGGCCGTCACGACGTCGTGCGTGACCGGGACCGCCCACGTGGCGCTGCTGATGGCCGCGGCGACGAGCGACGCGCTCGTCCTCGGCGTCGGCCGGCGCGTGGGGCCGATCGGTCCCGGCACCGGTCACGTGGTGCGCGAGTGCGTGCCCCACTCGCCGGTACCGCTGGTGCTCGTGGGGCCCCAGGCCGTCGTCTCGCCCGCCCGCCGGCTGCTGCTGGTCTCCAGCGAGGACGACGCGGTGGCCGAGTGGGCGCTGCTGCGGGCCCAGGCCTCCGGGCTGCAGGTCCGGGTGCTGACCACGTGGTCGCTGAACCCGCTGCGCTACCCCGACCACGACGACGAGCGCCGCCGCCGGCACCTGCTCGCCGCGCAGCGCCACCAGCGCGCCGGTCAGGTCGTCGCGCCCGTCGCCCGGCGCTCCATCCGCGCCGACATCGCCGAGGGTCAGCTGGGCGACGTGCTGGCGCACCGCGTGACCGTCGGGGACCTCGTCGTCGTCGGCGGGGTCGACCCGCACGACGTGCCGATGCGGACCCTGCGCGCGCCGGTCGTGCTCGTCCCCGCGTCCGTGCGCACCGTCGTCCTGCCCGACGTCGTCGGCACCAGGACGCTGCAGCGCAGCTGATCCGTCCGAGGCGGCCCGTCAGGTGGCGGGCCGCAGCGACGACGCGGGCACCCAGGTGTCGATGAGGACCGGGCGCACGTGCTCGTCGAGCAGGACGTAGGCGACGCGGCCGAGCCAGCCGTCCGGTCCCCGCCGCCAGGCGAGGAGGAGGCCGGGGAAGGGCCCGGGGTCCTCCGCGGGGCCCTGGACCCAGCAGTGGCGGCCGACGCTGCGCTCGGGTTCCGCCGTGGGCCCGCGGCCCGGACCGGTGGTCTGAGGGGGACCACCGGCCCGGCGGGCCAGCGCCTGCTCCGCCTCGGCGAAGGGGGAGGGCTCGCCGCGGGCCCGGGCCGCGCGGTAGCGCTCCTCGTACGACCTGCTCCAGCGCCCGCCTGCCACCCCGCCAGGATGGCACGGACTCGAACGCGTGTTCGAGCTCCGGCCCTGCCGACCGGCCCCGCGCCCCGCCGTCGCCCCGGCATGATCTGCTGGTGCCGCGCGCACCACGGTCTGCGGACCGGGTGGTCGCGCGGGCACGACCCCGTCGACGAGCGAGGACCACATGGTGAAGGCGGCAGGGCAGGTTCGCGTCCCGGGCGGCGGCGGGACCCGGCACCCCGGCCTCCGCGACGTCGCGCGGGTCGCCGGCGTCTCGCACCAGACGGTCTCGCGGGTGCTCAACGACCTCCCGGACGTGGCGCCGGCCACGAGGTCGAAGGTGCTCGCGGCCATCGAGGAGCTCGGGTACCGGCGCAACCTCACCGCCCGCAACCTCGCGACCAACCGCTCCGGGACCCTGGGCATCGTCACCGACGGCTCGCCCCGCCTCGGACCCGCCAGCACGCTGATGGCCCTCGAGGCGGCCGCGCGGGCCAAGGGGCTGACGTGCGCCGTCGTCACCATCCGCGAGCCGTACGGCGTCTCCGTCCCCGCGGCCCTGCGGAACCTGGAGGAGATGGGCGTGCACGGCGTCGTCGTCATCGCCCCCCTGGTGGCGGCCGCCGCGCAGGTGCGGGCCTACCGGACCCGCGTCCCGCTGGTCCTCATCGCCGCCGGTGAGGTCTCCACCCCGGGCGTGCTCGTCTCGGGTGAGAACCAGGAGCTGGGTGCGCGGATGGCCACCCAGCACCTGATCCGCTCGGGGCACTCGGACATCCTCCACGTGGCGGGGTCGCAGGACTGGTTCGACGGGCGGGTCCGCCTGCGCGGCTGGGCGGCGGAGATGGACGAGGCAGGCCTGTCGAGCGAGCGGTGGTTCGAGAGCGACTGGAGCCCCGCCTACGCCTACGACCTCGGCCACACCCTCGTCGAGGAGGGGCTGCCCACGGCCATCTTCGCCGCGAGCGACCACATGGCTCTGGGCCTGCTCAGGGTCTTCGCCGAGGTCGGCGTGCGGGTGCCCGAGGACGTCAGCGTGATCGGCTACGACGACGTCGAGGGTGCGGACTTCTTCTACCCGCCGCTGAGCACCGTCCGCCAGGACTTCGCCGAGCTGGCCCGCGCCTCCCTGGACCTGCTCGACGACGCCACCAGCGCTCTGCTGCAGGAGGAACCGCCGAGGGCCCCGACCCTGGTGGTCCGCGCCTCCACCGCCGGCCCCCGGGGCTGAGGAGCGCGCCGGCAGGGGCGCGCGCGCACCCCTGGCGGCGCTCCGGCACCCCGTGCCGGGGTTCTCCGCTGTCGGCCGCGTCCACTGTGCTCGCTCGGTGGTCTCCTCGTCCAGCCTGCTCCAGCTCCTTGAATGTGATCCGTCTCACACCCCTTGACGAGGCCACTGTTACCGTTCACGGTAGGCGTCACGACGGACGGCGGCGGCGCACGGCAGCGCTGACGGACGAGGTCCGCCGCGGTGTCGCACCTCCCACGGGTGGTCGGCCACCGCGGGCGGAACGAGGACCGCGGGAGACCCCCGCAGCCGCCCGTCGACGCAGGACGCCCCGGAGCATCCGGGGCCACCGCTCGCACGGGGGCACCGGCGCCCGGCACGACACGAGGAGACGACACATGCGCAGGACGAGGACGTCCATCGCCGCCGCACTGCTGACCACGACCGCGCTCGCGCTCGGGGGCTGCACGTCCGCGAGCAGCAGCACGAGCCAGGTCGACCCCGCCGTCGCGGCCGGGGCGGACCGCGCCCTGGCGGCCGTCGCCGGAACGGTGCTCTCGAAGGGCCCGCACGGCGAGGAGCCGGCACCGGCGAGCAGCGCCGACCTCACCGACGCGGAGGTCGCGCAGGTCCGCGAACTCCACCTCAAGGCCGCGATCGTCATGCACTACGGCGGCAACGACTGGGCCAACGCGCAGATCGCCGGCCTGCGAGAGCGCTTCTCGCAGCTGGGGATCGAGGTCGTCGCCACCACCGACGCCAACTTCAAGCCGGACAAGCAGGTCTCGGACCTGGAGACCGTCATGACCAAGGACCCGGACATCATCGTCTCCATCCCCACCGACCCGGTGGCCACCGCGGCGGCCTACGAGAAGGTCGCCGCGGCCGGCGTGAAGCTCGTGTTCATGGACAACGCGCCGCAGGGGCTGGTGGCCGGCGAGGACTACGTCTCGGTCGTCTCGGCGGACAACCTGGGCAACGGGGTCATCTCCGCGCACCTCCTGGCCAAGGCCACCGGCGGCCGGGGCGAGATCGGCGTCATCCACCACGAGGCCGACTTCTTCGCCACGCAGCAGCGCTACGAGGGCTTCACCCGCACCCTGCGGGAGGACTACCCCGACATGACGGTGGTCGAGGACCAGGGCATCGCCGGTCCCGACTTCGCCGGGGACGCGCAGGGTGCAGCCAACGCGATGCTGGCCAAGCACCCCGACCTCGCGGGCATCTGGGCCGTCTGGGACGTCCCCGCCGAGGGTGTGCTGGCCGCCGCCCGCGCCTCCGGGCGCGGCGACCTGAAGGTCGCGACCCAGGACCTGGGCACCAACGTCGCCATCGCCCTCGCGCAGGACGAGCTCGTGGTCGGTCTGGGTGCGCAGGTGCCCTTCGACCAGGCGATCACCGAGGCGAACCTGGCCGCGGGGGCCTTCGTCGGCAAGCAGGCGCCGCCCTACGTGGCCCTGAGCGGGCTGCCCGTCACCCACGACAACGTCCTGCAGGCCTGGAAGCAGGTCTACCACCAGGACGCCCCCGCAGAGCTGCAGAACTCCGTCGAGAAGTGACCCGGCCCCCCACCGACGGAGACGAGAGGAGCACCGACGTGCCCGGAGCAGCGCGCGCGGACGACGGCACGGCTACGCAGGTCCGCGGCGGTGAGCCGGCCGTCCTCATGAGCGGCATCCGCAAGAGCTTCGGGGGCGTCCCGGTGCTGCGCGGCGTCGACTTCGACCTCGCCCGCGGCGAGGTCCACGCCCTCGCCGGCGGCAACGGTGCCGGCAAGTCGACCCTGATGAAGGTCCTCCAGGGCGTGCACCCCGCGGACGAGGGGACCATCGCCGTCGACGGGCGACGCGTGGAGATCAGCTCGATCCACGACGCGCGGGCCGCCGGCATCGGCATGGTCTTCCAGGAGTTCAGCCTCGTCCCGAGTCTGACGGTGGCGCAGAACATCTTCCTGGGCGCGGAACCGCTGCGCCGCAGCCGCCTCATCGACGACCGGGCTGCGGTCGCCGCCGCGGGGGCGGTCCTCGAGGAGATGGGGGTCGACGTCGATCCGCGCGCCGTCGTCGGTGACCTGAGCACCGCCTACCGGCAGCTCACCGAGATCGCCAAGGCCCTCGCGCAGGACGCCCGCGTCCTCATCATGGACGAGCCGACCGCCAGCCTGGCGCGCCAGGAGAGCGAGGCGCTGTTCGCGCTGATCCGGCGCCTGGCCGCGCGAGGGATCGCCGTCGTCTACATCTCCCACCGCATGGAGGAGGTCTACCGGATCGCCGACCGGATCACCGTCCTGCGCGACGGGACCCGGCTCCTGACCCGGCCGCTCAGCGAGATCACGCCCGAGCAGATCGTCGAGGGCATCGTCGGCAAGGCGCTGGACGGTCAGCCGGTCCACCGGCAGGTCGACGGTGCCGGGCTCGGAGCCGTCTTGCTGCAGGCCCACGCCGTGCACGCACCACCGAAGGTCCGCGACGTCTCCTTCACCCTGCACGCCGGGGAGGTCATCGGTCTGGCCGGGCTCATGGGCAGCGGACGCAGCGAACTGGCTCGAGCCCTCTTCGGCATCGACGAGGTGACGTCCGGCGAGATCAGCGTCCGCGGCCGCAGGGCCGACCTGAGCTCACCGAGGAAGGCGATCGCGGCCGGGCTCGCGCTGATCCCCGAGGACCGTCGCGAGCAGGGGCTGGTGCTGGAGCACTCCGTGGCCGACAACCTGCTGCTGCCGGTGCTCGGCGAGCTCAGGCGCGGCCCGCTGCTGCACGCCCGCCGCGCCCGCGAGCGGTCCGCCGACCTCATCCGCCGCTTCGCCGTCAAGGTCGCCGACCCCGCACGCCCGGTGAGCCTGCTGTCCGGCGGGAACCAGCAGAAGGTCGTGCTGGCGAAGTGGATGGGCACCGACCCCGACGTGCTCATCCTCGACGAGCCGACCGCGGGGATCGACATCGGCACCAAGAACGAGATCGTGACGATGATCCGCACCCTCGCCGCCGCCGGCAAGGGCGTCATCGTCATCTCCTCCGAGTACCCGGAACTCCTCGCCGTCAGCGACCGGGTGCTGATCATCCGCGACGGGACCATCGCCGGCGAGTACTCGCGTGAGCAGATCGCCGACGAGGAGTTCCTCGAACTAGCCGTCCAAGGAGCAACGTCATGAGCACCACCGCCGTCCGCAGGGCCACCGCGACGGACGCCGTGAGGCACCGCCTCGACTGGCGGCGCTACGTCATCTACATCGGCTTCGTGGTCGTCTTCGCCTTCTTCGCCGTGCTGCTGCGCGACGAGGGGTTCCTGTCGCCGAATAACCTGCTGAACATCTTCCGGCAGACGGCGACGATCACCGTCATCGCGGTCGGCATGACCTTCGTCATCGCCTGCGCGCAGATCGACCTCAGCGTGGGGTCGGTGGCCGGCCTCGCGTCGGTCTGCGCCGCCATGGCGATCGCCCAGCACGGTGTGGTGGTCGGCGTCCTCGCCGGTCTGCTGGTCGGAGCCGTCATCGGGGCCCTCAACGGAGCCCTCGTCAGCCTGCTGGGCATCCCCTCCTTCCTGGTGACCCTGGGCATGCTCGGCGTGGCCGCCGGTCTCGCGCAGTGGATCACCGCGTCGGCGCCGCAACCCATCCTCGACGACACCTTCAACCTGGTGTTCGGGGGTGGCGACGTCGGCCCGGTCCCCGGGCTGCTGGTGTGGAGCCTCCTCTTCGTCGCCGCCGGTTCGATCGTCCTGCGCAGGACGAGGTTCGGGCGTCAGGTGCTCGCCACCGGCGGCAACCGCACCGCAGCCCGGTTCACCGGGGTGAGCACCCGGCGCATCACCTTCACCGTCATGCTGCTGTCGGGTCTGGTGGCCTCCGTGGCGGGCATGCTCTACGCCGGGCGGCTCGAGTCCGGCCGCTTCCAGTGGGGCGCGGGGGACGAGCTGTCGGCCATCGCCGCGGTGATCCTCGGCGGCACGAGCCTCTTCGGTGGCGCCGGTTCCGTGGTGGGCACGCTCACGGGTGCTCTCCTCATCGGACTCATCAACAACGGCCTCATCCTGGCCGGCCTGGACTCCAGCCAGCAGCAGGTCGTGCGCGGCGTGATCATCATCCTCGCCGTCGCCCTCGCCCGGAAGAAGTGACCACACGTCCTCACTCCCCCCGACCCCCGGAGGAACTGCAGTGCGACTCGCGTACCACACCATCACCTGGGGTGGTGTCGCCGGCCACGCCAGCGGCGTCACCAGCATCAAGGACCTCTTCTACCGCGCCGGCGGTTCCATGGAGCAGGCGATCCGCGACATCGGCGCCGCCGGGTACGAGGGCGTCGAGATGTTCGACGGGAACCTGGTCGACTTCGCGGAGCGCCCCGAGGCGCTGCGGGACCTGCTCACCGGTGCGGGCGTGGAACTGGTCAGCGTCTACACCGGCGCCAACTTCGTCTACGCCGACGTCCTGCCCGACGAGCTGGCCCGGATCACCCGGGCGGCCGAACTGGCGGCGACGTTCGGGGCCGGACGCCTCGTCGTCGGTGGCGGTGGGACCCGCGCCGCGGGCGTCCTCGACAGCGACTACGACCGGCTCGGCAGCGCCCTGGACAGGGTCTGCGAGATCGCCGAGGCGCACGGCCTGGAAGCCAGCTACCACCCGCACCTGTCCACCATCGTGGAGAGCCCGGCGCAGCTCCACCGCCTGCTGCAGGTCACGCGGATCGGCCTGTGCCCGGACACCGCGCACCTGGCCGCCGGCGGTGGTGATCCCGCCGCGCTCATCGGCGCGTACCCGGAGCGGATCCGGCACGTCCACCTGAAGGACTTCCGACCCGAGCCGTTCGCGTTCCTCCCCCTGGGCGAAGGCGTCCTCGACCTGCCCGACATCCTCGCCGCCGTGCGCGAGTCGGGCTACGACAGCTGGCTCGTGGTGGAGCTGGACGACTACGACGGTGATCCGGCGCGGGCCGCGGCCATCAGCAAGGAACGTCTGGACCGGCTGCTGTCCGACCGCGCCTGAGCACCACCCCACTCCTCACGACCACTCTCACGACCCACGACTCCTTGGAGGACCACCGTGCGCACCCTCAACGTCGGCCTCATCGGCGGCGGCTTCATGGGCAAGGCCCACTCCCTGGCCTACGCGGCCATGCCCATGTTCTTCTGGCCCGCCCCGGCACTGCCCGTCCGGTCCATCATCGCCGAGTCGGACGAGGCGCTGGCGGCGCAGGCCGCCCAGCGGTTCGGGTTCGAGCGGTCGACCGGGGACTGGCGGGAGGTCGTCGAGGACCCCGACGTCGACGTCGTCGACATCGCCACCCCCAACCACCTGCACGCCGAGATCGCCATCGCCGCCGCCCGGGCGGGCAAGCACATCATCTGCGAGAAGCCGCTGGCCCGGACGACGGCCGAGGCCGCGGCCATGTGGAACGCGGTGAAGGACGCCGGGACCGTGCACATGGTGGCGTTCAACTACCGCCGCACACCGGCCGTCGCCCTGGCGAAGAAGTACATCGAGGAGGGCGCCATCGGCCGGGTCCTCAACTTCCGCGGGACCTACCTGCAGGACTGGAGCGCCCACCCGGACGCCCCGCTGTCCTGGCGCTTCCGCAAGGACATCGCCGGTTCCGGGGCGGTCGGCGACATCGGCAGCCACGTCGTCGACCTCGCGCGCCACCTCGTCGGCGAGATCGCGAGCGTGAACGCGCTGGTCTCCACGTTCGTCCCCACCCGTCCGCTGCAGTCCGGCGGCGCCGACAGCCTGGGCGGCGAGCGAGGTGGCGCAGGCCCGCGCGGTGACGTGGACGTCGACGACGAGGTCATGACGCTGCTGCGGTTCGAGGGGGGGGCCGTCGGCTCGATCGAGGCGACCCGCAACGCTTGGGGCCGCAACAACTTCCTCACCTTCGAGATCCACGGGACCGAGGGCTCGATCGTCTTCAACTACGAACGTCGCGACGAGCTGCAGGTGTGCTTCGCGGCTGACGGCGACGACCGCCGCGGCTTCCGCACGGTCTACACCGGGCCCAACACCCCCTACGGAGAGGGGCTGTGGCCGATCCCCGCGCTCGGCATCGGCTACGGCGAGACGAAGATCATCGAGGCGTACGACTTCTTCAGCGCCGTCGTCAGCGGCGGCTCGGTGAGCCCGAGCTTCAAGGACGGCTACCAGGCGGCTCTGGTGGACGAGGCGGTGCTCACCTCCGCGACCACGGGCGCGTGGACCAGCGTGCCCCGGGTCGACGGGTGAGCGAGCCGGCGTCGACGAGCACGTGCCTCGAGCCGGTCGGCCCGGGGTTCGTCCTCGTACCGGAGCTGCGGGCGCGACCCGGTCGCGCCGAGCAGGTCCTGGTGCTGCTGCGCGAACTGGCCGTGCTCAGCCGGGGGGAGCCGGGCTGCCGCCAGTACCGCGTCCACCGCGACGAGGAGGACGAGACCACCTTCGTGCTCTACGAGGAGTGGGAGGACGAGGCCGCGTGGAGGCGGCACGACACCGGTGCCCGCGTGGGCGACCTGCTGAGCGCGCTGGCACCGGACCTCCGGGAACCCGTCCACGTGCGGCGGTTGCTCCCCGTCTGACGTGGCGGCCGCCCCGGCGACCCGGTCGCCGGTCACCCAGCGGCACCCGACCCGCTAGCGTCCGGGGCGTGCCGGTCACCGTGCGGACGCAGTCCCTGGCGGCGCCGGAGGGCGTCGTCGCCCCCGTCGTCGTCCTCGCCCCCCACGCCGACGACGAGACCCTCGCGATGGGCCCCGCCGTCGAGCGGGCCGTCGCCGACGGCCTCCACGTCGTGGTGGTCCTCGTGACCGACGGCCGCGCGTCGGGGGCGCGGGCCTTCACGGGGCTGGGCGTGGCGGAGTTCTCCGCCGCCCGCGACCGGGAGTTCCTCGCGGCCTGCGCGGCCCTCGGGGTGCCCGAGGAGCAGGTGTTCCTCGCGCACTGCGTCGACGGCGCGCTGACCCCGGAGCTCGCCCGCACCGTGGTCGGGACGTGGGCCGGGCTGTTCCCGGCGGGGCGGTTCTGCACCACCACGTGGACCGACGCGCACCGCGACCACGCCGCCCTCGGTGCGGCCCTGCGCGACCTGGCGCCCGCGATCACGGGGGAGGTGCGGTTCTACGTCAAGCCCGACGAGTGGGACGCGCCCACCCCGCGCCCGGCGCTGAGCACCGAGCACGCCCCGAGGACCCGCTACCTCGCGGCGTGCGACGAGTACGCGCGCGTCGACCACGCGGCCGGCCGCTACGGGATCGGCCAGCTGTCCGTGCCCGGGCCGTTCGCGCTGCGCCGCACCAGCGACGAGAGCCGCTGGCACGGTCTCGCCTGAGCGCGGGCGCGCGTCGGCGGGCGATCCCCGCCCTGCGACCCTGGGACCCGTGAGCACCGCCACCGCACCGGACGTGGAGCTGCGGCGCGCCCGCGTCGCGGTCGGCGCCTGCTTCTTCGTCAACGCCGTCCTCTACGCCAACCTCGTGCCGCGGGTGCCCGAGGTGAAGGCGGCGCTCGACCTGAGCAACGGGGCCCTGGGCGCGGCGCTGGCCGCGGTCCCGCTCGGGTCGCTGCTCGCGGGCCTGACCTCCGCCGCGCTGATCCGGCGGTTCGGCTCGGCCCGGCTGGCCTCGTCCGGTCTCGTGCTCCTGTCCGCCGCGCTGGCCTGCGTGGCCGTCGCCCCGGGCTGGTGGGCGCTCGCCGCCGTGCTGCTGGTCTCCGGGGCGCTCGACGCGATCGTCGACGTCGCGCAGAACGCCCACGGGCTGCGCGTCCAGCGCCGCTTCGGCCGCTCGATCCTCAACGCGTTCCACGGCGTGTGGAGCCTGGGCTCGGTCACCGGCGGCCTCCTCGGCTCGGCCGCCGCGGGGCTCGGCCTGCCGCTGGGCTGGCACCTCGGCGGATCGGCCGTCGTGTTCAGCGTCGTCGCGCTCCTCGCCCACCGGTGGTTGCTGCGCGGGCGCGACCAGGACGACGGGGTCGGCCAGGCCGAGGGAGCCGGCCACGACGATGGGGACGGTGCTGCGGCCGCGGTGGTGGACGGGGGAGCGACCGGAGGCCGTCCGGCGCGCGGCTCGCGCCGCCCCGCCGTCGCGGCGCTCGCCGTCCTGGGGCTGCTGGCCGCCTGCGGGGTGTTCGTGGAGGACGCCGGGTCCTCGTGGAGCACGCTCTACCTGCGCACCGACCTCGCGGCCGGGCCGGCGGTCGCGGGCCTCGGCTACGTCGCCCTGTCCGTGGCCATGACGGTGGGACGCCTGACGGGGGACCGCGTCGTGGACCGGTTCGGGCAGCGGCGCGTCGTGCGCACCGGGGGCCTGCTCGCCGCGGTCGGCATGGGCGCGGCGCTCGCCCTGCCGTCCGTGCCGCTGACGCTGGTGGGCTTCGCCCTCGCCGGGCTCGGCGTCGCGACCCTCGTGCCGGCCGTGTTCCAGGCCGCCGACGAGGTGCCCGGGCTGCCGCACGGCCTCGGGCTCGCCGTGTCGAACTGGCTGCTGCGCCTGGGCCTGCTCGCGTCGCCGCTCATCGTCGGGGTCGTCTCCGACGCCGTCGGCCTGCGCCTCGCGCTGCTCGTCGTCGTGCTCGCGGGCCTCGGTGCGGTCGTGTTCGGCCGGACGCTGCGCGGCGCCGCCGACCGTCCCACCGCCGGCGACCCCGCGTGAGGGCCGTCCCGTGGCGCACCCTCGCCGCGGTCTACGCCCCGGCCGCCCTGTTCAGCGTCAGCCAGGGCGCGCTGCTGCCCGTCCTGCCGCTCAGCGCGCGCGAGCTCGGGGCCCCGGTCGCGACCGCCGCCCTCGTCGTCGCCCTGCTGGGCATCGGCCAGGTCGCGGGGGCGCTGCC
>NZ_VWPY01000013.1 GCF_011839805.1 Kineococcus rubinsiae | reverse complement strand
CTGACCGCCCGTCAGGAACTCGGCGGCGCGGGCCTCCACGGCGCCGAGCAGCGTCTCGGAGTCGTCGGAGGCGCTCGTGGTCCCCGCGGCCGCGTCGAGCGCGGCGGTCAGCGCGCTGCTGCCGCTGAGCGCGGTGGTGTCCAAAGGGGTGCCCTGCAGCAGGCGCAGCGCCCGCCACAGCCCCTCGTCGAGGGTCTCGGCGAGGATCTCCTGCACGCGCGCGTGCGCCGGCTCGCCCGTGAGCTGCTCGTGCCGCGGCGCCGTCACGGTCAGCGTCGTCGCGGGCCGCGAGTGCCACTGCTTGCGGTAGGTGAAGCGGTAGGGCCCCGAGCTCAGCTCGGCCTCCACGGCGCTGGACTCGTCGCGGTGCACGGGCTTCACCGCGAGCACCGCGGCCTTCTTCGAGGAGTGCTTCTCCGTCAGCAGCAGGTCCAGGGCGTCGACCGTGGACGTCTTGCCGACCTCGTTGGCGCCCTCGAGGACGACGACCCCGGCGTCGGGGAAGCGCAGCTCGCGGTGCTCGACGCCGCGGAAGTTGTCCAGGCGCAGGCGGTGCACCCTCACGCGCGGGCCGTCCCCGTCCCACCGGCTGTGCTCGTCCCGCCCGCGAGGCGGAACAGCAGCGACAGGGCGTCGCGCGCGGTCTCGGCCTCGGGACCCTCGCCCGCCGCGGCGGCCGCGAGCTCCGCCACGGCACCGTCCGCGAAGCCGCCCACGCCCAGGTCGCCCAGCTCGTCGGCGTCGGCGTAGACCGCGAGGTCGGTGTGGCGCTCCCACTGCTGCACGCCCGCGAAGAGGTGGGCCTGCTCCGCGAGCAGGTCGTCGAGCAGGGCCTTCTCCCGCAGCGACAGCGACCCCGACAGGGTCAGCGTCAGCACGGTGCGGTCCTTGGCCGGGTAGGCGGCGAGCCGGTCCGCGAGGGCCGCCACGTCGGCGGCGGAGTCGAGCTCGGCCCGCACGACCGGGAACGCCCAGGTGCCGACGCGCACGGGCTCCACCTTGGGCGGGGAGGCGTCGCTGACCTCGACGACGAGCACGTTTCCCGGGTCGGTCTCGATGCGGTCGGTGACCTCCTGCGTGCCCGAGTACCAGACGGCGCCCGAGGAGCCGACCTGCGTCGTGGAGTGCCGGTCGCCCAGGGCGACGTAGTGCACCCGGCCGGCGGCGACCGCGTCCTCCAGCGGCGCCAGGGCGATGCGCGCCGGGTCGTCGCGGTCCGGGCTCAGCTCGTCGACGGCGCCGTGGCCCACGACGATGCGGACCGTGCCGTCGGCGGGCAGCCCCTGCACGGCGGCCGCGACCAGGTCGCCCAGCGGCCGCTTCGACGTCCACGGCGCCGCGACGACCTCGACGCCCGGCCGGACCTCGTGCACGCCGGGGGTGTCGAGCACGACGACGCCCGGGGCGGTGCGCACGGCGCGGGAGGCGAGCACGGAGGAGGCGTCCAGCGGGTCGTGGTTGCCGGGCAGGAGGTACACCGGGACGTCGAAGGCGGTCAGCGCCTCGAGCGTGCGCGCGACGGTGCGGGGGCTCACGGCGTTGGACTCGAACACGTCGCCGCAGACGACGACGAACTCGGCGCCGGCCTCGCGGGCCACGTCGGCGATGCGGCGCAGGGCGTCCGTGCGGGCGGAGGTGTAGCGGGGCTGGGCGTCGGCGTCGAGGAAGTGCCGGGTCATGCCGAGCTGCCAGTCCGCGCTGTGCACGAAGCGCACCGACGAGTTCTCCATGCGAGCGACGGTAGGTCAGCCCTCCGACAGGACCCCGCAGGACGCGCCGTGCCCCCGCCCGGTCGTCGGGCGGGAACCGTTGCGGCGGGCCTGGATCGGAGGATGGAGCGTCAGCGGGGCAGGCCGCTCGCGCGCCAGCCGCCGGCTCCCGGCACGGGCGGCAGGCCCAGCACGTGGCGCCGGTCCGACCACGACGACGCGGGCTCGGGCGGGACGGGCACGGGCTGCACGGTGCGGATGCGCGCCAGCACCACGGTGAGGGCGGCGAGCTCCTCGGGTTCGGGGTGACCGCGCTCGATCCGCAGGGACCCCAGGACCTCCGCCACCGGGTCCGCGCCGGGCGGTTCCGCCTGCGCGCTCACAGCGGGATGTTCCCGTGCTTCTTGGGCGGCAGGGTCGCGCGCTTGGTGGCCAGGGCCCGCAGCGCGCGGGTGACCTGCACCCGGGTCTCGGACGGGGCGATGACGGCGTCGACGTACCCGCGCTCCGCGGCGACGTAGGGGTTCGCGAGCTCCGCCTCGTACTCGTCGACGAGCTCGCGGCGGGTCTCCTCGACGTCGGCCCCGTCCTGCTCGGCCTTCTTCAACGTGCTGCGGTGCAGGATGTTCACGGCGCCCTGCGCGCCCATGACGGCGATCTGCGCGGTGGGCCAGGCCAGGCACACGTCGGCGCCCATCTCCTTGGAACCCATGACGATGTACGCGCCGCCGTAGGCCTTGCGGGTGATGACGGTGACCAGCGGCACCGTCGCCTCCGCGTAGGCGTACAGCAGCTTCGCGCCGCGGCGGATGATGCCGCCCCACTCCTGGTCGGTGCCGGGCAGGAACCCCGGGACGTCGACGAAGGTGAGGACGGGGACGTTGAACGCGTCGCACAGGCGCACGAAGCGCGCGGCCTTCTCGGAGGCGTCGATGTCCAGGGTCCCCGCGAGCTGCTGCGGCTGGTTGGCCACGACCCCGACGGTGCGGCCCTCGACGCGGCCGAACCCCGTGAGGATGTTCGGCGCGAAGAGCTCGTGCACCTGCAGGAACTCGCCGTCGTCCAGGACGTGCGCGACGACCTCGACCATGTCGTACGGCTGGTTGGAGGAGTCCGGGACGATCGTGTCGAGCACCAGGTCGTCCTCGTCCACCTCCAGCCCCTGGGGCAGGTCGGCCGGCAGGACGGGCGCCTCGGTGAGGTTGTTCGAGGGCAGGAACGACAGCAGGTCCCGGACGTAGGCGATCGCGTCGTCCTCGTCGGGGGAGAGGTGGTGGGCGACCCCGGAGCGCGAGGCGTGCGTGCGCCCGCCGCCGAGCTCCTCGAAGCCGACGTCCTCGCCCGTGACGGTCCGGATGACGTCCGGGCCCGTGACGAACATGTGCGACGTCTCCTCGACCATGACGACCAGGTCGGTGAGGGCGGGGGAGTAGACCGCGCCGCCCGCGCAGGGGCCGAGGATGAGGGAGATCTGCGGGACGACGCCCGAGGCGTGCACGTTGCGGCGGAAGATGCGCGCGTACTGCACGAGGGAGGCGACGCCCTCCTGGATGCGGGCCCCGCCGCCGTCGTTGATGCCGACCACGGGACAGCCCGTCGTCGCGGCGAACTCCTGCAGCTTGGCGATCTTGGCGCCGTGCACCTCGCCGAGGGAGCCGCCGAAGGCCGTGAAGTCCTGGGCGTAGACCGCGACGGTGCGCCCGTCGACCGTGCCGTGCCCGGTCACCACGCCGTCGCCGTCGACGTGCTTGCTCGCCATCCCGAAGGCCGTGGCGCTGGAGCGGGCGAAGGCCGCGATCTCGACGAAGGAGTCCTCGTCCAGCAGGGCCGCGATGCGCTCGCGGGCCGTCTTCTTGCCGCGGGGGTGCTGCTTGGCGGCGGCGCGCTCGTCGGCGGCGACCCCGGCCGCGTGCGTGCGCCGGTGCAGCTCCTCGAGCTTGCCGGCCGTGGTGCGGGACGCACCGTCCGGCGGCACGACGGGCTCCGGGGTGGCGACGGGCGCCTCAAGACCACTCACGGGTCCGCAGCTTAGGGGGCTCGGGCGCGGAGGCACCCCGGCCCGGTACCTTGACGTCGAGACGGGACAGCCGTGGAGTCCACGCGGACGGGCGCCGGAGACCAGAGGCGTCGCGGCCCGGTGGAGCGTCAGGAGGAGACAGCACGTGGCGAAGATCAAGGTGCAGGGACCGGTCGTCGAGCTCGACGGCGACGAGATGACCAGGATCATCTGGCAGGCCATCAAGGACCGGCTGATCCACCCCTACCTGGACGTCGACCTCCAGTACTTCGACCTGGGCATGGAGGCCCGGGACGCGAGCGACGACCAGATCACGATCGACGCGGCCCACGCGATCCAGAAGGCGGGCGTCGGCGTCAAGTGCGCGACGATCACGCCGGACGAGGCGCGCGTCGAGGAGTTCGGCCTCAAGAAGATGTGGCGCTCCCCGAACGGGACGATCCGCAACATCCTCGGCGGCGTCATCTTCCGCGAGCCGATCATCATCTCCAACGTCCCGCGCCTGGTGCCGGGCTGGACCAAGCCGATCATCGTCGGCCGCCACGCCTTCGGCGACCAGTACCGCGCGACGGACTTCCGCTTCCCGGGCGAGGGCACGCTGACCGTGACCTTCACGCCCAAGGACGGCTCCGCGCCCATCGAGCACGAGGTCTTCCAGGCGCCCGGCGCCGGTGTCGCGCTGGCCATGTACAACCTGGACGAGTCCATCCGCGACTTCGCCCGCGCCTCGCTCAACTACGGCCTGGCGCGCAACTACCCGGTCTACCTGTCCACGAAGAACACGATCCTGAAGGCCTACGACGGCCGCTTCAAGGACATCTTCGAGGAGGTCTTCCAGGCCGAGTTCAAGGACAAGTTCGCCGCGGCGGGCGTCACCTACGAGCACCGCCTGATCGACGACATGGTCGCCGCGTCCCTGAAGTGGGAGGGCGGCTACGTCTGGGCCTGCAAGAACTACGACGGCGACGTCCAGTCCGACACCGTGGCGCAGGGCTTCGGCTCGCTCGGCCTCATGACGTCGGTCCTGTACTCCCCGGACGGCAGCGTCGTGGAGGCGGAGGCCGCGCACGGCACCGTCACGCGCCACTACCGCCAGCACCAGCAGGGCAAGCCGACGTCGACCAACCCGATCGCGTCGATCTACGCCTGGACCCGCGGGCTCGCGCACCGCGGCGCGCTGGACTCCACCCCCGAGGTCACCGGCTTCGCCGAGACCCTCGAGGACGTCGTCGTCAAGACCGTCGAGAGCGGCAAGATGACGAAGGACCTCGCGCTCCTGGTGGGCAAGGACCAGGCCTTCCAGACCACCGAGGAGTTCCTCGCGAGCCTGGACGAGAACCTGGCCGCGCGCCTCGCCTGAGACCCGCAGCCCGACCGACGGCCCCGCGCGCCCCGCGTGCGGGGCCGTCGGCGTCCCCGGCCCTGCCTAGGATCCGCGGATGAGCGCCGACCCGCCCCCCGTCCTCGTGCCGCCCGCGCGTCGGCAGGTGATCGTCGACACCGACACGGGCCTCGACGACGCCCTGGCGCTGCTGCACCTGGCCGGGTCCCCGCACGCCGACGTGGCCGCGGTGACGACGGTCTACGGCAACTGCGTCGTGCAGGACTCCGCCCGCAACGCCGCCCACGTCCTGCGCCTGGCCGGGCTGGCGGACGTCCCGCTCTCCCTCGGCGCGGCGGGGCCGCTGGAGGGCGAGGCCCACATCGCGGGCTACGTCCACGGCGGCGACGGCCTGGGCGACCTGGGCCTGGACCGGCCCGACCCGGAGGTCACGCAGCGCACCTCGGCCGAGCAGCTCGTGCACCTCGCGAACAGCGCGCCGGGCCGCTACGACCTGCTGGCGCTCGGCCCGCTGACCAACGTCGCGCTGGCCCTGCGCCTGGACCCGCTGCTGCTGACCAAGCTGCGCTCCGTGGTCGTCATGGGCGGCTCGGGGCCCTACCGGCCCCTCGGCGAGGTCCTGATGGTCGACGCCAACGTGCAGAACGACCCGGCGGCGGCGCGGGAGCTGCTGGCGGCGCCGCGGCCGGCCGCGGACACGCTGACGCTCGTCGGGGTCGACGTGACCGCCACGGTGGTCCTCGACGAGGCGATGGTCGAGAGCCTGCGCCGGGCCGGCACGGCCTGGGGGGACTTCGCCGCGGCGACCCTGGACGCCTACGCGGACTTCTACGCCCACGAGTGGGGCCGGCGCGTCTCCCCGGTCCACGACGGCCTCGCCGCGGGCGTCCTCGCGCGCCCCGAGCTGGTCACGGCGACCGTCAGCGGGCCGGGGGCCGTCATGAGCAACGGCTTCGCCACCCGGGCCCGCGTCCTGCGGCTGCCCGACGGCACGCCGCCCGCCGTGCGCCCCGAGCATCCCCCCATGCCCGCGCTCACGGCGGTCACGGCCGTCGACCGCGCGGCCTTCCTGGCCGACTTCGTCACGAGCCTCGCCGAGGGCGTCCGGCGCTGAGCCGCGGCCGCGCGTGAGACCGGGCACCCTCGGGCGCGCGCGGCGCCGTCGCAGACCTAGGGTGGACGCGTGCCGGAGGCCGCAGCGGGAGTCGTGTCGGCGGGGGACGCCGCCCGCGCGGGCGCGTCGGTCTTCTCCGGCCCCAGCTCGGGCCTCGTCGTCACCGGCCCGCGGCCCCTGGTCCCGGGCGGCAGCGGCACGGGTCAGCTGAAGGCCCTCTCCCGCGTCCTGGAGGACGCGCCCCCCGGCACGGTGGCGCTGGGCGCCGTCCCCTTCGACCCCTCCCAGCCGGGCGCGCTGCGCCTGGGCCCGGCGCTGCGCACCCACGGGCCGGTCAACCTGGGCGGCGGCCCGCGGGTGCGCTCGGCGCTGGTCGCCGGCAGCCGTCCCGTGCCCGGCCCGGCCGGCTACGCCGACGCGGTGCGCACCACCCTGGCCCGGATCGCGGCCGGGGACGCGCAGAAGGTCGTCCTGGCCCGCTCGCTCGAGCTCACCGCCCTCGACGACTGGTCCGTGCCCGACCTGCTGACCTCCCTGGCCCGGCGCAACCCCGCCGCGACCGTGCTCGCCGTGCCCGTCGACGACCCGGCGCGGCCCGGCGGGCGCTGGCTCGTCGGGGCGAGCCCCGAGCTCCTGCTGCGCCGCCGCGGGCCGAGCGTCCTGCTGCGCCCGCTGGCCGGGTCGACCCCCCGATCCCCGGACCCGCGCGAGGACGCCCGGCGCTCCGAGGCGCTGCTGGACTCCGAGAAGGACCGCCGCGAGCACGCCTACGTCGTGGACGCCATCGTCGAGGCGCTCAAGCCGTTCTGCCGCAAGGTCAACGCCCCCGAGCCGGAGCTGCTGTCCACGCCCGCGGTCTGGCACCTCGCGACCCGCATCACCGCGCTGCTCAGCGACGGGGAGACGACGTCGGCCGACCTCGTCGCGGCGCTGCACCCCACCCCGGCGGTCGGGGGCTCCCCGCGGGCGGCCGCCATGCGGGTCATCGCCGACGTCGAGGGCGTCGACCGCGGCTGCTACGCCGGGGCCGTGGGCTGGCAGGACGCCGAGGGCGACGGCGAGTGGGTGGTCGCGGTGCGCTGCGCCGAGGCGCGCGGGCGGACCCTGCGCATCTTCGGCGGCGCGGGCATCGTCGCCGGCTCCGACCCCCAGGCGGAGGTCGCCGAGACGGGCGCCAAGATGCGCACCGTCCTGGACGCGGCCTGCCCGCGCTGAGCTAACCTGGACCCGCCGCGACTGGCGAGGGTGGTCACCACCGGGGAGCGGCAACGGGTGCATCCCTCCGTCTTCGGAGGTCCCGCGTCCGCCGCTGTCGGGGTCGTCCGCCTGGGCCTCGCGTCGCCACCGCCGCCCGACGTGCCGAGGAGCGATCGTGACCGACGTCCTGCCCACCCCCGTCCCCACCTCCAGCGGGGTCACCGACCGTCCGCTGTCCGAGGTCGACCCCGAGATCGCCGCCGTCCTGGACGCCGAGCTCGGCCGCCAGCGCGACACGCTGGAGATGATCGCCAGCGAGAACTTCGCGCCCCGCGCCGTGCTGCAGGCCCAGGGCTCCGTCCTGACCAACAAGTACGCCGAGGGCTACCCGGGCAAGCGCTACTACGGCGGTTGCGAGCACGTCGACGTCGCCGAGGAGCTGGCCCGCACCCGCGCCAAGGAGCTGTTCGGCGCCGAGCACGCCAACGTCCAGCCGCACTCCGGCGCGACCGCGAACGCGGCCGCCATGCACGCCCTCATCCGCGGCGGCGACGGCATCCTGGGCCTCGAGCTCGCTCACGGCGGCCACCTGACCCACGGCATGAAGATCAACTTCTCGGGCCGGATGTACGACGTCGCCTCCTACGGCGTGGACCCGAAGACCTTCCGCGTCGACATGGACGTCGTGCGCGCCACGGCGCTGTCGGCCCGGCCCAAGCTGATCATCGCCGGCTGGTCGGCCTACCCGCGCCAGCTCGACTTCGCCGCGTTCCGCTCGATCGCCGACGAGGTCGGCGCCTACCTCATGGTCGACATGGCGCACTTCGCGGGCCTCGTGGCCGCGGGCCTGCACCCCACGCCCGTCCCGCACGCCGACGTCGTGACCTCCACGGTGCACAAGACGCTGGCCGGGCCCCGCTCGGGCGTGATCCTCACGAAGGCGGAGTACGCCAAGAAGATCGACTCCGCCGTCTTCCCGGGCCAGCAGGGCGGCCCGCTGATGCACGTCATCGCGGCCAAGGCCGTCGCCTTCAAGGTGGCCGGCAGCGCCGAGTTCCGGGAGCGCCAGGAGCGCACGCTGGAGGGCGCGCGCATCATCGCCGAGCGCCTCGTCGCCGCCGACGCGCGCGAGGCCGGCGTCTCCGTCCTCACGGGCGGCACCGACGTCCACCTCGTGCTCGTGGACCTGCGCGACTCCGCGCTCGACGGGCAGCAGGCCGAGGACCGCCTGCACGACGTCGGCATCACCGTGAACCGCAACGCGGTGCCGTTCGACCCGCGCCCGCCGATGGTCACCTCGGGGCTGCGCATCGGCACGCCGGCGCTCGCGACCCGCGGCTTCGGGGCGGAGGAGTTCACCGAGGTCGCCGACGTCATCGCGCAGGCGCTGAAGCCGTCCTTCGACGCCGACGCGCTGCGGGCCCGCGTGGCCCGGCTCACCGAGCGCTTCCCGCTGTACCCCTCCGCCGGGCCGACCGCGTGAGCGCCACCGTCCTCGACGGCCGGGCGGCCGCGGCCGCCGTCAAGGCCGACCTGACCGAGCGCGTCGCCGTGCTCGCCGCGAAGGGGATCGTGCCGGGTCTCGGCACGATCCTCGTGGGCGACGACCCCGGCAGCGCCTCCTACGTGCGCGGCAAGCACCGCGACTGCGCCGAGGTGGGCATCGCCTCGATCCAGGTGCAGCTGCCCGCCACCGCGACGCAGGCCGAGATCGAGTCCGAGGTCGAGCGGCTGAACGCCGACCCGGCGTGCACGGGGTTCATCGTGCAGCTGCCGCTGCCCGCGGGCGTGGACGCCAACCAGGTCCTCGAGCTCGTCGACCCGGACAAGGACGCCGACGGGCTGCACCCGACCAACCTCGGCCGGCTCGTGCTGCGGGTGCGCGAGGAGATCACCTCGCCGCTGCCCTGCACCCCGCGCGGTGTCATCGACCTGCTGCTGCGCCACGACGTCCCGCTCGACGGCGCGGAGGTCGTGGTGGTCGGGCGCGGCGTGACGGTGGGGCGGCCCATCGGGCTGCTGCTGACCCGCCGCCACCCCAACGCCACGGTCACCCTGTGCCACACGGGGACGCGCGACCTCGCGAGCCACCTGCGGCGCGCCGACGTGATCGTGGCCGCGGCCGGCGTGCCCGGCCTGGTGACGAAGGACGTCGTGAAGCCGGGCGCCGCGGTGCTCGACGTCGGCGTCTCCCGCGTGCCGGACCCGGAGACGGGCAAGGGCAAGCTCACGGGCGACGTCGCGCTCGACGTCGCCGACGTCGCGGGGTTCATGGCCCCGAACCCCGGCGGGGTCGGGCCCATGACGCGCGCGCTGCTGCTGACCAACGTCGTCGAGTCCGCGGAGCGGGCCGCCGGCCTGCGCTGAGCCGCACCCGGTCCTCCCCGCCGTGATCATGCAGGTAGTCCCTGCATGATCACGGCGGGGACGTCCCGCTCGACCACCTCGGGCGTCGTGTCGCGGGCTCCCGGTAGCGTCCGGGCCGTGCCCCGAGCGAAGAAGTCCCTCGTCGTCGCGACCGTCAACGTCAACGGCGTACGCGCCGCCGTGCGGCGCGGGATGCAGCCGTGGATCGACGAGCGCCAGCCCGACGTCCTGCTGCTGCAGGAGGTCCGGGCGCCGGACGAGGAGCTGCGCAAGGCGCTGCCGGACTACCCGTTCATCGCGCACACCGAGGCCGCCGCGAAGGGCCGGGCCGGGGTGGCGATCGCCGCGAAGACGGACTTCTCGGCCGTGCGGACGGGGTTCGCCCACGACGCCCACTTCGAGACGTCCGGGCGCTGGATCGAGGCCGACGTGGAGACCGCCGTCGGGCCCCTCACCCTCGTCAGCGCCTACGTGCACTCGGGCGAGGTGGGCACGCCCCAGCAGGAGGACAAGTACCGCTTCCTCGACGCCATGGACACGCGGTTCGCGGAGCTCGCCGCGGCCGACGGGCGCGAGGCGCTGGTCGCGGGGGACCTGAACATCGGCCACACCGAGAACGACATCAAGAACCACAAGGGCAACCGGGGCAAGGCCGGGTTCCTCGAGGACGAGCGCGCCCACTTCGACCACTGGTTCGACGAGCTCGGCTGGGTCGACGTCCAGCGCCGCGCCGCCGGTGACGTGCCCGGCCCGTACGCCTGGTGGAGCTGGCGGGGGCAGGCCTTCGACAACGACTCGGGCTGGCGCATCGACTACCAGCTGACGACGCCCGGTCTCGCCGCGAAGGTCGCCGACGTGCGCACGGACCGGGCGCCGACCTACGCCGAGCGCTGGAGCGACCACGCCCCCGTGGTGGTCACCTACCGCGGCTGAGACCGGGTCCGCACCGGACCACCGCACCGCGCGGGGGACGCGGTGCGGCGTCTGGTGGGAGGCCTTTCAGTAGGGGCAGGTGCTGCGGTACTCGCTGATCGCGGTGGTCGACGTCGGTGCGGGGCAGAGGAACTGGTCGTAGCGCAGGTCGTCGTCCACGAACCGCTTGAGCCAGGCGATGCTGTACTTCGCGATGGTCGTGTTCGAGGAGTTCGGGGCGAAGTGGCTGGCGCCGCGCAGTTCCAGGTACGCCTTGTCCGTCGCGGCGGGCATCGACTGGTAGAACGGCTCCGAGTGCGACGTCACGGGGGCGACGGTGTCGTCCTGCGCCCCGATGACGAGGGTCGGCGTGCTCACCTCGGGCCAGGTCTTGTCGAGGTTCCACGGGGTCATCGGGATCGCGGCCTGCAGCGACGGGCGGTCCTTGACCGCCTCCAGGGTCCCCCCGCCCCCCATCGAGTGCCCCATCACGCCCAGGCGCGTCGCGTCGATGCGGGACCGCACCGTGCTGCTCCCCGTCAGGAAGTCCAGGGCCCGCAGCAGCTGGTCCCCCCGGGAGCTCGGCTGGTCGGAGGTCGTCAGGGTGTCGATGGTGAACACGACGAAGCCCTGCGACGCCAGGCGCGGCCCGAGCCAGGCGATGCTCGACTGCCGCGCGGTGTACCCGGGGGCGATGACGACCGCGCCGAAGGTCCCGGCCGTGGTCGTCGTCGGGTAGTAGATGGTCCCGCCGCCGAAACCGCTCACCGCGTAGCGCGAGACGGTCGTCTGGGACACGGCGAACGACCCGCGGGTGGCCTCGATGCCGGCGGTCGTGGGCGCGGGTCCCCGCTGGTAGGGGTTGTCCGCGGCGTGGGCGGGGGCCTGCAGGCCCAGGCAGACGGTGGCGGCCAGCGCGGTGGCGGCGAGCGGTCGGCGGAGCGTGCGGGACAGCGTCTTCACGGGAGGGCCCTCTCTCGGCGGTTCGAGCACGGCGGGGCTCCGGGTGCCGGTGCGGACCCGGCCGGTGTGCCGAGGGGTGTCGCGGCCTCCGTTGCCGTGCAGGGGAACCCTAGGGTTGCTCTACCGAGTGGTCAAGCATCTTCCGCGGCCGCCCGGCGGGACCGGGAGGCTGGGCTAGCCTCGCCCGGTGAGCGAGAGCGTCGACGGTCGCCGGCGGCGCTACGAGCACCGCCGCGAGGAGGTGCTGCTGGCCGCCACCGAGCACGCCCTGGAGCACGGTCTGGCGGGGCTGTCGCTGCGCAAGGTCGCCGAGACCGTCGGCGTCAGCCACGCGACGCTGGTGCACCACTTCACGTCCAAGGACCGGCTGGTCGCGGAGATCGTCGACCTCGTCCTGACCCGGACGTTCTCCTCCCCGGACCTCGTCGCGGCGGGGGACCCCGATCCGCTGCGGACGCTGTGGCGGCACGCCACCGCGCCCGGGGGACGCCGTCAGATCCGGCTGTTCACCGCGATCACGGGTCACGCGCTGCACGGCTCGCCCGACCTCGCGGCCGCGGTGTCCCGGTCGCTGCAGCAGCGCACGGGGCTGCTGACCCGCGCGCTCGTCGCGGACGGGGCCCCGCCCGGGCAGGCCGCGGCGCTGGCGACCCTGGTGCTGGGCACCATGCGGGGGCTGCTGGTGGACCTGCTCGTCACCGGCGACGAGGAGCGCGTCGAGGCGGCGCTCGAGGAGCTCCTGCGCGACGTGGAGCGCCGGCGCAGCGCCTGGCTGCGCGACGGGGGGTGAACCCGTCGGGGGCGGGCCCGCGCCGACGCGGGCCCGCCCCGGAGGTCCGGACCTACCGCGCCGGGGCGGCCCCCAGCCCGTGGGCCGCGATGACGCCCGCGTACCAGCCGGCGCTGTCCTTGGGGGTCCGCACCTGGGTCTCGTAGTCCACGTGGACGATCCCGAAGCGCTTGGAGAACCCGTAGCCCCACTCGAAGTTGTCGAGGAAGGACCACAGGTAGTACCCGGTGACGGGGGCGCCGGCGTCGATCGCGTCCAGCACGGCCGAGAGGTGGTCGTGCAGGTAGGCGGTGCGCGCGGTGTCCCGCACGCGGCCGTCCTCGACGACGTCGGGGTAGGCGGCCCCGTTCTCGGTCACGACGAGCTCGAGGCCCGGGTGCTCGGTGTGCAGGCGCACCAGCAGCTCCCGCAGCCCGCGGGCGTCGATGCTCCAGCCCATGTCGGTGCGCTCCCCGGGCAGTTCGGGGAACTCCACGTCGGGGCAGGCGATCCAGGGGCTGTGGGCGCTGTTGCCGTGCCCGTCCGCCTCGGCGCGCGCACCGCTGCCGTCCCAGGCCTGGACGACGGTGGGGCTGTAGTAGTTCACGCCGAGCAGGTCGATCGGCTGGTGCACGAGTTCCAGGTCCCCCGGCAGGACGAACGACCAGTCCGTCACCCCGGCGGTGTCGGCGAGCACGTCGGCGGGGTACTCCCCCCGCAGGACCGGGTCGAGGAACACCCGGTTCTGCAACCCGTCGACGCGGCGCACGGCGTCCGCGTCGGCCGCGCGGTGCCCCTCCGTGCGCACCCACGCCAGGTTCAGCGTGAGGGCCACGCGCGCGCCCGGAGCGGCCCGGCGGACCGCGGCGGTGCCGAGGCCGTGCGCCAGGTTCAGGTGGTGCACGGCGGCCAGGGCCGACGCGGGCTCGGTCCGCCCGGGCGCGTGCACGCCGGAGGCGTAGCCCAGGTAGGCGGAGCACCACGGCTCGTTCAGCGTGATGAACGTCCCGACCCGGTCGCCCAGCGCCCCCGCGACGACCTCGGCGTACTCGGCGAAGCGCTCGGCGGTCGCCCGCGACGTCCAGCCGCCCGCGTCCTCCAGGGCCTGCGGCAGGTCCCAGTGGTAGAGCGTCACGGCGGGCTCGATGCCGGCGGCGAGCAGCTCGTCGACCAGCGTCGAGTAGAACGCGAGCCCCGCCGCGTTCACGGGCCCGCTGGCCGCCGCGGTCACCTCGGGGGTGATGCGCGGCCACGCCACGGAGAAGCGGTAGGACGTCAGGCCCAGCCGCTTCATGATCGCGATGTCCTCGCGGAAGCGGTGGTAGTGGTCGTCGGCGACGTCCCCCGTGTCGCCGTCGGTCACCCGGCCCGGCGTGTGGCTGAACGTGTCCCAGATGGACGGCGTGCGGCCGTCCTCGGCCACGGCGCCCTCGACCTGGTAGGCCGCGGTGGCGGTCCCCCAGGCGAAGCCGGCGGGGAAGGAGCGGACGGTCTCGGGGGCGGGCGCGGGCTGCGCGCTGCTGCGCTCTTCGGTGGCGGTCATGGGGGATCGGGTCCGCGCGGGGCGGTCCCGCCTCCTCTCGGGTCGGTGGCGTGGGGGGTCGTGCGGTCGTTCGCGAGCGGGTGGGGCCCCGGGTGGATCAGCCCTTGACGGCCCCGGCGATGATGCCACCGACGATCTGACGGCCCAGCAGCAGGAACACCACGATGACCGGCAGGGTGCCCACGAGGGTCCCGGCCATGATGATCGCGGTGTCCGGGACGTAGCCGCTGCCGAGGTTGTTCAGCGCCACCTGCACGGTGGGGTTGGTGGAGTTCAGCGCGATGACCGGCCAGAAGAAGTCGTTCCAGGCGGTCATGAAGGTCAGCATCCCCAGGACGGCCATGCCCGGGCGGGCGATCGGGAGCACGATGCTGATGAACGTCCGCGTCGAGGAGGCGCCGTCGACGCGGGCCGCCTCGAGCAGCTCGTCGGGCAGGGTCTGCACCAGGTACTGGCGCATGAAGAACACCCCGAACGCCGTGACGAGCGAGGGCAGGATCACCGACTCGAGACGGCCGGCGAGGCCCCAGTCCGACATGATCTTGTACAGCGGCACGACGCCGAGCGTGGGCGGGATCATCAGCGTCCCGAGCGTGATGGCGAACAGGGCGTTCTTCCCGCGGAAGCGCAGCTTGGCGAAGGCGAAGCCCGCCAGCGTGCAGAACAGCAGGGTGGCGACCGTCGTGATCCCGGAGACGATGAGGGAGTTGACGATCGAGAGGCCGATCGCCTGCTGCTGGACCGCCGTGGTGATGTTCCTCCACAGGTCCGGGCCGGGTAGGAACGGCGGCGGGGACTGGTTCATCTCCGCCATCGGCCGGCTCGCCGCGACGATCATGTAGTAGAAGGGCACCAGGAACAGGAACGCCGTGATGGTCAGCAGCACGTACGTGAGCGGGCCGGCGGCGTCGGGCGCCCGGTAGCGGCGCGTGCGGGGGCCGGGGCGCGGGGTGGGGGCCGCCATCGCGGCCTCGCGGACGGTGGTGGTGGTCACGGCCGTGCCTCCTGCTCGGTGTCGTGCACCGCGGCCCGCCCGCCGGTGTCCTTGTCGCGGTCGCGCCAGCGGGCGAGACCGGTGTTCAGCAGCACCAGGCCGATGATGAGGATGAACGTCACCCAGGCCACGGTCGCGGCCCGGCCCAGGGCGCCGTAGCCCCAGCCCTGCTGGTACATGAACAGCCCGAGGGTCTGGTACTGGTTCAGCGCCCCGCCGTCGACGCCGCCGAACAGCAGCGGCTCCCCGAACAGCTGTGTCGCACCGATGGTCGAGACGACGATGGTGAAGAGGATGGTGGGTCGCAGCCCCGGCAGGGTGACGTGCAGGAACTGCTGCCAGCGGTTCGCCCCGTCCAGCGCGGCGGCCTCGTAGAGGTCGCCGGGGATGGACTGCATGCCGGCCAGGTAGATGAGGGCGTTGTAGCCGGTCCAGCGCCACGTGACGATGACGGCGATGGCGATCTGCGCGCTGAGGTCGCCGTTGCGCCAGTCCAGGCCGTCGACGCCGACGAGCGAGAGGATCCAGTTGGCCAGCCCGTTGTCGCGGCCGAACACCTGCGCGAAGACGAGCGTGGACGCCGCGACCGAGGTCGCGTACGGCATGATCATCGAGACGCGGAAGATGTTGCGCGCCCGCATCCGGTAGTTCAGCAGGTGGGCGAGGCCGATGGCCAGCATCAGCTGTGGGACGGTGGACAGGACGCCGATGGTGACGGTCTTGAACAGCGAGTTGTAGAACTTCTCGTTCGTGAACAGCCAGACGTAGTTGTCCAGGCCCGTCCACTGCATGTCCGAGCCGAGCTCGAAGTCGTGCAGGCTGATCCACATCGTGTAGACGAGGGGGAACAGCCCGAACGCGGCGAAGACGATGAAGAACGGTGCGACGTAGGCGTAGGGGGCGGCCTTCCCCTCGAGGCGGAACAGCCGCGAGCGCAGCGACAGCTCGCTCCGGGCCGCGGCGCGGGCGGGGGGGCCGGGCGGGGCCGGCGGGGCGGTCGTGCTGGAAGCGCTCATGGCGTCTCTCCTCGCGAGTGGGCTCGACGGTGGGGGCGGCCGGTGCGGGACCGGCCGCCCCCCTCTCGTGAGGTGCGGACTCAGCCGACCTGGTTGTCGATGGTCTTCGCCGCGTTCTTCCACGCGTCGGCCGCGGAGACGCCGTTGGTCTCCACCGACAGCAGGGACTGCACGAGGGCCGTCTTCACCACGGCGTCGTCCTCACCGAGGATCTGCGTCGGCGCGGACTCGGCCGCGGCGGAGAAGATCTGCCCGATGGGGGCGTCCTGGAAGTAGGCGTCCTTCGTGCCCGTCACGAGGTCGATCGCGCCCGTGTTGGACGGGAAGTTCCCGCCCACCTCGAACACCTTCGCCTGCTGCTCCGGGTCGGTCAGCCACTTGACGAGCTTCGCCGCGGCCTCGACGTTCTTGCTGGACTTCGGGATGCCGAGGTAGGCGCCGCCCCAGTTGCCGCCCGCGCCGCCGGGCAGCGACGTCACGTTCCACTGACCGGTGCCGGCGTCCCCGGCCTTGCCCTTGATGTAGCCGACCATCCACGCGGGGCAGGCGATCGTGGCGAAGGAACCGCCGCCGAAGCCCTTGTCCCACGCCGGGTCCTCGAACTGCTCGAGCTTGGCGGTGAGGCCCTGCTCGGCCGCGGCGGCCGCCGTGTCGAAGGCGTCCTTCACGGCGGGGTTGGTGTCGTAGACCAGCTTCCCGGCCTCGTCGTAGTAGATCTCCTCCTGCGTGGAGATGATGGCGTTGTAGAGGCCACCCGCCGAGTCGGTCCACGCGGTGCCCGCGGGGGCGGCGGCCTTGAACTTCTCGCCCATCGCCGTGTAGTCGTCCCAGCTGCCGAGCTGCGCGGCGACGTCCGCCGGGGCGGAGGGGAGGCCGGCCTGCGTCAGCAGGTCGCTGCGGTAGCACAGGGCCATGGGGCCGATGTCCGTGCCGACGCCGAGGACCTTGCCGTCCTCCGTCGTCGCGGCGGCGCTCTTCCAGGGGAGGTAGTTCGGGACCTGGTCGCCCGCGACCGTGGTGGACAGGTCGGTCCACTTGCTGGACTGGTTGGCGACGACGTCGGCGATGCGGCCGACCTCGATGCCCTGCACGTCCGCGGCACCGTTGCCCGAGGCCAGCTTCGTCTGCAGCGCAGGCCAGTAGGTGTTCTCGCCCTGCGTGGACTCGTAGGTGATGGTGACGTCGGGGTTCAGCTTCTCGTACTCGTCGAACAGGCCGGCCTCGTCGAGCCCGAAGGTGCCGAAGAGGCTGACGGTGAGGTTCGTCTTCCCGTCCGCCCCGGTGGCCTCGGTCGATCCGGTGCCGGAGCTGCTGCAGCTGGTGAGCAGGACGGCGGTGCTGAGGGCGGCGGCCACGACGGCGGCGGTCGACCTGCGGGTGGTGGACATGGGTTCTCCTCGGGAGCCCCGCCTCGGCGGCGGATCGACGTTGATCGGGGGAGCGGAGTGTGAGAGCGCTCTCGCGAGCGTCGAACGAGTGCGAGAGCGCTCTCACAGGATTTGCCAAGGGTGCCTCGGGGACGACCAGGTGTCAACCAGCGCGGCGGTGCCGTGCGCAGGACCCGCCGCGCGGCGGGTGCGGGTCAGGCGGTGGCGCGGCGCACGATCTCCGTGGCGACCACGACGGGCGCCGGGGGCTCACCGCCGTCGACGACCTGCAGGAGCATGTGCGCGAGCTCCCGGCCCATCTCCACGACGGGCTGGCGCACGGTGGTCAGGGGCGGGGTGGCCGCGGCGGCGAGGGGGGCGTCGTCGAAGCCGATGACCCGGACCGCCCCGGGGACGGCGACGCCCGCGGCCGCGAGCGCCTGCAGCGCGCCGGCGGCCATCAGGTCGTTCGCGGCGAAGATGCCGTCGAGGCCGGGGTGGCGCTGCAGCAGGGTCTCGGTGGCGGCCCGCCCGCCCGCGACGCTGAAGTCGCCGGCCACGGCCAGCTGCCGGCCGTAGCGGCGCCGGGCGGACTTCAGCTCCTGCTGGAAGCCGCGCAGCCGGTCCTGGCCCACCCGCATGTCCATGGGGCCCGTGACGCTGACGACCTCCCGGCAGCCGGAGTCCAGCAGGTAGCGGGTCGCCGCGCGGGCGCCGCCCACGTTGTCCGCGGAGACGTAGGGGACCGTGGAGTCCTCGTCGTAGGGCCGCCCCGACATGACCACGGGGATGCCCGCGTCGAGCAGGTGCTGCGGCAGCGGGTCCGCACCGTGCACGGAGACGAGGATCGCCCCGTCCACGTGGCCGCCGCGGGCGTAGCGCTCGAAGCGCTCCCGCTCCCGGCTCGTCGACAGGACGACGAGCACGAGCTGGACCTCGCGCGCGGCGAGGACCGCCTGCGCCCCGCTGAGGACGAGCGGGAAGTAGGAGTCGGAGAAGAACCGCTCGACGGGCTCGACGACGACGAGCGCCACGGAGCCGCTGCGCCGCGTCACGAGCGAGCGCGCGGCCTGGTTCGTCACGTAGGACAGGTCCGCCGCGGCCTGCAGCACGGCGTCGCGGGCCGCGGGGCCGACGCGGTCGGAGCCGGACAGCACCCGCCCGGCCGTCGCGCGGGACACCCCGGCGCGTGCGGCCACGGACTCCAGGGTCGGCGCACCCGTCGTCGGCACGACTCCTCCTCCGGCCCGGGAACTGCGGACCGCCACTGTCCCACCCCCGTCGCGCCCGCCGGCACCGCCCCGCCGGTTCGTGATCAACCGGCGTGTCGTGCGGGGCCGGGCCGGCGGGTCAGTCGCGTCCGAGCAGGACCGCGACCTCCTGGTGCGCCGTCTGCGGGAACATGTCGAGGACGCGACCGACGTGCGGGCGCAGCGACGGCATGGCGTCGAGGTCCTTCGCGAGCGAGGTGACGTTGCAGCTGGAGTAGAGGACGTGGCGGACGCCGGACTCCTCCAGCCACCGGCTCAGGGGTGCTCCCAGGCCGCGCCGGGGCGGGTTGACGATGACCAGGTCCGGCGGCGCGGGCGCCGCGAGGGCGAACTCCGTCGCGTCCCCGACCTCGAACCGGACGCCGTCGAACCCCGCGTCGCGCGCGCTCTGCCGGGCGCTCGCGGCCGCTTCGGCGCTGGTCTCGACGCCGACGACGTCGCGCCCCGGGGCCGCGCAGTGCAGCGCGAAACCGCCCACGCCGCAGTACAGGTCCCACACCGAGGCGGGCTGCAGCTCCTCCGTCCACGCGCGCGCCTGCCGGTACAGCGCGGCCGCGACGGACGTGTTGGTCTGGAAGAAGCTCTGCGGCCGCAGGTGCAGGTCGAGGTCGTTGACGCGCATGGACAGCGTCGAGCGCTCGGTGAGGACGACCTCCTCCTCGCCCTCGACGACGGCCTTGTGCTCGGGCAGCAGGTTGGCCGTGACGACCTCGAGCTGCGGCAGGCGCCGCAGCAGCGCGGGCAGGTGCTTGCGCAGGCGGGGCAGCGGCTCCGTCGAGCGCAGCACGAAGCGCACCATGACGCGGCCGTCGGGGGAGTCGGTGACGAGGAGGTACTTCAGCTCACCGCGGCGCGCCGCGACGTCGTACGGCGTCAGGCCGGCGGTCGTGACGAACTCCGCCAGCACCGGCAGCACGGCCCGCACCCCCGGCGTGCAGACGCCGCAGCCGCGGATGTCGACGGGGCGCCCGTCGCGATCGAGCAGCCCGATGGTCGGCGCGTCCACGGTGCCGCCGACGACCATCTTGGCCTTGTTCCGGTAGTCCGACTCCGGGCTCTCGACGGGCGGCAGCCACGTCGTGCCGGGGTGCGCGGCGAGGACCTCGCGCACGCGGTCGCCGCGCCCGCTCAGCTGCAGGGGGTACGGCGTGCCCATGAGGGTGCACGAACGGCACGCACCGGAGTCGAAGTAGTCGCACTGCACAACCCCTCCAGGGTAAGCCCGCCACGCACCGGCTCAGCGCGGTCCGAGCACGTCGTGCACGACGCCGAGCCACCACTCCCGGCGGTGCACCACCTGCTCGAAGCTGAAGCGCAGCACCAGCAGGCCGAGCCGGTGCAGCTCCGCGTCCCGGCGCAGGTCCTCCGAGCGCTGCCGCGCGCTCGCGTGGAACGCGTAGCCGTCCACCTCCACCACGAGCCGGTCCTCGACGACGAGGTCGACCCGGCCCGCGGGCTCGATGCCCTGCTGGGTCCGCACGCGCAGGCCCGCCTCCAGCAGGTCCACGCGCGCCACCGTCTCCAGCGCCGACCCCGACCGCGGGTCGGCCATCCGCAGCAGCGCCCGGCGCGGGTCCCGGCGGTTCATCCGGGTGGCCGCGAGGTGCAGGTCCTCCACCGTCAGCCGGCCGGTGCGCAGGGCGCTGTCCGCCGGGACCAGCGCTTCACGCCGCGGCAGGCAGCGCAGGCAGTCGAGCACCGTCGTCAGGACGTCCGTGCAGCCGTCGAGGTCGGCGACCCGCCGGCGGTGCACCACGCTCCCGCGCCAGGTGCCGCGCGAGCCGGGCGGGCACGTGACGTGCGGCGTCGCCTCGACGTGCAGGACGTCGAGACCCAGGGCCACCGCGGCGCTCTGGCACGAGCGCACCCCGCGCGCCGCCGCCGCGGCGAGCACGTCGGGTGGGCAGCCGGGCACGCAGTAGAGGCCGGCCACCGGCCGCAGCAGCTCACCCGCGGCGACGGCGGCGACCAGGGCGCGCCGCGGGGTCAGACGCACGAGGCGTGCGGCGCGCGCGGCGCCCCCGCACGCGTGCACCGCCTCGACCGCCTCCACGCGCGAGACCCTGCCGCGGCGGGGCGTGCCCGCGCTGCAGCCTTGTGGACAAGGACGGGAGCCGTGCCGGAACGCTGGCCCCATCCGCCGACACGCCGCTCCTGCAGGGGCCTGCTGCGGCGTGTCCCGCGATGACGCCAGCGTTCCGGTACGCGCCTCGTCAGGCGCGGGCGTCCAGCAGGTCCCGCAGCGCGGGGTAGATCGCCTCCGACCAGGTCGGGAAGGCGCGGACGTGGTGGGCGAGCACGTCGACGTCGAGGCGGGCGCGGACGGCGAGCGCCAGCTCCGCACCCCAGGAGTCCGCCTCCGGGCCGAGGCAGGCCGCGCCGACGAGGACGCCCGTGGCGGTGTCGGCCACGAGCTCGACGCGGCCGCCGGTGCGCTTGCCGCGGGCGCCGGCCACGCCCTCGACGAGGTGCGCCCGGGCGACCTCGCCCACGTCGAAGGACGCCCGCAGCACGCCCTCGGTGCGCGCGGTGTCGCCCACGCAGAACACGGCCGGGTCGGTGTAGACGACCCGGGGAACCCCCGAGTAGTCGGCGTCGCGCCCGTGGCCGAGGACCTCCGCGACGACGGTCCGCGCCTGGTGGTTGGCGGAGTGCGTGTACTTCGAGACGCCCGTGACGTCGCCGACCGCGAAGAGCCCGGGGACCGGCTCCCCGTCCGCCAGGACCCGGCAGCGGGCGTCGACGGTCACCTCGTCGAGGCCCGGCGGGAGGTTCGGCGCCCGGCCGGTCGCGAGCAGGAGCCGGTCGAAGGGCAGGTCCGAACCGTCGTCCAGCGCGAGGGCGAACTCGTCGCCGGTGCGCACGACGGCCTTCGCCGAGGCGCCCGTGCGGACGTCGACGCCCTTGCGGCGCAGCGACTCCGCGAGCTGCTCGCCGACCCATGCGGGTTCGCCGGAGAGCAGGTGGCCGCTGCGCTGGACGAGCACGACCTCGCTGCCGAGGCCGCTGTAGGCCTCGGCGAGCTCGCAGCCCACCGCGCCCGCGCCGAGCACCACGAGCCGGGCGGGCAGCTCGGCGGAGGACAGCGCGTCGACGGAGGTCCAGGTGGGGGCGCCGTCGAGGCCGTCCACGGGCGGGCGCACGGGCGCGCTGCCGGTGGCGACGACCACGACGGGGGCGCGCACCTCGGTGTCGCCCACGACGACCCGCCCGCGGCCGGCCAGGCGGCCGAAGCCCCGCAGCACGTGGATCCCGTCCTCGACGAGCCCCTCGGTGGCGGCGGTGTCGTCGCGCTGCTGCGACGCCTCGTCGCGCACGGCCGCGGCCGCGGTCCACGGCAGGCCGGCCCGCGCGGACAGCAGCAGCGACTTCGCGGGCACGCACGCCACGTACGGGCAGTCCCCGCCGACGCGGGTGGCCTCGACGACGGCCACCGAGCGGCCGGCGCGCGCGAGCTCCTGGGCGACCATCTTCCCGCCCGAGCCGGTGCCCAGGACCACCACGTCCACCTCGAGGGTGCCCTCGTCCGTGCGGTGCGGTGCCTGTCGTCCCGGGGTGGTGGTCACCCGGTGATCGTCGCCGATGAGCCGACCCGCGGCGCGCCGATCGGCGGACGAGGCGGCCGGGCGCTGCGTGGTTGTGTGTCCGCGTGAGCATCGAGACCGCCGCCCCGCCGGGGCTGGAGTGCGTGCAGGTCAGCAAGACCTTCGGATCCGTGACGGCGCTGGACCACCTCAGCGTGACGTTCTCCGCGCCCGCGACCGGGCTGCTCGGCGCGAACGGCGCCGGCAAGTCCACCCTCCTGCGCACCGCGCTCGGCCTCGCCCGGCCGGACTCGGGGCAGCTGCGCGTCCTCGGCCTCGACGCCGTCGCCGACCGCCGCGAGGTCCGCCGCCGGGTCGGCTACATGCCCGAGCACCCGTGCCTGCCCGCGGACCTGTCCGCGCAGGACGTGTGCGTGCAGCTCGCCCGGATGCGCGGCCTGGGGCGGCGCGACGCGGTGCGCCGCACCAGCGAGGTCCTGTTCGCGGTCGGGCTGGAGGAGGAGCGCCGCCGCCCGGTGGGCTCCTACTCCCTCGGCATGCAGCAGCGCACCAAGCTGGCGCAGGCCCTCGTGCACGGCCCCGACCTGGTCCTGCTCGACGAGCCGACCTCGGGCCTCGACCCGGCGGGGCGCGAGGAGATGCTGACCATCGTGCGGCGGCTGTCCGCCGACCTGGGCATCCGCGTCATCGCCAGCTCCCACGTGCTGGAGGACATCGAGCGCACCTGCGACGAGGTCGTCGTCCTGCGCTCGGGAGCCCTCGCGGCGCAGCGCCCCGTCTTGGTGGAGCAGGCGCTCACGGGTCCCGTGGACCTCCTGGTCTCCGGCGACGTGGGGGAGTTCGCCCGCGCGCTGGAGCCGCTGCTCGCCCCGCTGGGCATCCGCGTCGCCCCCACGGCGACCGGGGACATCGGCCTCAACCGCAGCTCCGACGCCGCGCTCGACGTGGTGCGCGACCTGGCCGCCGAGCGCGGGGTCGGCCTGCGCCACCTCGTGCCCGCGGCCCGCGGGCTCGAGGACGTCGTCGTCGACGCCATGGGGGTGCACGGTGGCTGAGGACCTCGCCGGAACGTCGCAGGAGGTGGGGCCCCGCGCCGTCCTGCACGACATCCGCTACTCCCGCTACAGCGGCTCGCTGCGCCCGCGCTCCTCGGCGGTCGCGAGCTTCGTGGCCTCCAGCGTCCGGCGCCCGCTCGGCCTGCGCCGCAGCGCGGGCTCGAAGGTCTGGCCGTTCCTGCTGCTCGCCGTGGCCTACCTGCCGGCGCTCGCCGTCGTGGCGGTGCCGCTGCTCGTGCCGCAGGTGACGCTGCAGCCCACCGAGCTCATCAGCTACCCGAACCTGCTGGCCACCAACGGGGTCGTGCTGCTGGCCTTCGTCGCCACGGCCATCCCCTCGATGCTGACGCGCGACCGGCGCGACCGGGTCCTCGCCCTGTACTTCGCGACGGCGGTGTCGTGGCTGGAGTACCTCGTCGGCACGGCGCTCGCGGCGCTGTCGCTGCTCGCGCTCATCGTGCTAGGCCCGATGCTCGTGCTGTTCGTGGGCTCGATCGCCACGGCGGACGACCCGGGGCGGTGGATCGCGGACAACATCGGCGACCTGCCGCGCATCGTGCTGGCCGCGGCCGTGGTCGTCGTCTTCCACACGGTGCTGGGGCTGCTCGTCGGCTCGCTCACCTCGCGGCGCGTGTTCGCGGTCGGCGGCTACCTCGCGGTCGTGCTCGTCGCGCCGGTGGTCACGGTCCTGCTCTCCACCGTCCTCTCCGACGAGTGGCCGCTCGCGCTGGACCCGGCCAGCGGGCCGATCCGGCTCGCGGCGGCGATCGTCGACGGCACGGTCAGCGGCCCGGGCGGTCTCGCCTGGGTGGTCTGGACGGCCGTCGTCGTCGGCGGCTCCCTGGTCGTCGCGGCCCGCTACTCCCGCGGGAGCGACGCGTGAGCGCCGTGGTGGAGCTGACCGGGGTCAGCAAGTGGTTCGGCGACACGGTGGCGCTCTCGGACGTGTCCTTCGCGCTCGGGGCCGGCGTCACGGGCCTGCTCGGGCACAACGGAGCCGGCAAGTCGACGGCCCTGTCGCTGCTCGCGGGGTTCAGCCGCCCGAGCCAGGGCAGCGTGCGGGTGCTCGGCGTCGACCCGCACACCGACGCGGGCGTGAACCGCGGCCTCGGTGTCGTCTCCGACGGGGAGGGCACGTGGGCCCACGCCAGCGCGCGCTCGCAGGTGGAGTTCCTGGCCCGCCAGCGCGGGGTGCGCGACCCGCGGGCCGCGGCGCGCGCCGCGCTGGCCCGGGTGGGCCTGACCGAGGCCGCCGACCGGCGCGTCGGCGGCTACTCCAAGGGCATGCGGCAGCGCGTGAAGCTGGCGCAGGCCCTCGTGCACGACCCGCAGGTGCTGCTGCTGGACGAACCGCTGAACGGCCTCGACCCGGCGCAGCGCCGGGCCGACGTCGACCTGGTCGCGGCGCTGGGCGCGGAGGGCCGCACGGTCCTCGTCTCCTCCCACGTGCTGGCCGAGGTCGAGCGGATGGCGGGGCGGGTCCTCGTCGTCGTCAACGGCCGCCTCGTCGCCGAGGGGGAGCCCGCGGGCATCCGCGACCTCCTCGTCGACCGCCCGCGCACGCTGCGCCTGGACGGCACGCGCGTCGCCGAGCTCGCCGGCCTGCTGCTGGCCGAGGGGCTCGTGGTCGCCGTGCGCACCGACCCGGACGGGCGGGGCGTCGTGGTGGAGACCCCGCGCGGGGCCGGGCTGGCCGACGCCGTGCCCGTGCTGGCCCGCCGGGCCGGCGCGACCCTGCGGCGGGTCGAGCCCGTCGGGGAGGACCTGGAGAGCACGTTCGCGCACCTCGTGCGCGCCGCGAGAGGAGCAGGTCGCTGATGGGCACCACGCTGTTCGGCTTCAGCCTGCGGGGCATCCTGCTCCGCGGCCGCACCGCGGCCTTCGCGGCGCTGCCCCTGCTCGTCGCGGTCGTGGCGGTGGTCGTGATCGCCGTGACCAGCGTGGCCGGCCGCTACGGCGTGCAGTCCACGCTGACGGCGACCCTGCTCACGGGCCTCGTCGTGCCGATCGTCGCGCTCGTGCTGGGGATCGGGGCGTTCGGCGACGACCGCGACAGCCGCACCCTGCCGCTGCTGCGCGGCGTGGCGCGGCCCCGCTGGCACCTCGTCGTCGCCCGGTTCACGGCGGCGTGGCTGTCCACGTTCCTCGTCGTCCTGCCCGCGAGCCTCGCGTGCATGGCGGTCGGGATCTCGATCAACCTGCCGGTGGGGCACGTCGTCGGCGGGATCCTGCTCGCCACCGCGCTGACGTCCGCGGCCTACACCGGGGTGTTCGTCCTGCTCTCGCTCGTGACCCGCCGCGGGCTGCTCGCGGGGCTCGCCTACGTGGTGCTGTGGGAGACGTTCCTGGCCGGGCTCGCGCCCGCGCTGCGCGGTCTCTCGATCGGTTCCTACGGCCGGCGCGTGGCCACGCTGGCCATCCCGGGCGACGTCCCGGTCGGCACGGTGGCGACCACGGGCGTCACGACGTCGGTCGTCGTGCTCGCCGCGGTGGCCGTCGTGTCGGTGGTCCTGAGCTCGATCCGCCTGCAGCGCATGGACGTCGGCTAGGCGGCGGCCCCGGTCCCGGGGGGCGGGGCGTCGTGGGATCGCGGGGGCGGTTGCCCCCGGTTACCGTTGAACCGTGGACCATCCCGCTGCCGGACGCAGCACCCCGTACCCCCTCGGCCTGACCCTCCGCCCGGACGGCCTCAACGCCGCCGTGTACTCCGAGACCGCCGACGCGGTCGACGTCGCCGTCTTCGACGACGACGGGAAGGAGACGCGGCACCGGCTGGAGCAGCGGACCGGGCACGTCTTCCACGGCCTCGTCCCCGGTGGTGTCGGCACCCGCTACGGGCTGCGCGTGCACGGGGAGTGGGAGCCGGCCGAAGGCCTGCGCCACAACGCCGCCAAGCTCCTGCTGGACCCGTACGCCCAGGCCGTCGAGGGCCAGTGGGGGGCCGGGGAGGAGACCTTCGGCCACCGCTTCGACGACCCCGAGGAGCGCAACGACGCCGACTCCGCGCCGTCCGTGCCGCGCGGCGTGGTCGTCGACCCGGCCTTCGACTGGGAGGGCGACGAGGCGCCGCGCACCCCGACGGAGGAGACCGTCGTCTACGAGGTCCACGTCAAGGGGTTCACGCAGCTGCACCCGGACGTGCCCGAGGAGGTGCGGGGCACCTACGCGGGTCTCGCGCACCCGGCCGCGATCAAGCACCTCACCGACCTCGGCGTCACCGCGGTGGAGCTCCTGCCGGTGCACCAGTTCGTGCAGGACTCGCACCTGCTCGAGAAGGGGCTGCGCAACTACTGGGGCTACAACTCCATCGGGTTCTTCGCGCCCCATAACGAGTACAGCTCCGCCGGTGACGGCGGCGGTCAGGTCGCCGAGTTCAAGGCGATGGTCAAGGCGCTGCACGCCGCGGGCCTCGAGGTGATCCTCGACGTGGTCTACAACCACACCGCCGAGGGCAACCACCTGGGCCCGACGCTGTCGCTGAAGGGCATCGACAACGGCTCCTACTACCGCGTCGTCGAGGAGGAGCCGGAGAACTACTTCGACACCACCGGCACCGGCAACAGCCTCAACGTGTCCCACCCCGCTGCGCTGCAGCTGATCCTCGACTCGCTGCGCTACTGGGTGACCGAGATGCACGTCGACGGGTTCCGCTTCGACCTCGCGACCACCCTGACGCGCCAGTGGGGCGAGGCGCACGCGCACAGCGCCTTCCTCGACATCGTCCACCAGGACCCGGTGCTCGCCCCGGTCAAGCTGATCGCCGAGCCGTGGGACACGCAGGGCTACCAGGTCGGTGGGTTCCCGGCGCGCTGGGCGGAGTGGAACGGCAAGTACCGCGACGACGTGCGCGACTTCTGGCGCGGCGAGGGCTCCCTCGGCGCCCTCACCCAGCGGATCACCGGCAGCCCCGACGTGTACGAGGCCGACCGCCGCTCCCCGCTGTCGAGCGTCAACTTCATCACCGCCCACGACGGCTTCACCCTCGCGGACCTCACGGCCTACGACGAGAAGCACAACGACGCCAACGGCGAGGACGGCAACGACGGCGAGAGCGACAACCGCTCCTGGGGCGGTGGGGCGGAGGGTCCCACCGACGACGAGGCCGTGAACGCGCTGCGCGAGCGCCAGCGCCGCAACCTCATGACCACCCTGCTGCTGTCGGCCGGGATCCCGATGATCCTCGGCGGTGACGAGCTGGGCCGGACGCAGGGCGGCAACAACAACGCCTACTGCCAGGACGACGAGATCTCCTGGTTCGACTGGGCGGCGGTGGACACCGACCTGCTCGGCTACACCCGCGAGCTGCTGACGCTGCGCCGCGAGACGCCGGCCCTGCGGGCGCGGCGCTACCGCGGCAACGGCGAGGACGGCAGCCTCGACGCGGTCCTCGCCCTGCGGGCGGACGGCAAGCCGATGACACAGGACGAGTGGGACGACGGCAACGCCCGCGCCTACGGCATGCAGTTCAGCGCCGAGGACTCGGCGACCGTGCTGCTGCTGGTCAACGGCGCGACCAACCCCGTCGAGTTCAGCGTCCCGCCGGCCCCGGCCGGCGCGTGGAAGCTGGTCGTCTCCTCCGACCCGCAGCAGGAGGTCGGCCGCGAGGTCTCCGACCTGCTCGTGGGCGAGTGGTCGACCACGGTGCTGCGCTCGGCCTGAGCCCGGCGGTCCCACCGCGACGACGACGCCCTCCTCCCCGAGCACGGGGAGGAGGGCGTCGTCGCGTGTGCGCGTACCCGTCAGAGGTCGCGGGCCGCGCCCTGGCTCGGCAGGGCCGAGAGGAACTGCGGCGCCCGCAGCCCCGCCTCGGCGAAGGCCGCGGCCACGGCGCGCGCGACGGGCTGCACGGCGTCGACCTCGACGAGGGCGATGGCCGAGCCGCCGAAGCCGCCGCCCGTCATGCGGGCCGCGAGGGCACCCGCCGAGCGCGCCGTGTCCACCGCGAGGTCCAGCTCGCGGCAGGACACCTCGTAGTCGTGGCGCAGCGACTCGTGCGAGGCGTCGAGCAGGCCGGCGATCTCCCGCTCGCGGCCCGCGCGCAGCAGCTCCGCGGTGCGGCGCACCCGGTCGATCTCGGTGACGACGTGGCGCACGCGTCGGCGCAGCTCGTCGTCGCCGAGGCGCTCCAGCGCCTCGTCGAGGTGCGCGGGGTCGACCTCGCGCAGCGTGGGCACGCCGAGCAGCTCGCAGGCCCGCTCGACGCTGGCCCGCCGGGCGCCGTACTCGCCGCCCGCGTGGGAGTGCTCGGCGCGGGTGTCCATCACGAGCAGCGCGAGGCCCGCCGCGGCCAGGTCCAGCGGGACCTGCTGCACCGTGTCGTCGCGGGTGTCGAGCAGGATGCCGCCGCCCTCGGTGCAGCGCAGCGACGCGGCCTGGTCCATGCCGCCCGTCGGGGCGCCCGCGACCTCGTTCTCGGCCTGCACGCACGCCCCGGCCAGGACGGCGCGGCCCGCGTCGTCCAGCGGCAGCCCGGCCAGCTCACCGAGGGCGACGGCCACGGCGCACTCCAGCGCGGCGGACGACGAGAGCCCCGAGCCCAGCGGCACGTGGCCGTCCACGACGGCGTCGAACCCGCCGCTGATCGCGGAGCCGGTGAGGCCGCGCTCCCACATCGCCCACGGGACGCCGGCGACGTAGGCGGCCCAGCCCTGCGGCGACCCGGGCCCGACCTCGTGCAGGGACACCTCGGCGCCGGCGCCGGCCTGCAGCGAGCTGACCCGCACGACCCCGTCGGTGCGGGGCCGCAGCGCCACGAAGGTGCGGTGCGGCAGGGCCAGGGGCAGGCAGAGGCCCCCGGTGTAGTCGACGTGCTCGCCGATGAGGTTCACCCGTCCGGGCGCCGACCAGACCCCGGCGGGCTCGCCGCCGTGGGCGTCGCGGAAGGCGGCCGCCACCCCGGCCGCGGCCTCGGCGCGCTCCGGCGCGGGGGAGAACTCGGGACCGGACGGCGTCGCCGTGGACCCGTCGTCGTGCGTGCTCACTGCGAGACCTCCCGCAGCCGGGCGGCGACCCGCTCCGGCGTCGTGTCGTTGACCCAGGCGGCCATGGCGGACTCCGACCCGGCCAGGTACTTGACCTTGCCGGGACCGCGCAGCACCGAGAACACCTGCAGGTGCAGGCGGAACTCGTCGCGGCCGGTGTGCACGGGGGCCTGGTGCCACCCGGCGATGTAGGGCAGGGGGTGGTCGTCGGGGTAGTAGCGGTCCAGGCGCTGCAGCAGGTCCAGGTACGCCGTGACCAGGTCGGCCCGCTCGGCGTCGTCCAGGGCCGGCAGGTCCGGGACGTCGCGGCGCGGCGCGAGGTGGACCTCGACGGGCCAGCGCGCGGCCGCCGGGACGTACGCCGTCCAGTGCTCGGTCTCGAGCACGACGCGGGTCCCCGAGCGGCGCTCGGCGTCCAGGACGTCGCGGAACAGGTTGCGGCCCGTGGCCTCCCGGTGCTCCGCGGCCCGGCGCAGCATGGTCGCGGTGCGCGGCGTGACGAAGGGGTAGCCGTAGATCTGCCCGTGCGGGTGCGGCAGCGTCACGCCGATCTCCGGGCCGCGGTTCTCGAAGCAGAAGACCTGCTCGACGCCGTCGACCTGCGCGAGCGCCTCGGTGCGGTCCACCCACGCCTCGACGACCGTGCGCGCGCGGTGCGGGCTGAGCTGGGAGAAGGACCCGCTGGGCTCGGACGTGAAGCAGATGACCTCGCAGCGCCCCGTCGCGGGGCGCGTCGGGTAGACCTCCTCGCCGTCGACGAGGCCGAACTCGCCCCCGATGCGGGTGGAGAAGGAGGGGAAGCGGTTCTCGAAGACGACGACGTCGTAGCTGGAGTCGGCGATCTCGGTGGGGAACCTCCCCGGCAGCGTCGGGGCGAGCGGGTCCTCGTCCGGGGGCGGCATGAGGGTGCGGTCGTTGCGGTGCGAGGCCATGGCGATCCAGTCGCCGGTCAGCGGGTCGTAGCGGACCTGCGACCCGCCGCGGACGACCTCGTCGGCCGGGGGCAGCGGGCGGTGGTCGACGGCGTCGCGCACGGCGTCGCCCGACAGCCACGGCTCGGTGTCGTCGAAGTACAGCAGCTCGCGACCGTCGGCCATCCGGGTCGAGGTGCGGCGGAAGGCGTGCGGGCTCACAGGTGGTTCTCCTCCGTGGTGTGCGCCAGCAGCAGCCTGCCGACGCGGTCGGTGACGACGGCACGGGCGTCGTCCGGCAGTCCGGTGTCCGTCACGAGGACGTCGACGTCGTCCAGGTCGGCGATCGAGCTGAGCCCGACGACCCCCCACTTGGTGGAGTCGGCGACCACGACCACCGACGAGGCCGCCGCCATGAGGGCGCGGTCGGTCTCGCCCTCGACGAGGTTCGGGGTGGTCAGGCCGGCGCCCGGGGCGATGCCGTGCACCCCCAGGAACAGCCAGTCGACGTGCAGCGACTCGAGGCTGCGCACGGCCACGGGCCCGACGAGCGCGTCGGAGGGGGTGCGGATGCCGCCGCACAGGATGACGGTGCGGTCGCGGCGGGCGGGCTCGTGCAGCGCCTCGGCCACGGGCGGGGAGTTGGTGACGACGGTGAGGTCGAGGACGTCGCGCAGGGCCAGCGCGACCTCGACCGTGGTGGTGCCGGCCGACAGCGCGACGGAGGCGCCGGGCTCGACGAGGCTCGCGGCCAGCGCCCCGATGGCGCGCTTCTCCGCCTGCTGCAGAGCGGACTTGGCGGCGAAGCCGGGCTCGTCGCTGCTGCGCGCGTCGGTGGAGGCCGCGCCGCCGTGGACCCGGTCCACCAGCCCGCGGCGGGACAGCTGGGCGATGTCGCGGCGCACCGTCATGTCGGAGACGCCCAGGCGGTCGACGAGCTCCGAGACGCGGACGCTGCCGCGCGACCTGACCTGCTCGAGGATCAGGTCCTGGCGCTGTCGTGCGAGCACGGCGTCCACCCTCCCACGGCAGGGTCGCCCGGGGACGTCCACGGGCCTCGGCAGCACTGCACCGAGGCAGGATGACGAGTCTTCCACAGCCAAGTCAACAGCGCTGAACACGGTTGCACATTCGTGATGTCCGAGTCTGCGCGATTCGCTTGACAGAGATCGTGGGGCACCTCAGTCTCGGTCCTGCCCCTGCGCGATCGTGTGCACGGGTACCGGGGCGCCGACGCCCCCGAACGACGAAGGAGTCGCCATGACCCGCCCCTCCACGCAGGACGAGTACCTCGCCGGCCTGATCCCCGACTCCGTGCGCGCCACGTCGTTCAGCCGACGCGGCCTGCTGCGCGGCTCGCTGCTCGCCGGCGGCATCCCCGCCCTCCTCGCCGCCTGCGGCGACGGTGGCGGCACCACCGGTGGTGGCGGTGGCGGCGGCGCCCAGGTCACCCTCGGGTCGAACTTCTCCGACCCGGTCCCGGTCAAGGCCATGGACGCGATGGTCGCCGCGGCGCAGAAGGCCCAGGGCATCACCGTGAAGGTGAACAAGGTCGACCACACGACCTTCCAGAACAACATCAACAACTACCTGCAGGGCAGCCCGGACGACGTCTTCTCCTGGTTCGCCGGCTACCGGATGCGCTTCTTCGCGGGCCAGGGCCTCGCGGGCGACATCTCCGACGTGTGGGAGACCATCGGCGGCGACTACACCGACGCCTTCAAGAAGGCCTCCACCGGTGACGACGGCAAGCAGTACCTCGTGCCGACGACCTACGGCCCGTGGGCCGTCTTCTACCGCAAGTCGCTGTGGGCGGAGAAGGGCTACCAGGCCCCCACGACCCTCGACGAGATGACCGCGCTGTCCAAGCAGATGCAGACCGACGGCCTCGTCCCGCTCGCCTTCGCCGACAAGGAGGGCTGGCCGGCGATGGGCACGTTCGACCAGCTCAACATGCGCATCAACGGCTACCAGTTCCACGTCGACCTGATGGCCGGCAAGGAGGCCTGGACCGACCAGAAGGTCAAGACGGTCTTCGACACCTGGCGCTCGCTGATCCCCTACCACCAGACCGACGCCCTCGGCCGGACCTGGCAGGAGGCGGCCACCGGGGTCGTCAACAAGACCTCCGGCATGATGGTCATCGGCTCCTTCATCGGTCAGCAGTTCCCGGACACCGACCAGGAGGACATCGACTTCTTCAACTTCCCGGAGGTCGACCCGGCCGTCGGCGCCGACGCGGTCGAGGCCCCCCTGGACGGGTTCATGATGTCCAAGCGCCCCCGCGAGGAGGAGGGCGCGAAGAAGCTGCTCACCTTCTTCGGCTCGCCGGAGGACGGCGAGGTGCAGACCAAGGCCGACCCCTCGGGCATCGCGGCGAACACCAAGTCCGACCAGTCCGGGTACACGACGCTGCAGAAGAAGTGCGCGGAGTTCGTGGGCAGCGCCAAGTCCATCTCGCAGTTCATGGACCGCGACACGCGCCCGGACTTCGCCTCCACCGTCATGATCCCCTCGCTGCAGACCTTCCTGCAGAACCCGGCGGACATCGACGGCCTGGTCAACTCGATCGAGAGCCAGAAGAAGAGCATCTTCGCCTCGTGATGACCCGCCGGACCCGTCCCGACCTGTCCTGCACCGCACTGCCCCGCACCGACCACGGAGGTCGTCGTGTCGTCTCCTGACCTGCCCCTGGTGGCGCCCCAGACGGCGCAGCCACCACCCCGCGGGGGTTCGCACACCGGTGCCGCGAAGTCGGGCCGGGTCCGGCGCCTCAGCGGCTCGGACCGGATCGTCGTCGTCCTCATGGTGGCGATCCCGACCCTGATCGTCGTCGGCCTCATCTGGCTGCCCGCGATCGCGTCCGTGCTGCTGTCGTTCACCAACTGGAACGGCATCGGCGGCCTGTCCGACATCAAGGTCGTCGGGCTGAAGAACTACACCGACGTCTTCACCATCTACCCGCCCTTCAAGCCGGCGGTGGAGCACAACCTGCTCTGGCTCGTGGTGATGTTCGTGGTGGCGACGCCGCTGGGCATCTTCTTCGCGGTGCTCATCGACAAGGACCTCAAGGGCAGCCGGTTCTACCAGACCGCGCTGTACCTGCCGGTCGTGCTGTCGCTGGCGCTGATCGGCTTCATCTGGCAGCTCATGTACTCCCGCGACCAGGGCCTCATCAACGCCGTGCTGGGCACGCAGGTCGACTTCTACGGCGACCCGAAGTGGAACATCTGGGCGGCGCTGTTCGCGACGTGCTGGCGGCAGGTCGGCTACGTCATGCTCCTCTACTTGGCGGGCCTGAAGGGTGTGGACGCCTCGCTCAAGGAGGCCGCCCAGATGGACGGCGCCACCGAGGTCCAGACCTTCTTCCGGATCGTCTTCCCCGTGATGCGGCCCATCAACATCATCGTGCTCGTCATCACGGTCATCGAGTCGCTGCGCGCCTTCGACCTCGTCTGGGTCATCAACCAGGGCCGCAACGGCCTGGAGCTGCTGGCCACGCTCGTGACGCAGAACATCGTCGGTGAGGCGAGCCGCATCGGCTTCGGCTCGGCCCTGGCCACGATCATGCTGCTCATCTCGCTGGTGTTCATCAGCATCTACCTGAACGTCATCATGCGGGAGGACGAACGATGAGCACCTCCACCGCCCAGGCCGCCCGGCGTCGCACCGAGAGCGCGCCGGACCAGGCCCGTCGCCCGCTCACGCCGGCGCGCGTCGTGCTGTACGTCTTCCTGGTCGCCGCCTCCGTGCTGTGGCTGTTCCCGCTGCTGTGGGCCCTGTTCAACTCCTTCCGCGACTACAGCTACACGCAGGCGAACGGCTACCTGTCCTTCGGCGGGTTCACGCTGCACAACTACACCGAGGCGTGGGCTCAGGGCGACTTCGGCCAGCACTTCCTCAACTCGGTGATCATCACGGTGCCGTCCGTCGTCCTGGCGCTGCTGCTGGCCTCCTCGATCGGCTTCGTGGTCGCCCGGTTCAACTTCAAGTTCAACCTGGCGCTGCTGGGCCTGTTCACGGCGGCGAACCTGCTGCCGCCGCAGGCCCTGCTGATCCCGCTCTACCGGCTCTTCCGCTCGGTCGAGGTGCCCTACTGGTTCAGCTACTCGGGCACCCTGCTCGACAGCTACTGGGCGCTGATCATCGTCAACACGGCCTTCCAGACCGGCTTCTGCGCCTTCGTGCTGAGCAACTACATGAAGACGCTGCCGTACGAGCTGTACGAGGCCGCGCAGGTCGACGGCCTGAGCGTGCTGCGGCAGTGGTGGCAGATCACCCTGCCGCTGTGCCGGCCGGCGCTGGCGGCCCTGGCGGTCCTCGAGATCACCTGGATCTACAACGAGTTCTTCTGGGCCACCGTGCTGCTGCAGTCCGGGGACAAGTTCCCGATCACCAGCTCGCTGAACAACCTCAAGGGCCAGTTCTTCACCGACTACAACCTGCTGTCGGCGGGCTCGGTGCTCGTGGCCCTGCCGGTGCTCGTGGTCTTCTTCGCCCTGCAGAAGCAGTTCGTCTCGGGGCTGACCCTCGGCGCCACCAAGGGCTGAGGCACCCACCCCGAGGGGGGGGACGACGACGGCCGGCTGGATCCTCCAGCCGGCCGTCGTCGTGCGTGTGGGGTGCTGCTCAGGGGCGCGGGGTCTCCGCCACGACGGCGCTGGCCCCGGGGGCCAGGTGCAGCGTGCCGTCGACGTCGGCGCCCGAGACGGCGTCCACGCCGCTCACCCGGACCGTCGCGGTCTCCTCGCCGTGGTTCAGGGCGAAGAGCCAGCTGCGGCCCGTCGTCGCGTCGCGGCGGCGCACGACGTCGACGAACCCCGTCGCCGGGGCCGCGGGGGCGACGCCGCCCGCGGCGCAGACCGCCTGCAGCAGACCGTCGAGGGCCTCGTCGTCCAGCGTGGTGCCCACGTACCAGGCGGCGCCGCCGCCGGGCAGGGCGCGGCGCGTGAGGGCGGGGGAGCCCGCCACGGCGCCGTCGCCGTAGGAGGCCAGGACCTCGACGTCGGCGGCCACCGTGGCGCGCTCGGACCACACCTCGCCCGTGGACCCGTCGTCCAGGGCGGTGCCGACGCCCTCGAGCAGCGGGTGGAACTCCTCGACCCGCACGCCCAGCAGGTCGCGGAACGCGCCGGGGTAGCCGCCCAGGCGCACGCGGACCCGCTCGTCGACGGTGCCGGACAGGTACGTCACGACGACCTGCGCGCCGGCCTCGGCCGCCGCGGTGACGGCCGCGGCCGTGGCGTCGTCGCACAGGTACAGCGTGGGCACCACGACGACGCGGTAGCGCGCCAGCACCTCGGCCAGGTCGTCGGGGTGGGCGCCGACGGCGACGACGTCGGCCGTGGTCTGCCGCTCGCACAGCAGGCGGTGCACCTGGTGGGCGACGTCGAGGTGGCCCACGCGGGCCGACGGCAGCGTCGGGGCCTCCAGGGCCCAGGCGTTCTGGTAGTCCACGAGGACGGCGACGTCGGCCTCGACGTCGCTGCCGCGCACGTCGGCCAGGCGCTGCAGGACCGCGCCCAGCTCCACGACCTCGCGGAAGCGGTCGCTGTCGCGGCCCGCGTGCGGAACCATCCCGGAGTGCCACTGCTCGGCGCCGCCGGAGCTGGCGCGCCACTGGAAGAACATCACGCCGTCGGCGCCGCGGGCCACGTGCGCGAGGGAGTCGCGCAGCATCTCACCCGGCGCCTTGGCGACGTTGACGGGCTGCCAGTTCACGGCGCTCGTGGAGTGCTCCATGAGCAGCCACGGGCCGCCCGCGACGCCGCGGGTCATGTCCGCGGCGAAGGCCAGCTCGGCGCGGGGGTCGCCGAGGGCGTGCACGAGGTAGTGGTCGTTGGACACGACGTCCTGCTCGCGGGCCCAGCGGCCGTAGTCCATGGCCGTCTGGCCGGCCGAGACCATGAAGTTGGTCGTGGTCGGCACGTCGGGGGTGACCCGGCGCAGGACGGCCTGCTCGGCCAGGTGCTGGCCCAGCAGCTCGTCGGAGGAGAACCGGGCGAAGTCGAGGGCGTGCGCGGGGTTCGGGAACGAGCTCGACAGCGCGGGCACCTGCACCTGGTCGAACGACGTGTAGTGCTGGCTCCAGAACGCCGTGGCCCACGCGTCGTTCAGCGCGTCCACGCCGGAGTAGCGGCGCTGCAGCCACTCCCGGAACGCGGCGGCGCTCACGTCGCAGTAGCAGCGAGCGTTGTGGCAGCCCAGCTCGTTGCTGATGTGCCACAGGCGCAGCGCCGGGTGGCTCCCGTAGCGGGTGGCCAGCGCCTCGACCAGGGCGAGCGAGCGCTCCCGGTACACCGGCGAGCTGGGGCACCAGCTCTGCCGGCTGCCGAACGTGTGGCGGCGGCCGTCGTGGTCGACGGGCAGCACCTCGGGCCACCGCTGCGACATCCACGCCGGCGGCGAGGCCGTCGCCGTGGCGAGGTCGACCCCGATGCCTGCGCCGTGCAGGTCGTCGAGGACCCGGTCCAGCCAGCCGAAGTCGTAGCGACCCGGCTCCGGTTCGAGCAGGCCCCAGGAGAAGATGCCGACCGAGACCAGCGTGACGCCGGCCTCGCGCATCAGCTCGAGGTCCTCGCACCGCACCTGCTCGGGCCACTGCTCGGGGTTGTAGTCCGCACCGAACGCGATGCCGTCCTCAGTCCAGTTCCGCACGCGCCCAGCATGGCAGCAGGCCGTCGCCCGGGACGCCGACGCGACGAACAGGATCGAACACATCTTGACATCCGGAAACACCGCGGGGAGGGTTCCCCGGTGACCGACGACAGCGCCGCCGCCCGGACCAGCAGCACCGCCACCTGGATCGAGGAGCACACCCCGTCGCGGGGGGCGCTGCCCGCGCGCGCGTGGCTGCGCTCCGACGCCCCGCGGGTGGACCTGAACGGTTCCTGGCGCTTCCGGCTGTCCCCGCGCGCCGACGTGCCCCTGGACGCCACGGGCCCGGGGTTCGACGACAGCGCGTGGGACCGGATCACCGTCCCGGGCCACTGGCAGCTGCAGGGCCACGGCTCGCCGGCCTACACCAACGTCACCTACCCGTTCCCCCTCGAGCCGCCCTTCGTGCCGGCGGAGAACCCCACGGGCGACTACCGGCGCACCTTCGGCCTGCCGTCCGGTGAGGGCCGGGTCGTCCTGCGCTTCGAGGGCGTCGACTCCGCGTTCTCCGTGCACGTCGACGGCACCGAGGTCGGCCGCTCGGTCGGCAGCCGCCTGCCGGTGGAGTTCGACGTCACCGACGCCCTCGCCGCGGGGGAGGAGCACCAGCTCGCGGTGCGCGTGCACCAGTGGTCCTCCGGCAGCTACCTCGAGGACCAGGACATGTGGTGGCTCTCGGGCATCTTCCGCGACGTGGCGCTGCTGCGCCGCCCCGCGGGCGGCGTCGACGACGTGTTCTGCCACGCGGGCTTCGCCGACGGCGCGGGCACCCTGCGGGTCGACGTCGCCACCCGCGACGGGGCCGCGGCCCGCGTGCTGGTGCCCGAGCTGGGCCTGGACCTCGCCGCGGGCGAGGAGGCCGCCGTGCCCGGCGCCCAGCCGTGGTCGGCCGAGGTCCCGCGCCTGTACGACGCCGAGGTCGTGACGGGCACCGAGCGGATCGCCCTGCGGATCGGCTTCCGCACGGTCGCGATCGTCGACGGCGTGTTCACCGTCAACGGCCTGCCGGTCACCCTGCACGGCGTCAACCGCCACGAGGCGCACCCCGACCGCGGCCGCAGCGTCACCCGGCAGGACATGCTCGACGACGTCCTGCTCATGAAGCGGCACAACGTCGACGCGGTCCGCACGAGCCACTACCCGCCGCACCCGGAGTTCCTCGAGCTGTGCGACGAGTTCGGCCTCTGGGTCGTCGACGAGTGCGACCTCGAGACCCACGGGTTCTTCTTCGTCGACTGGCGCGACAACCCCTCCGACGACCCGCGGTGGGCCGACGCGATGGTCGACCGCATGCGCCGCACCGTGGAGCGCGACAAGAACCACCCCAGCATCGTGCTGTGGTCGCTGGGCAACGAGAGCGGCACGGGGCAGAACCTGGCCGCCATGGCCCGCTGGACGCGCGAGCGCGACGGGTCGCGGCCGATCCACTACGAGCACGACTGGTCCTGCCCCGACGTCGACGTGTACTCCCGCATGTACGCCGACCACGCCGAGACCGCGGCCATCGCGACCCGCACGGAGGAGCCGCTCGCGGACGCCGAGGCCGACGCCCGCCGCCGCGCGATGCCCTTCGTGCAGTGCGAGTACGCGCACGCCATGGGCGTCGGGCCCGGCGGTCTGGAGGAGTACCAGGAGATCTTCGACTCCTCCGAGCGCTGCATGGGCGGGTTCGTCTGGGAGTGGATCGACCACGGCCTGCGCCAGCGCGACGAGGTCGGCCGGCAGCGCTTCGCCTACGGCGGCGACTTCGGCGAGGACGTCCACGACGGCAACTTCGTCGCCGACGGGCTCGTGTTCCCCGACCGCGCGCCCTCGCCCGGGCTGCTGGACTACGCGGCCGTCGTCGCCCCGGCCCGCTTCAGCGTCGAGGACACCGCGGCCGGGCGGCTCCGCCTGACCAACCGCTACAACGTCGTGTCGCTGGAGCACCTGGAGCTCGTCGCCACCGTCGAGGACGGGGGCGAGCTGCGCGCCACGGCGAGCTGGGCGGCACCAGCCCTGGCCCCCGGGGAGTCCGTCCTGCTCGACGTGCCGGCCGAGCTGCTCGAGCTGGGTCCGGCCGCGACCGAGCGCTGGCTCACCGTGCGCGCCGTCCTGAGCGCCGGCACCCGGTGGGCGTCGGCCGGTCACGTCGTCGGCACCGGGCAGGTCCAGCTCGATGCCGGCCCCGCGCAGGAGCCCGCGGCGGACGGGCCGGCCCGCACGGCCCCGCGCCGCGAGCAGGGCGACCTGCTCGTCGGGCCCGCGCGCCTGGACGCCCGCACGGGCGACCTGCTGGCCCTCGGCGACCTCGCGGTCGGCGAGGCCCGCCTGGACCTCTGGCGCGCGCCGACGGACAACGACGCCGGCATGCACGGCGACCCGCTGGCCGGCCCGTGGCGCGAGCTGCGCCTGGACCGGCTGCGCCACCGCACCACCGCGGTGGAGGTCACCGGCGACGCGGTCGTCGTGCGCAGCCGCGTCGCCCCGCCCGGGACCGACCTCGGCTGGGTCACCACCTACCGCTGGAGCGCCGTCGAGGGCGGCGTGCGCGTCGACGTCGACGTGGTGCCCGAGGGGGAGATGACCGTCCCGCTGCCCCGCCTGGGGCTGCGGCTGCGGCTGCCCCGCCACCTCGCCGACGTGACGTGGTTCGGCCGCGGCCCGGGTGAGGCGTACGCGGACACGGGGTACGGCACGCGGGTGGGCCGCTTCACGGCGTCCGTCGACGCGCTGCAGACGCCGTACGTCTTCCCGCAGGAGAACGGCCAGCGCGCCGACGTGCGCTGGGCCGAGCTGACGGGCGCGGGTCCCGGCCTGCGCGTCGAGGGCCTGCCCACGACCGGGCTGACCGCCCGCCGCTGGAGCACCGCGCAGCTCGACGCGGCCCGGCACACCGTCGAGCTCAGCGACGAGGGGTCCGTCTGGGTGCACCTCGACGCCGCCCAGCAGGGCATCGGCACCGGCTCCTGCGGCCCCGGCGCCCTGCCGCAGTACCGGCTCGCCTCCGCGCCCACCAGCTTCGGCGTCGTCCTGCGCCCGCTGGGTGCGACGGGTGACGCGACGGGTGACGGGGCACCCGCCCGCGACTGGCAGACTGAGACGCATGGTTGAGGAGGCCCGCCCGCGGCTGCTGTCCGGCATGCAGCCCACGTCGGACTCGCTGCACCTCGGCAACTACCTCGGGGCGCTGACCCAGTGGGTGGCGCTGCAGGACTCCCACGACGCCCTGTACTGCGTCGTGGACCTGCACGCCCTCACCGTGGCCCCCGAGCCGGCCGCGCTGCGCGAGCGGACCCGCCGCACCGCGGCGCAGTACCTGGCCGGGGGGGTGGACCCGCAGCGCTCGGCGCTGTTCGTGCAGAGCCACGTGCCCGCGCACGCCGAGCTGGCCTGGGTGCTCAGCTGCCTCACGGGGTTCGGCGAGGCCAGCCGGATGACGCAGTTCAAGGACAAGTCCGCCAAGCAGGGCAACGAGGGCACGACCGTCGGGCTGTTCACCTACCCGGTGCTCATGGCGGCCGACATCCTGCTCTACCAGGCGGCCGAGGTGCCGGTCGGCGAGGACCAGCGCCAGCACCTGGAGCTGACGCGCGACCTCGCCCAGCGCTTCAACAGCCGCTTCGGGCAGACCTTCGTGGTCCCGAAGCCGTACATCCTCAAGGAGACCGGCAAGGTCTTCGACCTGCAGGAGCCGGGCGCCAAGATGAGCAAGACGTCGTCGTCGCCGGGCGGCATCGTCGACGTCATGGACGACCCGAAGGTGACGGCCAAGAAGATCCGCTCGGCCGTGACCGACACGGGCCGCGAGGTGCGCTTCGACCTCGCGGAGAAGCCGGGCGTCTCCAACCTGCTGAGCATCCACTCCGCGCTGTCCGGGCGCAGCGTCGCCGAGCTCGAGCAGGACTTCGCGGGCCGCGGCTACGGCGACCTCAAGAAGGAGCTCGCGGAGGTCGTCGCCGACGTCCTGGGCCCCGTGCGCGAGCGCACGCTGGAGCTGCTGGGCGACCCGGGCACCCTCGACGACATCCTCGCCGACGGCGCCCGCCGGGCGAACGCCATCGCCGAGGACACCCTCGCCCTCGTGTACGACCGCGTGGGCCTCGTGGGCCGGAGGCGGTGAACGGGCTGCGCTCCGCGCTGGCGGCGCCGACGATCGGCATCTCGATCGCCGTGCCGGAGCCGCACGCGGCCGACCTGGCGGCGTGGCGCAAGGCCTTCGGCGACCCGCTGGCCGACCAGGTCCCGCCGCACATCACGCTGCTGCCGCCCAGCGCCCTGCCGCGCACCCGGTTCCGCGCGGCGCGCCGACACCTGCGCGACACGGCGTCCCGGCTGGCGCCGTTCGAGGTGCACCTGCGGGGGACGGCGACGTTCCGCCCGGTGTCTCCGGTGGTCTTCGTCCCGCTGTCGCGCGGCATCTCCGAGTGCGAGCTGCTGCAGGCCGCGATCCGCTCGGGCCCGCTGGAGCGCGACCTGTCCTTCCCGTACCACCCGCACGTGACCGTCGCCCACGACGTGGACGAGGCGAACCTGGACCGTGCCGAGCTCACCTTGCGCGACTGGGAGGCGACCTTCACGGTGAGGGGGTTCAGCCTCTACGAGCACGGCGCCGACGGCGTGTGGCGCCCCCGGGAGGACTTCGCCTTCGGCGAGGCGTAGCCGACGACGACCCAGGCGAGGAGTGGCGTGAGCGCGCTGCAGCAGGTGACCGGCGGCATCGCGAAGGTCATGAAGACCCACCCGGGACGCGCGTACCAGCGCTACAACGACGCGCGGGGCAACGTCCTCGCGGGCGGGATCGCGTACTTCGCGTTCTTCTCGGTGTTCCCCGCGGTGGCCGCCGGGCTCACCGTGCTCGGCCTCGTCATGGCCGCGGTGCCCCAGGTGCGCGACCCCGTGGTCGCGGCCCTCGTCGAGGTGGGCCGGACCTACCTGTCGGGGCTGCTCAAGCCGGGCTCCCCGCCGGTGGGGCAGGAGGAGACCACGGGCATCTACATCGACGAGGTGCTCAACAGCTCGACGCTGAACTGGGCGCTCGTCGTCTCGCTGGGCACCCTGGCGTTCACCGGACTCGGCTGGATCGACGGCATGCGGCAGGGCATCCGCGCCGTCTTCGGCGAGGACGCGGGCGGCGGGTTCTTCCTGCTCGTGAAGCTCCGCGACCTCGCGGTCCTCGTCATCATCGGCCTCGGGGTCCTGCTGTCGGTGTCCTCCGTGCTGGTCACGAAGGTCGCCGCCCAGTACCTGCTCGGGTTCCTGGACGTCGACGACACCACGGCCGGGCGCTGGCTGGTCACCGCGGCGGGCTTCCTCGTGTCCTTCGTCCTGGACACCGCCACCTTCCTCACCGTCTTCCGCATCCTGCCGGGCGCGAACATCCCCCTGCGCCAGCTGCTGTCGGGGGCCGTCCTCGGCGGGATCGGGCTGGGGCTGCTGAAGCAGTTCGGGACCGGCATCGCCCAGCGCAGCGCGGAGGGCAACGCCTTCCTGGGGGCGGCCGCGAGCATCATCGTGCTGCTCGTCTTCATGAACCTCTTCGGCCGCCTGGTCCTGTGGGCCGCCGCCTGGGCCGCGACCACGGCGGAGGACGCCGGGACGCTGGTCGCCGCGCAGGTACCCGTGCGGGCCGACCACGAGGTCCCGCTCGGCCCGCGGGCCGTCGACGCGCCCTCCTTCAGCCGACGCGCCGAGGACCGGACCACGCTGGCCGCGGGCGTCGTGCTCGGGGCACTGGGCGCCGGGGTCGCCGTGGCGGGCCGGGCGGCGGTCCGCTCGGTGGCGCGCGCGGCGGGCAGGAGAGGATGAGGCCATGGTGCTCTCCCGCCGGACCAGCGTGTTCCTCGTCCTGTTCGGCGTCTGGAGCTGGATCATCTGGCCGACGTTCCTCAAGAACATCTGGGCCGATCCCCGCTCCTTCGCCGACGGGCCGCAGCCGTTCCTGCTCGTCCACCTCGTCCTCGTCGTCGTGAGCCTGGTCCTGGGCGCGACGATCGCCGTCATCGGGGTCCGGGGCCTGCGCCGCCGGGCACCCGCCGGGCGCTGACGGGAGCGCGGCCGTGCCCGAGGGACACCTGCTGCACCGCTACGGCCGCGAGCACGCGGCCGCGCTCGCGGGGCACGTCGTCGCCGCGTCCAGCCCGCAGGGCCGCTTCGACGCGACCCCCTTCGACGGCCACGTCGTGCGCGGCGTCGACGTCTGGGGCAAGCACCTCTTCTACGACGTCGAGGACGCGCCCGCCCTGCACGTCCACCTCGGCCACGACGGCTTCTTCCTGCGCACCGACGACCCGGGGCTCCCGCCGCGCGCGGGGACCCGCCTGCGCCTGGCGACGCGGGAGGTGGCGTTCTCGCTGGTGGCGCCCATGCGCTGCGAGGCCATGACGCCCGACGCGCGCGACACCCTGGTGGCGGGTCTCGGCCCGGACCCGCTGCGCGACAGCGGTCCCGCCGCGCGCGAGGAGGCCGTCCGGCGGCTCACGGCCAAGCGGGCGCCCGTCGGCACCGCGCTGCTCGACCAGGCGGTGTGGGCGGGGCTCGGCAACGCCTGGCGCGCCGAGCTGCTGTTCCTGGCGGGGGTGGACCCGGCCCGCCGAGTCGACGCGGAGGAGGCCGGGCGGATCTGGGACCTGGCCGTCGTCCACCTCACCCTCGGCCTGGAGGCCGGCGTCGTCGTGAGCGACCCCGACGCCCCCACCGAGCGGTGGGTCTACAAGCGCAACACCTGCCGCCGCTGCGGCGCGCCGGTCCGCACGTGGCAGCTGGGGGGGCGCACCACCTACGCCTGCCCCGCCGAGCAGCGCTGAGCCGGGGCGTCCCCAGCCTCCGCAGGACCGGCCGGGAGCGGTGACGGGCCGGCCGCCGCGCCGTGGGCGGCTTGCGGTGGCGGCTCGCGTGGAGTGCACTGCAGCTCCAGGCTCCGACGCCGACGTCGGGGCCTCCGCAGAAGGGCAGCCACGTGACGACCACTGCAGCCGACCCGAGCGTCTCCAGCTCGCGCCCCTCGGGCAACCGCGCCGTCGCCTACCTCGAACCGGGCAAGGTCGAGGTCCAGTCCATCGACTACCCGGACTTCGTCCTCAAGGACGGCCCCGGGGTGAACCCCGCCAACGTCGGCCGTCGCGTCGACCACGGCGTCATCCTCAAGCTCGTCGCCACCAACATCTGCGGTTCCGACCAGCACATGGTCCGCGGCCGCACGACCGCACCGCCGAACCTCGTCCTCGGCCACGAGATCACGGGTGAGGTCGTCGAGAAGGGCCGCGACGTCGAGTTCCTCGAGGTCGGGGACCTCGTCAGCGTGCCGTTCAACATCGCGTGCGGCCGCTGCCGCAACTGCAAGGAGCGCAAGACCGGCATCTGCCTGAACGTGAACCCGGACCGGCCGGGCTCGGCGTACGGCTACGTCGACATGGGCGGCTGGGTGGGCGGGCAGGCGGAGTACGTGCTCGTGCCCTACGCCGACTTCAACGCCCTGAAGTTCCCGGACAAGGCGCAGGCGATGGAGAAGATCCTCGACCTGACGATGCTGTCGGACATCTTCCCCACCGGTTTCCACGGCTGCGTCAGCGCGGGCGTCGGGCCGGGTTCCACGGTCTACGTGGCGGGCGCCGGCCCGGTCGGACTCGCTGCGGCCGTGGGGGCCCAGCTGCTCGGGGCGGCCGTCGTCATCGTCGCCGACCTGAACGCCGACCGGCTGGAGCGGGCCCGCAGCTTCGGCTGCGAGACCGTCGACATCTCCAAGGGTTCGCCGCAGGACCAGATCGAGCAGATCCTCGGCGTGCCGGAGGTCGACTGCGGCGTCGACGCCGTCGGGTTCGAGGCGCGCGGGCACGGGTCCGGCTCGGGCACGGAGGCGCCCGCGACCGTCCTGAACTCCCTCATGGAGGTGACCGCGGCGGGCGGCGCCCTCGGCATCCCCGGGCTCTACGTCACGGGTGACCCGGGCGGGATCGACGAGGCCGCGAAGAAGGGTGCGCTGTCCCTGGACCTCGGCACCGGCTGGGCGAAGTCGCTGTCGTTCACGACCGGCCAGTGCCCGGTCATGAAGTACCACCGCGGCCTGATGATGGCGATCCTGCACGACAAGGTGCAGATCGCGAAGGCCGTCGGGGCGACGCCCATCACCCTCGACGAGGCCCCGGACGCGTACGCGAAGTTCGACGCCGGCGCGGCGCAGAAGTTCGTCATCGACCCGCACGGCATGATCCCGCGCGGCTGACCTGTCCCTCCACCCGCGGTGATCATGCAGGTACTACCTGCATGATCACCGCCGAGGAGCGAGCGGGCGACGAGACGGTGCGCGGATCGTGGTCGGGCGGTGCAGACGTCAGACGTCACTCTGACGGCTCTGGCCGCCTCGAGTGGGCAGGATGCGCACGTGCGGAGGGCTACGCTGCACAGCACCTGTTCATCGTCGATCGGAGACCCGTCCATGTCCGCGTCCGTGTTCCTGTCCAGCTCCGCTGCGGTCCCCACGTTCCACGAGCTGAGCAGCGACGAGAGGGGCGCGCTGGCCGCGCTCGGGCAGCAGCTGGACGTCGACCCCGTCGCGCAGCCCGAGGACTTCTGCCGCCGGGCGCGCCTGCTCGTGCCGCAGCTGCCCGCGACGCTGCTGGAGAAGCTGTGGGCCTTCGAGGAGCGCGGCTCCGACTCGGGCGTCCTCGTGCTGCGCGGGCTGGACACGGGCGAGCTGCCCGCCACGCCGGTCGACAACACCGGGGGCATCGGCGGCCGCACCCTGCTGGCGCGCCAGCAGGGCATCGTCAGCCACGCGCTGGGCCACATGGTGGGCTACGCCGCCGAGGGCCACGGCCACCTGCTGCAGGACATGGTCCCCAACCCGAAGCTCGCCGCGACGCAGCAGTCGCAGGGCTCGAAGGTGGAGCTCGAGGCGCACACCGAGCAGTGCTTCTCCGCCCTGCGCCCCGACTACGTCGTCCTCGGCTGCCTGCGCGGCGACAGCCAGGCCGCGACCTACGCCTTCCGCGGGCTCGACCTCGCGGCGCACTTCGACCCGAGCGACCTCATGGAGCTCTACCGGCCGCTGTGGACGACGCTGGTCGACGAGTCCTTCGCCGACTACCTCGACACCCGCGAGGTGCGCGGGCCGTTCCCGATCCTCTCCGGGGACCCGGACGACCCGACGCTGCTCGTCGACCAGGACCTCATGCACGGCATCACCAAGCGCGCGCAGGCGCTGCTGGAGCGCGTGCTCGAGGTCTACGTCGCCCACCGCCACGCCGTGGTCCTGCAGCCCGGTGACGTGCTGCTGCTGGACAACCTGCGCGCGATGCACGGCCGCTCGTCGTTCGCGCCGCGCTTCGACGGCACCGACCGCTTCATCAGCCGCGGCTTCGTCGTGCGCGACCTGCGCCGCTCGCGCTTCGCCCGCCCCGGTGGCGAGCGGGTCGTGCAGGCCAGCTTCAGCTGATCCGGCCGTCCCCGGGGGATCGGGGCAGGACGAGGGCCGCACCGGGCAACCGGGGCGGCCCTCGCGGCGTCTAGGGGGGTGCACGGGCCGGTCGCGCGGGTCCGTGCGGAGAGGGCAGGCGCGAGGAGTCGGACGAGCGGGGACGGGGAGGCGGCGTGCGCGAGGACTACGACGCGTTCGTGCGGGCCGGGGGGACGCGGCTGCTGCGGGTCGCGCTGCTCATGACGGGCGACCGGGGGGCGGCCGAGGACCTCGTGCAGGAGGTGCTGGAGCGCATGTACGTGCGCTGGCCGAGCATCGACGACCCGCACGCCTACGCCCGCGCCGCGATGGGCCGCCACGTCGCCGACCGGTGGCGTCGGCTGTCCCGGCGGCCCCGCGAGGTCGCCATGCAGCCCTGGCACGACCGGGCCGCCGACGACGGGGCCGACGCCCGGGCGGAGCGCTCCGCGATCGTCGGGCACCTGGCGGCCCTGCCGCCGCGGCAGCGGGCCGTGATCGTCCTGCGGTACTTCGAGGACTGGTCGGAGGAGCGCATCGCCGACGAGCTCGACGTGTCGCGGGGAACCGTGAAGAGCCAGGCGTCCAAGGGGCTGGACCGGCTCCGGCGGGCGCTGGGTGGAGAGAGCACTGACGGCCGCCGGGCACCGGCGTCCGTCCTCAGCACGCACGAGGCCGAGGAGGCGAAGCAACGGTGAACCCGTTCGAGGACCAGCTCAGGGGCGAGATGCAGCGGGCGACCGCGGGGGTCGAGGCCCCCGACGGCCTGGCGGCGGCGGCCGGTGCCGGGGGGCGCCGGCGGCTGCGGCGGCGACGGGCGGCGCAGGCCGCGCCGGTCGCCGCCGTGGTGGCGGGGCTGGCGGCGTTCGCGCCCCAGCTCAGCGGCCTGGGCCGCGCACCGGCCGGGACGGTGGTCGGCTCCCCGGGGGAGGGTGCCGTCCGCCCGACCCCGACGGTGCCGGCGACCAGCGCGCCGCTCGGTGGGGACGGCGAGTGGACCACGCCGGACTCCTGGCCGGCCTTCTTCTCGGCGGGCTACGACTACGACGACGCCGTCGCGCTGGCGGCGCTGTGGGGCAGCGCCACCGTCGAGGACGCCAAGACCCGGGCGGGTGAGGAGCTGCTCGCGGGGGCGACGCTCCCCGTGGCGCCGGGCAGCGCGCCGCCGGCGCCCGGGACGTCCCCCTCCGGCGACGACGCCACCGCGGTCGAGGCGTTCTTCGCGGCCGGCTACGACTACGACGACGCGGTCGCCCTGGCGCGGCTGTGGGGCGGCGACCCGTACGAGGCGAAGGTCACGGCCGGGCAGAAGCTCACGGCGGGGGAGACCCTGCCGGTGGCCCCCTGATCGGCTCCGGGACCCACCTGCACCTGCGGGTGGGTCTCGAGGTCGAGCTGCTGGCCCCGCGCGGGGCCAGCCGCCGCGACCTCGCCGACGAGCTCGCCCGCCGCTGCGGCGGGCGGGTCCGCCCGGTCTTCCACACCGACAGCGAACCGTCCGCGGCCCCGGGCGTCGAGCGGTTCCTGCACCTGACCCCGGGCTTCGACGTCCTCGACGCCGCGGGGGCGTTGCGCTGCAGCCTGGTCGACGACACGACGATCGTCGCGGACCTCGACCCGGGGGCACCGCCGCGCCCGGGCTGGTACCGGATCCTCAGCGACGACCCGCGTCTGCTGCGCCTCGTCGCCGCGCGCACCGACCCGGCGGAGGGGATCGGGTCGGTGCTCGCGCCGGTGGCGGAGCTGTTCGGCGTCGAGGTTGAGACCCTCGGGGCGGTCCGCCGCGTCCAGGACGCCGCGGGGGCGACCATCGCCCTCGCGGCGCCGCTGCCGGGGGAGCGGGAGCGGCCCTGCGAGGTGGTCACCCCGCCGCTGGCGGCGGGTCACCGGGAGGCGCTGGAGCCCCTGCTGTCCGCGGCGCGCGACCTGGGCTTCACCGTGCCGCGCGAGGCCGCGGTGCACCTGCACGTCGACGGGGCCCCGTTCCAGCAGGCGGTCGCGTTCTCGAACGTGGTGCGGCTGTTCGGGACGTGGCGCGCGGCGCTGTGGGAGCTGTTCGCCACGAACCCGCACTGCCGCCGCCTGGCGCCGCTGCCGGCCGCGCTGGTCGAGCTCGTCGAGGAACCGGGCGCGGACTGGGAGCGGCTGCGCACGCAGGCCGCCGGCACGGGGGTGTCGAAGTTCTGCGACGTGAACCTCGCCCGCGTGCTCGGGCTGCGCCCGGGACCGCAGACGCTCGAGGTGCGGCTCCTGCCCGGGGCGATCGACGCGGACGAGGTGCTGGCGCAGGTCCTCCTGGTCCAGCGCCTCCTCGACCGGTGCCGGGACGAGCGGCCGTTCCCGCGCCCACGCGCGGGGGAGGGGTCCGCCGCCGAGCTCCTCGCCCTCGTCGGCGGCTGAAGCGGCACGCCAGCACGTTCCGCACGCGCGGAGAGGGCGGCCGGAGTCGCCCCCGACCGCCCTCCTCGGAACTCCGCCGTTGAACTCCGACCAGGAGCTCACCGGCGGAACCCTCCCCGGAACTCCCGGGCCTACCGTCCGGTCAGCGCCGTCAGGAACGCGTTGCCGTTGGGCGTCCCCACCCCGGTGCTGCCGTCGTAGTCCCGCACCGTGTCCAGCGTCGTCAGCGGGTCGGCCTCCAGCGTGCGGATGCTGTAGGTGCGTCCGCCGGCCGGGGACACGTCGTCGGCGTAGTTGACGCGGACGACGGCGGGAGTGGAGCCCAGGTCGGCTTGGTCCGGGTCGTACAGCGGTGTCGTCGAGGCGGTCGCCGACGGAGTCGTCGAGGACCCGGCACCGCGGGCGTAAGCGCGGTAGATGAGCGGGTTCAAGAACCCGAGGGGGGTTCCCGCGCGCTGGTTGGCGACCGCGGCGATGCCGGCCATCAGCGGCGCCGACAGCGACGTGCCGCCGATGCGGTACTCGTCGTAGAGAGTGCCTTCGGGGAACGACTGCGTCTGCCCTACCAGGAGACCGGTGTTCGGGTCGGCGAGTGCGGAGACGTCGGGCACGGACCGGCCCGAGGCGGTGATGCCGGCGGCCTGCTGGTAGGCCGGTTCCGCGAAGAGGCGGCTGGTGCCGCCACCGGCTCCGCCGTTGAGGGTGCCCGGCAGGGCGCCGATCGTCCCGGTCAGGGTGTAGGTGGGTGCGCCACTGGTCGTCGGGGTGATCGTGCCGCCCGTGACCGGGGCCAGGCCGGTCTGCCAGCCCACCTCGAACTCCCGCGTCCAGTCTGCGGCCGCGGTGAGCGCCGACGTACCGGCTCCGCCGAGGCGACCGGCGCTGCCGGTGGACGGGACGATGGCCGCGGACGTTCCGCCGACGGCGGTCACGTACGGGTCGTCGGCGTAGAAGTCCGGCTGCAGCGTCCCGGTGGCGGCCTCGTCACCGTTGTCGCCGCTGGAGACGAAGACGCCGACGCCCGTCGCGACCGCCTGCTGGAACGTCTTGTCGAGGCTGTTGATGAAACCCTGCGGAACGCCTTCGCCGCCGAACCCGTAGCTGATGGAGATGATCGAGGCGAGGTGCTTGTCGACGATCGAGTTGACGGCCGCGTCGAAGTCCTGGTTGGCGTTGGAGGACGCCACGTAGAGCAGGGTCGCGTCCGGGGCCGTGGAGTGGATCGCCTCGGCGTCCAGCGTCTGCTCGCCGTAGTAGTCGCCGGGGACCTGCCGCGGGGTGTCGGGGTGCTTGTAGACGCCCGGGGCGACGCGCTGCTGGATCTTCGGGTCGGGCAGCCCGTGCTTCCGGCTGTAGGTCGTGACGTCCGCGACGATGGTCGGGCTCGCGTTCGCACCCACGAAGGCGACGGTCTGGCCCGCCCCCGTGTCGGTCGACGCGAGGCCGTAGAGGCCCCGGACCTGCGCCGGCGTGTACCCGCACGGCGCGAGCGGGGTGGTGGGGGAGCCGTACACGGGAGCGGGTGTGGTCACGCTGGACGCGCCGTAGTACGGGGCGCAGGGCTGACCCGCGCGGAAGCCCACGCCCGGGGCGCCGTGCACCTGCTTCGGGTCGTTCCCGGTCGAGGCGTTGCCCGTCAGGAGCAGCGTGCTGTCGTCCAGGCCCACCACGGCGCTCACGACGCCGGTGAGGGCGGCGGGCACGCTCGGGACGGTCTCGGGGGCACGCAGCGTCTGCCCGTAGGCGCTGTAGAGGCCGAGCGTGGTGCCGAAGGCCGCCTCGGCCTGGGCCACCGTGCCCTCGACGGCGACGTAGTGGCCGTTGTCGGGGGTGTCGGCGATGGTCAGGCCGGCGCCGCGCAGCCACTGCTGGACCGCGGTGACGTCCTTCTGGGTGGGCGCGAAGCGGCTCCGGAACTGCTGGGCGGTCAGGAAGGCGCCGTACTGCGGGGAGCCGGGCGTGCTCACGGCTGCGGTCAGGGCGTCCAGCGACGCCTGGTCCCGCCAGGGCAGGTAGACCCGCGCGTGCACGACGTCCCCGGCCGACGCGGCGCGCCGCAGCGCGGAGGACTGCGCCCAGGTGGGTCGGCTGGTGGTCAGGGCGCCGCGCCCGGGGGCGGCGGACGCGGCGGTGGCGGTGAGCGACAGCCCCACGGTGCAGGCCAGGACGGCGGCACCGGTGAGGGCGTGGACACGAGACGTTCGACGCACTTCGACCTCGAATCGGAGCGGGCCGCTCCTGTGAGTGGCCGCGTGGGGGACACGCAACCACGAGTTCGCCCGGGCAACAGGATTTCGGGTGAACTCACAGCGACGCTGCGTTCGCCGGGTGGCGGGTGCTGGACGGGTGGCCCGCCCCGCGGGCGCCGGCGGGTCGTTCGGGCCGGGTCAGCGGCGGCGGCGCTGACCCCGGGCGGTCCAGCCCAGGTAGGCGGTCAGCGACCCGACGACGGCGACCCCGACGGCGGTCACCTTGGCCTCGTGGGGGCGCAGCCGGTCGGCGTCGGTCGAGATGATGGTCGCGAGGGCCCCGATGCCCGCCGAGGCCACCAGGCCCACGACCAGCCGGTTGCCGATCCGCTCCACCCGGGCGACCAGCGGTTCCAGCTCGTCGGTGCGCACCGAGACGGCCACGCCGTCGCGGTCCAGGACGTCGAGCAGGCGGACCAGCTGCCCGGGCAGCTCCACGCCGAGCGCGGCCGTGTCCACGCCCGCCTGGCGGACCCGCCGGGCCAGGGCCAGGGGGTCGAGGTGGCGGCGCACCAGCCGGCGCGCGTAGGGGCCGAGGATGCGGCCGAGCTGGAAGTCCGGGTCCAGGCTCGCGCCCAGCCCCTCCGTCATGACGATCATCTTCACGACGAGGGCCAGGTTCCGCGGCAGCGCGAGGTGGTGGCGGCGCAGGATCGCGAGGACGTCGCGCACCACGTCGCCGACCTTCAGCCGGCCCAGCGGGAGACCCTCGTAGGTGCGCAGCAGGTGCGCGGTGTCCGCGGTCAGGCGCACCCGGTCCACGCGGTGCTCGGTGATGCCGATCGTCGCGAACGCCGCCGCGATCCGGGCCGGGTCGCGGCGGTCGAAGGCGGCCAGCAGCATCGCGAGCTGCTCGCGGGAGCGCTCGTCGACCTCCCCGACCATCCCGTAGTCGAGCAGCCCGATCCGACCGTCGGGCTCGATGAGGAAGTTGCCCGGGTGCGGGTCGGCGTGGAAGAAGCCGTGCTCGAACACCATGTCGGCCAGCAGGCGCGTGGCGCGCGCGGCCAGCAGCGAGCGGTCGACGCCCGCCCGGCCCAGCGCCTCCGTGTCGCTGATCTTCATGCCGCGCAGGCGCTCGAGGGTGATGACCCGCGACGTCGTGGTGTCCCAGTGCACCGCCGGCACCCGGATGTCCGGGTCCCCCGCGAAGTTCTTCCCGAACCGCTCGGCGTTGTGGCCCTCCTGCAGGTAGTCCAGCTCCGCCCGCAGGGTGTCGGCGAAGTCGCTGGCCAGGCCGACGACGTCGTAGTCGGCGGCCACCGACCAGCGCCGGGAGGCCTGCACGGCCAGGGCCCGCAGGATCTCCAGGTCGCCCTCGACCTCCTCGACCACCCCCGGCCGCCGGACCTTCACGACGACCTCGCTGCCGTCGGCCAGCACGGCCGCGTGGGCCTGCCCGATCGACGCGCTCGCCAGGGGCGTGTCGGCGAACTCCGCGAACAGCTCCTCCGGCTCGGCGCCCAGCTCCTCGCGCACGGCCGCGCGGATCACGTCACCGGGCACCGGCTTGGCGGAGTCCTGCAGCTTCTCCAGCTCGTGCTGGAAGGCGGGGGAGAGGAGGTCGGGGCGGGTCGAGAGGATCTGGCCGATCTTGACGGCGGTCGGCCCGAGCTCCTCCATCACGAGCCGGACGTGCTGGGCGCGGGTGTACCGCTCGCGGTCCGAGGAGCGGCCGATGCGCTGGAAGTCGGGCCGCACCCAGCGCTCCAGGCCGAGGGCGTCGATGAAGTAGCCGAGGCCGTGGCGCGTCAGGACCCGGCTGATCTGCAGGTACCGGTCCTGGTGGCGCACGACCCCCATCATCCACGGCGTCGCTCCGCGCGCCGCTCCGCGAGGGGGTCAGGCGGCCTGCCGGGTGGCGGCGGCCGGACCGCGGCACCCTCCACGGAGACGGCAGTGGGAGCCACGAGGAGTGGCGAAACCGTTGCAGCACAGAAGGTTAGCATGGTCATCGAACGTTCGTTCGACTAGACTGCAGGCATGACCTGGAACGGTGAGCACCCCCTGCACCAGCCGTTCGCGGCGTTGCAGGTGGCGCTGTCGCAGGTCGCGGACGTCAAGGCGTCGAGCTTCTCCCTGGCCTCCGCCCAGGAGGCCGTGACGGCGTTCCTGCGGCTGCGTCACCAGGCCGATTCTGCCTACCTGCACCTGGTCCGCGTCCTCGTTGAGGCCGGTTCCTCGGCGTCGGACACGGCCACGTTCCTGGCCTGCGCCCCCAACCGCCTACCGAGGGGTCAGGCCCGGCGTGACGTGGAAGCCGCGAAGGTCACCGACCCCTCCGTCATCTGGGACGGGGTCATCGGAGGCGTCGACGGCGACCGCGGCGCCTTGCAGCACCTCGGTGACGCCCTCGCCGCCGGCGACGCCTCCCGGGCCCACCTCGACGTCGCCGTCACCGCGCTGTCCCGCATCCCGACCACCATCCGGCGCGGGACGACCACCCTCACCGATGGAGTCACGGGTGAGGTCGTCGAGCACCGCAGCGCGGAGCTCCTGGACGCCCACCTGACCCGCAACGCCGCCCGGCACTGCCCGGGTGTCGCGGGGCAGCTGGCCCGCGAGCTGGTCCTCACCATCGACCCCGACCACGAGGACCGCACCTTCCGCGACCCCGACGCGACCACCCGCCGCGGTCTGGTCTTCGGGGCCCTCGTCGACGGGATGTGCCGCATCACCGTAGACCTGGACGAGACGGCCACCGTCATCGTGAAGCAGGCCGTCAACGCCGCCTCCGCACCCCTTCCCGTGCAGGTCGAGGCGAACGGTGAACTGATCCGCGACCCGCGCTCGAAGCGCCAGCGCGACGCCGACGCCTTCGTCACCCTCCTGCAGCGCGGGGCGCAGGCGTCCGAACCGGTGGTGGCCGAGACGGCGCGCGTCTCCGTCGTCGCGACGGTGGCGGACGTCCAGGCCGCGATCGAGCACCGCGATGCGCAGACCACCGCCACCGTCGACGGCCACGGACCCGTCTCCACCGCCACCCTGGGGTACCTCGTCTGCGGTGCCACCCTCCAGCGCGTCCTGACCAGCGCTGCGGGCGCGGTCCTCGACCTCGGCCGCAGCACCCGCCTCGCTACCCGCAGCCAGCGCACCGCCCTCGCGGTCCGCGACGGCGGCTGCGCCGCCCCCGGCTGCATCACCGCCCCCTGGGCGTGCGAGGCCCACCACTTCCCCGCGTGGGAGGACGGCGGCACCACCGACCTGGACCGGATGGTCCTGCTCTGCCCGACCCACCACCGCGCCTGGCACGCCCACCACCTCGAGGTCCGGCTCCGCCCCGACCGCACCACCGAAGCCCGCTGGATCACCCGCGACCCGAGGTGGCCCGGAAACCCCGTCACCCGACCCTGGGTCCGCAACACCTACCCCGCCGACCGGCGCCTCACCCGAGAACTCGGGGCACACCTGCGCGCCCCCGCAGCCCCGCCGACAACCTCACGGCAGTAGGCCGGCCGCCTCACCCTCGTTCCAGCAGGCCGCTCGTGGCGACGAGCTCCACGGCGGCCCCCGGCTCACGGCGGGTCAGCAGTGACGCCCGCAGCACGTGCCCGCCGCGGAGCAGCTGCCACGTCAGGTGCACGACGCCCGAGGTGTCGACCTGGACGCCGACCTCGGTGCCGGCGACCGTCACGACCGTGAAGTCGTCGCCGCCCACGTCGCGGGAGCTCGCGACGCGCTGTGGCCACGGGGTGGTGGGTCGCGTGTCCGCCTGCTGAGCCCGGACGTCCAGGACCGAGGCGCCCTGCCGCACGACCGGCCACAGCAGCGCGTGCTCCCAGCGCTGGGCGGCCGGCAGGGACGCGAGGCGCAGGTGCAGGGTCAGCCACCCCGCCTCGAGCTGGGCCCGCAGCGGTTCGGTGGGCAGGCCGCGGTGGACCGAGAGGTGCTCGACGACGTCGGGGCCGCGGAGAGCGGAGAGGGACGGCACCGGGCCGCCCAGCAGGTCCGCCGCCTGCGCCTCGTCGACGCGCACGTGCCGCCACGACAGGCTCCCGCCGCCTCGGGCGCCGCGACCGAAGGCCCGCTGGAGCGCCTCCTGCGGGACCAGGGCGGCCAGGGCGCGGGTCACGTCCGGGGACAGGCCCGGGCGTGCCTCCTGGGCGCCGGGGACGGGACCGCTCAGCTCCACCGCTGGAGTGTCCCCCGCCGCGGCGCGAGGCGGAGGCCGCCGCCCGGGTGGGCCCGGGAACGACGACGGGCCCCTCGCGCAGAGCGAGGGGCCCGTCGGTCGTGCTGGTGGTGCGTCAGAACTTGCGGGCGATCAGGGCCTGCTTGACCTCGGCGATGGCCTTGGTGACCTGGATGCCGCGGGGGCACGCCTCGGAGCAGTTGAAGGTCGTGCGGCAGCGCCACACGCCCTCCTTGTCGTTCAGGATCTCCAGGCGCAGGTCCGAGCCGGAGTCGCGGCTGTCGAAGATGAACCGGTGCGCGTTGACGATCGACGCGGGCCCGAAGTACTGGCCGTCGGTCCAGAACACGGGGCAGCTCGACGTGCACGCGGCGCACAGGATGCACTTGGTCGTGTCGTCGAAGCGCTCGCGGTCGGCCTGGGACTGGATGCGCTCCCGGGTCGGCTCCGCGCCCTTGGTGATGAGGAACGGCATGACCTCGCGGTAGGCCGCGAAGAACGGCTCCATGTCGACGATGAGGTCCTTCTCCACCGGCAGGCCCTTGATGGGCTCGACGAGGATCGGCTTGTCGATGTTGAGGTCCTTCAGCAGCGTCTTGCAGGCCAGGCGGTTGCGGCCGTTGATCCGCATCGCGTCGGACCCGCACACGCCGTGCGCGCAGGAGCGGCGGAACGCCAGGCGGCCGTCCTGCTCCCACTTGATCTTGTGCAGGGCGTCGAGGACGCGGTCGGTGCCGTGGGCGGTGACCTGGTAGTCCTCCCAGTGCGGCTCCGTGTCCTGCTCCGGGTCGTAGCGGCGCAGGCGGACGGTGATCTCGAAGGACGGGATCTCGCCCGTCCCCGACTCGTTGCCGCCCTTGCGGGGAGCGACCTTGCCGCTGCCCTCGTGGGCGGTCTCGGCGGACTTGGCCGGGCCGGCTTCCCCGTTGGTCTCCCGGGGGGAGGTCTCGAACGTCGACATCAGTACTTGCGCTCCATCGGCATGTAGCGCGTCTGGACGACGGGCTTGAAGTCCAGGCGCATCGAGTGCTGTCCGGCGGCGTCGGTCGTGCGGTAGACCATCGTGTGCCGCATGAAGTTGACGTCGTCGCGGTTCGGGTAGTCCTCGCGGAAGTGCCCGCCGCGGGACTCCTTGCGCTCCAGGGCACCGAGCACCATGACCTCGGCGAGGTCGAGGAGGAACCCGAGCTCGAGGCCCTCCAGCAGGTCGGTGTTGAAGCGCTTGCCCTTGTCCTGCACCGACGCCCGCGCGTAGCGCTCCTTCAGGCGGTCGATGTCGGTCAGGGCCTGCTTGAGGGTCGCCTCGGTGCGGAACACCTGGGCGTTGAGGTCCATCGAGTCCTGCAGCTCGCGGCGGATGTCGGAGATGCGCTCGCCCTGGGGCCGGTCGCGCAGCTCGGCCATCGACGCGACGACCGCGGCCTCCGGGTTGGCCGGCAGGGCCACCCACGACGCCTTCGACGCGTACTCGGCGGCCGCGAGGCCCGCCCGCCGGCCGAACACGTTGATGTCCAGCAGCGAGTTGGTGCCGAGGCGGTTCGACCCGTGCACCGAGACGCAGGCCACCTCGCCGGCGGCGTAGAGCCCCGGGACGACGTGGGTGTTGTCCTCGAGCACCTCGGCCTCGACGTTGGTCGGCACGCCGCCCATCGCGTAGTGCGCGGTGGGGTAGACGGGCACCGGCTCGGTGTACGGCTCGACGCCGAGGTAGGTGCGCGCGAACTCCGTGATGTCGGGGAGCTTGGCGTCGATGTGCGCGGGTTCGAGGTGGGTCAGGTCGAGCAGGACGTAGTCCTTGTTCGGCCCGGCGCCGCGGCCCTCGCGCACCTCGTTGGCCATCGCGCGGGCGACGATGTCGCGCGGCGCGAGGTCCTTGATGGTGGGGGCGTAGCGCTCCATGAACCGCTCGCCGTCGGCGTTGCGGAGGATGCCGCCCTCACCGCGCGCGGCCTCGGACAGCAGGATCCCCAGGCCCGCGAGGCCCGTCGGGTGGAACTGGAAGAACTCCATGTCCTCCAGCGGCAGCCCGCTGCGGTAGGCGATGCCCATGCCGTCACCCGTGAGGGTGTGCGCGTTGGAGGTCGTCTTGAAGACCTTGCCGGCACCGCCGGTGGCGAGCACGACGGCCTTGGCCTGGAACACGTGGATCTCGCCGGTCGCCAGCTCGTAGGCCACGACGCCCGCGACGCGCTTGCCGCCGGGCACGCCGATCGACGGCGGCGCGGTGACCTCGGGCTGCTCGGTGCTGCCCTCGATCTCGGCGCCCGTCTTCGCCTCGTCGGCGTCGACCAGCAGCAGGTCCAGCACGTAGAACTCGTTGAAGAACTCCACCTCGTGCTTCACGCACTGCTGGTAGAGGGTCTGCAGGATCATGTGGCCGGTGCGGTCCGCGGCGAAGCACGAGCGGCGCACGGGCGCCTTGCCGTGGTCGCGCGTGTGCCCGCCGAAGCGGCGCTGGTCGATCTTGCCCTCGGGCGTGCGGTTGAAGGGCAGGCCCATCTTCTCGAGGTCGAGGACCGCGTCGATGGCCTCCTTGCACATCACCTCGGCGGCGTCCTGGTCGACGAGGTAGTCACCGCCCTTGACGGTGTCGAAGGTGTGCCACTCCCAGTTGTCCTCCTCGACGTTGGCGAGGGCGGCGCACATGCCGCCCTGCGCCGCGCCGGTGTGGGACCGGGTGGGGTACAGCTTGGTCAGCACCGCGGTGCGCTGGCGCTTGCCGGACTCGAGGGCGGCGCGCATGCCCGCCCCGCCCGCACCGACGATGACCACGTCGAACTGGTGCGTCTGCATGGCTCGGCTCCCTCGAGGTGTGGTGGTGTGGATCAGTTGGTGATGGTGGGGACGGTCGAGCCTGCCGCCCGGCAGATCTCCAGCATGGAGTTGGGGTCGGCGCACGGGTCGAACGTGAAGATGACGAGCGTGCCGACGACGATGACGATCGTGGTCGCCAGGTACAGCGCCATCTTCAGCCAGAAGCGCGTCGCGTCCCGCTCGGCGTAGTCGTTGATGACGGTGCGCACGCCGTTGGTGCCGTGCAGCTGGGCCAGCCACAGCATCAGCAGGTCCCAGACCTGCCAGAACGGGCTGGACCACTTGCCGGCGACGAAGCCCCAGTCGACCTGGTGGATGCCGTCGCCGGTCATGAGGTTGACGAAGAGGTGCCCGAAGACGAGGACCACGAGGGCCAGGCCGGACATCCGCATGAAGAGCCAGCCGTACAGCTCCCAGTTGGTCCGGGTCGCCTTGCTGCGCCGGTACGGCGAGCGGGGGGTCTCGAGGGCGGGGGCGTAGCTCGCGCCGGGTGCTTGATCGCTCATGGCTGCGGCCCTCAGTGGGTGAAGACGTTGGTCAGGTGGCGGACGAGGAAGGGCACCATCAGCACGACCCACAGGGCCACGACGCCCCAGAAGAGCTTGCGCTGGTGCTTGGTGCCGCCGGACCAGAAGTCGACCAGGATGATCCGGATGCCGTTGAGGGCGTGGAAGACGACCGCGCCGACGAGGCCGGCCTCGCCGAGGCCCATCACGGGGTTCTTGTACTGGCCGATGACCGCGTCGTAGACCTCCGGGGAGATCCGCACCGTCGCGGTGTCCAGGACGTGCACGAAGAGGAAGAAGAAGATCAGGACCCCGGAGATGCGGTGCATCACCCAGGACCACATGCCCTCGCGCCCGCGGTAGAGCGTCCCCGCCGGCTTCTGCCGCCCGGGCTTCACAGGCTTCGTGGCTGAGGTGCTCGTGGCCACCGGCTTCCTCCTCGCGTCGGAACGCCGCGCGAGCTCGGGTGCCATCACTCCAACGGCGGCGTCTCCTCCGATGGTAGGCGCGTGCGGCGCCGGAGCCGGTGCCGGGGAGCGGGGTGGGGAGGATTTGTGACGAAGGACTCACGGGGCGGTGGAGACGCAGGTCACGCGAGGCCAGGCTCACCTCAGAGCAGTGATCCGCAGCGCTGCGTGACCGGCCGCCGGTAGGTTCCGGGCATGAGCGATGCGGGGGCAGCGACGGCGGGGACGGACGGGCCCGGCCCGGGCCGGGTGGCGGGGGGCCCGACGGGCTGGATGGAGGACGACCTCGAGGACGCCACGATCGACCTGAGCGACTTCTACGCCGTCGTCCCCGCCGGCGGGGCCGGCACCCGGCTGTGGCCGCTCTCGCGCAGCGACCGGCCCAAGTTCCTCCTCGACCTCGCGGGCCGCGGGCGCACCCTGATCCAGTCGACGTGGGACCGGCTGCTGCCGCTGTCCACCGCGGAGCGGACCCTCGTCGTCACCGGGCGCTCGCACGTCGACGCCGTGCGCGAGCAGCTGCCCGACCTGCGCGGCGACAACGTGCTGGCCGAGCCGAGCCGACGCGAGTCCGCCGCGGCCATCGGCCTGGCCGCGGCCGTGCTGGTGCGCCGGAACCCGGACGCCGTCATCGGCTCCTTCGCGGCCGACCAGATCATCTCCGGCCGCGACGACTTCGAGGGCTCGGTCGAGGAGGCCGTCGTCACGGCCCGCCGCGGCTTCGTCGTGACCATCGGCATCGCTCCCTCCCACCCCGCCACGGCCTTCGGCTACATCCGCCTCGGCAAGCGGCTGCGCCTGCAGGGCGCGCCCAACGCGCGCCGCGTCCTGCAGTTCAAGGAGAAGCCCGACGCCCGCACGGCGGCCGCCTACCTGTCGACGGGGGACTACCGCTGGAACGGCGGCATGTTCGTGGCGCGCGCCGACGTCCTGCTCGAGCTGCTGTCGGTGCACGCCCCGGCCCTGCACGCCGGCCTGCAGCGGATCGCCGACGCGTGGGACACCCCGCAGCGCGACGCGGTGCTGGAGGAGCAGTGGGACGCGCTGCCGGCCATCGCGATCGACCACGCCGTGGCGGAGCCCGCCGCCGAGGAGGGCCGCGTCGCGGTCGTGCCCGCGACCTTCGGCTGGGACGACGTGGGGGACTTCTCCTCCCTCGCGGAGCTGCTGCCCGCCGACGTCGGCCGGCCCCACGTCCTGGGCGACCCCGACCTCGTCGTCACCGAGGGCGTCGCGGGCGGCCTCGTGGTCCCCGGCAACGGCCGGATCGTCGCGCTGCTCGGCGTGGACGACATCGTCGTGGTCGACACCCCCGACGCGCTGCTGGTGACGACCCGGGCGCGCTCGCAGGAGGTCAAGAAGCTCGTGAGCCGGCTGGAGGAGGCCGGGCTGCACGTCACGTGACGCGCGGTCCCCGGGGGCGCCGGTGGCGCTGGAGTAGCGTCTCGTCCTCGTGAGCAGCCTCTCCCCTCCGCCGGGACCCCCCGTCCCCGCCGACCTGCTCGCCCCGCACCTCGCGACGGCGCTCGCTCTGCGCCGACAGGTGCACGCGCACCCGGAGCTGAGCCACGACGAGCACGCGACCACGGACGCCGTGGCCGCGCTCATGCGCGGCGCGGGCTACCGCGTGCGGCTGCTGCCCGGGACGGGGCTGACGGCCGACATCGGCCCCGGCGTGCCCGTCGTCGCGCTGCGCGCCGACCTCGACGCCCTGCCGCTGCAGGAGGCCACGGGGCTGCCCTACGCCTCGACGCGCCCCTCGATCGCCCACGCGTGCGGTCACGACGTGCACACCGCCGTCGTCGCGGGCGCCGGTCTGGTCCTGGCCGACCTGCACCGCGCGGGCGCCCTCCCGCACGGCGTCCGGCTGATCTTCCAGGCCGCCGAGGAGGTCATGCCGGGCGGCGCCCTGGAGGCGCTGCGCGCCGGCGTGGTCGACGGCATCGGCGCCATCTACAGCCTGCACTGCGACCCGAGCCTGGACGCCGGGACCGTGGGCCTGAAGGCCGGGCCGATCACCTCCGCCTCCGACCACGTGACGGTCCGGCTGTTCGGGACCGGCGGGCACACCTCGCGCCCGCACCTGGCCGGGGACCTCGTCTTCGCGCTCGGCCAGGTCGTCACCCAGCTGCCGGCCGTGCTGACCCGCCGCGTCGACCCCCGCTCGGGCGTGAACCTCACCTGGGGGATGGTCAGCGCCGGCGAGGCCGCGAACGCCGTGCCCAGCACCGGTGTCGCGTCGGGGACCCTGCGCTGCATGGAGACCGAGGCGTGGCAGCACGCCGGCGAGCTCGTCGAGGGCGTCGTCGCCGACCTCGTGCGCCCCTACGCCGTCCGGGCGGAGGTCACGCTGCAGCGCGGCGTGCCGCCCGTCGACAACGACGTGCTGGCCACCGCCGTCCTCGAGACCGCGGCGCGCGCGGAGCTCGGCGACCTCGCGGTCCTGCCCACCCGGCAGTCGCTGGGCGGGGAGGACTTCGCCTGGTACCTGCACCACGTGCGCGGCGCGATGGTGCGGCTGGGGACCCGCACCCCGGGCGGGGTGACCTACGACCTGCACCGCGGCGACTACCAGCCGGACGAGGCGGCGCTGGGGCCCGGCATCCGGGTGCTGGCCGCGACTGCCGCGTCACGGCGCGCTCCGCTGGACGATCTGCGGCCCGGAACGGTCTAGTCAGGGCAAGGCGCACACTAGGCTGGGCCGTCGATCGTCGATCTGCCCCCCTGGAGGAGCACCCCCATGACGAAGTTCACCCGCCTCGCCCCGGCGGCCGCGATCGGCGCCGCCGCGCTGATCCTGGCGTCCTGCGGTGCCCGCCCCACCGACGCGCAGAGCGGTTCCTCCGCCTCCGGGTCCGCCGCCTCGGGCGCGAAGTTCTCGGCCTGCATGGTGCTCGACACCGGTGGCGTCGACGACCGCTCGTTCAACCAGTCCTCCTACGCGGGCCTCACGGCCGCGAAGGAGGCGAACGCGGACATCGACATCTCCTACGTGCCGTCCACCGACGACACCGCCTACACGCCCAACCTCAACGCCGAGGTGGCCAAGGGCTGCGACACGATCATCGCCGTCGGCGGCCTCATGAGCGACGCCGTCAAGGAGGTCGCGACCGCGAACCCGGACCAGCAGTTCGCGGAGATCGACTCCTCCTCGGGCGCGTCGAACGTCTACGGGTTCCAGTACAACACCGCCGAGGGCGGGTTCCTGGGCGGCTACCTCGCGGCCGGGATGACCAAGACCGGCACCGTCGGCACCTGGGGCGGCCTGCCGATCCCGCCCGTCACCATCTACATGGACGGGTTCTGGGAGGGCGTGCAGTACTACAACGCCCAGAAGGGCAAGGCCGTCAAGGTGCTCGGCTGGGACGAGGGCGACCAGAAGGGCGGGTCGTTCTCCAACAGCTTCACCGACCAGGCCGCGGGGCGCTCGATCACCGAGACCCTCGCCGGCCAGGGCGCCGACATCATCATGCCGGTGGCGGGCCAGGCCGGCCTGGGCGCGGGCGCCGCGGCCGAGGCCGCGGGCGGCAAGCTGAACCTCATCTGGGTCGACACCGACGGCTGCGTCAGCGCCGAGCAGTACTGCGACTACTTCATCTCCTCGGTCACCAAGAACCTCACCGACGCGGTGACGGACTACGTGACCGCGGCGGCCGGCGGCACCTTCCCGACCGGCGGCTACGTCGGGAACCTGAAGAACGAGGGGACCGGCCTGGCGCCGTTCAACAAGTTCGACGCGCAGGTCCCGGCCGAGCTCAAGACGGAGCTCGACCAGGTCAAGGCCGACATCGTCGCGGGCACGATCAAGATCACCTCGCCGAGCGCGATCGCCGCCAGCTGAGGTGGAGCTCGAACTGCGGGGCATCACGAAGCGCTTCGGGTCGCTCGTCGCCAACGACGCGATCGACCTCGTGGTCCGGGAGGGCGAGATCCACGCCCTCCTGGGCGAGAACGGGGCGGGCAAGAGCACGCTCATGAACGTGCTCTACGGGCTGTACACGCCCGACGAGGGCGAGATCCTCGTCGACGGCCGGCCCGTGACGTTCTCGTCGCCCGGTGATGCCATGGACGCCGGGATCGGCATGGTGCACCAGCACTTCATGCTGGTCCCGACGTTCACCGCGACCGAGAACATCGTCCTCGGGTCCGAGCTCGTGAAGGGCGGCGGTCTGCTGGACCGCCGCCGCGCCCGCAAGCGGGTCGTGGAGACGTCCGAGCGGTTCGGCCTCGCCGTGCCGCCGGACACCCTGGTCGCCGACCTCGCGGTCGGCGTCCAGCAGCGGGTCGAGATCGTCAAGGCCCTGCTGCGGCAGGCGAAGGTGCTCGTCCTGGACGAGCCGACGGCGGTCCTCACGCCGGCCGAGACCGACGACCTCATGCGGGTCATGCGGGAGCTCGCCGACGCGGGGACGTCGATCGTCTTCATCACCCACAAGCTGCGCGAGGTCCGCGCCGTGGCCGACCGGATCACCGTGATCCGGCGCGGCCGCGTCGTCGGCGAGGCCTCGCCCAGCGCCTCCGCGCAGGAGCTCGCCGCGCTCATGGTGGGCCGCGACGTGCGCCTCACCGTCGAGAAGGCCCCCGCGACACCGGGCGACGTCATGCTGGAGATGGCCGACGTGCGCGTCACCGACAGCGCCGGCACGGTCCTGCTCGACGACGTCAGCCTCACCGTCCGCGCCGGCGAGGTGCTGGCGGTGGCGGGCGTCGACGGCAACGGCCAGACCGAGCTGACGCGCAGCATCGTCGGGCTGCAGGCCGTGGACTCCGGGACCCTGCGTCTCTCGGGCGAGGACGTCACGGGGGAGGGCGTCGCGAGCCTGCTCGGCCGCGGCGTCGGCTACGTCCCCGAGGACCGCCTGCACGACGGCCTCGTCGGCTCGTTCAGCATCGCGGAGAACCTCGTCCTGGACCTGTCCTCGTCGCCGGAGTTCTCCTCCGGCCCCGTCGTCGACCGGGCCGCGGTGCAGCGCAACGCCTCCGAGCGCGTCGCGGAGTTCGACATCCGCACGTCCTCGCCGCAGGCCGCCGTCTCGACCCTGTCGGGCGGCAACCAGCAGAAGGTCGTCCTGGCGCGCGAGATGTCGCGGCCGCTGAAGCTGCTCGTCGTCGCGCAGCCCACCCGCGGCGTCGACGTCGGCAGCCAGGAGTTCGTGCACCAGCGCATCGTGGCCGAGCGCGACCGCGGCGCCGCCGTGGTCCTCGTGTCCACCGAGCTCGACGAGGTGCGGGCGCTGGCCGACCGCATCGTCGTGCTCTACCGGGGCCGGATCGCCGGCGAGGTCGGCCCCGACGCCAGCCAGGAGGACCTCGGCCTGCTCATGGCCGGGGCGCAACCGTCCGCGGGCCCGCCCGCCGGGGGCCCCGCCCCCGGTGGCCCCGCCGGACCGACGGTGGAGAGGGACGGCGCGTGAAGCGACTGCGCTGGGGCGGCACCTGGCTCGTCACGGTGTTCGCGGTGGTCGGGGCGCTCGTCGTGGGGGCCGTGCTCATCGCGATCGGCGACGCCCGCACGCGCGACGCCGCCACCTACTTCTTCACCTACCCGTGGGACACGTTCACCGAGGCCGGGTACGCCGTGCGCGACGCCTACGTCGCGCTGGTGCAGGGGGCGGTGTTCAACCCGAACCTCTCCGGCACCGCGGCCCTCGGCCCGATCTCGGAGACCCTCGTCAACGCGACCCCGCTGATCCTCACGGGGCTCGCGGTCGCGCTGTCGTTCCGCGTGGGGCTGTTCAACATCGGCGCGCAGGGGCAGATCATCGCGGGCGCCATCGTGGCCGCCTACGTCGGCTTCACGTTCGACCTGCCCGTCGGCCTGCACCTCGTCGTCGCGCTCGTCGGGGGCATCCTCGGCGGGACGCTCTGGGGCGGGATCGTCGGCTGGCTCAAGGCCCGCACCGGGGCCCACGAGGTGATCACCACCATCATGCTGAACTACGTCGCCATCAACCTGCTGACGTTCCTGCTCGGCCTCGAGGGGTTCCAGCGGCCGCCCTACGGGCAGGCGATCTCGGAGTCCGTGGCCGCCTCGGCCCGCCTGCCGCACCTGCTGGGCTCCTCGCTGCGGGTCCACCTCGGCCTCCTGCTCGCGCTCGCCGCGGCCGTCGGGGTCTGGTGGCTGTTCACGCGCTCGACCCTCGGGTTCCGGCTGCGGGCCGTCGGCGCGAACCCCGACGCCGCGCGCACCGCGGGCATGGCCGTGGGCCGGCTGCAGATCGCGGCCATGGCGATGGCCGGCGGGCTCGCCGGCCTGGCCGGGGCCTCGCAGGTGCTCGGCGTCACCGGGTCGGTGACCGGGTCGGTCGCCGGGACCATCGGCTTCGACGCCATCACCGTCGCCCTGCTGGGCCGCAACAACCCCTACGGCGTCATCGCCGCGGGGCTGCTGTTCGGCGGCATGCGCGCCGGGTCGGTGCAGATGCAGTCCTCCACGGGCGTGCCCGTCGACCTCGTCGGCGTCCTGCAGGCCCTCGTCGTCCTCTTCATCGCCGCGCCCGCCCTGGTGCGCGCGGTGTTCCGGCTGAAGCCCGGCGGCGCGAAGGCCGTCGGCAGCGAGCTGGCGGCGGGGTGGACCCGGTGAGCGCGCAGACCCCGCCCGTCGCGGTCCCCGACGCCGTCGTCGTCCACGAGCGCGTCGAACCCGTCATCGGCGTCCGGCGCCGCGTCGTCACCGGTCTGCTGCTCGTCGTCGTCGGCCTCGTCACGGTCCTCGGCTGGGGCTTCGGCTCCGGCACGGGGGACGCGACGTTCCGCTTCGGCGGCGGCGCCGCGATCGCCCTGCCCGACCTCACCGTCCCCGGCACCACCACCCCGGTGCTGCTCGGCGCGGTGGTCCTCGCCCTGGGCGTCTTCCAGCTCGTGCGCGGGTTCCGCCTGCGCCGCACGCCCGTCCTCATCGGCGTCACGCTGGCCTGCTTCGTCATCGCCTTCCTCGCCTGGGCGATGTCCGGCCGCGACGGCGGGTCGATCGACGTCGTCCAGCTGCTGCAGTCGACGGTGTTCCTGGCCACCCCGCTGATCCTCGGCGCGCTCGCGGGCGTCCTCGGGGAGCGCTCGGGCGTCGTCAACGTCGCCATCGAGGGGCAGATGCTCACCGGGGCGTTCGCGGGGGCGCTCGTCGCGACCCTGGCCGGGAGCCTCGGGGCGGGCGTCGTCGGGGCCGTGCTCGCGGGCGCCCTCGTGGGCTGGGTCCTCGCGGTGTTCGCGATCCGCTACCAGGTCAACCAGGTCATCCTCGGCGTCGTCCTGAACGCGGCCGCCCTCGGGTTCACCGGCTGGGCCTACAAGGCGCTCATGCAGACGAACACCGAGCGCTACAACTCCCCGGGCGTCCTGGAGCCGCTGCCGATCCCGGGCCTGGCCGACCTGCCCGTCGTCGGCCCGCTGCTGTTCCGCGCCAACGTCGTCGTCTACCTCATGTACGTGCTCATCGTGGCGCTGCAGGTCGTGCTGTTCCGCACCCGCTGGGGCCTGCGCACGCGGGCCGTGGGGGAGCACCCGAAGGCGGCCGCGACGGTCGGCATCCCGGTGCTGCGCGTGCGTTACGTCAACGTCGTCGTCGCGGGCGGCATGGCCGGGCTCGCGGGCGCGTACCTGTCGATCGGGACGATCGGCCCGTTCACCGAGAACATGTCGGCCGGCAAGGGGTTCATCGCCCTGGCCGCGGTCATCTTCGGCCGCTGGAGCCCCAAGGGGGCGGTCGGCGCGTCCCTGCTGTTCGGGTTCTTCGCCGCGCTGCAGACCCTCGTCGGCATCCTGCCCACGCCGGGCGCGGTGCCGTCCAGCTTCCTCGCGATGCTGCCGTACCTCGCGACGATCTTCGCCGTGGCCGGCTTCGTCGGCCGCGTCCGCCCGCCCGCCGCCAGTGGGGAGCCCTACCCGTGAGCCCGACGACCGACGCTGACCGCACCGGACCCGACTTCGACGCGCTGCGGGCCGCGGCGCGCGAGGCCCTGGAGCACTCGTACTCGCCGTACTCGAAGTTCCCGGTGGGGGCCGCGGCCCTCGTCGACGACGGCCGCGTGGTCGCGGGCGCGAACATCGAGAACGCCTCCTACGGCGTGACGCTGTGCGCGGAGTGCACCCTCGTCGGGCAGCTGCAGATGACGGGCGGCGGACGGCTCGTGGCCTTCGCGTGCGTCGACGCGGCCGGCGGGGTGCTGATGCCCTGCGGGCGCTGCCGCCAGCTGCTGTACGAGTTCGGCGGGCCGGACCTGCTGGTGGACACCCCGCGCGGGGTGCTGCCCATGACGCAGGTGCTGCCCGACGCGTTCGGGCCGCACGACCTCACCGACCCGTCCCGGAAGGCCTGATCCCGTGACCCAGCAGTTCGCCGCCGTCGACGTCATCCGCACCAAGCGGGACCGCGGCGAGCTGTCCGACGCCCAGATCGACTGGGTCGTCGACGCCTACACGCGCGGCGCCGTCGCCGAGGAGCAGATGTCGGCGCTGGCCATGGCCGTCCTGCTGAACGGGATGACGCGGCGCGAGACCAGCCGCTGGACGCACGCCATGATCGAGAGCGGCTCGCGCCTCGACTTCACCGACCTGCCGCGCCCGAGCGTCGACAAGCACTCCACGGGCGGGGTCGGCGACAAGACGACCCTGCCGCTCGCGCCGCTCGTCGCGGCCTGCGGGGCCGCGGTGCCGCAGCTGTCCGGCCGCGGCCTCGGCCACACGGGCGGGACGCTCGACAAGCTCGAGGCGATCCCCGGCTGGCGCGCCTCGCTGACGCTGGCGGAGATCCGCCGCCAGCTCGTCGACGTCGGGGCCGTCGTGTGCGCGGCGACGGGCGACCTGGCGCCGGCCGACAAGAAGCTCTACGCGCTGCGCGACGTGACGGCCACGGTCGAGGCCGTGCCGCTCATCGCCAGCTCCATCATGAGCAAGAAGATCGCCGAGGGCACCAGCGCGCTCGTGCTCGACGTGAAGACCGGTTCGGGCGCCTTCATGGCCGAGCTGGCGCAGGCCCAGGAGCTCGCGCGGGCCATGGTCGACCTCGGCACCGACGCCGGGGTGCGCACCGTCGCGCTCATCACCGACATGTCCACGCCGCTGGGCCGCACCGCGGGCAACGCGCTGGAGGTGCGCGAGTCCGTCGAGGTCCTCGCGGGCGGCGGCCCGGCCGACCTCGTGGAGCTCACCCTCGTGCTGGCGCGCGAGATGCTCGCCGCCGTGGGGCTCGACGCGGTCGACCCCGCGGACGCGCTCGCGGACGGCCGCGCGATGGACTCCTGGCGCGCCATGGTCCGCGCCCAGGGCGGCGACCCCGACGCGGCCCTGCCGACGGCGCGCGAGACGCACGTCGTGCACGCGGAGTCCACGGGCGTGCTGGCCGACGTCGACGCCATGGCCGTCGGCGTCGCCGCGTGGCGCCTGGGCGCCGGGCGCTCGCGGCGCGAGGAGGCCGTGCAGGCGGGGGCGGGGATCGAGCTGCACGCCGTGCGCGGGGAGTCCGTGCGCGCCGGTGACCCCCTCATGTCCCTGCACACCGACACCCCCGAGCGCTTCGCGTGGGCCCTGCAGGCCCTCGAGGGCGGGGTGCGCGTCGTACCCGCGGGCGATGCCCCCGCGCCGCCGCCGCTCGTGCACGAGCGCGTCACCGCCTGAGCGGTCGGCTCTCCGCGGCGCCCCGGTCGCCGCTCGCGTCCCCGGCCCGGTAGGGGCCCCGCCGAAGCTCGGCGGCCGAGGCTCGCCCGCACCACCCTGCCCGCTGAGGCTCCGCGTGCTGCTGCCTCACGCCCCGGCTCGACGCGGCGGCGTCTCCCGGCGACGTCACCACCCCCTCGCACGCCCGTCCGCCGTCCCGCGGCCCGGTCCTCCGTCGACCCGCTCGACGGGGTCGAGGTCCCCGGGCGTGCCCGTGCCTCCCGGCGGAGTCGGCTGCGTCGATCACCGCCGGGGATCCGGGGATCCCGGAGGAGCCGACGCGATGGCTATACATGCGTTAAGCGAACGTGTAGCTTTACGCCCGTAAAGCCACGGAGCGGACGGCTCCGGGTCCTGCGGACGACCGGGAGACGACCATGATCGACACCGAGGTCACCAGCGCCACCGAGGCGGCCCAGCCCACGAACCAGGAGCGCGCGACGGCCCAGCTCGTCGGGGCGTGGTTGCGGCTGTGGAACGGGGACGCGGGCCAGGCCGACGCGCTCGTGGCCGACGGGTTCCGGCTGCACGCGGCGATGACGGACGGCGGCGACGGCAGCGCGGTGGACAGCGCCGCGACCCTCGTCGCCTGGATCTCCCAGACCCGCACGGCGTTCCCGGACCTCACCTTCTCGATCCAGGTCGGCCCGCTCGTCGACGGCGACCTGATCGCGCTGCGCTGGAACGCGACCGGCACCTACGCGGGTGGTGTGCCCGGGGCCGGGGCCCCCGTCGGCACCCGGATCGCCTTCACCGGCACGGACGTCCTGCGCGTGGCCGGTGGCCGGCTGGCGGAGTACTGGGTGAACTCCGACACCCTCCTGCTGATGACCCAGCTGCAGGTCGGTGCCCCCGCCGCCCCGTCAGTCCCGGCCGAAGCCGCCCGCCGGCGCCCCGCCTACCTCCGGCCGACCAACGCCGTCGTCCGGCTCCTGTCCCGCCTCGGCGTCTCCACCGGCGTCATCAAGGTCCTCACCGTCCCCGGCCGCACGAGCGGCCTGCCGCGCTCGACCCCGGTCTCGCCGCTGCGCCTGGACGGCCGCCGCTTCGTCCTGGCGCCGATGCCCGAGGGCGACTGGGCGCGCAACGCCCGCGCTGCGGGCCGCGGCACCCTCACCGACGGCCGCCGCACCGAGGACGTCGTGCTGCGCGAGCTCGACGCCACCGGCGAGGCCGGGCTGCGCCGGCGGCTCATGACGGCGTTCCCCGCCGCCGTCCCGGACGGGGTGCGCTTCTTCAAGGCGCTGGACCTCGTGACCAGCGCCGACCCGGCCCAGTTCGCCGCCGTCGCCGACCGGGTCACCGCCTTCGAGCTGCTGCCCGTCCCCACCGCCTGACGTCCCCCGCCCTCCCCTTCCCGCCCAAAACCCCCCAGGAGCAGCCGTGAACACGCCCGAGAACACTCCGACCGACCTGAGTGCCACCCCCGCGACCGTGACGGCCACCGAGGTCGTGCTGCCGGGCCGCGTGGAACCGTCCGGCCTGCAGGTGCGCACCCGCGAGCTGGGCGCCCCCGGCCCGGGGCAGGTGCTCGTCGCGGTGGAGGCGACGGGGATCTCCTTCGCCGAGCAGTCGATGCGCCGCGGCCGCTACCCCGGCCAGCCCGCCTTCCCCTTCGTCCCGGGCTACGACCTCGTCGGCACGGTCCTCGCCACGGGGCCCGGCGTCGACGCGGCCCTGACCGGGACCCGCGTGGCGGCCATGACCAAGACGGGCGGCTGGGCGAGCCACGCCTTCGTGACGGCGGCCGACCTCGTGCCCGTCGCCGCGGACCTGGACGCGGCCGAGGTCGAGACCCTCGTCGTCAACGGCGTCACGGCGTGGCAGATGCTGCACCGCACGGCGTCCGTCCGGGCCGGCCAGACGGTCCTCGTCCACGGCGCGAGCGGCGGCGTGGGCACCGTCCTCGTCCAGCTCGCCGTCCAGGCGGGGGTCCGGGTCGTCGCGACCGCGAGCCCCCGCCACCACGACGCGATGCGCGCCCTCGGTGCGGAACCCGTCGACTACGCCACCCCCGACCTCGAGGGCGCGCTGCGCGCCCTGGCCCCGGGCGGCTACGACGCCGTCTTCGACCACCTCGGCGGCGCGAGCCTGCCGCGCTCGTGGCGCCTGCTGGCCCGCGGCGGGACCGTCGTGGCCTACGCGATCGCCTCCACGCTCGACGAGCCCGGCAGCATGTGGGGGCCCTTCCTCGCCGCGATCGGGCGCGTCGCCGTCTGGCAGGTCCTGCCCAACGGCCGCCACGCCGCTTTCTACGACCTCTGGTCCGGGCACCGCCGCCGCCCCGCGGCCTTCCGCGCGCGCACCCGCGCCGACATGACGGCCGTCCTCGACCTGCTCGCGGCGGGCGTGCTCACCGCGCAGGTCGCGGCCCGCCTGCCGCTGACCTCGGCCGCGGAGGCGATGCAGCTCGCGGAGTCCCACACCGTCCGTGGCAAGGTCGTGCTCGTCCCGTGAGAGCCCCCACCGTCGCCGCCGTCTCCACCGTCCCCGCCGGCCCGAGCGCCGGGCCCGCCCGTCCCGTCCCCGAGGTGACCGCCGTGACCGACCCCGCTCCTGAGGCCGTCGTCCGCGAGCGCAACCGCCGCGGGCAGGGGGGCCGGCTGCGCGCCGACATCGTCGCCGCGGCCACGGCCCTGCTCGACGAGAGCGGCACGGGGGAGGCGGTCACCCTGCGGGCCGTCGCCCGCCGCGCGGGCATCACCGCGCCCGCGATCTACCCGCACTTCCCGCACCGGGAGGCGATCCTCCTGGCCGTGGTCCAGGACGCCTTCGCCGAGCTGCACGAGCAGCTGCGGACCGCCACCACCGCAGGCGATCCCGTGGCGCGGATGCACCAGGCGTGCGCGGCGTACCTGGCCTTCGCCGCGGACCGGCCGCACCGCTACCGGGCCATGTTCGGCGGCGTGTGGAACACCGAGCAGGCCCTGGAGCGCGACGAGGTGGACGCGGCCGACCTCACCGCGCTGGGCCGCGACGCGCTCCTCGTCCTCGCGACCTGCCTGCAGGACTGCGTCGACGCGCGCCGCTCCGCCAGCCGCGACGCGGGCGCGGACGCCGTCGCCCTGTGGCTCGGCCTGCACGGCCTGGCCGACCAGCGCGCCGTCACCGCGGCGTTCCCCTGGCCGCCGGACATCACCGACCGGCTCGTGGCGCCGCTGGCGCGCCTGCTGCCCGGGGCACCGCAGGACTAGGCGGCCCGCGCGTCGGGCGTCAGCGCCGCAGGAGGCGACGGGCGAGGGACCGCTTGCGGCGCGGCGCGTTCGAGCTCGTCACGAGCGAGGACGCCGAGCGCAGCGTGCGCGTCAGCTTCGTCGCACCGCCGCGCGACTCGATCCGGCCCGCGACCCCGCCGAGCGCCTTGGCGCCCAGGGGGATGGCGATGGACGCGATGAGCCACCGGCGCAGGCCGGAGGACAGCAGGACCCACATGTGGAACTCCTCGGTCGGGTAGGGGGCACATGCCCCCCACCGGGCCGGCCAAACCCTCGCCCCCTGGCTGGTCGCCCGCGGTGCGCGGCTCCGGCCGCACCCCGGTCGCCCCCGCGCCGGTGGGAGGATCGGCCGGTGAGCACCTTCGAGACCATGCGACGCCTGCCCAAGGTGTCCCTGCACGACCACCTGGACGGCGGGCTGCGCCCCGCGACGATCGTGGAGATCGCCTCCGCCAACGGCCACGTCCTGCCGACGACCGACCCCGAGGAGCTGCGCGCCTGGTTCCGCGACAGCGCCGACTCCGGTTCGCTCGTGCGCTACCTGGAGACGTTCGACCACACCGTGGCCGTCATGCAGGACGCGGAGTCGCTGGCCCGCGTGGCCACCGAGGCCGTCCTCGACCTCGCGGCCGACGGCGTCGTCTACGGCGAGCTCCGCTACGCCCCCGAGCAGCACCTCGCCGGCGGTCTGAGCCTCGACGAGGTCGTCCTCGCCGTCGAGGAGGGCATGCGCCGCGGCGAGCAGCAGGCCGCGGCCGCCGGCACCCCCATCCGCGTCGGCACCCTCGTGACCGCCATGCGCCACGCCGACCGGTCGCTGGAGATCGCCGATCTCGCGCTGCGCCACCGCGACGCGGGCGTCGTGGGCTTCGACATCGCCGGCGCCGAGATCGGGTTCCCGGCGTCGAACCACGTCGAGGCGTTCGACCGGCTGCACGCCGCGGACTTCCCCGTCACGATCCACGCGGGGGAGGCGTCCGGCCCGGAGAGCATCGCCGACGCCCTGCACACCTGCGGCGCCGAGCGCATCGGGCACGGCGTGCGCATCGCCGACCAGGTCGAGCTGACGGGCGGCACCGACCGGTTCGGGATGCCCGCCGCCCGCCTCGGCCGCCTCGCCGCCTGGGTCCGCGACCGCGGTGTCGTCCTCGAGCTGTGCCCGTCGAGCAACGTGCAGACCGGTGCGGCCACCAGCGTCGCCGAGCACCCCGTCACCGCGCTGAAGGACCTCGGGTTCGCCGTCGCGGTGAACACCGACAACCGGCTGATGTCCGGCACCAGCCTCAGCCGGGAGTTCGCGCTGCTGGCCGACGAGGCCGGCTGGCGCGTCGCGGACGTCGAGCGGGCCACGGTCACGGCGCTGTCCGCGTCGTTCCTGCCCTTCGACCAGCGGCTGGCGCTCGCGGAGGACGTCCTGCGCCCCGGCTTCGCGGCCGCGGTCACCACGGCCTGACGCGCACCGGTCCGCCGGCGCCCGCCGCACCCGCGGGGGGCACCGGCGGACCGGTCAGCCGCCGTACGCGCCGAGCACCTCGCGGGCGGTGGTGACGAGGTCGGCGACGAGCTCGGGCGGTGCGAGGACGTGGACGTCCGTGCCGAGGCCGAGCAGCGCCGCCGTGGCGGCCGGCACGGCGCGGAACGGCGCGGTGAACTCCCGCCACCCGTCGTCGGGACCGCCCACCGGCTCCGCGGGGCCGGTCAGCTGGGCCGCGACGACCCGCAGGACGCGGTCGGCGACCGCGCCGCGCACGCGGAAGCGGACCTCGACGGGCGGCACGCGGGGGCGTTCGACCTCCGCGCGCAGCCGCGCCCACACCTGCGCCAGCGGGGCCTCGGGTGCGGCGGCCGGCGCGCCCGTCGCCCGCACGCCGCTCACCCGGTCGACGCGGAAGAGCCGCGGGGTGCCCCGGTGCGCGGCCACGAGGTACCAGATCCCGCCCTTGGCGACGAGGCCGTGCGGGTCCACCGTCCGCCGCCGCGGTGCGTCCTGCCCGCTGTGGCGGTAGTCCAGGACGACCCGGGAACCCGCGAACACGGCCTCCTGCAGCGCCGCCAGGTGGGGGCCGGGAACCGGCGCGCGGTGCCACCCGGCGGGTTCCGACAGGACCCGCTCACCGGCGCGCTGCAGCTGGTCGCGCTGCGGCGCAGGCGCACTGGCCAGGACCTTGCGCAGCGCCGAGCGGAACTCCGGCCCCTGTCCGGGTGCGCTGACCAGCGCCCGCCCCTCCGCCGCGGTCAGCCCCACGACGTCGGTGCGCCAGCCCGGGAGCAGGGCGATCCCGCCGTGGCGGCCGCGCTCGGTGAACACCGGCACCCCCGACGCGGACAGCGCCTCGACGTCGCGCAGCACCGTGCGCACCGACACCTCCAGCCGCTGCGCGAGCTGCGGCGCGGGGAGCCGGCCGTGGGTCTGCAGCAGCAGGAGCATCGAGAGCAACCGGTCCGCACGCACCCCGGGATCGTGCCAGGGATACCTGACAGGAGGTGTCGTGATGAGGCGGGAGGCTGCCGCCATGACCTCCTCGGAAGCCCCCGCAGCCCCCGCAGCCCCCGCAGCCCCCACCGACCCCCGGCCCGTCCTGGGCGCCGCCCTCGGCCTGGTCGGGGAGCTCGTCGACGTCGTCGACGTGGCCGACCTCGACCGGCCGACGCCGTGCACGGAGTTCGCCGTCCGCGACCTGCTGTCCCACCTGGTCGCGGTCACCCACCGGGTCGCCTACCTCGCCGGCGGCGGTGACGCCTACGACCGCCCGTCCTTCGTCAGCGGGGTCCCGGACGACGGCTGGCCGGCGGCCTTCCGCGCGGGCGCCGGCGAGCTCACGGCCGCCTGGGCGGACGACGCGGTCCTCGCGCGCACCGTGCGCCACCCCGCCGGGCCGATGCCCGGGGCCTTCGCGGGCCTCGCCTACGTGCAGGAGCTCACGACCCACGCGGGTGACCTCGCGGTCGCGATCGGCCGCGAGGACCTGCTCGACGAGGACCTCGCGGAGGCCGCGCTCGCCACCTCGCGGCGGTTCCTGCCCGCCGAGCCGCGGGGCGGGCCCATCCCCTTCGGCCCCGTCGTGGCGGTGCCCGACGACGCGCCGGCGCACGTCCGCCTCGCGGGGTGGCTCGGGCGCGGCTGAGCCGTCCTACCCTCGTCGTCCGTGACCACGCCGCCTGCCGGGACCGCGACCGGCGGTCGCCGCCCCCACCTCGTCGTCATGGTCGGCCTGCCGGCGGCCGGCAAGACCAGCCGGGCCCGGGAGATCGCCGCGCAGCGCGGGGCGCTGCGGCTGACCCCGGACGAGTGGATGCTCCCGCTGTTCGGGCAGGAGCAGCCCGAGGGCCGGCGCAACGTCCTCGAGGGGCGGCTGATCTGGACCGCCCTCGCCACGCTGCGCCTCGGCGTCGACGTCGTGCTCGACTTCGGCGTCTGGGCCCGCGAGGAGCGGACGGCGCTGCGGGCGCTGGCCGCCTCCGCGGGGGCCACGAGCGAGCTCGTGTACCTGCCCGTCACCGCGCAGGAGCAGCGGCGCCGCGTCCGGGACCGCGCCCGGACCGACGCCGCAACGACCTTCGCCATGACGGACGCCGACCTCGACGGGTGGCGGCTCCTGTTCCAGGAACCGGACGCGGCCGAGCTCGCGGCGACGGACCTCGACCCCCCGCCGGCGGGCCACGACTCCTGGCTGAGCTGGGTGGCCCGGTGGTGGCCGACGGCCCTGCCGGGAGACGAGCCGGCGGGGTCGGATCCCCCCTGACCCGTTCGCCTGCAACCGGTTCCGGCCTCCCGCTCAGGGGCGGGGCCGGTGCGCCCGCTGCTGCTTGGCGACCACCTTCCAGGCCCGCAGCCGCTCGGCGCGCAGCCGGGCGTCCGTGCGGGCCTCGAAGTGCTGCTGCTCGCGCACCAGCGTGCGGTAGCTGTCCAGGCGGCGGGCGCTGAGCAGGCCCGCCTCGATCGCGGCGAGCACCGCGCACCCGGGTTCCGCCCGGTGGCCGCAGTCGGAGAACCGGCAGTCGACCGCGAACTCGTCGAGGTCGGCGAACACCCGTTCCAGGCCCTCCTCGCCCCCGGCCACGCCGACGCTGCGCAGCCCCGGGGTGTCGACGAGGCAGAGCCCGTCGCCGAGGACGGCGAGCTCCCGGTGGACCGTCGTGTGCCGGCCCTTGCCGTCGACGGCCCGGACGTCGCCCGTGGCGAAGCGCTCGGTGCCGAGCAGCGCGTTCGCGAGCGTCGACTTCCCCGCGCCCGAGGAGCCGATGAGGACGACGGTGCCGGTGAGCGCGGCCCGCAGCGCGTCGAGCCCCGCCCCCGTCTCGGCGCTGACCGGGACGACGTCGACGCCGGGCGCCGCCACGGCCACGTCCCGCAGCACCGGCGCCGGGTCCGCGACGAGGTCGGCCTTGCTGAGGGCGAGCAGCGGCCGCGCGCCGCTCTCCCAGGCGAGGGTGAGGAAGCGCTCGACGCGGGAGAGCGCGGGGCGGTCGTCGAGGGCGAGGACCACGACGACGGTGTCGACGTTCGCGGCGAGCACCTGGGTGTGGGAGCGGCCGGACACCGAGGACCGCACCAGGCAGGTGCGGCGGGGGAGCAGGGCGGCCGGCCGGTCGCCCGCGACGGCGCACCAGTCGCCCGTGGCGGGCTCGCCGGTGCTGCGGTCGACGGCCAGGCGCCGCGGGCCGTCCGCGGCGACGACGTCGCACGCGCCGCGGTGGACGGTGGTGACGCGGGCGGGCGCCGTCCCGGGCGGGAGCAGGGCCGCCCAGCCGTCGTCGTAGCCGAGGGGCAGCAGGGGGTGGGTCGGGTCGGGAGCAGAGGACACGCGGGACTCCAGGAGAGGGGGCCCCGGGGCGCGCGTCAGGTCAGCGCGTCCGTGCGGGGCGGGGGAGCAGAGCTTCGGGGAGCAGGGTTCGGAGAGCGGGGGGCTCGTGCGCGGGCACCTTTCCCGCGGCCGTCGTCGTCACCACGACCCACCTCCTCGTCCTGCTGCTGGTCCCCGGACTGCCGGGAGGCCCGACGCTAGGGCGGCGAGGTCGCCCGCAGCCACGGGTTTTCCGCCGGCAGGTGCGGGGCCACCCGCGCGGCGTCGTCCAGGTCGTGCGCCCGGCGGCCCCCGGGCAGCTGCAGCACGAGCCCACCGGCCCCCGCCGCGGCGGCGCGGACGGCCCGCAGGTCCTCGGGGCACCAGCGGGCGTCCAGGCGCGCCACGGCCGCCGCGAGCGCGGGGGCCGTGCCGCCGTCGGCGTGCAGGACGGTGAGGCAGCCCCCCGGCAGCGCGGTCGCGACGGCCTGGCCCAGCAGCTCCGCGGGACGCGGCGCCGCCGCGGAGGCCACGAGCACGACCGCGCCGCCCGCGGCGAGCACCGGCAGCACCGCCCGCGCCGGCGCGAGCAGCACGTCACCCTCCGGGGCCAGCACCCCGACGACCCCGGGAGCCGCCCGCCGCCCGGGCGCCAGGACGTCGAGCTTGTCCGCCCAGCCCGCCCAGCGCACCGCGTCGTCCACGGCCGCGTCGACCGCCGCGACGGCCTCGGTGACGCGCACCCCCTCGCCGCGGCGGACCTCGTCGACGAACTGCGCCCGCCGCGACTCCAGCTCCGCGGCCACGGCGAGCAGCGCCCGGCCGCGCGCGACGCCCGGCTGCCCCGCCCACGCGGCAGCCGCGCGGGCGGCCCCCGCGA
>NZ_VWPY01000119.1 GCF_011839805.1 Kineococcus rubinsiae | reverse complement strand
ATGATTACCACATCATTTTCTTTAAGAATATTAAAACTCTGTTCAAGAAAATCACCTTTTTCTTGAATTTTGGTGCTAGTCAAACCGTAATTTTTTTCAATTAATTCAGAGATATGTTTCAGTAAATTATTACTATAATCCAAGGCTAATTCGCTTTGCTTTTGTTCTAACTCAGCCAATTCTTTAAGTAACATGGCATTACTTTCAAAACCGATTACACCACTAATTTCACCTAAATGGTAACTGGCGGGATAGTAATCTAGGATTTGTAAAAGGACTAATTCTCTTTGAGTTTGCTTGGCAACCCAAACAGCAGCCTCCGCCACCGCATCGATACAGGGTGAGGAATCGATACATGCAATAACGCGGTTCATAATCGCCTCTCTTTAGGTTCAATACCTTAGGTCTTCTACTTATTTTTAACTTAACACAGATAGATAGCAGGTTGGTTAAATTTATGTATAGAATCTCTTGAGAGTTTTCTAGTTAATTCTTATTTCCGATAACGAATCAATTTTGCAGGGTTTCCAGCCATAATTGCATGTGGCTCAACATCTTTAGTAATCATACTATTCATACCAATAACCGCATGATCACCAACTTTAATCCCATCCTTAATTCCAACATGAGCTCCTAACCAAACATCACGTCCAACTTCTATGCCTTGTGAGCGAACTGCTTGCTGATAGATGGGTCTATCTAAATCCATGCCATGGTCAAAAGCATACAGATGACTATATGCCGCAATTCTAACTTGATCATGCAACTTAATACCTACGCGACCTCCATCAAGGATGCAATGGTGGTTGATCGCGACTTCAGAACCGATCTCTAATGGTCCATGTAAAGTACAATCGGCAGCAATAAAAGTATTATCGCCAATAGTAATTTTACGTCCTCGCTCAGCAAAGATATGTGCTAAAGGTGAAATAAAACAATTGTTGCCAATTTCAACTGTTTCCATTTCCATTAAATAGTTCTGATATTCTTTTTGCCATTCTTCCGCCCATTCTCTATGTTTGGGTTTTAAAGACCAATATAACCATGGCATATAGTTCAATCGATGTTTATGCTGTTCACGATATTTTAATAGTGGATCATGCGTCATCTCTTTGATCCTCAATAAGTTTAAGCTGCTCGCGACCACGCGTTACATCTTGAAGCTTGAGCTTTAACGGTTCAATCTGGTGTATTTGCACTTGTGCCTGAATACTAACACCCGTTTCAGTATAGTTTTCTAGAAACTCTATTTGCTGTTGTAGTAATTCATATTGAATAATAGCCCATTCATTAAATGCACAACTAAAAGTAATCTTCTTTTTCTCAATTAATTCTATTTTTTCAGCGAGTAGCAGACACTGACCTGCACACCCACCATACGCCCTGACTAAACCACCAGTGCCTAGTTTTACTCCGCCATACCAACGATTTACCAATACAATAACATTGGTTAAGTCATTCCCCTCTATCGTTGCTAATATCGGGCGACCTGCTGTACCTGAAGGTTCGCCATCATCATTGAACCGTACATGATGACCTATTTTCCATGCCCAGCATTGGTGTGTCGTCGAGATGTCTTTTGTCTCTTCTAAAAACTTTTTTACTTGTTGCTCATTTTCTACAACACTCGCAATCGCCTGAAAGCGACTTTTTTTAATTTCTTCTTCAAAGGTAACGGTTTGAGCAATGGTAAAAGGCATAAAAACATCAATGCAAATTTAAAAACAAAGTATAACGTCTTAAGGTTCAAATAAAAAACCTCGCAATTGCGAGGTTTTTTGAGTTTAGCTTGCTTATCTTTCACGCAAAGCTTCTTTGGCCTTATTAAATGGTTTAAGTAGATAATTCATAACTGTTTTTTCACCAGTGCGGATATCAACTGTCGCTACCATACCTGGTGTGATACCAAAAGCATGACCTGCTTTATTGAATAACTTGTCAGAGTCAGTGCGGATATAAACACGATAGTAAAATTGGTCTTGTTTAACTTCATCTCTAATCGTATCAGGAGAAATTACTGTTACTTTTCCAGTCAAACCACCGTAGATCGAATAGTCGTATGCAGTGATTTTCACTAATGCCTCTTGACCAGGTCGAATGAAAGCAATATCTCTTGGAGAAATACGTGCTTCAATTAACAGTTTGTCTTCTAAAGGAACAATCGTCATCAATTTACCGTTTTGCGGAATAACACCACCAAGAGTTGTTACATCAATTTCTTTAATCACACCACGCACAGGTGCTTTAAAGATTGCACGTTGTAAACTATCACTGCGTCCCATCACAACTTGTTGTTGCGTTTCAATATCAGTATTTGCCTTCGATAGCTCTTCTCGGGCTTTTACATAGTATTGATTACGTGTGTCATTCATCTTATTTCTAAGATCATTGGCTTCACGCTTGAGTCTAAGTACTTCTACTTCACTTGCAGCACCTTTCGCAACAAGTGGTTCAGTCATCATCAATTCTTGTTGAACTAATTGTAAAGCTTGTTGGTAACCAGCTAATGATTGTTCTAAATTTTCACGTCTAGAATAATAAAGAGCGGTCTCTTCTTTGACTAATTTAGGTTCTTTGAGCACTTCTGCAGGAAATGCTAAAGGAGTTCCATTCACTTCAGCACGTAATCGCGCAGCAGTCGCTTGAGCAGAAGTTAAAAGTGATTTTGATTCACCGACATTAGATGCGAAGCGTGTTTGATCAAGTTGCGCAAGGATTTCACCTTTTTGAACAATATCACCCTCTTGCACATTTAACTTCGTAAGAATACCACCTTCTAAAGATTGAATAGTTTGCTCTTTAGATGAAGGGATGACCTTACCCGTTCCTGTAGAAACTTCTTCTAGATTAAATAACCAAGCCCAAGTCAAAAAAATCGCTAAACCAATACATACAATCCAAATCACAAGACTTGAACGTGGTAAAGCTGGCTCTTTGTAGGATACATTCATGGAACGGTTGTTAGCTTGTTGTTCGCTCATGAATCTTCCCCTTGTTTAATTTGTTTTTGTTGACCTGCTGATTGATTTAGAACTTGATCTCTTGGTCCATCCATTACAACCTTACCTTCGTTCATCACGATGATACGATCAACCAACTCAAGCACAGCTCGTCTATGTGTTGCGACGACTAATGTTCTGTGTCCTAACCAGCCATTTAAGTGATCAATTAGTTGTTTTTCGGCAATATCATCAATCGCAGCAGTCGGTTCATCGAGTAATAAAATGTTAGGTTGGCGAATCAGTAATCGTGCTAACAGCAATGCTTGCTTTTGCCCGCCTGAGAAGCCTACACCACCTTCTAAAACTAAATGATCTAAGCCCTCTTTTTTCTCTTGCACAAAGCCTAAAGCACCTGTCACTTTTAAAGCTTTTAAAATGTCATCATCTTTTGCTAAAGGCGCACCTAAGGTCAAATTCTCACGAATTGTTCCGTAGAATAAATGTGCATTCTGATTCAACAATGCCATATCACGGCGCACATCAGCAGGATCGATTAAGCTAATATCGAGACCATCCAAATGCACAGAACCATTTGATGGTGATTGCATACCAGCCAATAATTGTAATAATGTTGATTTACCTGCACCATTACGACCTAAAATCGCAATTTTTTCACCAGCTTTAATTTTCAAATGACGAAGTGCAAGAATTGGACGAGAATCTTCTTCTGTGTATTGGAACATAACATTTTTAAGTTCATAGTCCCCATTTAACACTTCTTTATGAACCAGATGCGCTTGATCAGGTTGATCAACAGGTTTCTGCATTAATTCATCAAGACTTTTCTTCGCAACCTTAGCTTGCTGTAAACGTCCTAAAATCCCTGTGATTTGTGAAATAGGGGCAAGCATTCGTGAGGAAAGGATCGAACACGCAACCAAAGCACCCGTTGTCATCTCGCCTTCCATCACGGCAAAACATCCAACTAATACAACAGCGGCATAGGTTAAACCTTGAATTTTTTGTGTCCAAGCAGTTAATACACCAACGATCTTACGTTGTTGCATAC
>NZ_VWPY01000118.1 GCF_011839805.1 Kineococcus rubinsiae | reverse complement strand
ACAGCAGGCCGTCGAGTACATAGGTCGAGTCGCGCACGCCGACGTTCACGACCTTGGTGTGAAATGGCGCGTACTGGTCGGAGATGTGCGTGTAGAACGTCCGTCCCGGGCTGCTCCCGTATTTCGGGTTGATGTGGCCGGTGCTCTCGGCCTTGCTGCCAGTGCGGAAGTTCTGGCCGTCCGACGATGACGTGGTGCCGTCGCCCCAGTGCTCGGCGAAGGGATGCCGGAACTGTGCGTTGACCAGATCGGCCAGCGCCGCCCCGTAGGTTTCATCGCGGACGTGCCAGGCTTGCAACCAGGCCAGCTTGGCGTAGGTCGTGCCGGGGCAGGACTCCGCCATCTTGGTCAGGCCCAGATTGATCGCGTCGGCGAGGATCGTGGTCATCAGCAGGTTCTTGTCCTTGGCCAAGTCGCCGGATTTCAGGTGCGCGAAGTGCCGGGTGAAACCCGTCCATTCGTCCACCTCCAGCAGTAATTCGGTGATCTTGACGTGCGGCAGGATCATTGCGGTCTGGTCGATCAGGGCCTGTGCGGTGTCGGGCACTGCCGCGTCGAGCGGCGTGATCTTCAGGCCCGACTCCGTGATGATGGCGTCCGGCAGCTCGTTGGCCAGCGCCATTCGGTTGACGGTGGCAAGCTGTGTTTCCAGCAGCGTCAGCCGGTCGTGCAGGTACTGGTCGCAGTCGGTGGCCACGGCCAGCGGCAATTCGCTGGCCTGCTTGAGGCGGGCGAATTTCGCGGGCGGCACCAGGTAGTCCTCGAAGTCCTTGAACTGGCGCGACCCCTGCACCCAGATGTCGCCGGAGCGCAGCGCGTTCTTCATCTCCGATAGCACGCACAGTTCGTAGTAGCGGCGGTCGATGCCCGCGTCGGTCATGACCAGCTTCTGCCAGCGCGGTTTGATGAAGCCGGTCGGCGCATCGGCGGGCACCTTGCGGGCGTTGTCGATGTTCATGTCGCGCAGAACCTCGATGGCATCAAGCACGTCCTTGGCGGCGGGAGCAGCCCGCAGCTTGAGCACGGCAAGGAATTCCGGCGCGTAACGGCGCAAGGTGGCGTAGCTCTCGCCGATGCGATGCAGGAAATCGAAGTCATCGGGCTGCGCGAGCTTCTGCGCCTCGGTGACGCTCTCGGCGAAGGCATCCCAGGACATGACGGCCTCGATGGCGGCGAACGGGTCGCGGCCCGATTGCTTGGCGTCGATTAGCGCCTGACCGATGCGCCCGTACAGGCGCACCTTGGCGTTGATCGCCTTGCCGGATGCCTGGAACTGCTGCTGATGCTTGTTCTTGGCAGCGTTGAACAGCTTGCCCAGAATGCGGTCATGTAGATCGATAATTTCATCGGTAATGGTGGCCATGCCCTCGATGGCCAGCGCCATGAGGGTGGCGTAGCGCCGCTGCGGCTCGAACTTGGACAGATCGGCGGGCGTCATCTGGCCACCCTCACGGGCGATCTTGAGTAGGCGGTTCTGGTGCACCAGCCGCTCGATGCCAGCGGGCAGGTCGAGGGCCTGCCAGGCTTTGAGGCGTTCGATGTGTTCGAGCATGTGGCGGGAGTTCGGTTTGGCGGGCGACTGGCGCAGCCAGGCTAGCCAAGTTGTCTTGCCGTTATCGCGGCGTTTTAGCAGATCGTCGAGACGATGACGGTGCCCGTTCGACAACGGTTCGGCTAGGGCATCGTAGATGCGCCGGTTGGCGCGGGTGATGGCCTCGGCACTGGCGCGCTCGATGGCGTTGAGAGCGGGCAGGATGATCGACTGCCGCCGCAGATGCTCAATCAAGGCGCTGGCCAGCACAATGCCCTTGTCGGTCTGCATGGCCAACTCGGTCAGCAACTGAACAGCCTGCCGGTAGTGGCTCATGGTGAACGGCTGGAAGCCGAACTCCATTTGCAGCTCGACCAGGTGCTCGCGCCGGGTCTGCTCCCGCTGCCCATATTCACCCCAGCTTTCGATGCCAATCTTGAGCTGGTCAGCGACCAGTTTCAGCAAGGGCGGAAACGGCGGTTCATCGGCGCCAAGGATGACGCCGGGAAAGCGCAGATAGCAGAGCTGCACGGCGAAGCCAAGGCGGTTGGCCGGGCCGCGCCTCTGCCGGATGCTGGACAGATCGGTGTCGCTGAACGTGTAGTGACGGATCAGCTCTTCCTTGGCGTCCGGCAATGCAAGCAGGTTGTCACGCTCGGCGGCGGACAGGATCGAACGGCGTGGCATGGATGCTCTTTTTCTTTCTGTGGCCGAGTAAATCCAGTTCCACTAAAAAAAGGCGCGGATATAGAGCGGTATCCCGATGACCGCACTCAAGAGAATAGCCATACGCCAAGCCGCTCACCCTTCTTTACTCCAATACTGCATGTCCGCAAACAGCGCTCCGCTCGCATCAAGTGAGACTCAGGCGAAGAGCTAGCGCAGCTAGTGTCACTGCCAGTACAGGAACAGTTAGTACAACACCCACCTTGAAGTAATAACCCCAAGTGATCGTCATGCCCTTGCGCGCCAGCACATGCAACCAGAGCAGCGTCGCCAGCGATCCGATGGGGGTGATCTTCGGCCCGAGGTCACTGCCGATCACATTGGCGTAGATCATCGCGTCCTTGACCACACCGGTTGCACTCGTGGCATCAATGGAGAGTGCACCCACCAGCACCGTAGGCATGTTGTTCATGACCGACGATAGCAGCGCGGTGAGAATGCCCGTCCCGAAAGCTGCGCCCCATACGCCTCCTTGTGCGAAGTAATCGAGCAGTCCGGCGATATGTTCGGTGAGACCCTCGTTGCGCAGGCCGTAGACCACCAGGTACATGCCAAGTGAAAAAATCACAATCTGCCAAGGCGCTTCTTTGAGCACCTTGCGGGTGGAGATCACATGGCCGCGCGCCGCCACACCCAGTAGAATCAGCGCTCCGGCTGACGCTACAGCGCTGATCGGCACGCCGACATGTTCCAGCCCGAAAAAGCCAACCAGCAGCAGCGCCAATACCCACCAACCGGCCTTGAAGGTGGCGCTGTCAAGAATCGCCTCACGCGGGTTTTTTAGTTGCATAACATCGTAGTCTTTCGGGATGTCGCGGCGAAAGAACCACATCAACATCGCCAGGGTGGCAGCGACGGCGACGATGTTGACCGGCACCATGATGGCGGCATACTCGGTGAAGCCGATCTTGAAGAAATCGGCTGAGACGATGTTGACCAGGTTGGAGACGACCAGTGGCAGGCTGGCGGTATCGGCAATAAAGCCAGCCGCCATCACGAAGGCCAGCGTCGCCGCTGGACTGAACCTGAGCGCCAGCAGCATCGCCATTACGATCGGTGTCAGGATCAGCGCCGCGCCGTCGTTGGCGAACAGTGCCGCCACGGCCGCGCCCAGCAGCACGAAAAAGGCGAACAGCCTGCGTCCGTTACCGTTACCCCAGCGTGCCACATGTAGCGCCGCCCACTCAAAAAAACCGGCTTCATCAAGCAGCAGGCTGATGATGATGACGGCGATGAAGGTGATGGTGGCATTCCAGACGATACCCCAAACCGTTGGAATATCACCCAGATGCACCACGCCGGCTAGCAGTGCCAGTGCGGCGCCCAGCAGGGCACTCCAGCCCACACCCAAACCTTTCGGCTGCCAGATGACCAGTACGATGGTGGCGATAAAAATTAAAAAAGCGGTCAACATTAGCTCAGTCCTTGCTCATGGGGTTGAAGATATCCGCGGTTGCTGGCCAGTCGCTTGATCAAATCGAAGCGCGAGATGATGCCGATCAGCCGCTCGTTTTCGATGACGGGCAGAGACTTGATGTTGTGATCCGCGAGCAGACGCGCGGCCACGGTGACATGGTCTTCGGGCGCCACGGTAAGGACTTCCCGCGTCATGACCTGCGCGGCCGTGCGGCCCTCGGTCTTGTCCGTCTCGGGTGTGCGCCGGCGAAACACAGAGCGGTAGAAGTTCTCCTTCCAGACCGATTCGCGCGGCTCCAACCGCTCGTCGGCGGCGCGATGGACCAAATCACCCTCGGTCACGATG
>NZ_VWPY01000117.1 GCF_011839805.1 Kineococcus rubinsiae | reverse complement strand
GTACTGTAGGGTCAGCAACAAAGTTCGATTCTTGATCGACTACAGCGACAATACTACATACATTTTGCTTAGTTTTAGGAATGCTTAGCTCTTGCATAATATCGAAAATATCTTGAGACCAAGATTCACGATCATTTACACGTGCAGGAATGACCTTTCTGATTTGATCAGCCTCCATCTCAGGATCTTTGTCACTTGACCACCAAGCATTATCACCACAAGCGGCTAAGCTTATGCATGCAGTTAAGATGCTAATAGTCTTGAAAAAGGGACGAGTCGAAGTCGATTTATTCATAATCAGTGCAACACCGCATAAAAAGATGAGCTGAATGGACGAATGAAGTATACTATGTTGATCAGAATTTGTAAGAAAATATATGTATATTGGTCCATATCAACTGTCAAATAATTTGATTGTCGCACCTATGGCAGGTGTAACCGATAGACCGTTCAGAACCTTATGTAAATACTTTGGTGCAGGTCATGCGGTTAGTGAAATGATGACCGCTGATAAAACGCTTCGCATGAGCAAAAAAAGTTTGTACAGAGCTAATTTTGACGGTGAACTTGCTCCAATTTCAGCACAAATAGCTGGCTCTGATCCAGAGCAACTTGCTGAAGCTGCACGATATCAGATTGCGAATGGCGCGCAAATCGTTGACATTAATATGGGATGTCCTGCGAAAAAAGTATGTAATAAACTCGCGGGTTCGGCTTTATTGCAAGATGAAGATCTCGTGGCAAGGATTTTAGATGCTGTCGTTGCAGCAGTGGATGTACCTGTAACTTTAAAAACACGCCTTGGCTTTTTAAATGGTGAGGAAAATATTCTTCGTGTCGCGAAGCGTGCCGAGGATTCAGGTATAGCAGCTTTAGCTTTACATGGTCGTACACGTGAAGATATGTATTTAAATACTGCTCGCTATGAACTAATTCGTGAAGTTAAAAAAAACATAAATATTCCCTTGATTGCGAATGGTGATATCGATAGTCCTGAAAAGGCAAAATATGTCTTAGATTATACTGGTGCTGATGCTGTTATGATCGGGCGTGCTGCTCAGGGACGACCATGGATTTTTAGAGAAATTGCGCATTATCTTGAGACAGGGGAACACTTGGCGGCACCAGAAATTGTAGAAGTGAAACAAGTTTTAATGGGGCATTTAGCCGAACTATATCAATTTTATGGTGAATACTCTGGATGCCGCATAGCCCGTAAACATATTGCTTGGTATACGAAAGGTTTACGCTCTAGCAACGAATTTCGTCAAAACATGTATAAAGTTGAAAATACAGCTGATCAAGCCAAAGTGGTTGAGTCTTATTTTGACCAATTATTAGATCAAGGTCGACGCATGAGTGATGTACAGGTTGAGCAAGTAAATTTATTGGAAATAAAATAGAATTTTTTACTGTTTTTCTTTAAAAAATGCCTGTAATTCATATTACAGGCATTTTATTTCATTCTAGATGCGCAGTGATTTTCTTCAAAATCTGAAAAATCACATCGAACTCGCTTTGTAGTGGAGTACTTTTGCGAGTCACTAAAGCGAGTGTGCGGCTTGGGGCATCACCGATCGATTTGACAGCAATTTCTTCATTAAAATGAATCATACTGTTCTTCAAAGCTATCTCAGGTAATAAAGTAAAACCTAAATCAGAAGACACCATTTCAACAAGCGTTGGTAGTGAACTCGCTTTTAAACGGTGATCATTTTTACGTTCGCCGACTGGGCAAGCACTCAGAGTATGATCACGTAAACAATGTCCTTCTTCTAAAAGCATGAGACGTGTTAAATCTAAATCATCTAATGAAGTTGCTTCAGCCGCATTCTTATCTTTTTTATTGTAAACAACAAATAAGTTTTCTTTAGCGATTTCAGCAACTTTTAAACCACGAGTATCGAATGGCAAAGCAAGAACGATCATATCTAAATTGCCGTGTTCTAATTTTTCGACAATTTTCTCACTTTGTGCTTCATGTAGATGAAGTTGTATTTTAGGAAGTTGACGATGAACTTCATCTAAAAGTTGCGTCAAGATAAAAGGTGCGATTGTAGGAATAATTCCAAGATGCAAATCACCTGTTAATGGTTCGCTCATTTCTCGGCTTAGGCGCATCAAATCTTGTGCATCAGCTAGTAATACACGCGCACGGGCAACAACCTGTTCACCTAGAGGAGTCAAACGGACGTTTTGACGATCACGCTCAACTAAGACGCCACCTAAAAGACGCTCCAATTCCATAATGCCACCCGATAATGTTGATTGGGTAACAAATGATCGACGAGCTGCTTCAGTAAAATGTAAAGTTTCTGACAACGTAACTAAATATGATAGCTGTCTTAATGAGGGTAATGCAGCCATAGTGTCCTAGTGTGATGATTTAAAGTGATGTGCAAACAAACCACTAAGTTGAGGAATGAAATGTGCAGGAATATCATGCCCCATTCCATGAATTAATTCAAACTTAGCACCAGAAATCGCTTTTGCAACCGCTTTCCCATGACTTGGCGGTAATAAGCGATCTTTTGAACCGTGTACCACTAATGTTGGTTGATTAATAGTCTTATTGAGTGGCAGCAATGAACCTGTACATAATATTGCTAAAAATTGTTGAAGTACACCCGCTGGGTAGAAACTACGACGATATAGTTTACGAATAGTCTGAATTGCTTCTACTTGGTTAACGTATCCAGGAGAGCCGATAATATGAAATACTTTTAAACTATGATTGACGATCGCATCTTCATCATGAGCTTCAGGTTTTCCAATTAAGCTAAAGAGCTGTTTCGGAAAAGGTGGTGGTAAAAACGGCTGATTATTACTTGTAAATAAAAGACCGATTTTCTCAACTTTTTCTGGATATTTAGCTGCTACGATTTGTGAAATCATGCCACCCATAGAGGCACCAATAATATAGGTTTTTTCTAAACCTAGCTGATCTATTAGCATAGCTACATCGTCAGCCATATCATAAAGCGTGTAGGGCGCACCTTCATTCGTTAATCCGACCATGAATCGACTCATGAGTTTCATGGTATTCAGCCGTTGTCCTTTATGACGAACTTTTGAAGATAAACCAATATCACGATTATCGAATCGAATAACACGAAATCCTTGATCAATTAGGGATTTGCAAAAAAAATCTGGCCAAAACAGCATTTGCGCGCCTAAACCCATCACCAACAAAATTGTTGGATGCTCAGGATTTCCCCCAACTTCAACATGTAACTCAATGCCATTACCCAAAGTAACTTTGGTTTCTTGCATAAATGGAGCATAAGGAGAGACATTAAATTGAAGTGCGCTATTCATGGTATTCATTCCAAGTTGAATTGTTTTTATCTACTTTCGGAAGAGAGTTTATTGGAACCCATTTCTCAATAAACTCTCTTATTAAAACCTTAAGCTTGAGCAGGAATCAAGTCCGGTACGAGTTTAGTTAAAGTTAAACGCTGTTTACCAGCAGTTGCACCTAATAAAACAAAACCTCTTAATGTCCCTTCAGCATCAGTTGCTTTAGCAAGCATACCATCATCAAACTCTTCAGTTTCCCAATTTACTTCAACATCAATTGGTGCAGGTAAAACAGTAAGAGGTGCAGCTGGTGTTTTTACCGCAACTGGCATAGCAGGGTAATGAACATTTGTGCTTTGACCACTTAAAGTTTTTGCTAAAGCACGTGCTTGTTGCATGATAGGCATGACGTATGGAAGCAAAGTTCCATTTACTTCAGCACAGTCACCCACTGCATAGATGTCAGCTTGATTGGTTTCTAGTAGTGTATTTGTGATAATACCTCGACTAGTTTGAATATCGGCAGCTTTGGCTAAAGCAGTGTTTGGTTGTAAACCAATAGCAGAAAGAACAATATCTGCAACCAAAGTTTGTCCATTCGCCAAAGTCACAGCATAGTCTTCGCCATCATTAATTTTGGTAATTTTCTCAACTGTAGTTGAAAGTGCAAATTTAATCCCAGCTTCTTCTAGGTTAGTTTTAAATGCTTCAGCAACATGAGTCGGTAATAAGCGTCCAAGTGGTTGAGGTGCTAAATCAATGAC
>NZ_VWPY01000116.1 GCF_011839805.1 Kineococcus rubinsiae | reverse complement strand
GTAAAGAAGCAGTTCAATTATTGGAATTCTTATCCTCAGATCATGCACAAGCAATCTATGCACAAAGTGGTTATGAGTATCCAGTAAAACCTGGTGTGAAGATTGATCCAATTATCGCAAGTTTCGGAAAGTTAAATATTGATAACGTCCGTCTGAGTGAAATTGCAAAATATCGTAAAGCAGCAAATCTGTTAGTCGATAAAGTTCAATTTAATCATTAAGTGATTTTATGGACAGGTCATCCATTTTGTTTTGACCTGTCCAATCAAACTTCTTAAACCTGCTCTTCAATAGATTCTTAATCTCTAATGACCAAAAATAAGCATCACTTTAATTTATTTACATCGCTCAGTGGGGTATTGACCTTACTTGCTTGCTTGCCTGTTATTGCATTGGTTTTAACAGCAATTCAGGGTAATAGTGATATTTTTGGGCATCTGATTCAGTATGTTCTGCCCCCTACTTTGGTTGATACCAGTATTTTATTATTTGGTGTTGGGCTACTCACGATTTTAATCGGGACTGGTAGCGCATGGTTAGTAACCGCATATCAGTTTAGAGGTCGAGCTTTTTTATATTGGGCGCTGCTGCTTCCCCTTGCAATACCAACATATATCATCGCTTATAGTTATATCGATATTTTGCATCCTATCGGACCAGTACAAAGCTTTCTAGCAGCTAACTTTGGTTGGGAATCTCAACCTGCTTGGTTTCCGAATATTCGCTCTGTTTGGGGCTGTATTTTTCTATTAAGTTTTGTCTTATATCCCTATGTCTATTTAAGTACACGTGCGATGTTTCTCATGCAATCAGCTAGCTTGATTGAAGTTGCACGCAGTTTAGGACTCAACCCGAACCAAGTTTTTTTTCGAGTCGCGATTCCTTTAGCTCGCCCAGCAATCGCTGTGGGGGCTAGTTTAGCTTTGATGGAAACCATCAATGACATCGGTGCAACCGAGTTTTTAGGCGTCAAAACTCTATCTTTATCGATCTATTCAACATGGACAAATCAATCCGATCTCGCTAATGCTGCACAAATCGCGATTTTCATGTTGATCATTATTACTTTATTGGTTGTTATTGAAAGACTGGGTAGACGCAAACAACGCTATATGAACTCTGCTCAACGTAGTCGATTGATGCCAGCACAACAACTCAGTGGCACAAAAGCTGGTTTATGTTTAACGCTTGGATTAATCCCTATCACCATTGGTTTCCTCATTCCATTCATGCATTTATTGGTGGAATCTTATAAGCGTTTCAAATATGCAGGTTTTTCAGACTATTTATTACAAGCATCAATCAACACTTTATTTTTAGCTACAGTTGCTACTGTGATCACAATTGCAATCGGATTTTTTATTGTCAGTGCGGCACGCTTTAGCCAAATTACATGGTTTAGCCGAATTGCTAGTTTAGGTTATGCAATACCTGGAACTGTGTTGGCCATTGGTCTTATGTTATCACTTGGAAAAATTGATCATGCGGTAGCTGATTTTCTTGAATTTAAGTTAGGAATTCACACAGGCTTACTCTTTTTAGGAACAACTTTCACCCTCGTTTATGCTTACAGTGTACGCTTTCTTGCAATCGCAATTGGTGGAATAGAGTCTGGATATAATCGTATACATGGCGTATTTGATGACGCGGCTCAAAATTTAGGCCGAAATCAATTTTTAATATTAAAAGAAGTTCATCTTCCACTACTCCGCCCTGCAATCATCTCTGCAGCATTACTTATTTTTGTGGATTGTATGAAAGAATTGCCGGCCACCTTGTTACTTCGACCTTTGAATATGGAAACCCTCGCAACTCAGTTATATGCTGAAGCCTCAAGAGGAACATATGAAGATGGAGCAATTGCAGCATTATTAATTGTTTTAGTGGGTTTGATCCCTGTCATTCTGCTTGCTCGTATGAGTAAAGTGTTAAACAAATAAATAAGATTTTAGCGATATAGCGAATTCTGCTATATAGTCCCCAAATAAGAAAGGGTTGTATTTAATCAATACAACCCTTTTTTCTATGTCTACCGAATCATCGATTAGAAACGATAACGAACACCGGCTTCAAATGAACGCTCAGGACCAACATAAATCCCTTGACGTAGACTTGCGATATAGCGCTTGTCCTCTAAGTTTTTAACTGCACCATAAAACTCAACTTGATCATTCAAGGTATAGCGTGTTGTCAAATCGACAGTCGTGTAAGCATCGATTTTTCCAGTAAAGAATCCTGAAGTATTCTCTACAATCGGTTTGGTATTTAATTCATCAGTAAACTGAGAACCTGTATAGTTTGCACTCAACTGACTACGTAGACCTGCATAGGTATAACCTACCCCAAGATTTGCTACCCATTCAGGTGTATATGGTACACGGTCACCATCTTTTGATTTTAGTGAACCATTTTTGTTGTAACGATCGCCTTTGAACTCAGCATTTGCAATCCATGTAAGATTAGCAAACACATCAAAACCATTCTCAAATTCTAAACTTACAGCACCTTCAAGCCCCTGGTTGTAAGTTTTACCTCCATTGGTCGTTTGGAAATCTGAGTTACTGTTGGCTGGAATAATTTGATTGTCAAAGTCCATACGGAAAGCAGTTAACTCGTAACGAACTGCATCTTGCTGACCTCTTAAACCCAACTCCCAACTTACCGCAGTTTCTGCATCTAGTTTTTGATCTTTCATTCCACTGAGTGAGTCACCATTTAGTGCTGGTGAGAATGCCTTGTAGACACTAGCGTAAAGCTGAACAGCTGGAATGAATTGGTAGGTAACACCTAATCCGGGCATTACTTCGGTATTTGAAGTTTTAACTGTTTCATTTTTTTGTTTGTCATCACGTTGCTGTTCATAGCGTTCAACACGGACACCAGGCGTTACGGATAATTGATCTGAAATATCGAAACGGTTTTGAGCATACAAAGCAACACTCTTCGCAGAATCTTTAGTATCTTTTGCTGTTGTACCTGTGCGTGGTGTAGCTCGAGTTGCATTAATCGTAACGTCATCCATTTTCTCATTCATCACGCGCAAGCCAATCTCAGCTTCACCAGGAAGATTAAAAATAGTATTTTTTGCAATCAGACGAGTTTCCGCTCCAATACGTTCAAAAGCACGATTATTACCACTTACATTATCAGTATAAATCCAACGACCTGCAGCTTGTGAAGCTGTAGCATTCACACCATAACGCCAGTAATCACGATTCATTTCACTCCAATACAGCAATGTTTGAAGTTCAGTATCTGGATTAATATCCCAACGATGATTGATATCAAAAGAATTTCGCTCTGTTAAGAACCAATCATCAGGAGCAGGATTATTCTGTTTCTTGGCATGATACTCACCCAAGAACTGACCACGATATGAAATATTGGCATCATTTTCATAATGAGTAAATTTAACGCCAACCCATTGATTATCACCAATGGCTGTACCTGCTTTGATAACGGCATCTTTCATTTCATAGCTTTTATCCATGAAACCGTCACTTTTCGCCCAACTTAAAATCGCTCCAACATTACTATCTTTCGTTGGAGAACTGCCACCCAATTCAACAGTTGTCTTATAGGTATCCCAAGATCCAATTGATAGATCAACAAGAGCACCATCTTTAGGTTGTTTAGTACGATAATTTACTACACCACCAATATTCATAGGTCCATAACGCAACGCAGAAGATCCCTTGAGAACTTCAATGCTATCTATACGTTGAATACGAGGATTATAATAACGACCATTTCCAACAAATAAGCCAGCCGCTACAGGTACACCATCTTCTAAAATAAGTGTTTTGTAATCAGCCGAACTAATTCCTCGCATACCAATATTGGCAACAATTGCAGACTCCTCTTCAGGTTTAACATACACACCTGATACGCGTTTTAAAATTTCTTCAGTAGAGCTTGGAGTGAATTGTTGAATTTGCTCTTGGCTTACAATTACCGCTGCACCTGGAATTTTTGAAATTGAATCTTCTTGTGAGCCAATCACTTGAATCGTAGGTAATACAACAACTTGTTGAGTTTGTTCAGTAGCAGCATAAAGCATTGGTGCAAAACCACCAAACAGCAAAC
>NZ_VWPY01000115.1 GCF_011839805.1 Kineococcus rubinsiae | reverse complement strand
GGTTTGTTCCACATGTTGGCTCATGCATTCTTCAAAGCATTATTGTTCCTTTCTTCAGGTGCTGTAATTCTTGCATGTCATCACGAACAAAATATTTTCAAAATGGGTGGATTACGTAAAAAGATTCCATTCGTATTTTGGTGTTTCGTCATCGGTGGTGGTGCATTGGCTGCACTTCCAATCGTAACTGTTGGTTTCTTCTCTAAAGATGCCATCTTAGGTGCAGTATATGCACAGTCTACAATTGCAAACATTCCACTTTACAATACATTGTATTGGGTTGGTGTAGCGGGTGCTTTCTTAACTTCTATTTATACGTTCCGTCTAATTTGGGTCGTATTCTTCGGTGAAGAAAAAACACATGCGCATGCAATTCATGGTGTGACATATTGGGCACCACTTGCGATTCTTGCTGTGTTATCCACAGGAATTGGTTACTTCTTGCAAGCACCAGTTGCAAATTTATTGACTGCTGCAAGCATTCCAAGTTTTGTTATCCCTGAAGCTTTACATGAAGCTGTTGTACATGCAGAACATTTGGCGAGTGGTATTGCACTTGCTGGTTTAGCAGTAGGTATCTTCCTATTTGCCTTTGCATATGGTGCTGTTAAATCATTTGCTCAAACATCATTGGGCGCTGGTTTAGCACATATTTGCCGTACCGCATTTGGTTTTGATGCTTTGTATGACATCGTATTCGTCAAACCTTATTTATTGATTGCGAAAATCTTAGGCCGTGATCCAGTTGATGGTTTATGGCCAGTACTACCTGCGATTGTAAAAGGTGGTAATACCTTTACTAGCTCGCGTCAAACAGGTTCATTACGTGAATACGCATCAAGCATGTCACTCGGTGTAGTGGTGCTATTGATGATCTTGATCGTGATTCAGGTTGTGGGGAAATAAAATGGAAAACAATTTAATTTTACCCGCACTGATTTTAGTTCCTTTCATTGCTGGTTTTATTTGTTGGTTGGTTGATAAATTCGACCAACAATTATCGCGTTGGATTGCCTTAATTGGTATGCTTATTACCTTTGGTTTAGGCATTGCACTTTGGCAGAGTGGTACATTTAGTTACGAGCTGGGTGGTAAAGTCCCAACTTGGGCGGCTGAGTTTCATTTACCTTGGATTCAGACACTAGGCATTAGCATTCACTTGGCAGTGGATGGTTTATCTTTACTCATGGTATTACTGACTGCATTACTTGGTGTACTTGCGGTTGGTTGTTCATGGGGTGAGATCCAAAAGAATGTTGGTTTCTTCCACTTAAACCTCCTGTGGAGTTTAGGTGGTGTTATCGGTGTATTCTTAGCGATTGACTTATTCCTGTTTTTCTTCTTCTGGGAGATGATGCTCGTACCAATCTACTTCTTGATTGCGTTATGGGGTCATAAAGGCTCGAATGGTCGTTCACGTGTTTATGCTGCAACCAAGTTCTTCTTATACACGCAAATTGCTGGTTTGATCATGTTGATCGGTATCTTAGGCCTTGTGGTTTATGGATACATGATGACAGGTATGATTGGCTTCGATTACAACTATCTATTGGCTGTGGCGAACCACTTACCGCCTGAAGTTGCTTATGCATTTATGCTATGTTTCTTCATCGGTTTTGCTGTGAAATTACCTGTGTTCCCATTACATGGTTGGTTACCTGATGCACATGCACAAGCACCAACTGCAGGTTCTGTGGACTTAGCTGGTATTTTGATTAAAACAGCAGCCTATGGTTTACTTCGTTTCGTTATCCCATTCTTCCCAGCAGCATCAGCACAATTTGCTGATATTGCGATCATTCTTGGTTTGATTGGTATTTTCTACGGTGCATTCTTAGCGTATCAGCAAACAGATATGAAACGTTTGCTTGCGTATACGTCTATTTCGCACATGGGTTTCATCTTACTTGCTATTTACGCAGGTAATATCCTGACATTCCAGGGTCTTATGATCATGATGTTGGCACATGGCTTATCATCTGCTGCATTATTTATCATGTCTGGTCAGGTTTATGAGCGTTTACATACACGTGACTTACGCTTAATAGGTGGTTTACGCGGTCAGCTGCAGTACCTTCCATTTTTCTTAATGTTCTTTGTAGCTGCTCTTGTGGGTGTACCAGGTTTAGGTAACTTTATTGGTGAATTCCTGATCTTGATGGGTTCATTCAAACCTTATCCTGTACTCACGATTATTGCGGCAGTAAGCTTCGTGTTTGCTGGTCTTTATGGCTTGATTTTGATTCATAAAGCATTGTTTGGTACACCAAATCCAGAGCAACAGCAGCACTATACAAGCCCATTAAAAGATTTATCAGCACGTGAAGTTACTATCTTGATGATCTGTGTGATCGGTTTGGTTTGGTTAGGTATTTACCCACAAACATTCTTGGATGTATCGCATTCAAGCATGCAATGGTTAGTAAATAGTTATATGCCAGTACAAGAAGTTGTTGAAACTGTTCAGCAGACAGCAACTCAACTTGAGCATGTGGAGATGCAATAAACCATGAACTTCACACTTTCTTTTTCTGAACTTATGCCGCTCGTCCCTGTGATGATTGTGGCGTTGACTGCAATTGTTGTGATGTTATTGATTTCGATTAAACGTAATCATAATTTAATCGCAACAACTTCAGTTGTGGGGCTTAACCTCGCTGCAATTTTTATCGCATACACTGCGTATACAGGTCACTATGCACCTGTAAACGTGATGGGCATGTTTATGGTTGATCCATTTACCATGCTCTATCAATTCATGATTTTGATCGCAGCTTTGGCATGTTGTACTTTGTCACATGCTTATATTGAGACATATAAAGACAATCGCGAAGAGTTGTACATCTTGCTACTGTGTTCAGTAGCAGGTGCGATGTTGATGGTTGCTAGCTCTCATTATGCTTCGTTCTTTATCAGCTTAGAATTAATGTCAATTCCAGTATATGGTATGTTGGCATATACCCATCAGCGCAGCCAATCTTTGGAAGCAGGGATTAAATATCTTGTGCTTTCAGCGACGGCATCTGCAATGTTGTTAATGGGGATGGCGTATATTTATGCTTATACAGGTTCATTATCATTCTATGATTCTGTACAAGCGTTATTCACTGCAATCAAACAACCAATGGTGTTATTGGGCTTAGGCTTAATCATCTTTGCTGTTGCGTTTAAACTGTCACTTGCTCCATTCCACAAATGGACACCAGATGTGTATGCAGGTGCTCCAGCACCGATGGCAACATTCTTGGCGACAGCTGCGAAAGTAGCAACGATCGGTTTGTTTGTACGTTACTTATTGGCGTCAGGTGCAATCCTAGTTGAATCGCTGGTAACAGTTCTTACAATTATTGCTGTATTGTCAATTTTAGTAGGTAACTTACTTGCAGTACGTCAAGTAAACTTGAAACGCATTCTTGGTTATTCATCGATTGCTCACTTTGGTTATTTGTTAATTGCTTTAATTAGCATGACTTATGCGAGCCTTGGTAGCGTGACGGTTTATGTGATTACTTATGTACTTACAACAATCGGTGCGTTTGGTGCAGTTACGTTAATGTCGAGCCCTTATAACAACGTGGATGAAGCACAAAGTCTTGCTGACTACCGTGGTTTGTTCTGGCGTCGTCCGATTTTGACTGCAACATTAACCGTGATGATGTTATCGCTAGCTGGTATCCCATTAACAGCGGGCTTTATTGGTAAGTTCCTTGTGGTTATGGCTGCAGTAACAACTCAACACTGGTTCTTAGCTGCAATGATCGTTGTGGGTAGTGGTATCGGTTTGTACTACTATTTGCGTGTTATGGTTGTGATGTACATGACTTCACCAGATACTCCTCGTATTGATGCTGATGCACATTGGGGAACTAAAGTTGGTGGGATCATGGTACTAGGTGCTGCATTGTTGGTATTGTTCTTAGGTATCTATCCAGATCCAATGATCAATTTAGCATTAAAATCAGAGATTCTTTCTCCATTACATTTCATGTTATCTCAGCAACAGTAATCATCCGATAATCTGATTTGTACAAAAAAGCCTCCAAAACTGGGGGCTTTTTTATTGAATAGTAAAAAAACACTTTATAAT
>NZ_VWPY01000114.1 GCF_011839805.1 Kineococcus rubinsiae | reverse complement strand
GTTCAGGCTTGTTGGTTTCTGGATCTTTCGGCAAGCGGGTGCGTTTGTACTGCAACATGGCATTCTGCACCGCCTGTTTAAACTCGGACTTGAGTTCCAGAGTCGCAACAGGAAAGCCGTTAATGAACAATACCAAGTCAATACGCCATTTCTTGGCCTGTTTGCCCATGTCCTGTAACTCGGCAGCGGTAGCATACTGGCTATAGACCAATTCCGGTACAATGCGGCAGATGTTCTTTTTGTAATTGGCTAAGGTATCGGGATTCAGCGCATGTTCTGGTTTAAATTGACAGAGGAAAAATCGTGCGCTGCGGGTTTTCACTCCGTGACGCAGCACACCTAAAGTGCCAAAGCTACGTGACTGTTCATCAGTGGCATTGATGTCGGCTTTCTTCAGCTGGGCAACCACGGCTTCTAGAAAATGCCGTTCGGTATCTTGCGGAAAGATGCGCTGAAACTTCAGCCAGTCTTGTGCTTGGGTCTGTTGCACAAAATCCAGTACGTCCTGCTCATACAAGGCGGTTTCACGGTTGTAGCCTTGTGGCGTACCGAGTTGCCAACCCTGTGCCAGCATTTGGGAAATAATATCGTTCTGGAAAATACTTTCACGGGTGGCGTCTAGACTCATGCGCTTAACTCCGTCTGTGCCTCAGCAACCATTGGCGCTTGCCAATTACGAACATCAATTTTTCCAGTGACTGCGGCTGAGATTAAGGCGGTTCGGCGTTCTTGCATCAGTTGAATGGCTGATTCGGCCTTTAACATCATTTGGTCAAACTTCAATAATTGATTATCCAAATAATTTATAATTTCTAACTGTTCATCTACTCTAGGCATCGTAAATTTCGCACTAATAATTAATGAAGAGCTGATAATTGCCTGATTTGCTAATTTATGACTAAAAATATCTAAATGAGTTCGATATGCTGTACTACACAAACTATAAAAGAGATATTTTTTCAGTAAATTACATTTTTTCTCTCTTAAAATAACAACATTTTGATTTGGTACAGCACCTTCAAAATGAGTCGGAATAATACCTATTTGCCCTACAGCAGATTCTTTAACAGTTGGATCACTCCCTACCATACTTATTACTACATCACCTGCAGATAAAATCACCCGTTTATATTTATTAACAATTTCTTGAGGTAGGAAAATTTCAACGTTATTAATACTTTTTTGCTTAATATTTCCCGCACGGATAAATGGTACACCTTCATCACAAAAATCATTCGAGCTAAAACCAAAACCATTAATGGTCTCTACTTGATGCTTTAGAGGAGTAATTCCCCAATGCTCAGGCACTTGCCCTAACCATTCCACACCTGAATCTTTCATCGGGACATTCGGATTGAGTCCTTTGGTCACGGCATGGCTAATTACCGCCTGACGTTTTTCTTTGAGCAGTTCGATCAGTTGATGTTGTTTTTCAATCAGGTGGTCGATTTTGGTGGTTTCATGGTCAAGGAATTTGGCGATTTGAGTTTGTTCGTGAATAGGTGGAATACACTGCTGTAAATATCCTATACGCTCTGCTTTAATACCTAGGGCTGTCGAGCCTGTGGCAAAAGTCATTAAGCTATCTTGAAACTCTTGAGACAAAATAAAATATTTTAGGTAAGTATTATCTAAAATATCTTTCTTACCTCTAAACTTAATAATTCTTTGAGCTAAAGCAATGTTCACATTATCAATTTGAGCCACTTCGCCTAACGGAGCTTCAGTCGTAAAAAGAACATCACCGAGTACAGGTATCCCTCTACTCATAATTTCATCATAATCTTTAAAAGCTACGTATTCTTGAGATAAAGAATAGTCAATAATTCCATTTTTGATATTTCTTGCAGTGACGAGAAAAACCCCTTCATCCATCTTTTCAGGGGTCTTTCCACGATAATCTACCGTAGATTCTAAATACTTTTTGAAACCTGCAATAATCCAATGACTAGGCACAGCTCCAAGCCATCTAACACCTGAATCTTTATATTCAACATATTTCTGATACTTCGCCATTAAGAATGCACCTCTTGTAGAAGTTCCATAATTTCACGGCTCACCGCATCTAAATCCGCATCAATCTCAGCTAAATCACGTGGTGGTTGGTATACGTAGAAATGACGGTTAAACGGAATTTCATAACCGACAATGCCAATCTCGCAATCCTTTTCATCGCGCTTGTCGGCATTGATCCAGGCATCGGCCACATGTGGCTGCACTTCACGTTTAAAGTAGTCTTCAATCAGCTCTGTGGTACTGACCTTTGGATTCAGTGCGATATTCTCGGCATCACGCAAATCCCCATCCTGCACAAACTCAACAACTTTGCCTTTATAACTAAACTGACCATACAGTGGGTTTTCCGCCTGTTTCAGCACCTTGTTAATCACCGGTTCCGCTTCCGGATTCTTCCAGGTAATGGCATCTAACAGCTGTTTCTTCTCTTTGGCATCCAGCTTGATGTCGGTCTGCTTGAGGGCTTTTTTCAGCACTTCATCAAACTGGTTAAAGTCATCAAACTGCTCAGTGCCAATCACGGCCTGTAACGCTTGGGCTTTTTCCATCAAGGCTTTCTGGAATAACCAGATTTTGCTGTCCAGTACCTCTTTAATGTCTTTTTCTTTTAGCTCAGGAAACTCGGCTTTAATCAGGGCACGCACCTCAAGCGCCACGTCCTGCAACTGACCATAAGTTTCTGCTGTCCACGCTGTACCAAAGGCTGTGCCCAATTGCGCATCGATACTTTGCATCACGGCATTAAACGGTTTCGGGGCAAAGCGTAATGCAGCAATCGCGCTATCCGTGATCTGTGCCGATAAACGCAATGGACGTTCAATGGTCACGCGACGGTAGCCAAATTCATGACTGTCAAAGATTTTGCTGGCGAATGGTTTTTGCTGTTCGGTTTCGCCATCCTGCGCCAAGGTGTCTACCGCGACAAAGTCACCGTAATTTTGGGTAATGGTGGCAATTTCAGCTTCAGTCAGATAGTTACGTTTTGAACCCAGCGACTTACGCATTTTGGTACTGAGGTTTGAGGCATTAATCAGCTGTACCTTGCCTTTACGTTCAGCGGCTTTTTTATTGCTGAGTACCCAGATATAGGTGGCAATCCCGGTGTTGTAGAACATATCGTTCGGTAAGGCAATAATGGCTTCAAGCAAGTCGGCTTCTAAAATGTAGCGACGGATCTCGCTTTCACCACTGCCTGCACTACCGGTAAATAAAGGTGAACCATTCAGGATAATGCCGATGCGGCTACCGCTCTCGGTACTGCTGGCATCACGCATCTTGCTGATCAAGTGCATCAGGAATAATAGTGAACCATCGGACACACGTGGCAAGCCTGCACCGAAACGGCCATCAAAGCCTTTTTGTTCATGCTCGTCCTTGATGTCCTGTTCGATCTTTTTCCAGTCCACGCCAAAGGGTGGATTCGACAGCATGTAGTCAAACTGATCCACAGCAAGCTGGTCATTCGACAGCGTGTTGCCGAGTTTAATCCGGCTCACGTCTTGGCCTTTAATCAGCATGTCGGCTTTACAGATGGCGTAGGATTCCGGATTGAGTTCCTGACCAAAGGCACGCATCACGGCATTCGGGTTCAGCTCATGCAGATATTCCATACCAGAAGACAGGAAGCCACCCGTCCCACAAGTCGGGTCATAAATGGTACGGATAATGCCGTCTTTGGTCAGCACGTCATCATCTTCCATAAACACCAGTGCAGTGGTCAGACGTACAATGTCACGCGGGGTAAAGTGTTCCCCTGCTGTTTCATTAGAACCTTCGGCAAAACGACGGATCAGTTCTTCAAACACCAAACCCATGTCATGGTTGGATACGCTCTTTGGACTCAGATCCGTGGTGGCAAACTTTTGCACGACTTTATACAAAAGGTTGGCATCATCGAGGAGGCCCACAAATTCGATGAAGTTAAAGTATTCAAAAATCTCACGGGCATCTTTAGAGAAACTTTGCACATAGGTGCTCAAGTTGGCCTTGATGTCACTCTGTCCCATTTTGCTGAGATCCATTGGGGAGGTGTTAAAGAAGGCTAGACCGTTGGTGGCACGCAGCAATAACTTTTCTTGAGCTTCTTCTGGCAGATTCAGCTTGGAGACTTTTTCATGTTCTGCCAGTACCGCAGCCTTGCTTTCTTCCAGTACACATTCCAAACGACGTAACAAGGTAAATGGCAGAATGATGCGACCGTATTGCGATTGTTTGAAGTCACCACGCAGTAGGTCGGCAACCGACCAGATGAAAGAAGCGA
>NZ_VWPY01000113.1 GCF_011839805.1 Kineococcus rubinsiae | reverse complement strand
CTATAAACCAGAAGAGATTTTGGTTCTTGCATTCAATAAAAATGCAGGTGAAGAACTGAGTGAACGTATTAGCTTTAGGCTAAAGGATATTCTCTCCAATTTTGATACTAGTGTTGAAGCACTTAATTTCCATAAATTTGGTGTTAAGGTCATTGGAAAAGCAACAGGTAAAAGCCCATCTGTATCCAACGATGCAGGAAAGCCTCAAGCCCTCCTAAACCGAATTATTCAACAATTAATCGAAACAGACTCAGACTTTCAGGAAAAGTATCTTTTATTTAAAACTGCTTATTTAAGAGCTCCGTTGTCACCTTTTGCTTTTAAGACTAGAAATGATTGGGAGAAGGCGCAGAAACGATCATTTGATAGATTCAAGGATGGCTTCGAAACCTATCAAGGAGAGATTGTTAAATCACATGGTGAAAAAGCAATAGCCAACTGGTTATATAGCCAAGGAATTCCTTATCAGTACGAAAAAAACTACGAGCATGAAACAGCTGATGAAGCCCACCGCCAATATAAGCCTGATTTTTACCTGCCTGAAATAAACCTATATCTGGAACACTACGCTGTAGACCAGCATGGCAAACCGCCTGCACATTTTGGACAAAAGTATCTGGATGACATGAAATGGAAATCAGGAATCCATCAACAATATAAAACCGATTTAATCTCTACCACCTTTCATGAGTTTATTACAGGTTCCATTTTCAGGAAGTTGGAACAGGAACTTAAATCAAGAGGGCAAGTATTTAAGCCACGTAGCCTTACTGAGATCAACGCTAAAGCACAGTCCATCTATGAACATGATGCCAATGAACTTTATGTCAGTTTTTTAAGTCACTACAAATCTAATCAGGCGAACATTGCTAGTCTATTAGCCAAACCATCACTTAGCCAACGAGAGAGTCTTTTTTTACAGCTATTTTCTAAGGTATACCAACGCTACGATCAGTTATTAAAAACCAGTAAAGAACATGACTTTGATGACCTACTCATTGAATCTGCTCAGTTAATCAATGAGAACAAATATAAAAGCCCTTTCAAGCTTATTATAGTGGATGAATTTCAGGATACATCACAAGCAAGGGCTAGACTCATTCTGTCCTTATTGAATCAGGCACCAGAAGCAAAACTATTTTGTGTTGGGGATGATTGGCAAGCTATATACCGCTTTGCAGGTTCAGACATCAGCATTTTTACACAGTTTGAAAGGGTCTTTGGTTATACCAAACAAACAAAGCTCACCCAGACCTTCCGCTCCAATCAGGGTATTGCCAATGTTGCCAGTGGCTTTATCCAAAAAAATAAATCTCAACTTCAAAAAGTCGTCAATGCCATTGATAAGACCACTAGTAAAGTTGTTGAAATAAACTTTTTAACAAAGGCTCAGGAAATTAACGAATACCTGACGAGAACAATTATGGAAATCAATAATGCCAGTGCAAGTTCCGGCAAGAAAAAATCCATTTATATTTTGGGCCGCTATAAACACCACAAACCTAATTTAGACAGTATTTTACCATTTCTCAGAAATTGTACTTTTGAGTTTAAAACCATTCACTCTTCAAAAGGCTTACAGGCAGACTATGTCATTCTTCTAGGATTGAATAGTGGTGGTAGCGCATTCCCTGCTGAAAAAGAAGATGATCCTCTTCTAAACTTAGTCCTACCACAACCTGAGATACATGACTTTGCTGAAGAACGCCGTCTGTTCTATGTTGCACTAACGCGTGCAAAAGAAAAGGTTTATTTAATCGGTGAACGAGGTTCTATTTTCCTTGAAGAAATTACCAAAGATCAGAGTTTTAAAGAATTTATCCATATACCTCAAGACGAGTATAAACAGCTCAATAGTAATATCCCACCAGAATGGTTGTGTCCAAAATGTGGGCAAGGCAGACTCAGGAAAATAACTAACGGACCTTATGGGGCATTTTTAGGTTGCAGTCGTTATCCCAATTGTAAATATACTAAAAATTTAAAACGTCGTTGAATTTTGATGAATTTGTTGAACAATCATTAAATAATCGTTTTCTAATGTTGGCAGATCAAATTCATCTACATAATTCTTAAAGTCTATTGCAGGGGTATACGCATCTAATTCGTAGAAAGATTTATTATGCCAATAACCATGTTCATCAATGATTATCGACTTTTCAACCTCATTAAATTGCCCTGCTGTTATATCCACGATAACACCATTCACTTTAAGCCATAAATGTAGTTGGTATATATCTGAGGTAGACTGGCCTTTTATAATTAAAACATCTGCAATATTGTAACCTTTTTTCTCTATCAGGAAACGAGCCAACATCATCGAAGAATATTCACAACACGCAACAGGAAACAAAGACAATACTTCTAAATGAAAATTATCTTTGTCAATTTGAGTAAAGCTGTGTAAGAATTCTAGAACATCTTTTTCGATTTTAATAATTTGCATAAATTGATTTCGAATAAAAAATTATTCTTACAATAACTTATTGGAATATTGAGATTCAAATAGGTAAAGTTATTTTAATGATTTTTAGTTATTTACGGCTTTGTTGCATAAAGCCTTTGACGGCAGAGTTTTCCTAAGTTGCTAAAATTTAGGTTACAACTTGGGTATGAGGTCTGCCTAATTCTGTAAATTTATTTAATACGGCTACGCGTGCATGGATCTCATTCACTTGGCTGTCAAAATTCCTAGCACTGAGTTTATCGCCTAATAACTTGATGCAATGCATCTTAGTTTCAACCAAACTTCGCCGATGATAGCCTGACCATTTTTTCCATAGTGTGCTGCCTAAACGTTTAACTGTTCGAAGTAATTCATTTCGCTCTAGCGAGCTGATCTTTGTATCTTTCCATGGTTTCGCATTTTTTCTAGGTGGAATCACCGCATGCGCTTGCCTATCTACAATGACCTGACGGCATTTCTTGGTGTCTTAAGCTCCATCGGTATAAACAGAGTCAATCTGCTCATCTTGTGGAATCTGATTAAGTAAATCACCAAGTACCTGTGAATCACTGACATTATTGGTTGTGAGCTGAATAGCGCGTATTTGCAGGGTTTTAGCATCTATACCAATATGTAATTTACGCCATTGGCGACGATATTCAGGCTGATGTTTCTTACGTTTCCATTCACCTTCACCTAAAAACTTCAAGCCCGTGGAATCGACGAGTAGATGCAGTCCATTACAACTCTTCTCATAGCTAATTTGAATATCAATCTGCTTTTGTCTTCTACAAAGCGTACTGTAATCTGGTGCTGCCCAATTTAATCCGCAAAGGTTAATCAGACTTTGAACAAAACCTGTGACCATACGTAAAGAGAGTCTGAATAAAGATTTGATCATTAAACAGCATTGAATAGCGGTGTCAGAGTAAGTTTGATTTCGACCATGCTTGCCTTGTGATTGTGCATACCACTGGGTCTTTGGATCGAACCAAATGGCAATATTCCCACGATTAATGAGAGCTCGGTTATATGCGGGCCAATTGGTTGTGCGGTAGATTTTTTGTGTAGGCTTCTTCATTTGAAAATTATATTGCTGAAGAAGCCCTTAAGAACAGCTTTGTGCAACAAAGCCTCCAAGAACTAAAAAAGAATATACACCAAAACATTATAAAATGATGTTTAAAAGTTCAATTGCGAGATAAAACATATATGTTTAAGCGAGTTGCTCACCCCCTAAGAGATGAACAAGATCGATAGAAAGGAGCACCCAAAAAACATAATGCTCGTTGTTAATTTTAGTGTCTAAAATCTATTATATTTTCGGGCCTGATTCATTTGATACGTTGCTATTTCATCCGCAATATTCACCCCATGTACAGAATCCAACTTTTTAATTCCATATTGTTGAGTAGTGAATTTCATTTCTGGCCATACCATGTGAGTAAGTAGGTCTCCAATTCCGATTGAATCCAACTCATTCCATAGCTTCTCGCTCCTCTGACCAGTAATTATTTGCTTTAAGTAATATGCGATAGCGCCTGCAATCATGTCAGAGACTTGTATTTGAGAAATCAACCGAGAGTTTTTTATATCAACCTTTTGTACCTTCAACGGTAGCTTAATAATTCGATCATCTGAACCGACCATAATCTTCATACTCGAAGGATCTGTATATTTATTAAAATAATCCAAACTCTGTTCTAGGGTATTAGACTCATCATGAATAATATTAAAGGAGTTATCAAATTCCTCCCCCCAATATTGAGCATGAGTAAAAATACCTGATTGTACAGGATCTAGACTCCTTCGATCTAAATGCTCCAAATGATCTTTTACATCAGATTCAGAACCCTTAATCCAACTAAAATCCAATTGCTTATTA
>NZ_VWPY01000112.1 GCF_011839805.1 Kineococcus rubinsiae | reverse complement strand
GGTGAAACTGTTGCAACTGTGAGTGTTGATCAGGCACTTGATCAAGTCATTGCACAGCTTAAAGGTAAGAAAGTTCTAGGTATCGGTTCTCCTCGTGCAAGCTTGGAATCAAACTACGCACTTCGCCAACTTGTTGGTCAAGCCAACTATTCAACAGGTATGTCTCAAAAAGAGCAGAACTTGGTTGAGTTAGCTGCTTCAATCATGCAAACACAGGGTATCTATAACCCGAACATGCGTGAAATTGAGAGCTATGATGCAGTTCTAATCTTGGGTGAAGACTTAACGCAAACAGCACCACGTATGGCTTTATCAGTTCGCCAAGCTGCGAAAAATAAAGCGAAAGAAATGGCTGCGAAAACGCGTACTCCTGACTGGTTAGCAGAGCCTGTGCAACGTATTGGCCAAGAAGCAAAATCACCGATTTATATTCTTGCTGCAACACAAACGTGTTTAGCGGATGTTGCAACAGGTGAAGTTGTTGCTTCTCCAAACGATATTGCACGTTTAGGTTTTGCTGTCGCTGCTGCTGTAAAAGGTGAAACAGTATCTGGTCTTGACGATGATGCAAAAGCATTTGCACAAACGATTGCTGACACTTTAAAAGCGGCGAAAAAACCATTGATTATCTCTGGTACAAGCTTGCAAGACTCAGCGATTATGGAAGCTGCTGCACAAGTTGTACAGAATCTTGGTGAAAATGCTGGTTTATCTTTGACGGTTCCTGAAGTGAACTCAATGGGTCTAGCATTATTCGGTGGTTTAAGCTTAGAACAGGCATTTGCTCAAGAGTATGATGCTGTTGTTGTGGTTGAAAATGACTTAACTCGTCGTTTACCAGTTGCACAAGTCAAAGCTGCACTTGAGAAAGCTGAAACCGTAATCGTATTGGATCATAGTGAAACAGAAACTCTGAAACTAGCAGATATCGTTCTTTCTGCTGCAAGTTTTGCAGAGGGTGATGGTACTGTTGTGAGCCAAGAAGGTCGTGCGCAACGTTTCTATCAAGTGTATGACCCAAGCTATTACAAGCCTGAATATGCAATCAAAGAATCTTGGCGTTGGTTACATGCCGTTGAGACTGGTCTCAAAGGTAAAGCTGTAGATTGGACACTGCTTGATGATGTGATTGATGACATCGTGAAGAATGTTCCTATGCTTGAAGCCATTCAAGATGTTGCACCTGATGCAGGATATCGTATCCATGGCTTGAAGATTGCGCGTGAACCACGTCGTTATTCTGGTCGTACAGCAATGCGCGCGCCATTATCTGTTCATGAACCTAAACAGCCAACTGATCTAGATTCAGCATTAACATTCTCTATGGAAGGTTATGTCGGTAATCAGACAGCTTCTTCGCTAGTACCTTTCGCATGGTCTGCAGGTTGGAACTCACCACAAGCTTGGAATAAATACCAAGATGAAGTGGGTGGTCACTTAAAAGGCGGTGATTCAGGTGTGCGTTTATTTGATCGTTTAGCTAAACGTCCTGCACGTAGCTATGTGGCACCAACTGCTGTTGTTGTGAACCCTGAAAGTTTCCGTCTTGTACCAATGCACCATATCTTTGGTTCTGGTGAATTTACGATAAAAACACCAGCAATGGAATCTCGTATTCCTGAAGCGATGTTTGCTGTTGGTGAACAAGATGCAACACGTTTAAATGTTCAAGACGGTCAACGTATTACAGTACAAGCAGGTGAAACAAGCATTAGCTTACCTGTACAAGTGATTGAATATTTACCAACAGGCTATATTGGTTATCCAATTGGTTTAGCACCAACAGTTTCATTGGCTGAGCCTGTGTCTGTGGCGGTAGGAGTGTAATTCATGAATCAAGAAATTATACGTCAAACGCCACTTTGGGCTGAGAACTGGCCAATCGCTTATTCAGTGATTCAAGCGATCGTGATCTTGTTGGTTGTGGTTCTTATCGCTGCATTGATGTCATTTATCGAACGTCGTCTCTTGGCATTGTGGCAAGATCGTTATGGTCCTAACCGTGTCGGTCCTGGAGGTATGTTCCAGATCGTAGCTGACATGCTCAAGATCATGTTTAAGGAAGACTGGACACCAAAGTTTGCTGATAAATTGACTTTCCGTCTAGCACCAGCAGTTGCAATGGCAACTGCGGTACTTTCATTTATGGTTATCCCAGTAAGTCCATATTTGGGCGTTGCTGATATGAGCATCGGTCTGTTGTTCTTTATGGCAATGGCGGGTATCGCAGTCTATGCAGTGTTATTTGGTGGTTGGGCATCTAATAACAAATACTCATTGCTTGGTGGTCTTCGTTCTGCTGCTCAAACCATTTCTTATGAAGTGTTCTTGGGTATCTCATTAATGGGTGTGGTTGCGATTGCGGGATCTTTTAACCTTCGTGAGATTGTTGAAGCGCAACGTGATATGTGGTTCATCATTCCACAATTCATTGGTTTCTTGATCTTCGTGGTCGCAGGTGTAGCAGTGACTCACCGTCATCCATTTGACCAACCAGAAGCTGAACAAGAGTTAGCTGAAGGTTACCATGTTGAATATGGTGGTATGAAGTGGGGGATGTTCTTCGTTGCAGAGTATGTCAACGTGGTATTAATCTCAGCTTTGATCGTCACTTTATTCTTCGGTGGATGGTTAGCTCCATTTAACTTAGAAATTCCATTTGTTCCACCAGTTTTTTGGTTCGTAATTAAAACAGCATTCTTTGTGATGATGTTTGTCTTGGCACGTGGATCTTTAATGCGTCCACGTTATGACCAAGTCATGAATTTTGGTTGGAAAGTTTGTTTGCCATTGGCGTTGGTCAACTTGTTAGTGACTGGTGCTGTGATTCTGATGAATCAGGCCTAGGACAGCAGGGAGTACAAAATGTATAAAATTCTAGCTGGATTTGGATCGATTGTACGTTCGTTGTGGATGGTGTTTAGCCATGCCACGCGTAAACGTGACACGATTTTATATCCAGAAGTACCAGCTGAACAAATTGTACCTCCACGCTTTCGTGGTCGTATTATCTTGACGCGTGATCCTGATGGTGAAGAGCGTTGCGTAGCATGTAACCTTTGTGCGGTTGCTTGCCCAGTAGGCTGTATTTCATTGCAAAAAGCGGAAAAAGAAGATGGGCGTTGGTATCCAGAATTTTTCCGTATTAACTTCTCACGTTGCATTTTCTGCGGTATGTGTGAAGAAGCATGTCCTACAACTGCTATTCAAATGACGCCTGATTTCGAGCTTGCTGAATACGTTCGTCAAGATTTGGTTTATGAGAAAGAAAACTTACTCATCTCAGGTCCTGGTAAATATCCTGATTATAACTTCTACCGTGTAACAGGTATGGCTGTAACAGGTAAAGACAAAGGCCAAGCACAAAAAGAAAGTGCACCAGTTGATGTACGGAGCTTATTACCATGATGTGGCCATTTTATTTGATGGCACTTGTGGCCATTGTTTCGACAGTTCGTGTTGTAACTAACACGAACCCTGTACATGCGTTATTAAGCTTGATTGTTTCATTGCTCGCTGTTGCTGGTATTTTCATGATTGTGGGTGCACCGTTTGCGGCTGCACTTGAAATCATTGTCTATGCAGGCGCGATCATGGTTTTGTTTGTCTTCGTTGTGATGATGCTCAACCTAGGTCAAGAAACAGTTGAACAAGAAAGTAAATGGTTAACCTCAGATGCATGGGCATATCCTGCAATGTTGAGTTTTATCTTAGGTTTGACACTTGTTTGGATGTTAAATGGTGAATACACCACGATTTCTGCACCAATTGGCTTAGAAATCGTTGGTCCTAAAGCCGTAGGTCAAGCGTTATTTACTCACTATCTATTATTGGTAGAAGTTGCCGCGATGTTGTTGCTTGCAGCCCTAGTTGCTGCATATCACTTAGGCAAACGTGAACCAAGTGCAGAAGAGGATAAAGAATAATGGGACACATCCCTTTAGAACATGGTTTGATTGTCGCAACCATCCTTTTTGCACTGGGTTTTTACGGTGTAATGGTGCGTCGCAACCTATTATTTATGCTAATGAGCCTTGAAATCATGATGAATGCTGCTGCATTAGCATTTGTCCTAGCAGGTAGCGTTTGGTCTCAGCCAGATGGTCAAGTGATGTTTATTTTAATTTTGACACTTGCTGCTGCCGAGGCGTGTATCGGTCTTGCGATCGTCCTTCAGTTTTATCATCGCTTCCATCACTTGGATGTTGATGCTGCTAGTGAGATGCGCGGATGAGTACATTATATTTAACCGTTTTATTCCCGCTCATTGGTTTTATCCTTTTAGCGGCAGGGCGCAATAAACTTTCTGAAAATGTAGCTGCCATCATTGGTGTTGGTTCAGTTGGTTTATCTGCTCTATTTGCTTTAATTGCTGGTCTTGCTTTTACGAGCAGTGGTCAAACCGTTTTTGTTCAACATTTA
>NZ_VWPY01000111.1 GCF_011839805.1 Kineococcus rubinsiae | reverse complement strand
ATCACCCCACCACTACCATACCGTGTTGGTGTGGTATTTGGTTCAACACTCCCTATCCAGCTTTCACAAAATTCTGAAACATTTTGGGAGTTGTGAACAAGCAACACAAAGCCACCGATTCTCTGAGTGGTATCAACTCGGTTTACATGCAAACCATCTAAAACGCTTAGAAGAATTTCAAAGTACACAAGGTCAAAAACAATTTGAACAGATAGTTCAACTGATTTTGAAGCACTGTGACTTTATCGTGACGCCACACGATATTGACTATCCCAAACAACTCATGCCTTATGCAGATCATCCCCCCATATTATTTGGTCAAGGTCATCTTCAGGCTTTACTGCAACCGCAAATTGCATTGGTGGGGAGCCGCAAACCTAGTCCACATGGTCGCCAAGTGGCTTATGATTTTGCTTATTACCTTAGTGAGAAAGGATTTTATATTACCAGTGGTCTTGCACATGGGATTGATGAAGCTGCTCATCGCGGTGGCTTAGCACATCATCGAAGTATCGCTGTCACAGGTACTGGGTTAGATACCGTTTATCCCACTCAAAATAAACCATTGGCACAACAAATTGCTCAATCAGGTGCCATCATCACAGAGTTTCTTCCTACGACACTCCCATTACAACAACATTTTCCACGACGAAATCGGATTGTTAGTGGCTTAAGTTTAGGTGTCTTAGTGGTTGAAGCAGCACTAAAAAGTGGATCTTTGATTACGGCGAATGAAGCAGCCAATCAAGGTAAAATGGTATTTGCTATCCCTGGTCATATTTACAGTGAATACCATCAAGGCTGTCATCAACTTATTCGTGAAGGGGCTGTTTTGGTCGATCATCCTGAACAGATTATTGAAGATTTAGCATTACCTACACATTGGCAGACCCAACAACACACTAAAGATGCTGTAGAACAGCACTCAACACTTCCACCACATTTGATTAGCTTGTATCAGAATTTAGATTGGATTGGACAGGATTTAGATTTACTCAGCCAACGCTATCCAGCACCGATCTCTGAAATCACATCTCAATTAATGGAATTAGAGTTACTAGGTTTGTGCATACAACAAGGTGGTCGCTATTTACGTTGTCGTCCAATCCATTAAACTATAGCCAATCTTTTCTGTTAGTACCCTCCTAGACATGATTACAAACTCGATTGCCGAAGCCGCTGATTGTCTAAAACAAGGACAAGTCCTCGCCTATCCAACAGAAGCCGTTTGGGGTTTGGGCTTTGATCCTTTTAATCAACAAGCATTTCAAGACATTCTTGAGTTAAAACATCGTCCAGTTGAAAAAGGCGTGATTTTATTAGCTGGGCATCTAGAACAAGTAGAACATCTACTACAGAACCTAGAATCCAACCTCCGCAACCAAGTGATTGCCAGTTGGTCAAATCGTCAAGAGACCGAACGTGCCACAACATGGCTACTTCCAGCCGACCAACATATCCCGACTTGGATTAAAGGACAACACCCTTTGGTTGCTGTTCGTGTAACAACACATCCTTTGTGCGTAGAGCTATGTGATTCATTTGGTGGATTTATCGTATCGACAAGCGCAAATCCCGCAGGCTTAACTCCAGCAAAAAGTTTAGAAGAAGCACAAGATTATTTTGGTTCATCTCTGCATTATCTAGATGGTAAATTAGGCTTGAGCCAAGAACCAAGTCGTATTCTAAATGCGTTAACAGGTGAAGTGATTCGCGCTTAATTACATGAATAGCAGATAAAAAAAAGCTCAGTTATATAGGGATAACTGAGCATAAAAAGGATGTGTATCATCACATCCAGAGGGTTCGCAAATTTGGTAAGCAACTCATTCATTCTAAAACGAATCATCTTGCTGTGTTGAGTATTATGGATCAATCATTCATCTTATACAAATATATTATTTATCTAACAAAAAAAGTGAAAAGCGTACCTTTTTTGTCAGTTTTAAAGATCCAATAAAAATATATTTTTATTTTTATTGATCTTTTTCAGAATCACAAATGAGGCACTCCTTTAAAATATATTTGTAAATCATATAGAAAGAATAAAAAGTTAATAAAAAAATTACGTTCGTTTGTTGCTCTTTTAAGCAAAACCATCTCATTTATGCGCAACTAAGTCGCCGTTTCCAACTGTGATTGAACAACTTTTTTTGTCTTTTTTTGAGCCAAAATAATCCCTATGAGAATCATTATACCGCCAACCGAGTGATAAATTGTCCATTGTTCAGCTAACCAAACACTGGCTATCACTGCCGTAAATACAGGCATAAGATTCATAAAAATACTGGTTCGATTTGGGCCAATCGCTTGTACTGCCATCATCCATAACAAGGGAGCAATCAAAGATGGAAACATACCAGCATAAAGCACACTCATGGCATTCTCTGCATCAATCGCATCCAAGCCTAAATATAATAAAAATGGGACGTGATATAACAATGCAAACCCTATTTGTACATATAGACTGGTCATCAAGGGTAACTGGACTTGCCATTTTTTGAGAAACACCCCATAAAATGCATAGAATCCTACAGCAATCACCATGACAGCATCTCCCCAATGCCCACCTTGAGCAAACAAACTAGAAAGCTGACCTTGGCTCATCACATAGATCAATCCAGCAAAGGACAATAAACTACCAAAGATCGCAAAACGATTAGGTTTATCCTTTAAAATCAAATATGAAATAAATATAGTAAAAATGGGAACAAATGCATTGACGATGCCCATATTGGTCGCCGTCGTATAATGTGCCGCGGTATATGATAGACCTTGATATAACACCATACCAAAAGCACTTAACACAGCTAAACGTCCAATCAAAGGTCGAATCAAAGCACGTTGTTGCCAAACTTTGGGTAACATGAATGGCGTCAGGATAATAAAAGCGACAAACCACCGATAAAAACTAATACTGGCAGGTGAAATATAATCTGCAACATAACGAGTCACCGCAATGTTCAATGACCAAATGAAAACAGCAATGAGAGGTAAGATAAACACCCATTTTTGATATTTGCTTAGCAGACCCATCCACTTTCCCGCATTTTCTAAGTAATGCGAATATTCTGAAAGATGTCTAAATCAATTTAAATATCGTATTTCAGACATTTATATCGCTGTTTAGACATCAAATTTAGAATAAGTCCCAGCTACGCATTGCGTGTTCAACCACCTTATGCAATTGTTGAACCGTTGCACCATCTCGTGCTTGCACAGTCAATCCTTGTAAGACTGTCGCATAGAAATCTGCTATCTCTTGTAGAGAGGCAGAATGGGCAATGTCACCATTTTCTACACCCTGTTTTAAACGCTCAAGCATTTTCTGTTTGGTCTTCAGACGCCTTTCAAGAATAGTATGCTGCACTGTCTGCGCATGATCAGAACAATTCATGGTAGCAACGACAAGCATACAACCTGTAGGTTTATTGGGTTGAACCAAACGTTGTACATTGTCATAAAGAAATAATTCAAATGCGACTTTGGCAGTTTTCGCCTCTAAGAAAATCGCTTCAATTGGACATGCTTCATGAGCCAAATAGTAGTCGATACACTTATAAAAAAGTCCCACCTTATCACCAAAGCTACTGTATAAACTTGGTGCAGTTAACCCTAAAGCTTGAGTTAAATCACTCATCGATGTCGCTTCAAAGCCATGTTCCCAAAACAATAGCATGGCTTTTTGTAAGGCTTGTTGTTCATCAAAACACTTTGGGCGACCACGTTTCTTTTTAAAGCTATTATCACAAGGCATTAGGTGAGATTCATGCGTATCTTTCATAAAAGCCACAGATATTTTCATAACGATCATTATTAAATTAATTGACGCATCTATTTTTATTTTATAACGATCGTTATAAAAATTTAACCAGTATTCGAAATTTTATTGTTATGCATCTAACAATAAAGGAATTTTATATGGAAAACTCTTACTCTCCCGAATCTAGTGGCGCATCATCAACGAAAAATCAAGGGAGTTGGTATGCGATTCTCGCAGTCGCGATCGGCGCTTTTGCACTTGTGACCAGTGAATTTCTCCCTGTAGGTGTACTCAACAGTGTTGCAGCTGATTTGAATATTTCTATTGGCACAGCGGGTTTGATTATCACTCTACCAGGCGTCATGGCAGCATTTGCAGCACCCCTTCTCCCGATATCAGTGAAACAACTAGATCGTCGTTATGTCTTAATTCTACTGACTGCGATCATGGTGATAGCAAATACCATTACTGCATTTGCTGAGAGTTTTAATATCCTCTTACTGAGTCGGTTAGTATTAGGAATTGCAATTGGAGGCTTTTGGGCAACAGCAATTGCTTTGAGTGGCAAACTTGCTCCTGCTCATTTGCCCATCGCTAAGGCAACCGCAGTCGTCATGGCAGGTGTAACCTTTGCAACGGTATTAGGCGTTCCTATCGGCACATGGC
>NZ_VWPY01000012.1 GCF_011839805.1 Kineococcus rubinsiae | reverse complement strand
GTCCCGCGACCTGTGGCCGGGGAGCCGCCCGTCCCGGCGCCGGCGCTGCTGGCCGCGGCCGTCCGGTCGCTGCGGGCCGGCGACGACGACGCCGCCGACGCGGAGCGCCGCCGCAGCAGCACCGACGGCCGGACCCCCGACGCGCCCGCGCTCGCCGTCATGGACCCCACGACGTCGCTGGCGCTGCTGCGCGAGGCCGCGAGCCGCCGCCGGGCCGTCTGGATCGGCTACGTCGACGGCGAGGGGACCGCCCGGCGCCACCTCGTGGAGCCCGTGGGCGTCGAGGGCGGCCGGATCACGGCCGTCGACCGTGCGGAGCAGACGGTGCGCTCCTACTCCGTGCACCGCATCACCGGTGTGGCCCCGGCGGACGCCTGAGGCTCAGCCGGGAGGGCGCTGGTGAGCTAGCGTCGAGCGTCCAGGTACCAGGCGACCCAGGGAGTGCTTCGACGATGACCGAGTCCGGACGTGGCGACAGCGAGCGGTCCTGGTGGGAGAAGCCGGACGCCGACGACCGCGGGACCTCGGCGCCCGAGAGCGGCGAGGACGCCCACGACCCCTACCGCACGAGCACCCCGCCCGACCCGTTCAGCGGCGGGGCGCCGTCCGGCTCCACCCCGGTCCAGGGCGCGCCCACCGAGAGCCACCAGCAGCACCACCAGTACCCGCAGGGCCAGCCGGGCTACCAGCAGGCCTACGGCGCGCAGCTGCCCGGCGGCGGCGCCCCCACCGAGTACCGCGGTCCCCAGCTCGGCGGGCCGAACCAGCTGCAGGGCCAGCCGCAGCAGGGCTACGGCCAGCAGTACGGCCAGCCGGCGTACGGCCAGCCGCAGGGCTACGACCAGCAGCAGCCGTACGGGCAGCAAGGCCAGCAGGGCTACGGGCAGCAGCAGTACGGCCAGCAGGGCTACGACCCCAACGGCTACGGCCCCTCCGGCCCGCCCGTCGCCGGCAGCGCGCAGGCCGTCCTGTGGACCGGGGTCGGCTCGCTCGTGCTCCTCTTCACCGGTCTCGGCTGGATCGCCGCGATCGTCGCCCTCGTCATGGCGCGCGGGGCCAAGCGCACGATCCACGCCTCCGAGGGCCGCCTGCGCGGTCTGGGGTTCGTCACGGGCGGGAAGGTCTGCGCCTGGGTGAGCCTCGGCCTCACCCTCCTCGCGGTCCTCGGGCTCGTCGCGCTCGCGGTCGTGGGGCGCAGCGGCGCCTTCGACACGTCCAGCACCTTCGACACCGACTCGGTGAGCACCGTGTTCTCGACGGGCGCCGTGTTCTCGACGGGCACGGTGTTCTCGTCGCGGTGACCGCGCGGAAGCAGCGCGCGCACCCGGCTGTTGCACCTGCCGGAAGCACTCCCCCCACCACCAGGAGACCCTGCGCGTGAGCGACGGCCCACTGATCGTCCAGAGCGACAAGACGCTGCTGCTGGAGGTCGACCACGAGCGGGCCCAGGCCTGCCGGGCGGCCATCGCGCCCTTCGCCGAGCTCGAGCGCGCCCCCGAGCACGTGCACACCTACCGGCTGACGCCGCTGGGCCTGTGGAACGCGCGCGCCGCGGGTCACGACGCCGAGCAGGTCGTCGACACGCTGCTGGAGTTCTCCCGCTACTCCGTCCCGCACGCCCTGCTGCTCGACGTGGCCGAGACGATGGACCGCTACGGCCGCCTGCAGCTGGCCAAGGACGAGGAGCACGGCCTCGTGCTGCGCGCCTTCGACCCGCCGGTGCTCGAGGAGGTCCTGCGCTCGAAGAAGGTGGCGCCCCTGCTCGGCGCCCGCCTCGCCCCGGACCTCGTCCAGGTGCACCCCAGCGAGCGCGGCAACCTCAAGCAGGCGCTGCTGAAGCTGGGCTGGCCCGCGGAGGACCTCGCCGGCTACGTCGACGGCGAGGCGCACCCCATCGAGCTCGACGGGGACTGGTCGCTGCGGCCGTACCAGAACGACGCGGTCGAGGGGTTCTGGCACGGCGGCTCGGGCGTCGTCGTCCTGCCCTGCGGCGCCGGCAAGACCCTCGTGGGCGCGGGGGCCATGGCCCGCGCGAAGGCCACGACGCTGATCCTCGTGACGAACACCGTCTCGGCGCGGCAGTGGCGCGACGAGCTGCTCAAGCGCACGTCGCTGACCGAGGACGAGATCGGCGAGTACTCCGGTGCCCGCAAGGAGATCCGCCCCGTCACGATCGCGACGTACCAGGTGGTGACGACCAAGAGGAAGGGCGTCTACCCGCACCTGGAGCTGTTCGACGCCCGCGACTGGGGCCTCGTGGTCTACGACGAGGTCCACCTGCTGCCCGCGCCGATCTTCCGGATGACGGCGGACCTGCAGGCCCGCCGCCGCCTCGGCCTGACGGCGACGCTGGTGCGCGAGGACGGCCGCGAGGGCGACGTGTTCTCCCTCATCGGCCCCAAGCGCTACGACGCGCCGTGGAAGGACATCGAGGCGCAGGGCTACATCGCACCCGCCGACTGCGTCGAGGTCCGGGTCACGCTGCCGGACTCCGAGCGGCTGCTGTACGCGACCGCCGAGGACGAGGACCGCTACCGCCTGTGCGCGACGTCGGCGGAGAAGTCCCGCGTCGTCGAGCGGCTCGTGGCCCAGCACGCGGGTGAGCCGACGCTGGTCATCGGGCAGTACATCGACCAGCTCGACGACCTCGCGGCGCGGCTGGACTGCCCCGTCATCAAGGGCGACACCACGGTCAAGGAGCGCCAGCGCCTGTTCGAGGCGTTCCGCCAGGGCGAGATCACGACGCTCGTGGTGTCGAAGGTCGCGAACTTCTCCATCGACCTGCCCGAGGCCAAGGTCGCGATCCAGGTGTCGGGCTCCTTCGGCTCCCGCCAGGAGGAGGCCCAGCGCCTCGGCCGCGTGCTGCGACCCAAGGGCGACCACGGGTCGGCGCGCTTCTACACGGTCGTCTCGCGCGACACCAAGGACCAGGACTTCGCAGCGCACCGCCAGCGGTTCCTGGCCGAGCAGGGCTACGCCTACCGGATCGTCGACGCCGACGACATCGACGGCGGGGTCCCGGACGCGGACGGCGTCCTGCCGGAGGCCTGAGTCCCGCCCCTCCGTGATCCTGCAGGTGGTACAGCACGATCACGGAGGGGGTGGCGGCTGCTGCGTCGACCGGCTACTGGGCCGACCAGCCCCCGTCGCTCGCGAGCACGACGCCGTTGATGTTCACGCCGTCGTCGCTGAGCAGGAACGTGATGGACGCGGCCAGCTGCTCCGGCGCCACGGGGGCCGGCATCGTCGGCAGCAGACCGCCGACGCGGGCCTGGCCGAGCTCGGAGGCGAAGCGCGCCTCGATGTTGGTGACCACGCCGCCGGGCGCGACGGCGTTCACGCGGACCCCGCTGGGCCCGTACATGAAGGCGGAGCTCTTGGTCAGGCCCACGACGGCGTGCTTGGACGCCGTGTAGGCGACGCCCGCCGCGGACCCGCGCAGCGCCGCCTCGGAGGCGACGTTGACGACGGAGCCGGCGCCGGCCGCGAGCATCGTCGGCACCACGGCCCGCGTCAGCCGCATGGTCCCCTCGAGGTTCACGCGCAGCACGCGCTCCCAGACCGCGTCGCTCACCTCGTGCACGGGCGTCATGTCGTCCATGATCCCGGCGACGTTGGCGAGGCCGTGGACCTCGGGGCCGGCCGCGGCGAGGATCGCCGCGATGCCGTCGGCGTCGGTGATGTCGGCCACGACGGGCTCGATGCGGGCCTCGGGCAGCGCGGCCACGAGGTCGTCCAGGCGCGGGGCGGACACGTCCACCGCGACGACCCGCCCGCCCTCGCGGGCGATGCGCGACGCCGTGGCGCGCCCGATGCCGGAGCCGGCGCCCGTGACGACGACCGTGCGGCCCGCGAAGCGGCCGGGGACGATCCGCTCCTCCCAGGTGCGCGCGGCCGGCGGCGGGGTCGTGGGGGCGAGCCCCGCGGCGCTGAACAGCTCCGCGAGCTGCTCGGAGGTGAAGGCGCCCTGGCTGAGCCCGACGAGGGCGGGCAGGGGGACGGCGAGGACGGGCCCGAGCGAGGACTCCTCGGCGCCGCCCGCGGCGAGGGTCTGCCGCAGCGCGGGGCCGCCCCGGGGGTCGGCGAGCCAGTCGGCGATGGTGGAGGTCTCGGTCAGCACGCGGGTGCTCCTCAGGGGGCGGCAGGAGGTCCGGGGCGGCAGCGCACCCGGCCGGTCCACCCGGCGGGCGGGTGTGGCCCGACGATACGAACACAGGTGTTCGTTTGTCGAGCGCGTCGCTACGATCGGCCCCGTGACGCCACCCGGGGAGACCGAGCCGGCGCGCCCCGTGACGGCCGCGCGGCGCGCCGACGCCGCCCGCAACCGCGACCGGCTGGTGGACGCCGCCCGCACCCTCTTCGCCCGCCACGGCCTCGACGTCCCCCTCGACCACGTGGCGACCGCGGCCGGCGTCAGCCGCGCGACCCTCTACCGGAACTTCAGCGACCGCGACGACCTCGTCGAGGTGCTCTACGTCCCGCAGGTGGAGCACCTGGAGCGGCGGGCCGCCGAGCTGGCGGGGCAACCACGGGGCGCGCTGGTGCTGCTGGCGGAGCTGTTCGAGGTGCAGCTGTCCTCGCGGGCGCTGGCCCCCCTGCTGACCGGCGCGCCGGCCGGGGAGCGCCTGCGGCTGGGCGCGCGCACCGCGGAGGCGTTCACCCCGCTCGTGGCCACGGCCGTCGCCGCGGGCGACCTGCGCCCCGGGGTCGAGGTGTCCGACGTCCTGCTCGTCCTGCTGATGGCGGGCGCCGTCCTCGCCGAGGACACCCTCGGCGACGACGGCGCCACCGCGGCCTACCGGCGCGCGTGCACGCTGCTCGTGCGCGGCCTGGTGGCCGACGACCCGGGCGGGCCGGCCGGCTGAGGCGTCAGGCCTCGCCGACCTCGACGAGGACCTTGCCGACCGCGTCGCCCTGCACGGCCGCGTGGGCGTCGGCGGTGCGCTCCAGCGGGAACCGGTGCAGCGGCAGGCCGTGCTCCTCGCCGACGGGCAGGGCGTCGTCCAGCAGCGCCGCGGTGACGTCGGCCGCCGCCGCGTCGAGGGCCTCGCGGCCCACGGTGTAGAGCAGGACGAACTGCAGACGGGTGTTCAGGACCATGTTCGAGCGGACGTCCAGCGTGAGGGAGTCGCCGCCGTTGTTGGCGTAGGAGGCGATGGTCGCCCGCGAGCGGACCACCTGCAGGTCCAGCGCGAAGTTCGGCACCAGGGCCACCTCGACGACGAGGTCGACGCCGCCGGGGACGAGCCCGCGCACGACCTCGGCGACGTCCTGCTCGCGGTAGTTCACGACGTGGTGGGCGCCCGCGGCGCTCGCGAGCGCCGCCTTCTCCGGCCCGCTGACGGTGGTCAGGACCGTCGCCCCGGCCCAGCGGGCCAGCTGGATCGCCGCGTGGCCGACGGCACCCGCGCCGCCGGAGACGAGGACGTTCGCACCGGCCAGCGAGCCCGGGGCCAGCCGGTCGGCGAAGTCCTCGCCCACCGTGAGCGCGCGGTGCGCGGTCATGGCGGGCACGCCGAGGCTCGCGCCGAGCTCGAACGACGCCTGGTGCGGGAGCAGGACGAGCCGGTCGGCGGGCAGGACGGTGAACTCCTGCGCGGTCCCGGTCGGCCGCTGGTGCGCCGCGAGGAAGATCCACACCCGGTCACCGGCCGTGAAGCCCTCGACGCCGGGGCCGACGGCGTCCACCACGCCCGCGCCGTCCTGGTTCGGCACGACCTCGGCGAAGGCCATCGGCTGGGCGCCGGAGCCGCCCTGACGGGACTTCCAGTCCGTGGGGTTCACGCCGGAGACGACGACGCGGACGCGCACCTCCCCCGCACCGGGTTCGGGCACGTCGCGCTGGACGAGCTGCAGGACGTCGGGGTCACCCGTGCGGGTGTAGCTGATGGCCTTCACGTCCGGCGGCAACCGGGCACCGTCCGGCGATGTTCCGCCGCCCGGCGCGCCGCCGTGGCTCCCGCTCCAGGTCGCGCCCCCGGCCGCCGATGGAGGGACGTGGACACCCGCACCGGAGCGCGGCCGCCCCTGCCCCCGTGGCTGCGGGCGCTGGCGGTGCTCTGCGTCGTGTCCCTGCCCCTGGGCGCGGTCCCCGACCCGGCCTCGACGGCCGGCACGATCGCCTACCTCGTCCCCGTCCTGCTCTCGGTGCTGCTGAGCGGCGTCGCCCTCGGCCGCGTGCCGCGCGCGGCCCGGGGCCCGTGGGCGTGGCTGACGCTGGCCCAGCTGCTGTACCTGCTCGGGGAGACCCGGCTGACGGTGCAGCACCTGCGCGGCGACGAGAGCTGGCCGTCGGTGGCGGACGCGGCCTACCTGCTCGCCTACGTCCCCGTGACGCTCGGGCTGCTCGGGCTGAACCGCCAGCGGGGCGCGACCTCGCGCGGGAACGTCCTGGACGCGGGCGTCGTCACGCTGAGCGCGGCCACGCTGTTCGGCGCCTTCTTCGTCCTGCCGCTGGCCACGGACAGCACCCAGTCCGCGCTCGCCCGGACCGTGAGCTCCGCCTACCCGATCGCCGACGTGGTGTTCGTGTTCCTGCTGGCGCGCCTGCTGACCGGCCCGGGCGCGCGCACCCGCGCGTACTGGTTCCTCGTCGCGGGCACGACGGCCACGCTCAGCGCGGACGTCCTGTGGAACGTCGTGCAGCTGACCACAGGCGCGGACTACTCCGGCCGCGGCGTGAACCTGCTGTGGCAGTCGTTCTACCTCGGCCTCGCCCTCGCCACGTGCAGCGCCTCCGCCTCGACGCTGGCCGAGCGCAAGCCGGCCCCGGCGGGCGGCCTGACCCCCGGGCGCCTGGTCGCGCTGGCGGTCGCCGCCGTGCTGCCCGCCCTCGTCCAGCTCGGGCTGCACCTCGCGGGCCGCCCCGTGCCGACGGGCTGGCTGTCGCTGGGGTCCGTCCTGCTCGTGGGACTGGTCGTCGCGCGGATCTGGGACCTGCTGCAGCAGGTGCGCAGCCAGGCCGTGCAGCTCGCCGCCCTCGCCCGCACCGACCCCCTCACGGGCATCGCCAACCGCCGCACGTGGGACCACGAGCTGTCCCGGGCGTGCGCGCAGGCGCAGCGCACGGGCACCGGCCTCCTGGTCGCCCTGCTGGACCTGGACCACTTCAAGCTCTACAACGACGCCCGCGGCCACCAGGCCGGCGACGAGCTGCTCAAGGCCGCCACCGCCGCGTGGACGGACGCGCTGGGCGCGGACGGTCTCGTGGCCCGCTGGGGCGGGGAGGAGTTCGCCGTGTTCCTGCCCTGCGACGACGTCGCCGCCGGCCTCACGCGGCTGGACGCCCTGCGCGCCGTGGTCCCGGACGGGCAGTCCTGCTCGATCGGCGCCGCCCGCTGGGACGGCGTCGAGGACCCGCCCGAGGTGCTGCGCCGCGCCGACGCCGCCCTCTACGTGGCCAAGAGCGGCGGGCGCAACCGCCTGTCCGAGGCCGGCGGGTGGCGGCCCGAGGTCCCGGCCGCCCCGCCCGCCCCCCTCGCCCCCGCGGCCGTCAGGACCCGGTGAGGCCCCGGCGGCGCAGCAGCGGCTCGATGCGCGCGTCGCGGCCGCGGAACTCCCGGTAGGCCTGCAGCGGGTCGGTGCTCCCGCCGCGCTGCAGCAGCGTGCGGCGGAAGTGCTCGCCGTTCTCCCGGCGCAGGCCGCCGTTCTCGGCGAACCACTCCACGGTGTCCGCGTCGAGGACCTCGCTCCACACGTAGGAGTAGTACGCGGCCGCGTAGCCGCCGCCGAAGACGTGGTGGAAGTAGGTGCTGCGGTAGCGCGGCGGGACGGCGTCGAGGTCCACGCCCGCCTCGGCCAGCGCGGCCGCCTCGAACCGCCCGACCTCCGCGGGCTCCGCGTCGGCGAGCTCCCCCGGGGCCACGCGGTGCCAGGCCATGTCCAGCAGGGCCGCCGCGAGGTACTCCGTCGTCCCGAACCCCTCGCCGTAGCGGCGCGCGGCCAGCAGCCCCTCGACCGCCGCGGCGGGCAGGACCTCGCCCGTCTCGTGGTGGCGGGCGTAGCGCGCCAGGACGTCCGGCTCGAACGCCCAGAACTCGTTGACCTGCGAGGGGAACTCGACGAAGTCGCGGGGCACGCTGGTGCCGGAGAACGTCGGGTAGTGCACGTCGGAGAGGAGCCCGTGCAGCGTGTGCCCGAACTCGTGGAACAGCGTCTCGACCTCGTCGACGGTCAGCAGCGTCGGGTCGCCCGGCGCGGGCTGCGGCACGTTCAGGCAGTTCACGACGACGGGCCGCGTGCCCAGCAGCCGCGACTGGTCGACGAAGGAGCTCATCCACGCGCCACCCCGCTTGGACTCCCGCGCGTAGGGGTCGAACAGGTACAGGCCGAGGGGGCCGTTCGCGTCGCCGACCTCGAAGGTGCGGACCTGCGGGTTGTAGACGGGCAGGTCGTGGCGCTCGGTGAAGGAGAGGCCGTAGAGGGCACCGGCCGTGGCGAACACCCCGTCGACGAGGACGCGCTCCAGCTCGAAGTACGGGCGCAGCGCGTCGGCGTCGACCGAGAACCGCTGCCGCCGCAGGCGTTCCGCGTAGTGCGCCCAGTCCCACGCGCGCAGCGGCAGCTCCTCGCCGTCGGCGCTCAGCAGCTCCTCGAGCTCGGCCGCCTCCCGGCGGGCGTTCGCGACGGCGGCCGGCGCGAGGCGGCGCAGCATGCCGACCGCGGCCTCGACGTCGCCGGCGGTCTCGTCGGCGACCACCCAGGACGCGTGGTCGGCGAAGCCCAGCAGCCGGGCCCGCTCGGCCCGCAGCGCGACGACGCGCAGCAGCAGGGGCCGGGTGTCGTGCGCTCCCCCGCGCCCGCCGCGCACCACCGAGGCGGCGTGCACGCGCTCGCGGGAGGCCCTGCGCCGCAGCGACTCCAGCACCGGCTGGCCCGTCGGCAGCACGAGGGGGACGACGAACCCGTCGAGGTCGCGGGCCTCCGCCGCCGCCCGCGCGCGGGCCACCTCCGCCTCCGAGAGGCCCTCGAGCTCCGCGGCGTCGGTGAACCGCACGGCGAGGTCGTTGGTGTCGGCGAGCAGGGCGTCGTCGAACGCGGTCGTCAGGGCGGACAGCTCGGCGTTCAGCGCCCGCAGGCGCTCCTGCTCGGCGGGGCCGAGCAGCGCACCGGCCCGCACGGCGTCGCGGTGGTAGCGCTCGAGCAGCCGCCGCGCCTCGGGCGTCAGGTCGGCCGGCGGGTCCTCCGCCAGGACGCGCAGGCGCTCCACGAGCCGCGGGTCGAGGCGGACCGCGTCGGAGTGCGCCGCGAGCCGCGGGGCCACCTCGGCGTGCAGGGCGCGCAGCTCGTCGTCGGCCTCGGTGCCGACGAGGTTGAAGAACACCGAGGCGGTGCGGCCGAGCAGCTGCCCCGCGGACTCGAGGCCGTCCAGCAGCTCCGCGGCCGGCAGGTCCCGCGCGAGCAGCGCGTCGAGCTCGGCCAGGTGCTCGGCCGTGCCCGCCTCGAACGCCACCCGCAGGTCGGCCGTCGTCAGGCGGTCGAACGGCGGCAGCGCGAACGGCAGCCCGCTCGGCGCGGCGAGCGGGTGGTCGGCGGGCAGGGCGGCGGCGTGCGCGGTCATGCCCCGATCGTCGCAGTGCGCCCGGACACCGGCGCTGCGGGCGCCGCCCGTCGGCGGGCGAGGGCCGCGGAGACCTCGGCGGCGGGTTCCGCCCTCGCCCACAGCCAGCCCTGCCCGTGCCTGACCCCGAGGCGGCGCACGACGTCGCGCTGGGCGGGGGTCTCGATGCCCTCGGCCGTGACGCCCAGGCCGAGGGCGCGGCTGACGGCGACCACGGCCCGCACGAGGGCCTCGTCGCTGTCGCCGCCGTCCTCCCCCAGCCCGCACACGAAGCTGCGGTCGATCTTGACGCGGGTCACGGGCAGCGTGCGCAGGTAGCTGAGCGCGGCGTAGCCGGTGCCGAAGTCGTCCACCGCCAGGCCGATGCCCAGGGCGCGGAGGGCGCCGAGGTTGGCGGTGGCGGCGTCGGCCTCCGTGAGCATCGACGACTCCGTGATCTCCAGGACGAGACCGGCGCCCTCCACGCCGCACTCCCGCAGGAGCCCCGCGACCCGCTCCGCGAAGCCGGGGTCGAGCAGCTGGCGGGGGGAGACGTTCACGGACATGCGGAACGCGTCGTCGACGAGGCCGTCGCCCCGCCACGCCACGAGCTGGTGCAGGGCCTCCTCCAGGGCCCACAGCCCGACGGCCTGCACGAGCCCGGTCTCCTCCAGGACGGGCACGAAGACGACCGGGGACACCGCACCCACCCCGGGCCGCGCCCAGCGCAGCAGGGCCTCGGTGCCGACGGGGCGGCCGTCGTCGACGTCGACGATGAACTGGTACGCCAGGGTGAAGCCGTCCTCGTCGACGGCGCGGCGCAGGTCCAGCTCGAGCTCGATGGCGGCCCCGTGGTCGGTGCGCATGGTCTCGTCGAACAGCAGCCACCGGCGCCGCCCGGCGCGCTTGGCCTCGTACATCGCGGCGTCCGCCTCGCGCAGCGCGGTGCGCGCACCGTCGTGGAGCTCGGCAACGCCGATCGACGCCGTGACGACGGCGTCGGTCGTGCTGAGCCGGACCGGCTCCGCCACGCCGCTCAGCAGCCGGCCGGCGGTGCCCTCGAGCTCGGCGCGGGTCGCGGTGACGACCGCGACGAACTCGTCCCCGGCCAGGCGGGCCAGGGTGGCCTCCGGCCCCAGCAGGTGACGCAGGCGCCCGGCCACGGCGACCAGGAGCTCGTCGCCGGTCTGGTGCCCCCACGAGTCGTTGATGCGCTTGAACCCGTCGACGTCGAGGTAGAGCAGCCAGTGGCGCGACGCCGGGGGCAGGGGGCGGGCCGTGCGCTCGGCGACGAGCCGGCGCAGCTCGTCGCGGTTGGGCAGCCCCGTGAGGGGGTCGTGGCTGGCGCGGTGGGCCAGGACGGCGCGGGCCCGCGCCTGGCCGTTGACGGCGGAGACGGCCCGGACCACGAGCAGCAGCAGGACGACCGCCACGGTCGCGACACCCGCCCAGCGGGTCGCGGTCCCGGCCGGGCCCGTGCGGACGGCGAGCAGCACGACGACCGTGGTGAGGGAGACGCCCAGGACCGCCAGGCGCCGGGGCGACCAGGCGTCGACCGCCACGCGCCGGCGCTCGGCCTCGTCGGCACCCGTCGGCGCCGCGGCACCGTCCGCCGCCGGGCGGCGAGCGCCCCGCGGCACGCAGAGCGCCGCACCGGCCATGAGCAGGTACCCGGCCAGGAAGGGCGTGGACACGACCGCGGGCGCGAGCAGCAGGCCCCGGGTGCACCACCAGGCGTACCAGGAGTCCCCGACGAGCAGGGCCACCACGGCCGCGCCGAGCAGCTGGTGGCTGCGGTGGCGGGGGGCGCTGAAGAGCACGTCGAGGACCAGGGCCACCAGGACGACGTCGACGAAGGGGTAGACGGCGGTGAGGACCGAGAGCGCCAGCGCCTGCTGCCCCAGCAGCACCGAGGGGACGATGAGGTGCTGCACGGCCGCGAGCCCACCGGCGGCGGCGGTGATGAGGACGTCGCAGAGCACCTCGCGGCGCAGGCCGCCGTGGGCGCGGGCCAGCCACCAGAGGGCGACGAGGAGGGCGGTGTAGCCGCTCAGGGTGACGCCGTCGGCGAGGTAGCGCGTCGCTCCGGCCTGCTCGAGGCTCCACGGCCGCGAGACGGCACCGCCGAGGAAGAGGACGCAGGCGACGGCGATCAGCCACCACGGGGCGAGGGGTCGCGGGCGCCGCCGCACGCAGCTCACGACCAGCGCCACGACCGCCGTCGCCCCCGCGGCCGTGAGCAGCGCGGCCTGCAGGGTCGCCGACGAGGTCGAGGCGTAGGCGACGACGGCCCCGGCCCCCGCCAGGGCGCATCCCGCGCCCGCGAGGCGACCGGACCGGGCGGCGGTCGGCGCCGCGTTCGTCCCCGACGTGGCCACGCTCACCTCCCCTCTGCCCCGCGCCTCCTGCTCGACCGCAGCCCGCACGCCCCCACGTCGTCGTCACGCACGGGCGTCCGCTTGAACGCCCGGCGCGACCGGGACGGCGCGGCGCGCACGCGACGACCGATGACTTCCCGGCCGCCGCGGCGTCTGACGGGCATGGCGATGACGACGAGGGTGCTGAGCGTGACGGTGCCGGTGGCCGACCAGGACGCGGCGCTGGCCTTCTACACGGGGGTGCTGGGGTGCGAGGTGCGCTACGACGTGGAGGTGTGGCCGGGTGCGCGGATGATCGAGGTGGTGCCGCCGGGGTCGGCGGTCGGCCTCGTGCTGCTGCCGCCCGACAGCCCGCTGCCCGTCGCGGTGCGCCTCGGCACGCCCGACGCGGACGCCGCCCACGCCCGGCTCCGCGACGTCGAGGGGGTCGTGCTGCACAACGACGAGGTGCTCCGCTGGGAGGGCGTGCCGCCGATGTTCCACTTCAGCGACCCCCAGGGCAACGGCCTCGTCTACCTCGAGGACGCCCCCGGCGACTGACCCGCGGCGCTCCTGCGGACCCGGCGCGTCGCGCGGAGGACGACGGTCAGGCCGAGCAGCGCGCCGGTGCAGTCGGCGACCACGTCGGTCGGGTCGCCCGTGCGGCCGGGCAGCGCCACGTGCTGCACGACCTCGCTCAGCACGGCGTAGCCGGCGGCGGCGAGCAGCACGGCCCGCGGGTGCCCGAAGCGCAGCACGCCCGTCGCGACCAGGAGCCCGAACACGCCGGCGTGCACGAGCTTGTCCAGGTGGGGCACCGTGCCCGCCGGGCCCGAGCTGGGCGCGAAGAGGACCACGAGGCTGACGAGGCAGGCCCCCGCGAACGCGACGGTCGCGGCGGTGCGCCTCACGGCAGCTCCACCAGCCGGGCGAACAGGTGCTCGAGCTCCGCGGCGGGGTCGCGGGTGACCCCGCGGTGCACGGGCGAGGTCTGCAGCACGGTGCTGCGGGGCGCGGTGAGCCACCGGAACCGCGGTCCCCGGGCCTCCGCGGCCGCGGGGCCGCCGTCCGCCTCGCCGGCGCAGACCCGCTGCAGCGCAGCGACGTGCCGGGCGACCGCCTCGACGTCGGCCCGGGGGTCCAGCGCCAGCACGCGGGCCGGGTCGATCGCCGTGCGGGCCGCGAGGTGCTCGCGCGAGCGGCACCAGAGGAGCACCCCGACGTTGACGAACTCGGCGCGCTCGACGCGGGGCACGACCCGCAGCACCGCGTACTCGTAGACGTCCCAGGGCTCAGCCACGGCGCGCCTCCCGGGGGGCCGTCTGCACGGCGCGCAGCTCCGCGACCCAGGGCCGGTCCCCGGCCAGGCGGGCCGTGAACCACGTCAGGTAGGCCTCGCGCAGCTCGGCCACCGAGGCGAACCCCGGCTCGTCCGCGAGCCAGCCCTCGGGCACCTCCTCGACGGCGGCGCGCAGCACCTCCGGCGTCAGGGCGGAGGCGCTCGCGGCGTCCACGGCCCGCACGTCGGCCGCGGCGGAGATCAGCAGGTGGTCCTCGGCGTGGCGCAGGGGCCGGGTCGTGGACGCCGCCGCGCGCGCCCAGTCGTGGTGGAAGTACAGCGCCGCACCGTGGTCGATGAGCCAGGGCCGCCCGCCCCACCACAGCGCGTTGGGGTTGCGCCAGGAGCGGTCCACGTTGAGGCAGAACGCGTCGAACCACAGCACCCGCGCGGCCCAGGAGGCGTCGACGGGGTCGACGAGCGGGTCGTAGGACAGCGCCCCCGGCAGGAAGTCCATGCCGAGGTTCTCCCCCGGCGAGCGCAGCAGCAGGTCCTGCACCTCCTCGTCGGGCTCGCCCCTGCCGATGACCGGGTCGACCTCGGCGCGCACCAGCTCGGGCACGTCGAGGCCCAGGGCGCCGGCCAGGGAGGCCGCGAGGACCTCCGCGACGAGCACGCGCCGGCCCTGGCCGGCGCCGTGGAACTTCACGACGTAGGTGCCGAGGTCGTCGGCCTCGCACAGGCCCGGGAGGCTGCCCCCCTCACGCAGGGGCGCCACGTAGCGGGTGGCGGTCACGGAACGCATCACGACGGTCGAGTCTGCCGCACGGCGCGGACCGGGCGATCGCCCAGCGGGCTCCCAGGCTCGGGGCGCACACTCGAACCTGTGAGAGCTGCCACCACCCCGCCGGAGGCCCGGCTGCTGGTCGTCGACGACGAGCCGAGCATCCGCGAGCTGCTGGCCACGAGCCTGCGCTTCGCCGGCTTCGAGGTCACGTCCGCCGCCAACGGCGCCGACGCCCTGAGGCTCGCGGAGGAGGTGCGGCCCGACCTCGTCGTCCTGGACGTGATGCTGCCGGACCTGGACGGGTTCACGGTGACCCGCAAGCTGCGCGAGCGCGGCCGGCCCGTCCCCGTCCTGTTCCTCACCGCGCGCGACGACACGGTCGACAAGGTCGCGGGCCTCACGGTGGGCGGCGACGACTACGTCACCAAGCCGTTCAGCCTGGAGGAGGTCGTGGCCCGCATCCGCGCCGTGCTGCGCCGCACGGGCGGGGGTGCCGGGGCCGACACGGGCCGGCTGGTGTTCCACGACCTGGAGCTGGAGGAGGACTCCCACGAGGTCCGCCGCAGCGGCCGCGTGGTCGAGCTGTCGCCCACGGAGTTCAAGCTCCTGCGCTACCTGATGCTGAACCCGAACCGGGTGCTGTCCAAGGCGCAAATCCTCGACCACGTGTGGGACTACGACTTCAACGGCGAGGCGGGGATCGTCGAGTCCTACATCTCCTACCTGCGCCGCAAGCTCGACACCACCGACGTCGAGCCGCTGATCCACACCAAGCGCGGCGTCGGGTACGTGCTGCGGGTCCCCCAGCCCGTGGGATGAGCGTTCCCGCGCAACGGCTGCGGGGCTGGCGGGAACGCGCCGTCGCCACGGAGTCGCGGATCCCGCTGCGGGTCCGGCTGCTCGTCATCGTGGTGCTGCTGCTCGTGGCGGCCATGACCGTCACGGGGCTCGTCTCGCTGCACCTGCTGCGCACGAACCTGCAGGCGCAGGTCGACGACGAGCTGCAGAGCAAGGGCCAGACCGCGGTGGTGGCCTCGCTGCCGCAGCTGTCGCAGTCCTCCGCCCAGAACCCGCTGCTGACGAACTACTACCTGCGCTTCACCGACACGGCCGGCGGCGGCTACCGCGAGGTCTGCACCAAGGACGCCGGCGGCGCGTGCGAGGCGGCGCCGGACCTGCCCGCCATGACGACGGCCGAGGTCGCGAGCCACCGCAACCGGCCGTTCACGGTACCCGACGCGGGCGGCGGCGACCCCTGGCGCGTCATCCTGTTCTCGGCCACGGACTCCCGGCTGAACGTCGCCGTGGCGCTGCCGCTGTCGGGGGCGAACCGGACGGTCGAGGACTACCAGACGGTCGCGATCGTCGTCGGCGGCGCGGTCCTCGTCGTCGGGACGTTCCTCGCGGCGCTGGCGATCCGCCGCTCGTTCCGGCCGCTGGTGGACATCGAGCGCACCGCCTCGGCCATCGCGTCGGGCGACCTGTCGCGACGCGTCACGGGCGGTTCCCCGGGCACCGAGATCGGCCGGCTCAGCAACGCGCTGAACGCGATGCTCACCCAGATCGAGCAGGCGTTCCGGGCGCAGCAGCACTCCGAGGAGCAGATGCGCCGGTTCGTGGCCGACGCGAGTCACGAGCTGCGGACCCCGCTCGCCGCGATCCGCGGGTTCGCCGAGCTGCATCGGCAGGGGGCGGTGCGCGAGCCCGCCGACGTCGCCCACGTGATGGGCCGCATCGAGGGCGAGTCGACCCGGCTGGGGCGGCTCGTGGAGGACCTGCTCGCCCTGGCGCGCCTGGACGAGGCGCAGCGCAAGCGCGCCGACGCCCCCGAGCTCGTCGACCTGGCCGTCATCGCCTCCGACGCCGTGCACGACGCCCGCGGCCTCGCGGGTGACCGCGCGGTGCGCCTGACGGGCCTGGACCCGGCCTCCGGCCCGCGGTCCGCGCTCGTCCTGGCCGACGACGCCGGCATGCGGCAGGTCCTCACCAACCTCCTCGCCAACGCCGTGCACCACACCCCGGCGGGCACGCCCGTCGAGGTGGCCGTGGGGCGCCTGCTGGGCCCCTCCGGCCCCGAGTCGCTGGTGGAGGTGCGCGACCACGGCCCCGGCCTGGCCCCCGCGGAGGCGGAGAAGGTGTTCGAGCGCTTCTACCGCGTCGACGCCTCGCGCCAGCGCGGGACGGGCGGCGGCTCCGGCCTGGGCCTCGCCATCGTGGCCACGATCGTCGCCCGCCACGGCGGGACGGTGGCCGTCACGGCCACCCCCGGCGGCGGGGCGACGTTCCGGGTGCGCTTCCGCGCGGTCGACGCCCCCGCGGAGCTCGACGACGACGAGCCGGCCGACGACGGGCCGGCCGCCCTCGCGGACGGCGTTCCGCCGCGCTCCTGAGCCGGATGCACAGGAAGGCCCCAGGAAGTGCCGAGGCCGCCTCCAGGCAGAAGGCTCATCCTCGAAGGGACAAGGACAGCGCCCCGGCAGCCCCGGAGCCGACGACCCAGAGGTGAGCAGGATGAACGGCCACGACGACCGCAACACCCCGGTGGACGGTCACACCGGCCCTCCGGCGAGGGGCGCGGGCATCGCGCTGTCGGACCAGCCCGGCCGCTACGGCGACGGCTCCCCCCAGCAGGGCCACGGCCAGCAGAACCCGTACGGCCCGGGCTACGGCCAGCCCGGCCAGCAGGCCTACGGGCGGCAGGGCTACGGCCAGCAGGGCGGCGGCCGGCCGGGCGACACGGCCCCCTACGGCGCGTTCGGCCCCTACGGCCAGCCGCAGGGCGACCCGTGGAGCACGCCCGGCGGCAACCCCCCGGACGGCGGGGGCGACGACGGTTCCGGGGGCGGCGGCGGGGGTGGCGGACGCCGCCGGCGCCGGCCGGGCTGGCTCGGGGTGACGGGGGTCGCCATCGCGAGCGCCCTCGCGGCCAGCGCGCTGACCGCGTCGCTGGTCGGGGCCTTCGGCACCGACGACCCGGCCTCGGGCACCGTCGCGGCGTCGACGCGCGCGCCGGTCCAGGGCGTCAGCGAGACGACGACCAACTGGCAGTCCGTCGTGGACGCGGTCTCCCCCAGCGTCGTGTCCGTGACCGTGACGTCGCAGACGGCGGAGGGCGAAGGCTCCGGGATCGTCTACGACACCTCGGGCCGCATCGTCACCAACAACCACGTCGTGTCCGGGGCCGGGACGGGCGCCACCATCACGGTGACCCTGGCCGACGGCCGCGAGTACGGCGCCACCGTGGTCGGCACCGACCCGGCGACCGACCTCGCCGTCATCCAGCTGCAGAACGGCCCGTCCGACCTCACCCCGGCGACGTTCGCCAACTCCGACGACGTCGTGGCCGGCCAGTCGGTCATGGCGCTGGGCAACCCGCTCGGCCTCGCGGGCAGCGCCACCACCGGCATCGTCTCGGCCATCAACCGGCCGGTGCTCACCCAGCAGGAGTCGACCGAGCAGGCCCCCACGTCGCCGTTCGGCGGCAGCCAGGCGCCGACGACCGGTGAGACGGCGGCCACCAACGCCATCCAGACCGACGCCGCCATCAACCCCGGCAACTCCGGCGGCGCGCTGCTGGACTCCTCGGGCCGCGTCATCGGCATCAACTCCTCGATCGCGTCGCTCGGCTCGGCCAGCAGCGAGGCGCAGTCGGGCAGCATCGGCCTCGGCTTCGCCATCCCCTCCAACGAGGTCAAGCTGATCGCCGACCAGCTCGTGAAGAGCGGCACCGCGCAGCACGCCTGGCTCGGCGTGAGCCTCGCGGAGCAGCCCGCCACGGTCACGGTGGACGGCGCGGGCCGCACGGGCGCCCAGGTCGCCGGCGTCACCGACGGCACCCCGGCCGCCACGGCGGGCATGAAGACCGGCGACGTCGTCACGGCCGTGGACGGCGTGGCCGTCACGGGCTTCGACTCCCTCACCGCGACGATCCGCGGCAAGGCCGTCGGCAGCGAGGTCGCCCTGACCGTCGTCCGCGACGGCAAGCAGGTCACGCTGAACGCGACCCTGACGGCGCGCCCGGCGGACACCCAGCAGTGACGTCCCGTCCCTGACGCGAGGACGCCCCCCGGCTCCGGCCGGGGGGCGTTCTACGTCGTCGGGCGGTCTCGCCGCCGTGGAGGGTCAGGAGGCCGACAGGAGGGGGACCCACCAGCCGGGCCCCTGCGCGCTCTCCCCGGACACGGTCTCCCCGGACGCGGTCCCGTGGGACGCGGTGTCGCCGGGACCGGCGAGCAGGACGCCCTCGTGGCGGACCTCGACGCCGGCGGGCGTGCGCGACCAGGTGCGCCGGAACCCCAGGACGCGGCGGTCACCCACCTCGCGGACGGAGCCCACGAGGAGCCCCGCCGCCGTGGTCACGAGGTGCTCTCCGTGCGGGCCGGGCACCCGGTCGCTGAGCACCAGGTCGACGCGCATCGGCCCGGAGGCACCGGCGTCGTCGGGGGCGTCGCTCGCGACCACCTTCTCGCCGCGGCGCTTGGGCGTGCGCAGGCCGGCGGCGCGCAGGCGCAGCAGGAGCTCACGGGTGCTGACCGACTCGGCTCCCGCGGCGACGGCCTCGGCGACGCGCTCGGCCGGGACGTCGTAGTGGTCGCCCTCGAAGGAGCGGGGCGGCACGCCGAGGGCGGCGGCGAAGGCGTGCAGCTCCGCCAGCGAGGAGTCGCTGACGAGGTGCGCCCAGAGGCGGCCGTGCGCGGGCCAGCGGGCCGAGTCGACGAGGACGCTCACGGGCGCCGCCGGGTCCACAGCGGGGCTGCGGCGCCCGGGAGCGCCCGGCCTGTGGACGACGCCGGCACTGCGCCCTCCCCCCTGCCTAGCGTTCCGGGCACCGGGAGGAGCACTCCTCCCGGACGAACCGGTGCGGACGATCCGCGGTGAGGAGACTGCCATGAGCACGTTCCAGGTCGACAGCGCGCAGGTCGCCAGTGCGAGCGCGGCGGTGCAGGCGTCGTCAGCGGCCATCGCCGCCGAGACCGAGGGCATGCTGCGCAACCTGCAGGCGCTCGAGGCGAGCTGGAAGGGGCAGGCCGCGACGGGCTTCCAGGCGGTCACCGCGCAGTGGCGGGCCACCCAGGAGCGCGTGCGGCTGTCGCTGGAGGAGATCCAGCGGGCGCTGGCCACCGCCGGTCAGCAGTACGCCGACGTGGAGGCGGCCAACACCCGGATGTTCACGGCCTGACCCGTGCGCCGGCCCGACCAGCGCGCCGGCCTCGGCCGGGCGCTCGGCCGGCCGAGCTCCCGGCCCCGGGGCCGGGAGCGGGCGTCAGGCGGCCTGGTGCAGTTCGGCCGCGCGCGACGCGGCCGGGCGCGCGGCAGCGGCCACGGGGACCGCCCAGCGCTGCTCGAGGTGGGGGCGGCCGCGCTCGTCGCGCACCGTCACCCAGGAAGCCTCCGGAGCGGCCCGGCGGGCGCTCGTGGGGCTGGTGGTCGTCATCACGTTGCTCATGGGGAACCTCACGTTCATCTGTTGTTCACCTTGACCTTAACCCAGCAGTCATCGGCACACGAGTCGAACGGCTGAACCGTGCGTGACGTGTCGTCTCAGGAGAGTGAGGTGGAGCTCGTCGAACGGTCTGCTGGAGCCAGGGCGCCTACCCTGGGGACGTGACGATCGTCGGTCTGGGTGTCCCCGCCGTGCGCCGACCCGACCCGGGACCGGACGCGGCGCACCCGCGGCACGCCTCGGGCGGTCTGGTCGACACCCACGGCCGGACGGCGCGGGACCTGCGGGTCTCGCTGACGGACCGCTGCAACCTGCGCTGCCACTACTGCATGCCCCCCGAGGGCCTGCCGTGGATGGAGCGCACCGCGCAGCTGGGCGACGACGAGGTCATCCGCCTGGTCACCGTCGCGGTGCGCGACCTGGGTGTCCGCGAGGTGCGCTTCACGGGCGGTGAACCGCTGCTGCGCAAGGGTCTCGAGGACATCGTGGCCGCCACGACCGCGCTGCGGACCGACGACGGCGAGCCCGTGCGCACGTCCCTGACCACGAACGGCATCGGCCTGGCCCGCCGCGCCGAGGGCCTCGCGCGCGCCGGCCTGCGCCGGGTCAACGTCTCCCTGGACACGCTCGACCCCGCGCGCTTCGCCGCCATCACGCGACGCGACCGGCTGGCCGACGTCCTCGCGGGCGCGCGCGCCGCGCAGGAGGCGGGCCTCGCGCCCGTCAAGGTGAACGCCGTGCTGCTGCGGGGCACCAACGACGACGAGGCACCCGCCCTGCTGCGCTGGGCGCTGCGCGAGGGCTACCGGCTGCGCTTCATCGAGCAGATGCCGCTGGACCCGCACGGGACCTGGCAGCGCAGCGACATGATCACCGGCGAGGAGATCCTCGACGCCCTCGGCGCCGAGTTCACCCTGACGCCGCAGCCCGACAGCAGCCGCGGGGCCGCCCCGGCCGAGACGTGGGTCGTCGACGACGGCGCGGGCCTCACCGGCACCGTCGGCGTCATCGCCTCCGTCACCCGCCCGTTCTGCGGCGACTGCGACCGCACGCGCCTCACGGCCGACGGTCAGGTGCGCACGTGCCTGTTCTCCACCGGCGAGACGGACCTGCGCGACCGGATGCGGGGCGGGGCCGGCGACGCTGAGCTCGCCGCGACCTGGCGCGCGGCCATGTGGGGCAAGCTGCCCGGCCACGACATCGACGACCCGGGCTTCCTGCACCCCACTCGGCCCATGAGCTCGATCGGAGGCTGAGCAGTGCCCTCGCAGCTGACCGTCCGCTTCTTCGCCGGGGCCGCCGCCGCGGCCGGCACCGAGGAGCGCCGGGTCGAGGTGAGCCCCGCGACCCCGCTGGGCGACCTCCTCGACCGTCTCGGCGCCGAAGGCGGGGAGGCGCTGACCCGCGTCCTGGCCGCCTCGTCCTTCCTGCTCGACGCGACGGCGGCGCGGCGCGAGACCCCCCTCGGCGAGGCCACCACGCTCGACGTCCTGCCCCCCTTCGCGGGCGGCTGAGACCTCCCGACGGGAGCGGACCCGCCCGGGCCGCGGGTCCGCATCACCTCAGGGGCAGGCGACCCACTCCGACGTGCCGTCGCCGAAGTGCTGCTGCTTCCAGACGGGCAGGTGCTCCTTGACCTCGTCGACGAGGCGGGCGCAGGCCGCGAAGGCCTCCGCGCGGTGCGCCGCGGACACGGCGACGGCGAGCGCGCAGTCGCCGATCGCGAGGCGGCCCAGGCGGTGGCTGACCGCGACGGCGTCCACGTCGCACGAGGCGGTGACGGCCGCGACGACCCGCTCGAGGACCTCGCCCGCGCTGGGGTGGCCGACGTACTCCAGGTCGAGCACGTGGCGGCCGTGGTCGTGGTCGCGCACGACGCCGGAGAAGGTCACGACGGCCCCGGCGGCGGCGTCGCCCACGAGGTCCGCGTGCTCCTCGACCACGAGCGGCTGCGACGTCACGGCGGTGCGCACGACCCGCCGGGCGGGCTCGGAGGTCCGGGAGGAGTCGCGCACGGTCGCAGGGGAGGTCGCCACCCCGCCAGCGTAGGCACCGCCCGCGCCCCCGGCGCGAGCGCGGGGACGGGCGGGCGCAGCGGCGGGGACCGGGGACGCGGGCCCGCGGGGCGTGGGGGAGACTTCCCGGCATGGAGGCGAGCAGCCGCTGGCGCGTCGTGGTCCCGGTCAAGGGGGGCCCCGAGGCCAAGTCGCGCCTGACCCTCGCCGCCGCGCAGCGCCGGACCATCGCCACCGCCATGGCCCTGGACTGCCTCGCGGCGTGCCTGGCCACCCCGGAGGTCGGGCTGGTCGTCTGCGTCACCGACGACCCGGCCGTCGCGGCCGAGGCCCGCCGCGCGGGCGCCGCCACCGTCAGCGCCGGAGCCCCCGGGCTGTCCGTCGCCATCACCGCCGGCCTCGCGAGCCTGGCCCCCGGCCCGGTCGCCGTCCTCGTCGCCGACCTGCCCTGCCTCACCCCGGCGGACCTGGGCGCCGCCCTGCGCGCGGCCGCGGACGTCGACGGCCCCGCCCTGGTCACCGACGCCGAGGGCTCGGGCAGCGTCCTGCTGGCCCACCGCGACGGCCCCCTGCCACACCGCTTCGGCGGCGGCTCGGCCGCGGCCCACGAGGCCGCGGGCGCCCGCCGCATCGGGCTCGCCCTGCCGACGCTGCGCCGCGACGTCGACACCCTCGACGCCCTGTCGCAGGCGCTCGACCTGGGCGTGGGCGAGCGCACGCGCGAGGCCCTGGCCTGCGTCCCCGTCCCGCCCGCGAGCGCCCCGCTCGTCCCCGTCCAGCACCCCTGCCCCGAGGAGGAGCCCGCGTGAGCCTCGCGCCCCGGCCCACCACCGCGTCCGGTCCCGCCACCGCGTCCGGTCCCGAGGAGCCGTCCGCCCCCACGGCGCTGTCGGTGCCCCGCCGCCGCCGGTTCCAGCCCGAGGTCAGCGCACCGCCGCCGGCCGCGCTGCGCGAGGCCCTGCAGGCGGCCGGGGCGGGGCAGGACCTCGACGCCGCGAGCGCCGAGGTCCTCCTGCACGCGCGCGGCGACGACCTGCTCGAGCTGATGGGGCCGGCGCGGACGGTGCGCGACGAGGCGCTGCGCCGGGCGGGCCGGCCGGGGGTCATCACCTACTCCCGCAAGGTCTTCGTTCCCGTCACGCGGCTGTGCCGGGACCGCTGCCACTACTGCACGTTCGTCACCGTGCCGCACCGCCTCGAGCAGATGTACCTCTCCCCCGAGGAGGTCCTCACCATCGCGCGCGACGGCGCGGCCGCCGGGTGCAAGGAGGTCCTCTTCACCCTCGGCGACGCCCCCGAGGACCGCTGGCCGCAGGCGCGGGCCTGGCTGGACGAGCACGGGTACGCGAGCACGCTGGACTACGTCCGCGCCCTGTCGGTCCTCGTGCTGGAGGAGACGGGCCTGCTCCCCCACCTCAACCCCGGGATCATGCTGCACGACGACCTGCAGCTGCTGCGCCCCGTCGCCCCGTCGATGGGGATGATGCTCGAGACGACCGCGACGCGGCTCTGGAGCGAACCGGGCGGCGTCCACTACGGCTCCCCCGACAAGGACCCGGCGCTGCGCCTGCGCGTGCTCGACGACGCGGGCCGCGCCGCGGTGCCGTTCACCACGGGGATCCTCGTCGGCATCGGTGAGAACCCCACCGAGCGCATCGAGTCGATCCTCGCGATCCGCGACGTGGCCCGCGTGCACGGCAACGTGCAGGAGGTGATCGTCCAGAACTTCCGCGCCAAGGACGACACCGCCATGCGCGGCGCGGACGACCTCGGCCACGAGGAGTACCTCGCCACGCTCGCGGTATCCCGGCTGCTGCTGGGCCCGGACGTGACGCTGCAGTCCCCGCCGAACCTCTCCGACCCCGTGCAGCGCGCGCAGCTGCTGGACGCCGGCGTCGACGACTGGGGCGGGGTCTCCCCGCTCACGCCCGACCACGTGAACCCCGAGCGCCCCTGGCCGCAGATCGACGACCTCGCGAGCACCACCGCCGCAGCGGGTTTCCGGCTCGCGGAGCGGCTCACGGCCCACCCGCGCTTCGTGCTCGACGCGCTGGCGGGCGGGACCCGGTGGATCGACCCGGCGCTGCACGAGCAGGTCGCGGCGCTGGCCGACCCGGCCACGGGCCTCGCCCGCGCCGACGCCGTCCCGCGACCGAGGACGGCGGGGCTCCTCAGGAGCTGACGGGCCTGGCTCCGAACGGGGCCGGGTCGAACGTGCCGTTGCGCTCGGCGAAGGAGCGGCCGGACGCGGGCCACAGCAGCGTCTGCCGGCCGCTGCGCTCGTCGACGTACCAGCTGCGGCAGCCGCCGCGCAGCCACACCGTCGCCGCGCTCAGCTCGTCGACCTCGGCGGTGTAGGCGCGCTCCGCGTCGCGGGTGACCTCCAGCGGTGCGGGGTCGCGGGCCAGGTGGTCCAGCGCGCCGAGGAGGTAGCCGATCTGCGTCTCGATCATGTGCACGGCGGAGTTGTGCCCGAGGCTCGCGTTGGGGCCGTCGAGCACGAACATGCTGGGGAACCCGTGCACGACCGTCGAGGCGAACGAGACCATCCCCTGCGCCCAGTGCTCGGCGAGCGTCAGCCCGCCGCGGCCGCGGACCCGGGCCGCGAACGGCGGGGTCGTGGAGAGGAACCCCGTGGCCAGCACCAGCGCGTCCAGCTCGTGCCGGGCACCGTTCGCGGCGACCGCGACGCCGGGTTCCAGGCGTTGCAGCGCAGCGGGTTCGAGCACGACGTCGGCCCGCTGCAGCGTGGGGTAGTAGTCGTCGGAGAGCAGCACCCGCTTGCAGCCGACCTCGTAGTCCGGCGTCAGGGCGGCGCGCAGGCCGGCGTCGGGGACCTGCGCCGCGAGGTGGTCCAGGGCGCGCCGGCGGAGTTCCGCGACCTCGGGGCCGGACTCCCGGCGGGCGGCGATCCCCTCGTCGAAGCGGTCGAACAGCTCCGCGCGCAGGCGCTGCGCCAGGGACGGGTCGGCGGAGAACGCGGCCCGCTCCGCGGCGCTGTAGGGCCGGTCCTCGCGGGGCACGACGTAGGGGGCGCTGCGCTGGAAGACCACGACGCCCGCGGCCTCGCGCGCCAGGGCGGGCACGAGCTGCACCGCCGAGGCACCCGTCCCGACGACCCCGACGCGACGGCCGGCGAGCGGGCCGGCGTCGCGCCACCGCGAGGAGTGCACGACCTCCCCACCGAACCCCGCCAGCCCGGGGAGGACCGGGAACCGGGGTTCGGACAACCGCCCGACCGCGACGACGAGCGCGCGCGCCCGCCACGTCCCGACGGTCGTCCGCACGCGCCAGCGGGCACCGTCCCAGTCGGCCGCGAGCACGTCGGCGCCCGTGCGCAGGTGCGGCAGCACGCCCTCGTCGCGGGCGAGGTCGCGCAGGTACTCCTGGATCTCGGCCCCCGGCGCGAACACCCGCGACCAGTCGGGCTTGGGGGCGAAGGAGAAGGAGTACAGGTGGGAGGGGATGTCGCACGCGACGCCCGGGTAGGTGTTGTCGCGCCACGTCCCGCCGAGCTCGGCGGCGCGCTCCAGGACGACGAACGACTCCCGGCCCCGGCGGGCCAGCTGCACGGCCGTGCCGAGGCCGGCGAACCCCGCCCCGACCACGACGACGTCGACCTCCTGCTCCTCCGCGGACGGCGGTGCTGCGGGCGGCGGCCCGCTCACGCCCCCACCGCGGGGCGCTGCGGCGCGACGTCGCCGTAGGCGGTCGTGCGCTGGCGCACCGAGCGCCCGAGGCCCGCGGCGAGGCGCTCGACGTCGGCGACCGCGAGGACGCGGCCCGCCTCGGCGCCCGCCGAGGGCAGCAGGGTGCCGTCCAGCAGCAGGCCCCCGGCGTCGTCGGCGCCCCCGGCCAGCACCTGGGCCGTGAGGTCGAGCCCGAGCTTCGTCCAGGCGGCCTGCACGTGGTCGATCCGCCCGTGCAGCAGCAGCCGGGCCACGGCGTGCACGGCGCGGGACTCCCGGGCGTCGGGGCCGCGCCGGGAGCCGGCGGGCCGCGGCTCCGGCGGCAGGACCCCGTTCACGCCCGCCACGAAGGGCATGGGGATGAACTCGGTGAAGCCGCCGGTGCGGTCCTGCAGCGCCGCGAGGGTGCGCAGGTGCGCGACTTGCTGCGCCGGGGTCTCCACCGACCCGTAGACCATCGTCGCGGTCGAGGTCAGGCCCACCTCGTGGGCGGTGGCGACGAGCTCGAGCCAGCGGGCGGCGGGCAGGTCGGGGCCGCCGTTGAGCAGCGTGCGGACGCCGTCGTCGAGGATGCGCGCGGCCGTGCCGGGCACCGAGTCCAGGCCCGCCTCCCGGGCGGCGGCGAGGAACTCCCGCGGGATCGACCCGCGCCGCGCCGCGGCGTCGGCGACCTCCGCCGGGCGGAAGGCGTGCAGGTGCAGGTCCGGTGCGGCGGAGGCGATCAGCCGGACCAGGTCGAGGTAGCCGTCGGCGGGCGCCCCGGCCGGCAGCGGGCCCTGCAGGCACACCTCGGTCGCGCCCAGCGCGACGGCCTCGCGGACCAGGGCGACGGTGAGCTCCTGCGCCTGCGCCGTGCCCGCGCCGACGACGCCCGTGTCGAGGTTGCGGTTGACGACGTAGGTGAGGGTGTCCCCGACCGCCTCGCGCCGCACGGCGTCGGCCAGGGCGGCGAGGGAGTCGAGGTCCTCCCCCGCGGCGCCCAGCAGGGCGGCGTACTGCGCGTCGTCGAGCCCCGCCGGGTCCTCCCGCGCCGCGCGCAGGGCCGCGGCCACCGCGGCGGACGTCGTGGTCTCGGACGGCTGCGGCACCCCCGCAGGCTATGTCAGGCCCCCGGGTCCCGCCCGCCCCCGTCCGCTCGCCGACGGGACCGGCGGACGACCACGTCGGAACGCTCCGCCCGGACCGTCACCGCGGCAGGAGCCGGCGCGGCGCCTTCGCCGCCCAGCCGTCCTGCAGCGCCTCGGCGAGGTCCTGCTCCGACACCTCCCGGAGCGCGACCAGGTAGGCGTCGTAGCCGGAGAAGTGGGGGATGTCGAAGAAGCCGGGCCGCCCCTGGGCGAGCACCGCCTCCTTCTCGCCCTGGTCCTCGCACACGAGGGCGACGATCGGGCCCGGCGGGACGGGGTCGTCCCCGAAGCGCTTGACGTCGGCCTTCGAGAACGGCCGCTCCCAGGCGAAGGTCTCCCCGGCGACCGACCAGGAGCGGCCGCCGCGCCGCTCCCCCTCGGTCGTCTCGGGCAGCGCCAGGGCGAGGCGCGCCACGTCGTCGCAGGTCGCCACCTCACGACCTCGCCGGCGGGCTCAGGGGGTGCCGGGCGGCGGGAACGGGGCTGCGCATGGGCTCTCCTGGCGGACGGGGCTGCTCTCCCCTCCTCTGACCGCACCGCCGGGCGGAAGTCATCGGCCCCGGCGCGGCGGCGGGAACGCCACGAGGGCGGCCTCCCGGATCGGGAGACCGCCCTCGCGGGTGGTGCTGGGTCTAGCGGGTGGTGGCTGGACTCAGAAGTCCATGCCGCCCATGCCACCGTCGCCACCGGCGGGGGCCGCAGAGGCCTTCTCCGGCTTGTCGGCGATGACGGCCTCGGTGGTGAGGAACAGCGCTGCGATGGAGGCGGCGTTCTGCAGCGCGGAGCGCGTCACCTTGACCGGGTCGTTGATCCCGGCGTCGAGCAGGTCGACGTACTCGCCGGTCGCGGCGTTGAGGCCGTGACCCGACGGCAGGTTGCGGACCTTCTCCGCCACGACGCCACCCTCGAGACCGGCGTTGATCGCGATCTGCTTGAGGGGAGCCTCGATGGCCACCTTGACGATGTTCGCACCCGTGGCCTCGTCACCGACGAGCTCGAGCTTCTCGAACGCGAGCACCCCGGCCTGGATGAGGGCGACGCCACCACCGGCGACGATCCCCTCCTCCACGGCGGCCTTGGCGTTGCGCACCGCGTCCTCGATGCGGTGCTTGCGCTCCTTCAGCTCGACCTCGGTCGCCGCACCCGCCTTGATGACGGCCACGCCGCCGGCGAGCTTGGCGAGACGCTCCTGGAGCTTCTCGCGGTCGTAGTCGGAGTCGCTGCGGTCGATCTCGGCGCGGATCTGCGCGACGCGACCGGCGATGGCGTCGGCGTCGCCGGCCCCCTCGACGATGGTCGTCTCGTCCTTGGTGACGGTGACCTTGCGGGCACGGCCGAGCAGGTCGAGCTCCGCGGTGTCGAGCTTGAGCCCGACCTCCTCGGAGATCGGCTGACCACCGGTGAGGATGGCGATGTCGCCGAGCATGGCCTTGCGGCGGTCGCCGAAGCCGGGGGCCTTGACGGCCACGGACTTGAACGTGCCGCGGATCTTGTTCACGACCAGGGTCGCGAGGGCCTCGCCCTCGACGTCCTCGGCGATGATGACGAGCGGCTTGCCCGACTGCATGACCTTCTCCAGCAGCGGGAGCAGGTCCTTCACCGTGGAGATCTTGGAGTTGAGGATGAGGATGTAGGGGTCCTCGAGCTCAGCTTCCTGGCGCTCCGCGTCGGTGACGAAGTAGGGCGAGATGTAGCCCTTGTCGAAGCGCATGCCCTCGGTGAGCTCCAGCTCGAGCCCGAAGGTGTTGCTCTCCTCGACGGTGATGACGCCTTCCTTGCCCACCTTGTCGAGGGCCTCGGCGATGAGCTCGCCGATGGAGGGGTCACCGGCGGAGATCCCCGCGGTGGCGGCGATCTGCTCCTTGGTGGTGACCTCCTTGGCGGCGGCCAGCAGCTGCTCGGTCACGGCCTCGACGGCCTTCTCGATGCCGCGCTTGAGGCCGAGCGGGTTGGCGCCGGCGGCCACGTTGCGCAGCCCCTCGCGCACGAGCGCCTGGGCCAGGACGGTCGCGGTCGTCGTGCCGTCACCGGCGACGTCGTCCGTCTTCTTCGCGACCTCCTTGACGAGCTCGGCCCCGATCTTCTCGTACGGGTCCTCGAGCTCGATCTCCTTGGCGATGCTCACACCATCGTTGGTGATGGTGGGGGCGCCCCACTTCTTCTCCAGGACGACGTTGCGGCCTCGCGGCCCCAGCGTGACCTTGACAGCGTCGGCGAGCTGGTTCATGCCGCGCTCGAGGCCGCGACGGGCCTCCTCGTCGAAGGCGATGATCTTGCTCATGCCTGGTGTTCCTCCCAGCGGACGGGTGTGGCCGGGCCGGTGCCCGCGACGGACGGCCCGTCGCGCGCGGGGTCACGTCCCCCACGAGCGGCGGGCCTCACCGGACCGACCGGGAGATCTGACTCCCGGGTCGAGTGCTAGCGAGTGCTGTCACTCTCCACACGAGAGTGCCAGCACTGATGTTGGCACTCGACGGGGGTGAGTGCAAACCCCCGGGGGTCCTCCGGCACCCGGCCGGACCCCGTCCCCGCGCCCCGGCACCGGCCCCCGGACGCACGACGGCACCGTCCCGCGGGCGGGACGGTGCCGGAGGTGCTGGTGGGAGTGCCGGTGCCGGGCGGGCCGGACCGGGTGCGGCCCTCAGACGCCGCGGACGTTCTCGGCCTGCGGCCCCTTCTGCCCCTGACCGACCTCGAACTCGACGCGCTGGCCCTCTTCGAGCGAGCGGTAGCCGTCGGCCGCGATCGCGGAGTAGTGGACGAAGACGTCGGCGCCGCCGTCGTCCTGGGTGATGAACCCGAAGCCCTTCTCGGAGTTGAACCACTTCACGGTGCCCTGAGCCATTGCCTTCTCCAGGTGGTGCAGCGAGCGGAGGACGCCCCCGGCCGCACCGGAGGCGGGTCTCACGCTGCCCGCGGCCGCAGGGCCGTGGGCGACGCCCGGAGCCGAGGTGGGCACCGGACTGATCGACCGAGCGACACGTTAGTGCTGCGGAGGCCCCGGCGGACACGGATTCGCCCGGATGATCTGCTGCCGGCGCTCGCCCCCGGCGCACCGGCGGGGCGGGCGGACGGTCTCAGAGGACGCGGCCGACGAGCCCCGTCACGGTCGAGACGACCCCGCCGAGCAGCTGCGCGCCCACCGCGACCACGACGGCCGCGACGAGGAGCCAGAGCAGCACCAGCAGCAGGACCCCCGCCGGGCCGCGCCGGGTGCGGTGCGCCCCGCGGCGCGCGGCGAGCTGGCGCGAGCTCAGGGCTGCACGCCGAGCCGGCGCGCCGAGCGGGCGCGCTGACGGCTGGTCCGCATGCGCCGCAGCCGCTTGACGAGCATCGGGTCGTGGCGCAGGGCCTCGGGGGTGTCGATGAGGGCGTTGAGCAGCTGGTAGTACCGCGTCGGCGACAGGTCGAAGAGCTCGCGCACGGCCTGCTCCTTAGCGCCGGCGTACTTCCACCACTGGCGCTCGAAGGCGAGGATCTCCGCGTCGCGCCGGCTCAGGCCGTCGGCCGCGCGGCCGGGGGTGCCGTCCGGCCCGTCCTGCCCCGCCGGGCCGTCGTGCGGGCCCTCCGCCCGGCCGTCGTGCGCCGCCTGCGCGGCTGCCGCCGCGTCCGAGAAGTCCATCTCGCGCCTGCCTCCCTGGTACCGCTGTCCTCTGGTACCGCGGCCACTGTAGGCAGTGGACTACACCGGTGTCATTCACCGGGTGCGCGCGTCGGGGGCCGGGTAGCGTCGGCGCCCGTGCCACCCGACGCGCCAGCCCCACGCACCCCACGCGCCGCGGAGCAGGTCTCCGGCGAGGACCCGGCGGGCCTGGGGATCGACCGCCTCGAGGACGGCTGGGCGCACGCGCTGCGCGACGTCCTGCCCGAGCTGCGGGCCCTCTCGGCACGCCTCGCCGCCGAGGAGTCGCCGTGGCTGCCCGCCCCCCAGGACGTGCTGCGCGCCTTCCGGCAACCCTTCGCCGACGTCCGCGTCCTGCTGGTCGGGCAGGACCCGTACCCGACCCCCGGGCACCCGGTGGGCCTGTCGTTCTCCGTCGAGGAGCACGTGCGGCCGCTGCCGCGCAGCCTGGTCAACGTCTACCGCGAGCTCGCCGCGGACACGGGCGTCGTCCCGCCGCCGCACGGCGACCTCAGCGCGTGGACGCGCTCGGGGGTGCTGCTGCTCAACCGCGTGCTGACGGTGGGCGCGGGGGCGTCGGGCTCGCACCGGCGCTGGGGCTGGGAGCGCGTGACCGACGCGGCCGTGCGGGCGCTGGCCGGCCGCGGCACCCCGCTCGTGGCCCTGCTGTGGGGCCGCGACGCGCAGACCGTGCGGCCCCTGCTCGGCGACGTGCCGGTCGTCGAGGGCGTGCACCCGAGCCCGCTGTCCGCCTCGCGCGGCTTCTTCGGCTCCCGGCCCTTCTCCCGCGTGGACGAGCTGCTGCGCGCCGAGGGCGGCGACGGCGTCGACTGGCGGCTCTGAGCGCCCCCCGCCGGCACCCCGTCAGGAGCCGACGGGTGCCGAGGCCCGGCCGGGGGCGAACGCGCCCCGGGCGTAGGCGGCGACGACCGCGATGAGCACGAGGCCCGCGAGCACCGCCGCCGCGTCGGCCGCGTGCTGGACGCCGGCGGCACCCACCAGCAGCCCGGCGGCCCCGACGACCGCGACCGCGGCGCCGAGCACGAGGAACATCCGCTCGCCGAAGGCCCACGCGAAGGGCACGAAGTGCACGCCGACGACGGCGGCGATCAGGGCCGGCCGCAGCTCACCGCGCCCCGCGGCGTCCAGGGCCCGCGTGCCCGCCGCGATGAGGACGAGCTCGCCGACGACGCAGCCGCCGTAGACCGCGAGAGCGAGGGGCCGGGGGCGGGCGAGCGGGCCGAGGGGCACCGGGCGGACGTAGTGGCCGACGAGGGCCACCAGGACGCCGAGGACCGCGGCCGCCCACGCCAGGCCGGACGCGACCGCGCCCAGGGCCGGGGAGTAGCTGCCGACGAAGACCAGCCCGCCCAGCAGGCCGACCAGGCTGCCGCCGCGCCGCGGGTCCAGGAGCAGCGGCGGCTCCCCCACCGCGCGACCGTGGCCGCGGGTCGTCGCCGGCGCCGTGCCGTCCGTGCGCCCGGCCGGGCCCTGTCGTCGTGTCGTCCTCGCCACCCGGCCATCCTGCCGGACCACCGCGGGTGGCTGTCGGCGTCGTCGGGCACCATGCGGGGATGCCGTCCGACACCACCGCCGAGAACCCCTCCTCCCCCGACGCCGCCGTGACGCGCACCGTCTTCGGCCGCACCCTGCGCGGCGAGGTCGTGCACCGCCTGGAGCTGAGGCTGCCCTCCGGCGCCTCGGCCGCCGTGCTCACGCGCGGCGCGGCCCTGCAGCAGCTGCGCGTGCCCGACCGCGACGGGACGCTGGGCGACGTCGTCGCCGGCCTCGCCGACGTCGCCGCCTACGAGGCGGACACCGGCTACCTCGGGGCGGTCGTCGGACGGGTCGCCAACCGCATCGCGGGCGGGCGGTTCACCGTCGACGGCACCGAGCACCAGGTGCCCGTCAACGACGGGGCCCAGGCCCTGCACGGCGGCGTGGAGGGCTTCGACCAGCGCGTCTGGCACGCCGAGGAGGTCGGCGGCGGCACCGGCCCGGCGGTCCGCCTGCGCCTGGTGAGCCCCGACGGGGACATGGGCTTCCCGGGCGAGCTGCTCGCCGAGGTCGTCTACACGCTGTCCGAGGACGCGAGCGGCGTGCACCTGGAGCTCGCCTACCGCGCGGGCACCGACGCGGCGACGCCGGTCAGCCTCACCAACCACGCCTACCTCAACCTCGACGGCCCGGGCACCGGCAGCATCGAGGACCACGAGCTGGTGCTCGCGGCGGGCCGCTACCTGCCCGTGGACGGCGGGCTCATCCCCACCGGCGAGCTCGCCGACGTGACCGGGACGCCGTTCGACTTCCGCACCCCCCGCCGCATCGGGGCCTCGCTGCGCGACGCCGACCCGCAGCTGCTGCTCGCGGGCGGCTACGACCACAACTGGGTCCTCGACGACTGCGGCCCGGGCCGCTCCGCCACCGCGGCGGTCCTCACCAGCGCGCGCAGCGGGCGCACGCTCACGGTCACCACCGACCGCCCGGGCGTGCAGTTCTACTCGGGCAACTTCCTCACCGGTTCCGCCCGCACGCCGCAGGGGCGCCCGGTGCGGCAGGGCGACGCGCTGTGCCTGGAGACCCAGGCGCTGCCGGACGCTGTGAACCGGCCCGCGTTCCGCGCGGAGGAGTTCGGCGACGTCGTGCTGCGGCCGGGCCAGGTCTGGGAGACGCGCACGGTCCTCACCCTCACCGCGGGCTGAGTCGGGCGGGCTGAGTCGGGCGGGGCCGAGTCGGGCGGGCCGAGTCCGGAGGGCCCCGGCGCACCGGGGCCCTCCGCGGGGCTCAGGCCCGGCGGACGGTCAGCGTCGGAGGCGTGCGCAGGGTCTGCGCGATGACGCAGTAGCGCTCGGCGAGCTGGATCAGCTTGGCCTCGGTCGCCTCGTCGGCGTCGGAGGTGAAGTCGAAGGTGATGGTCACGTCGGTCAGGCCGACGGGCACCTCGCGGTCCACGCCCAGGGTGCCGCGGGCGTCCCACGTCCCCTCGGCCGTGACGGAGGCGTTGCGCAGCTCCACGCCCATCGCGGTGGCGACGCTGCGCAGCGTCACCCCGGCGCACGCGGCCACGGCCTCGCAGAGCATGTCGGCCGAGCACGCCTCGGTGCCGTCGCCGCCCGCCGCGGGGTGCAGGCCGGCGCGGGTGGTGCCGGCGAACCCGTCGACGGAGACCCCGATCGACGCCCCGTCCAGGACGGCCACCGCCTTCGCGGGGACGGCGGCGCTCGCCGCGTCCTGCCGGTACTGGTCCTTCAACGGCTTCTGCAGGGCCCTCAGCTCGGTCGCGTCCACCGGGTCACCGTAGGGCATGCCCGGACAGGCGGCAGGGGCTGGCGCGCACCACCTCCCGTCGTGCGCAGCGGCGTCGCGCAGCGTGCACAGTGGCTCCCGTGAAGTGGTCCACGGCGGTGCAGAAGGTCGAGCAGGTGAACGCGGCGTGCCAGGCGATGGCCCGCACCCCGCCCGGGATCGTCCCGCTGCGGGTGACGTCCGCGTGGCTGTGCGGCGGGGTGCTGGAGGGGCCGCGCGACGACCTGGAGGCCGTCGCGGTGGCGCTCGCCGTCGAGGAGGACGTCGCGTGGGGCACGTCGCCCCACGGGGCGGGGCAGTGGCTGAACGCCTCGAAGCTGCTGACGGCGCCCGTGCGGCTCGTCTGGCGGCCGGCGCGGGCCGTGGCCAACCACGCCGTCGTGCGCCCGCTGCGCTGCTGGTACCTCGACGACGGCCCCGACGAGGCCGTCCTGGCCGCCGTCCGGGCCGGGGCGGCCGGGGCGCTGCGCCCGCCGCCGCCCTCGCCGGACGAGGCCGCGGCGCGGCTCGCGGACGACCTGGCCACCAGCCTCGCGGCGCTGCGGCGCAGCACCGCCGACGTCGTCGAGCACCGCTTCTCCCCCGGCTCCCCGCAGCGGCGCGCCGACGCCCTGGCCGACGCCGCGGCGGGCTACCTCGAGCTGCTCGACGCGCAGGTCTCCCCGCAGGAGCGCTGAGCACCCGCGCTCAGGCGGGGCAGACCACCTGCCAGGCGTCGCGGAGCATCTCGAAGCGCTCGTGCTGCTGCGGGTCGGTGACCTCGCCGTCGGAGTTGAGCCGGAAGGTCCCGTGCAGGGCCGTGACCTCGACGACGCGCCCCGTGGCGGTGCGGACGTCCTGGCGCTCCACGTGCACGCCGGAGCGCAGCCCGGCCGCGAAGCCGACCCGCGCGAACGGCCCCGTGGAGGCGGACACGACGACGTCGGCGATCCCGTCGTGCGGGTCCGCGTCGGGCACGAGGCGGGTGCCGCCGCCGATGGTGCCGCCGAGACCGATGCCGACGACGAGAAGCGGGCGGTGCCCGTCGTGGAGCACCTCCCCGTCGACCTCGACGCGCAGCGGGTACCCGGCCCCGGCCCGCACGCCCGCCCAGACGGCGCCGACGGGGTAGGCCGCCGCCCCCAGCCTCGGCTTGAGCTTTTCGGCGCGCGCCGTCGCGGCCGCGCCGATGCCGGCGTGCACCGTGTTGACCGTCGTCCGGCCGCGGCTGTCGACGAGCAGCTCGAGGTCGCGCGGGCGGCCCGTGACGGCGATCCGGGCCGCCGCGAGGGGCTCCAGCGGCAGGTGCAGCGAGCGCGCGAGGTCGTTGCCCGTGCCCAGGGGCACGATCCCCAGCGGCCCGACCTCGCGGGCCGCGCCGGCGGTGTGCAGCAGCTGCAGCGCGGCGTGCAGCGAGCCGTCACCGCCGAGCAGCACCGGCCGCCGGCCGTCGCCCTCCAGGAGCGCGTCGCGCAGGTCGTCGAGCGAGCTCGTGCGCCGCAGCTCGACGTCGCACGTGCGGCCCATCTCGGCGATCACCGAGCGGACCACCGTCGCGCTCGTGCCGCCGGCACCGGCGTTGACGAGCGCGAGCACCCCGTCGGGGGGTGGAGCTGATGGCACGGGCCACCTCCTGTCCTCGCCCGCTCAACGGCGGGTGGCGCGGGGACGTGCCGCGCCGCCGGGTGACGCGCGTCGCGCCGCGCGGTCCCGGAAGGGCGGTCGGGCGGTGACGTCAGGCGGGGCCGGCGCCCGTGCCCGGATCGGCCACGACGCCCTCGCCGTCGGCCCACCGGTAGACCTGCCGACCGCCGACGAAGACGCGCACGGCGCGCGACATGACGTCGAGGGGGTCGCCCGACCAGACCACGACATCGGCGTCGAGGCCGGGGGCCAACGACCCCACCCGGTCGTCCAGGCGCAGGATGCGCGCCGGGTTCACGGTCAGCGCGCGCAGCGCCTCGTCGCGGTCGAGGCCCTCCTTCACGGCCAGCGTCGCCGAGAGGGCGAGGAACTGGATGGGCACGACGGGGTGGTCGGTGGTGAGGGCGATGCGGACGCCGGCCGCCGCGAGGATGCCGGGCACGGCGACCGAGCGGTTGCGCAGCTCGGGCTTGGACCGCGACGTCAGCAGCGGCCCGACGACGGCGGGCAGCGCCTTCTCGGCGAGCATCCCCGCGACGAGGTGGCCCTCGGTGACGTGGTTGAGCACGAGGGCGTAGCCGAACTCCTCGGCGAGGCGCACGGCCGTGGCGATGTCGTCGGCCCGGTGGGCGTGCTGCTGCCAGACGATCTCGCCGGCGAGGACGCGGGCGAGGACCTCCTGGTCGCGCTCGGCGTCGACCGCGGGGTCGACCGGGTCGCCGGCCGCGACGGCGCGGGCGCGGCGGGCCGCGAAGCGCTGCGCGGCGGAGAACGCGTCGCGCAGGTGCGCGGCCACGCCCATCCGCGTCGTGGGCGCGGAACCGCCGCCCCGCTTGGGGTTCTCGCCGAGCGCGCTCTTCACGCCGACGGGCGCGCGCAGCAGCATCTCCTGCACCGTGCGGCCCCACGTCTTGACCGCGGCGGTCTGGCCGCCGACGACGTTGCCCGAGCCGGGCAGGATCATCGCGGTCGTCACCCCGCCGGCGAGGGCGTCGGCGAAACCCCGGTCGGCGGGGTCGAGGCCGTCCAGCGAGCGCAGCCGGGCCCCCGCGACGCCCTTCTCGTTGACGTCGGCGCCGTGCCAGCCCTCGCCCTCCGCGTGCACGCCGAGGTGGGTGTGCGCCTCGACGAAGCCGGGCAGCACCCACTGGCCGGTGACGTCGACGACCTCGGCACCCGCGGGCACCTCGACGTCGGCGCCGACGGCGGCGATCCGCCCGTCGCGCAGCAGGACCGTCGCCTCCTCCTGCTCCCCCGCCCAGTCCGGGGTCAGGCGCAGGACGCGGCCCCCGACGAGGGCGACGTCGCGCGGGGCGGGGCGGGCGGGGTTATCGGCGGGCACGGCCCCAGCGTCTCAGAGGGGCCGGCCCGCCGCCCGCGCCGGGCGCGTCAGCCGACGGGGCTGACCGCGAGCTCCTCCCGCAGGGTCCGGGCCGCCGCGACGAGGTGGCGCAGCGACGCCTCGGTCTCCGCGTACCCGCGGGTCTTCAGGCCGCAGTCGGGGTTCACCCACACCTGCCGGGCGGACACGGACGCGACCGCGAGGCGCAGGAGGTCGGTGACCTCCTGCGCGTCCGGGACGCGGGGCGAGTGGATGTCGTAGACCCCCGGCCCGAGCCCGCGCGCGAAACCGGCCGCGGCGACGTCGGGCAGGACCTCCATGCGCGAGCGGGCCGCCTCGATGCTCGTGACGTCCGCGTCGAGCCCGTCGATGGCGCCGATGACCTCGCCGAACTCCGAGTAGCAGAGGTGGGTGTGGACCTGGGTGGCGTCGGCGGCCCCGGACGTCGCGAGCCGGAACGACTCCACCGACCAGCGCAGGTAGGCGGGCTGGTCGATCGCGCGCAGCGGCAGGAGTTCCCGCAGGGCGGGTTCGTCGACCTGGACGATGCCGATCCCCGCGGCCTCCAGGTCGGCGATCTCGTCGCGCAGGGCCAGCGCCACCTGCCGGGCGGTGTCGACCAGCGGCTGGTCGTCGCGCACGAACGACCACGCGAGGATCGTCACGGGCCCGGTGAGCATGCCCTTGACCGGCTTCGACGTGAGCGAGGCGGTGTAGGCGCTCCACGGCACCGTGATCGGGGCGGGTCGGGTGACGTCGCCGAACAGGACCGGCGGGCGCACGCAGCGCGTGCCGTAGGACTGGACCCACCCGTTGGCGGTGACCGCGAACCCGTCGAGGTTCTCCGCGAAGTACTGCACCATGTCGTTGCGCTCGGGTTCGCCGTGCACGAGGACGTCGAGGCCGAGGTCCTCCTGCAGCCGGACGACACGTTCGACCTCCCCGCGCAGGAACGCCTCGTAGTCCGCCGGCGCGAGTTCCCCGCGCGCCGCGGCGGCCCGCGCCCGGCGGATCTCCGGCGTCTGGGGGAACGACCCGATCGTCGTCGTCGGCAGCACGGGGAGGTCGAGGACCTCCTCCTGCACGGCGCGGCGGACGGCGTAGTCGCTGCGCTGGAACGCGCTCGGGCTCAGCGCGGCCAGCCGTGCGCGGACCGCCGGCACCACGACGCCCGGTGCGCCGGCGCGGTCGGCCCGGGCCGCGGCGGAGGCGGCGACGGCGTCCGCGGCGGCCGCCGGGTCCCGCAGGGCGGTGCCCAGCGCGACGACCTCCGCGACCTTCTGGTCCGCGAACGCGAGCCAGCTGCGCAGCCGCTCGTCGAGCTGGGGTTCGTCGGCGACGTCGTGCGGCACGTGCAGCAGCGACGTGGACGTCCCCGCGACGACGTGCCCCGAGAACTCCCGCAGGGTCTGCAGCGTCGACAGGGCCGACGCGAGGTCGGCGCGCCAGACGTTGTGCCCGTCGACGACCCCGCCCACGACCACCTTGTCCTGCAGCAGGTGGGTCCCCGCCGTGGGCAGCCCGCCGCGGACCAGGTCCAGGGCGACGCCCGCGACGTCGGTGGCGGCCAGCCAGCCGAGCGCGTCGCCGAGGTCGCCGTAGGGCGCCGCGACGAGCAGCGACGGGCCGTCCTGCAGGCCCGACAGCGCGGCGTAGGTGCGCGTCACGGCCTCGGCGAGACCGGGGACGCCGGCCGTCGCGGAGTCGCTGACGAGGCCCGGTTCGTCCAGCTGCACCCAGGACGCACCCGCTGCGGCGTAGGCGCGCAGCAGGTCGGCGTAGGCGGGCAGGAGGTCGTCGAGGCGGTCGAACGGGTGGAAGCCCGCGGGGCTGCCGGTGGCCTCCTTGGCCAGCAGCAGGAACGTCACCGGGCCCACCACGACGGGCCGGGTCAGGTAGCCCTCGGCGAGGGCCTCGGAGAACTCCCGCACCCCGCGGTCGTCGGAGAGCGAGAACCGGGTGTCCGGGCCGATCTCGGGGACGAGGTAGTGGTAGTTCGTGTCGAACCACTTCGTCATCTCCAGCGGCGCGTCGCCGTCCCGGCCGCGGGCGATCGTCGCCTGACCGGTGAGGTCGACGCGGCCGTCCGCGCCGACCACGTCGGCGAAGCGGGGCGGCACCGCGCCCACGGCCAGCGCCGCGTCGAGCACCTGGTCGTAGGCGGAGGAGGCGGACGGGATCGAGGCGTCGTGCGCGTGCAGGCCGAGGGCGTTCAGCCGGCGCAGGGTCCGGCGGCGGACCGCCGCGAGCTCCTGCTCGGTCACGGCGACGTCGGCGCGCCCGGCCCACAGCGCCTCGAGGGCCTTCTTGGTCTCGCGGCGGGGGCCGATCCGCGGGTAGCCGAGGACGGTGGCGGACCAGCCGCGGGGGGTCGTGGCGTCGGAGCTCATCGGGTTCCTCGTCCCGCCGCGAGCGCGGCGTGGTGGTGGGGGTGGGCGCCGTCCGGCGCGGCGGCGCGGGGTGCCGGGGTGGGGGGCGCGGGGGTGCGGGCGCCGAGGTCCAGGCCGGCCAGCAGGTCGAGCGCCGCGTGGGCGGAGTTGAACGTGTAGACGTGCAGCCCGGGGGCGCCGTCGTCGAGCAGGCGGCGGGCGAAGGCCGTGGTGAGGCGGACGCCCTCGCGGTGGCGGGCGGCGTCGCCGAACTCCTGCGCCGCCTCCAGCCGGGCCAGGACGTCGCGCGGCACGCGGACGCCCGTGAGCTGCTCCAGGCGCAGCAGCCGCGCGGGTTCCGTCGTCGGCATCACGCCGGGCAGGATCGGCAGGGTGATCCCCGCCGCCCTGGCGTCGGCGACGAAGGCCGCGAACTCGGCGGCGTCGTAGCAGACCTGGGCGATCGCGAACTGCGCCCCGGCGTCCTGCTTGGCCCGCAGGGCCACCAGGTCGGAGCCGTGGTCGCCGCTCGGGAACGCGGCGACGGCCAGGCTCAGGGGGCCCTCGTCGACGGGCCGGGAACCGCCGCGCAGCGCGAGCCGCCGGCGTTCGACGACCTGCAGCAGTTCCACGAGGTCGCAGGCGCGGTCGACCCCCTCGGGGTGGGCGCGCCAGTCCGCGGCGCCGGCGGGCGGGTCGCCGCGCAGCGCCAGGAAGTTCCGCACCCCGGCCTCGAGGAAGTCGGAGGCGACCTCGACGACCTCGCGCCGCGACGCGCCGACGCAGGTCAGGTGGGCCATCGCCGCGACGGGGGTGTCCGCGAGGACGTGGGCCAGCAGGCCCAGGCTGGCGCTGCGGGTCGAACCCGAGGCGCCGTAGGTGACGGAGAAGAAGTCCGGGGAGACGTCAGCGAGAGCGGACACGGTGCGGCGCACCGTGTCCTCGCCGTCGCGCGCACGCGGCGGGAAGAGCTCGAAGCTGATCGTCGGACGACCCGGACCCCCCTGCAGCAGAGGGGCGAGGGTCACCGCAGGACACCCCGCAGGGCGCGGCGGGGGTCGACGGGAACGGGCATCGAACGCATGAGAACTCCATCGACCTGGCGTTAGCACCCTCGCCCGGGCTCGGGGGGTTGCTGCGGCGTCAGTGAGCCAGGACTCTCGACCGCTCTGGATGGTGGTGGTCGATGCTAACCGCTGGTGCGGGCGGCGTCGACCACTCCGGTGTCGGCACCCGGGAGCACCGGCTGAACCGTCCGGGCGCCGCCCCGCCGTCCGCCTGCCATGATCTGCGCGTGTTCACCGACCGTTCACCTCAGCGCCCCCTCCCCGCGGTCCCGCCCGGCGCCCCCGGGCGGCACTACGCGGCGGGGTCCCCGAACGCCACCCGCAGCGGGGTGCGCGACGTGCTGCGCGCGTGCCTGCTGCCCGGACGGTGGACGTGGCTGCTGCTCGCCACCTCCCTCGGGCTGGCCGTGCTGAGCGTCGGGTTCCAGGCGCTGCGACTGCTCGGCGGCGTGACGGGACTGCAGGGCGTGGAGACCCTCGTGGACGTCGACCGCGAGGCGGGCATCCCGGCGTGGTTCTCCACGCTGCTGCTGGCGGCGGCCGCCGCCCAGCTGTGGGCGGTGGCCTCCGCGGCCCGCGCCGGGGGTTCGCCCTGGCACCGCCACTGGAGGGTCCTCTCCCTCGTCTTCGGCTTCCTGTCGGCGGACGAGCTCACGTCGATGCACGAACGGCTGACGTCGCCGGTGCGCTCCGCCCTGCACCTGTCCGGTGCGCTGCGCTTCTCGTGGATCGTGGTCGCCGTCCCCGTGGTCCTCGTCGGGGGACTGCTGTTCCTGCGGTTCCTGCGTGCGCTGCCGGCCGCGTCGCGGTGGGCCTTCGTGCTGGCGGGACTCGTCTACGTCGCAGGCGCCGTCGGGATGGAACTGGTGGGCGGGATCGTCGTGGACGCCGTCGGGGTGCCGACCACGACCACCACCACGCGCGTCGTCGAGGGCCGACCGGCCGAGACGACGACGACGCAGTGGCCGACCGTGGACAGCGTCCGCTACGCCGGGACGGCCGCCGTCGAGGAGACACTGGAGATGGTCGGCTCGGTCCTGTTCCTCGGTGCGGTGACGGTCTGCGCGCGCCGCGAGCGCGCGGCGGTCCGCCTGCCCTGACCGGCCGCCGCCCCGGCCCGCACGGCACCGACCGCGCTCCTCCCGACCGGGGTCCGCCCGGCTCGGCTGCGCGGTGCGTCGGCTGTGCCGCGGCTATGGACCCGGGCTACCGTCGGCGGCAGCACCGCCGGGGTGACGACGCTCCGGCACGACGAGGAGGTCACGGTGAGCCCCACCCAGCCACGCCCCGCCGGTCAGCCCGGCGGCCCACCCCCGAGCCCGGGTCCCACGCGCTACGAGCGGGCCCTCGTGTCGCCCGAGTTCGTCGCGCACCGACGCCGCTTCCGGCGCTTCGTGCTGCCGCTGTCGGCGCTGTTCCTCGCCTGGTACGCGACGTACGTCCTGCTGGCCGACTACGCGCACGACTTCATGAGCCAGAAGGTCGGCGGCAGCAACATCACCGTGGGCCTGCTGTTCGGGGTCGGCCAGTTCGTGTCCACCTTCGCCATCACGACGGCCTACGTCGTGTGGGCGAACAAGCGGTTCGACCCCGCGGCCGAGGAGCTGCGCGAGCGCATCGAGGCCGACGCCCTGACGGAGGAGCGGTGAGCGCCGGTGTGCGCGCGGCGGCCGCGAGCACCGCGGTCGGCGAACCCGCCGTCAACATCGCCATCTTCACCGCCTTCGTGGTCATCACACTCGCGGTGGTGCTGCGAGCGAGCCGCAACAACCGCTCGGCCGCCGACTTCTACGCGGGCGGCCGTTCCTTCACCGGTGGCCAGAACGGCATCGCCATCGCCGGGGACTACCTGTCGGCCGCGAGCTTCCTCGGCATCGCGGGCGCCATCGCCCTCTACGGCTACGACGGCTTCCTGTACTCCATCGGGTTCCTCGTCGCCTGGCTGGTCGCCCTGCTGCTGGTCGCGGAGCTGCTGCGCAACACCGGCCGCTTCACGATGGCCGACGTCCTGAGCTTCCGGCTGCGCGAGCGCCCGGTCCGCACCGCCGCGGCCATCTCGACGCTGGCCGTGTCGTTCTTCTACCTGCTCGCGCAGATGGCCGGCGCCGGGGGCCTCGTCGCCCTCCTGCTGGGGATCTCCTCGCGCGCCGGGCAGAACGTCGTCATCGCCGTGGTCGGCACGCTGATGATCCTCTACGTGCTCATCGGCGGGATGAAGGGCACCACGTGGGTGCAGATCATCAAGGCGTGCCTGCTCGTGGCGGGCGCCGCCGTGATGACCGTGTGGGTGCTGTCCCGCTACGGGTTCAACCTCTCCGACCTGCTGGGGGCCGCGGTCTCCGCACCCGGCTCGGTGGGTGAGGCCATGCTCGGCCCGGGCGCCCAGTACGGCGCGAGCGAGACGTCGAAGCTGAACTTCCTGTCGCTCTCGCTCGCCCTCGTGCTCGGCACGGCGGGCCTGCCGCACGTGCTGATGCGCTTCTACACGGTGCCGAGCTCGCGCGAGGCCCGGCGCAGCGTCGTGTGGGCCATCTGGATCATCGGGTTCTTCTACCTGTTCACGCTCGTCCTCGGCTACGGCGCCGCGGCGATCGTGGGCGCGGAGCGCATCAAGGCGGCCCCGGGCAAGGTGAACTCGGCGGCCCCCCTGCTGGCCTACGAGCTCGGCGGGACGGTGCTGCTCGGCATCATCGCGGCCGTCGCGTTCGCGACGATCCTCGCGGTCGTCGCGGGTCTGGCGATCACGGCGAGCGCGTCCTTCGCCCACGACATCTACGCCAACGTCATCAAGCGCGGCGAGGTGGAACCGGACGCCGAGGTGCGCGTCGCCCGGATCACGGTCGTGGTCATCGGTGCGGTCGCGATCGTCGGGGGCATCTTCGCCAACGGCCAGAACGTGGCGTTCCTCGTGGCGCTGGCCTTCGCGGTCGCGGCCAGCGCGAACCTGCCGACCATCATCTACTCCCTGTTCTGGCGGCGGTTCACCACCCGCGGTGCCCTGTGGAGCATGTACGGCGGGCTCATCTCGTGCCTCGTCCTCATCGTCTCCTCCCCCGTGGTGTCCGGGAAGACGGACCCGGTCACGGGCGCGAGCCTGTCGATGATCACCGACACGGCCATCGACTTCCACTGGTTCCCGCTGGAGAACCCGGGCCTCGTCACGATCCCCCTCGCCTTCCTCTTGGGCTGGCTCGGGTCGATCACGCAGAAGGAACCGGGTCTGCACGTGCGGGCCGCGGAGATGGAGGTGCGCTCGCTCACCGGGGCGGGCGCCGAGAAGGCCACCGACCACTGACCGGCGGTCCCTGAGGCGTCACCCGGGCAGCGGCCCGGTGCTCCACCGGTGCGGTGGCTGCACCGGGCCGCTTCCCGCCGGGCCGGAGACCACCACGCGGACGGTGTCCCAGCGGTAGTCGTGGGGCACCTCCCAGTCCGTGGCGTAGATGCCGGCGTCGAGCCAGTACTCCCCCGGCGCGAGGTCGACCCGGTCCAGCACGAGGGAGACCCGGCCGGCGTCGGCCAGCGGGACCGCCCCGGCCCCGCTGGCCTCCGTCGTCAGGTCGACGAGGGCGTCCTGCTCGCCCACCCGCCGCAGCGACACCCCGAAGTGGGCGCGCGGCACGGCCGTCACCCGCTCGTAGGTCAGGCTCACCGCGAGGGCACCGCCCCGCTCCACGGTGCCGTCGCTCCCGTCGGCGCCCGTGCAGGCGATCGCCCGCAGCAGGACGCTGCCCTCGCCCTTGCGGAAACCGCCATCCCCCAGCGCCTGCGGGGTCCCCGCCCGCTCGTCCAGGGAGCGCTCGTACGCGTCCAGGACGATCGCCGCGGGCCCCTCGGCGTGGACCGTGCCCGCGCGCAGCCACACCGCCCGCGTCGCGAGCCGGCGCAGGTGCGGCATGACGTGGGAGGCGACCAGCACGGCGCACCCGCGGCGGCGCAGCGCCTCGACGTGCGCGAGGCACTTCTCCTGGAAGGCCATGTCCCCGACCGCGAGGACCTCGTCGACCAGCAGCAGGTCGGGTTCGGTGACGGAGGCGGCCGCGAAGGCCAGCCGCAGCCGCATGCCGTCGCTGTAGGTGCGCACGGGTTCGGCGAGGGTCGCGGCGTCCAGCTCGGCGAACTCCCCGATCGCGGGCAGGCGGGCCCGCGCCTGGGCCGGGTCGAGCCCGGCCAGCACGGCCGCGGTCACGGCGTTGTCGGCCCCCGACAGCTCCCCCGCGGTCGCGGCGCCCAGCGCGAGCAGCCCCGAGACGGCCGCACGGCGGTGCACCGTGCCGGCCGAGGGCGCCGTCAGACCGCCCGCGACCCGCAGCAGCGTCGACTTCCCGCCGCCGTTGCGCCCGACGACCCCCACCACCTCCCCGCGGTGCACGGTGAGGTCGATCCCGTGCAGGACGTCGACGCGCACGGCCCGGCCGGCGGATCCCGTGAAGCGCTCCCGCAGCGAGCGGGGCCCGCCGCGGCGGTAGCTCTTCGCGACGCCGCGCAGGTCCAGGACGGGTTCACCCACTCCCGACCCCTCGCTCACAGGTGGTCCAGGAAGGTCGGGGAGTGCCTGCGGTGCAACGCCCAGCCCGCGACGAGGACCCCGAGGCAGCACCCGGTCAGGCCGAGGAGCACCCGCGCCGACGGAAGGGTCCCCGCGACGAGGACGTCGCGCTGGGCCTCGATGAGGACGCCGACGGGGTTCCAGCGCACGAGTTCGCGCAGCGGCGCCGGCACCGCGTCGGTGGCGTAGAACACCGGGGTGACGTAGATGCCCACGGCGAGCGCCAGACCGACCGCGAGGCGGGTGTCGCGCAGGCGCACGTCCCCCACGGTCGCGGCCATCCCGAGCCCGGCCGTGAGGCAGCCCTGCAGCAGCAGCAGGACGGGGAACAGCAGGGCGGTGACCGGCAGCCGGCCCGTGTCGAGCAGCACGACGGCGACCAGCACCGGCAGGCCCGCGAGGTAGTCGAAGGCGTCGGTGAGGACGCTGACGACGGGCACGACCTCCCGCGGCAGCGCCGGTTGCGAGAGCAGGTCGCTGCGGTCGACGGCGCTCGTCGTCGCCGCCAGCAGGCCCGCCGAGAACCACGTCCAGGCGAGGACGCCGACGGCGAGGTCGGCCAGGTAGTCGGGCCCGCGGTCCGGCAGCAGCGCGGAGAACACCAGGCCCAGCACGCAGAACCGCACGACGACGGGCGCGAGCGCCCACAGCCAGCCGAGCACGGCCGAGGAGTACCGCACCCGGAACTCCCGCGCCGTCAGGTGCCCGACCAGCCGGAGCGTCCTGCGGACCCGGACGACCCGGCGCACGGGCAGGGCGGCGCGGGCGTCAGTCGGGGACAGGACGGCCCGCCTCCCGCAGGGCCCGCCGCGAGCGCCACCACGCCCCGGGCCCGGCGAGGACGCCCGCGACCTCGGTGGCGAGGACATCGCGCGGGTAGTCGTCGTTGCCCCACGTCAGCCCCGCGAACCGGCGGGCGTAGTGCTGGGGCAGCCGGACCGCGACGCGGCCGAGGCCCCGGAGGTCGCCGTGGCGGGCCGCGACCTGCAGGTGGTAGGCGACGTGGCCCGTGGAGTACGCCCGCATCTGGCGCAGCAGCTCCGCCCGGTCGGCCCGGTGGTGGTGCAGCACGACGGCGGTGGGCTGGTAGGCGATCGTCCAGCCCGCCCGCAGCACCCGGTAGAAGTACTCGGTGTCCTCGCCGACGCCGGAGGGCCGGCCGGGTCCGAGCGCCTCGTCGAAGGGGCCGAGGCCCGCGAGGACGTCGCGGCGCACGGCCGCGTTGGCCGTCGCCCCGATCTCCCAGGTCGGGGCCGGGCCGCGGGAGGCGTCGAGCCAGGCGCGGTCGTACGTGTGGCGGTGTGGCCCGCGGCCCAGGCCGCCGTAGTCCTCGAACACCTGCGGGTCGAGCAGGTCGAGGTTGGCGGGCAGCACGTTGCCCGTGACCATGCCCACGGCCGCGTCGCCGAACGGCGAGAGCAGCTCCTCGAGCCAGCCGGGGGTGATGACGACGTCGTCGTCGACGAGCACGACGACGTCCCCCGTCAGGTGGGGCAGCCCCGCGTTGCGGGCCGGCGACAACCCCGGCCACGGTTCGTGCACGACCTCCACGCCGGGCAGGTCGGCGACCACGCGGCGGGTCGTCGCGGCGTCGGCGGAGTTGTCGACCAGCACCACCTGCAGCGGGCGGCCGGACGCGGCGAACAGCGCCTCCAGGCTGCGCCGCAGCGGTTCCGGCCGGTCCCGGGTGGCCATCAGGACGCTGACGGAGACGGACGCGGGCAGCTGCGGGGACCGCCGCCCGACCGCCGCGTCCAGCGCCTGCGCGAGGGGGCCGGGGCCGCTCCCGGCCGCGGTGAGGTGCGCCCACGAGGTCCCGGGGGCCAGCAGGCCGGGCCCAGGTGGTCGACGAGGCCGGCGGCGAGCCGCGCGCGGGAGAGGCCGCTGCCGCCGGTCGCGAGCGCGAAGGAGGACTGCGGCCGGCCGTCGCGCAGGACGCGGACCCGCACGCGGCGGGCGCCCGCGCCCGGGGGCAGGTGCGCGGCCGCGGGCCCGCCCCGCAGGACGTCCACCTCGACGACCGGGTCCGGCGTGCGGGGCCGCCGGGGTTCCGCGGGCCGGTGCACGGGCGGCGGGGCCTGCGGTTCGAGGGGGTGCTGGGCCTGCTGCTCCGCGGCCTGCTCCTGCGCGCGCCGGTAGTAGCGGCCCAGCACGGCGTCCACGGCGCCGCGGCTGTCCGCCCCCACGAGCCGCGGCGGGTACATCTGCGGCCAGACCAGGCTGCGGACGTGCGCGCGCGGGTAGTGCTGCAGGAACCACGTCGCGCTGAACCGCGTCATCTCCCGCGTCTGCACGTCGCCGTAGTTCCGGCCGGCCCCCGTGAAGATGCTGTACGAGCCGGTCCCGTTGCCCCGCAGCTGCCGCTGCAGCTGCGCCACGTCGGCGCGGTGGCGGTGCAGCACCACGGCCGCCGGCTCGTAGGCCACGAGCCCGCCGGCGGCCAGCACGCGGAAGTACAGCTCCAGGTCGCCGCCGCCCCCGGTGGGTGTCCCCACGTCCAGCGCGGTGTCGAAACCCCCCAGCGCGAGGACCTCCTCGCGCCGGACGGCGGTGTTCGCGCCCGTGCCGGCGTCGCCCGTACCCGGCTGGCGGCGGGCCGCGATCTCCCCCGCGTCGACCGCGACGGAGAACCAGCGGCGGGCGTAGCCGCGGCCGAAGCCCCCCACGGCCTCGAACATCACCTGCGCGGGGGTCGAGAACTCCGCGGGCGCCACGAGACCCGTGACCACGAGCGCACCGGGTTCGTCCTCGAAGGCGAGCGCCAGGGCCCGCGCCCAGTCCGCCTCGACCAGCACGTCGTCGTCGGCGAAGGCGACGACGGGTGTGCGGGCCTCCAGCAGCGCGCGGTTGCGCGCCCAGTCCAGGCCCGCGCGGGGCTCGCGCACGCACCGGACGCCGAACTCCGCGGCGACCCGGCGCGTGCGGTCGTCGCGCGAGGCGTTGTCGACGACGAGGACCTCACCCACGCCCCCGCGGAGCCGGCCGATCGACTCCAGGCAGCGGCGCAGGTCCTCGGGGCGGTCGCGGGTGCAGACGGCCACGGTGATCGAGGCGGTGTCCGGCGTCCGCACCGGGTGCGCGACGGCGCGCAGGCCCCGCTCGAGCGCGAGGTGCAGGCCGCCCGGCGTCGCGAGGGCGTCGGTGAGGAGGTGCGCCAGCACCTGCCCCTCGCAGGCCCGCGCCGCGCGAGCGGGCAGGCCGCGGAGCACGACGGCCGGGTCGCCGGGCACCGTGAGGTCGCCCACGGGCACGCCGTGGAAGCGGACCAGGGCGTGCACGCCCTCGGCCGGCCCCGCCAGGGGCGTGATCGGCCTCCGCAGCGTCGCCGTCCCCGCGTCGAGGTCGACGTCGGCGACCGCCAGGCAGCGGTAGCGGCGGCGCGCGCCCGGCGGCCGGTAGCGGTCCATGCCCGCGGGGTAGGCGACCGAGGCGACGGCCTGCTGGAGAGCCGTGCGGGCCAGGCGCCGGGTGGTGCGGGCGGCGCGGCGGCCGGCGGGCGGTTGGGCGCCGGGAGCGCTCACGCGGCGACGACGACGATGGGGGCGAGCCGACTGCGAGGGCGGCGGATGCGCACGACGGAGCTCCTCGGGCACCGACCGGCGCCCAGCACCGGCCTCGACGGGGGCCGCAGCGGAGCGGCGGTGTCAGAGTAGCCAACCGACTGCGCAGCGGAGCGGTTCCCGGCGGCCGTCACTGCGCGCGTCGGCGCACCGCGAGGTCGTAGAGCTCCCGCTTGGCGACCCCGCTGCGCTCGGCCACCGCGGCGGCGGCCTCCTTCAGGCGCTCCCCGTCGGCGACCCGCAGCAGGACCTCGCGCACGAGGGCGTCGGTGTCGACGTCCCCACCGGTCGCGGCCACCGCCCCGGACACGACGAGGCAGACCTCACCGCGGACCTCCCGCTCGGCGGCCCACCCCGCGAGCTCGCCCAGCGGCGCGCGGACGACCTCCTCGTAGGTCTTGGTCAGCTCCCGGCACACCGCGGCGGGCCGGTCGGCGCCGAAGCCCTCCGCCATCGCCTGCAGGGTGGCGGCCGTGCGGTGCGGGGACTCGAAGAACACCAGCGTGCGGCGCTCGGCCGCGAGCTCGGCGAACAGCTTCGCCCGCTCCCCCGGCTTGCGCGGCGCGAACCCCTCGAAGGCGAAGCGGTCGCTCGGCAGCCCCGAGAGAGCGAGTGCCGTGAGGACCGCCGACGGCCCGGGCAGCGCGGTGACCGGGAGCCCGGCCTCGCCGCAGGCGTGCACCAGCCGGTAGCCCGGGTCGGAGACCGAGGGCATGCCCGCGTCGGTCACCAGCAGGACCGTGCTGCCCGCCTCGACCGCGGCCACGAGCTCCGGGGTGCGGGTCTGCTCGTTGTGCTCGTGGTAGCTCGTGACGCGCCCGGTGATCGTGACCCCGAGGGTCGCGCACAGCCGGTGCAGACGCCGGGTGTCCTCCGCCGCCACGACGTCGGCGCTCGCGAGCGCCGCCACCAGCCGGGGGGAGGCGTCCCCCGCGTTGCCGATGGGCGTGCAGCCGAGGACGAGCCGGCCACCGCCGGGCTCGGGGTCCGGTCCGGTAGTCGGCGTCGTCGAGGGGGAGCTCACCCCGCGATGGTCTCAGCCGTGACCGCCCGGCCACGCCGACCGCGGGGCGGCCGGGTGTCCCACCTACGATGGCGCCGTGAACGTGACCACCGGGAACGCTGCGTGACGGATCCGACGCGGTGACCCGCACCGAGGTCCGGGAGCGCCTGCTCGGCGGCCCGTCGGAGATCGACGGGGAGTCCTTCCGCCGCGCCTGGCTGCCCCTCCTGCTGGTCACGGCCGTCGGCGGCCTCCTGCGGTTCTTCCAGCTCGGGCGCCCGCACCAGCTCGTGTTCGACGAGACGTACTACGTGAAGCAGGCCTACTCCCTGCTGCGCTACGGCGTCGAGCGCCGCACCGACGCCTCAATCACCACGCCCGACGAGCTGTTCACCCGGGGCACGCCCGACGTCTTCGGGACCGTGGGCGACTTCGTCGTCCACCCACCCGTGGGCAAGTGGATGATCGCCGTCGGCGAGCACCTCTTCGGCATCGACTCCTCCTTCGGCTGGCGGTTCTCCGCCGCCGTCATCGGCACCCTGTCGATCCTCGTCCTGGGCCGCCTCGCGCGGCGCCTGTTCCGCTCGACCCTGCTCGGCGTGACGGCCGCGGTGCTGCTGTCCTTCGACGGCGAGCACTTCGTCGAGAGCCGCACGAGCCTGCTCGACATCTTCCTCATGTGGTGGGTGCTGGTGGCCTTCACGTGCCTGGTGATCGACCGCGACCACGCGCGCGCCCGCCTCGCCGACCGCGTCGCGGCGCTCGCCGGGTCACCGCTGGGAGCCCTCGGGCCCCGGATCGGCTTCCGCCCGTGGCGGCTCGCGGCCGGCGTCAGCCTCGGCCTGGCCTGCGGAGTGAAGTGGTCCGGCCTGTACGTGATGGCCTTCTTCGGCGTGCTGACCGTGCTCTGGGACGCGGGCGCGCGGCGGAAGCTCGGCCTGCGGTCCTGGTTCGCGGCGACGGTGTGGCGCGACGGTATCGGCGCCTTCCTCGCGCTCGTGCCCGTGGCCGTCGTCGTCTACGTCTCGACCTGGGCGGGGTGGTTCGCGAGCAGCGACGGCTACGACCGGCACTGGGGTGCGCAGCACCCGGCGACCGGGCTCGCCGGGGTCCTGCCCGACGCGCTGCGCAGCCTCGTGCAGTACCACCGGGAGGCCTACCGCTTCCACGTCGGGCTCACGACGCCGCACCCCTACTCCGCCAACGCGTGGTCGTGGCTGGTGCAGGGGCGCCCGACGTCCTTCTTCTACGAGTCGAAGGTGCGCGGGCAGGAGGGCTGCGAGGTCGAGGCCTGCTCGAAGGCCATCACGTCGCTCGGCACGCCGGTCCTCTGGTGGGTCGGCGTCCTGGCGCTGCTCGTCCTGCTCTTCTGCTGGGCGCTGCGCCGCGACTGGCGGGCGGGCGCCATCCTCTGCGCGGTCGCCGCCGGCTACCTGCCCTGGCTGCAGTACCAGCAGCGCACGATCTTCACCTTCTACTCCGTCATCTTCGTGCCGTTCCTCGTGCTCGCCGTCGTGTACGTGCTCGGCCTCGTCCTGGGACCGGACCCGAGCACCGCCGTGCTGCGCGCGGGCGTCAGCGCCGAGGCCGCCCTGCGGCGCCGGCGCCGGGGGGCGCTCATCGCCGGGACGGTGGTGGTGGCCTGCATCGCGTGCTTCGCGTTCTTCTGGCCCGTCTACACGGCCCAGGTGATCCCCTACACGGCGTGGCAGCGCAGGATGTGGCTGCCCAGCTGGGTCTGACGTTCACCGCTCGGTCGTCGCGGGGACCTCCGGAGTGGTCCATCATCACTGCGTGTCGTCCTCTACGTCCGTAGCCGTGTTCATGTGCGTGGGACCCCGCACCCCGGTCCGCCACGTGCTCGACACCATCGACAGCGCCGAGCACTGGATCGGCGACGACCTCGACGTCCTCGTCGCCGTCGACGACTCGGGTGACCGCGAGATCGCCGCCGCCCTCGAGGCCCGGGCCCCGCGGGTGCGGCGCGTCCCGTCGGGACGGGTCGGGTCCGGGGTCACCGGCGGCCTGTACGCCGTGACCTGCCGCGGGATGCGGGCGGCGCTGGACCTCTCCGACGCCCCCGTCGTGCTCCAGCTGGACACCGACGCCCTCGTCGTGGGGCCGACCCCCCAGCGCGAGGCCGTCGCGCGCCTGGGCGAGCACCCCGACGTCGGCCTGCTCGGCTCCTGCCGCACCACCTGCACGGGAGCGCGGCGCGACTTCTCCCCCGCCGCCCAGGCCCTGCGGGAGGACCTGCGCAACTGGCGCCACCCGGTCTTCGCCGCGCGCATGCACCTGCTGAGGGCTCGGGCCCGCCGCCACGGCTACGAGCGCGGCGAGCACCTGCTCGGCGCCGCGTACTTCACCTCGCGCGCGTGCCTGGAGGACCTGCGCCGCCGGGGGCTGCTGAACGGGGAGCGGTTGCGCCGCAGCACGATGGCCGACGACCAGCTCCTCAGCCTCGTGGTCCGCTCGGCCGGTTGGCGCATCGGCGACTTCAGCGGCGACGGCGAGCCCCTGGCCGTGGTCTGGAAGGGCCTGCCCTGGCCCGTCGAGGAGATCACCCGTCGGGGCAAGAAGATCGTGCACTCCACCAAGGACCACGGCGACGTGCGCGAGGACGACGTGCGCCGGTACTTCGCCGCCCTGCGCCGCTGAGGGGACCGCGGCCCCGGACGGAGCACGGTCCGGGCGGGCCGCGGCCCAGGCGACCCGGACGGCCCAGCGACGGCGTCCACGGACGGGCTGACGCCGGTACTCTCTGTCGCGAACTGGTAGCGCAGGCCCCGGACGTGGTCTGCTTCGCCGTCCACCAGGCCCCCTGCGGATGGAGTCCCCGTGCAACCGCCCCCCTCGAGCACCGCCCCCACCAGCCCCCTGCGGGCCCTGGCGATGCGCTGGCCCCTGGCCGTCGTCCTCGGCCTCCTCGGCCTGGTCGCCGGTGCCGGCGCCAGCTGGGAGGTCCTGCCCGTGCACTACGTCGGGGAGGCCCGGGTCGCCGTGGGCAGCCAGTCCCTGGACGCGCGCGCCGTGGCCGGCTACTCGATCGCCTCCCAGCAGCTCGCCTCCGACCTCGCGCGCTACGTCAACGACCAGCAGGCGCAGAACGCCCTGGCCCCCGTGCTCGGCACCGCCGCGTCGAGCCTGTCGACCGTCGCCGCCTCCCCGATCCCCGAGAGCAGCGTCATCCGCATCGAGGTCACCGGCACCGACCCGGCCGCAGCCCGGCAGGCGGCCGGCGCGGTGGCGACGTCGCTGAGCGACCAGGTGAACAGCCTCACCAGCACGGGGCCGCAGGAGCTGCTGGACAAGTACACCCAGCTCTCGACGCAGGCGGCGCAGCAGCAGGTCCTCGTGCAGGCCGCGCAGAGCGCGCTCGGGGCGGCCACGAGCGACCGGCGCGCGACGCCCGAGCAGGTCACCGCGGCCCAGCAGGGGCTCGTGCAGGCGCAGAGCGCCTACGACGTGCTGCAGGTGCAGCAGAGCGCGGCCAGCAAGCAGTACCAGGACGCCGTGACGTCGACCCCGTCCGCGTCGGGCCTCACCGTGATCCAGCCGGGTCTCGTCTCCTCCGACGACCGCCGCGCCAGCGCGTCGCGCTACGGCATCGCGGGCCTCGGCCTCGGCCTGGTGCTCGCGCTCGTCATCGCGACGGGCCTCGAGCGCCGGCGCGCGCGCCGGGACGGCGCCCCGACGAGCGACACCGTGCGCTTGGAGGACGACGTGGACGTGCGAGAGCACGTGGGCAGGAGCTGATGGCGGTCCCCGTCGCGCAGCGGGGTGCGGGGACCGTCCCGGACACCGCGGCGCGCACCGGTCACCCGGCCTACGTCTGGTGCTTCACGGGGTCCCTGCTGCTGAGCATCTTCTCGGGGCACTCGGGGGACCTCGGTCTGCCGATCGGCCCGGACCGCATGCTCTTCGGGCTCGGCTGCCTGCTCCTGCTGCTGGACCCGGTGGCGTGGCACGCCTCCGGCCGGCTGCGCTGGCGCCCCGTGCACACGGTCATGGTCGCCATGCTGGCGCTCGCCGCCTGGTCGGGTGCCGCGCACTCCACCCTGCTGTCCTCGCTCGGGTTCTTCGCGTTCCTGGACCGGCTGCTCGTCCCCTTCCTGCTGTTCTGCCTGGCGCCGCTGGTCTACGCGACCGCGCCGAGGCGGGACCTGCTGCTCAAGAGCCTGACCGTGCTGGGCCTGTACCTGGGGGTCACGGCGATCCTGGAGCAGGTGGGTCCGACGCGGTTCGTGTGGCCGCGCTACGTCGTCGACGAGGCGGTGGGCATCAACTGGGGCCGCGCCCGCGGTCCTTTCGTCGCCTCCGAGGCCATGGGCATGGCGCTGGCGCAGTGCGGTTTCGCCGCCGCGGTGCTCGCCGCCCGCTACCGCGGCGCCTGGCGCGCGCTGGCCGTCGTCGTCATGCCGCTCAGCGTGTGCGGCGTGTTCCTCTGCCTCACGCGGTCGGTGTGGGTCGGGTTCACCCTGGGCGTCGTGCTGGCCTGCCTGGCCTCGCCCCAGCTGCGCCGCTGGCTGCCCCTGGTGCTGGCCGGCGGGGCCGTCGCGCTCGGCGTCCTCGTGGCCGCCGTCCCGACGCTGCAGGAGGTCGCGTCCGAGCGCGCCGGGACCACCCGCTCGGTCGACGACCGCTCCAACACGAACGAGGCCGCCCTGCGGGTCGTCAGCGAGCACCCGCTCACGGGCGTCGGGTGGCTGCGGTTCATCGACGTCGGCTCCCAGTACGTCCGCCAGGCCGACGACTACCCCGTCACCAACGTGACCATCGAGGTCCACAACGTCGTCCTCAGCCGGGCCGCCGAGCTCGGGCTGCCGGGTGCGGCGCTGTGGGTCGGCTGCCTCCTGCTCGGACCGGCCTCGGCCGCGCTGCGCCGGCGCGGTCGCGACGAGGACGCCGGGCAGTGGAAGCTGCTGGCGATCGCCGGGACCACGATGTGGCTGTTCCCGGAGATGCTGAGCCCGAACCCGTACCCGTTCCCGAACTTCGTGGTGTGGACGGTGGCGGGCATCGCCCTGCGCACCCACCTCCTGCACCCCGTCGGAGCACCTGGGGGTCGACGCCCGTGAGCATGACCCCGCGCCGGGCCGCCGCGTCGGTGGCCTACCTGGGCCTCGCCCGCCACCTGCCGTGGTCGCCGCGCCCCGGCGGCCACGCCGCGCGCCTGGTGCGCGCCGGCCTCGCCCGCTGGATGCTCGACGCCTGCGGCCGGGACGTGAACGTCGAGCACGGCGCCTGGTTCGGCTCCGGTCGCGGTGTCGAGCTGGGCGACCGCTCCGACATCGGCATGGACGCGCTCGTCATCGGGCCCGTCCGCATCGGGCGCGACGTGATGATGGGGCCGCGCTGCATCCTGCTGGCGTCCTCCCACGACACCCGCAGCGTCGACGTGCCCATGAACCAGCAGGGCTTCCTCGAGGACCGCCCCATCGTCATCGAGGACGACGTGTGGATCGGGGCCGGCTGCGTGATCCTCCCGGGACGGCACATCGGCACGGGCAGCATCGTGGGCGCCGGCTCGGTGGTGGCCTCCGACGTGCCGCCGTGGACCGTCGTCGCGGGCAACCCCGCCCGCATCGTGCGGGGCCGACGGCCCGGGCAGGACGTCCAGGACGCCGTGGCGAGCGGCGTGCCGCCCTCGCTCGTCGAGCTCGACGACCACGGCGTGCCGACCGACGCCGGTCCCACGGGAACCCCGGCACAGCGGTGACCCGGTTGCGCGGGAGCGGTCCCGCCGGGCAGGTCAGCGTCTTCGAGAGCGTCTGGGAGCTGGCCGACAACCCCTTCGCCGGGCTGTGGGTCGACGCCCTGCGCGCCGCCGGCGCCCGGGTCCGCACGCCCAGCGTGGCCAAGCTCGTCCTCACGCGCCGGGCCTGGCTGCACCTGCAGTGGCCCGAGTGGTCGCTGACCGGGCCGGCCGGCCCCGTGCGCGGGCTGCTGCGACTCCTCCTGACGACGACGACCGCGCGGCTGGCGGGCCACCGGGTGCTGCTCACGGTGCACAACGCACGGGGCCACCACGGCGGCCACCCGCGTCTCGAGCGCCTCATGTGGAACTGCCTCAGCGCGCTCGCGACGCACGTCCACACGTTCACGGCCGCGGGAGCGCGGGAGTTCCGGGAGCTGCACCCGACCCGCCGCTACGTCGACGTGGTCGTCCCCCACGGCAACTACCACCCCGTCACCGGGCCGGTGCCGGACCGGGCTGCGGCTCGTGGGGAGCTGGACCTGGAGCCGGCGGACGAGGTCCTGCTCACCTTCGGCAAGCTGAAGGCCTACAAGGGTCTCGACGCGCTGCTCGCGGCGTTCGCGGGCGACCGGTCACCGCGTCGCCGCCTGCTGCTGTGCGGGCAGCCGGCCGACGAGGAGGCCCGCACGCTGCTCACCGACACCGCGCTCGACCCGCGCACCCGCGTGCAGCCGCGCTTCCTGACGCAGGAGGAGCTCACGACGGCCGTCGCCGCCGCGGACCTGGTCGTGCTGCCCTACGCCCGCATCACCAACTCCGGCAGCGCGCTCATGGCCCTGTCGATCGGGCGCCCGGTCCTGCTGCCGCGCACGCCGGTCTTCGAGGAGCTGCGGGACGCGACGGGGCACGCCTGGGTCCACCTGTACGACGGGGAGCTGTCGGCCGGCGCCCTGAGCGCTGCGCTCGCCGCCGCGCCGACCCAGGGGAGCCCCGACCTCGACTGGTGCTCCTGGGAGACCGTGGCGGAGCACCTGCGCACCCTGCTGAACGCCTCGACCGGGCACTAGGCCCGCGGGCAGGAGCGGGGAAGGGTCAGGCCGCCGCCGCGCGCGACGCCCCGGGGCGCAGGCTCTTCAGGTCCCGGAGGACGTCGCGGCGGAACAGCAGCATCAGCCCCGCGTAGAGCACCGTCCCGACGAGGACCTGCCCGACGACGACCAGCGGCTCCTGCCGGGACAGGCCGAGCAGGGCCGGCGCCGCCCAGACGACGGCACCCATCACGAGCGAGATCAGCACGGTCGGGGCGATGTCGAACAGCACCCGGCGGCCCTTCAGGCCGATGAGCGCACACGCCACGTGCATGGCGAAGGGCTGGTACGCCCAGGTCGTGACGAGGATGCCCACGGCCACCCCCACGGTTCCCCACTGCAGGCCGATGACGATGGCCGCGACCCAGACGGCGGTGCTGGCCGCGCCCATCTTGAACATCGTCACCGTCCGGCCCTGCGACTGGTACAGCCAGCCCTCCGTGCTCGCGAGGCACTGCGGCAGCCCGGCGAGGCAGAGCAGCTGGAGCAGCGGGATGGACGTCGTCCACTGGTCGCCCCACAGCAGCGGGACGAGACCGTCGGCCACGGCGGACATCCCCACGAGCACGGGCATCGTGATCGCCGTGATCAGCGTGACCGTGCGCCGGTAGGCGCGCTGCAGGCGGGGGCGGTCGTCACCCATCGCGCTCAGGGCCGGGAACATCACCCGTCCCATGACCTGGCTGATCTGCTGCAGCGGCAGGAGCATCAGGTTGTAGGCGCGGTTGTAGTAGCCCAGCGGCGCCGCCCCGAGGAAGCGGCCGATGAGGAGGTTGTCGCTGTTGCGGCCGAAGAAGTTGACGACCGTGAAGCCGAGCTGACCCCCGGAGAACGCCCACAGCCGACGGACGGACTCGCGCCGGATGAAGCCCCGCGGTCGCCAGGGGGCGGCGACGCAGAGCAGGACGGTGAGCACGAGCGACTGGACGGCCGGCCCCGCGACGAGGGCCAGCGGCCCCAGGCCGACCACGGCGCCCACCACGGTGACCACGTTGCCCACCACGGCCGCGAGGGTCTCCGCCAGCGCGAGCTGCTTGAAGCGCAGCGACTTCTGCAGCAGCGCGCTGTGGCTCACCCCGAGGAAGAGGGCGAAGCTCAGCCCCGCCAGGGGCGTCAGGTACGTGAGGCGCTCGTCGCCGTAGAAGTCGGCGACGAGCGGTCCGATGGCGGCCAGCAGGCCGACGAAGACCAGACCTCCGATGCCGTTGACCCAGAACACGGTGTCGAGGTCGGCCTGGCGCATCACGCGCTGGTGCACGAGCGCACCCGTGAGGCCCATGTCGAAGAACAGGACGGCGAAGCCCGTGATGACGTAGACGCTGGCCAGCAGGCCGAAGTCCGCCGGGACCAGGAGGCGGGCCAGCACCAGTCCCGCCCCGAACTGCAGGAACTGGGCCCCCAGGCGCCCCATGGCCGACCACGACGCCCCGGAGGTCACGGCCGTGGTCAGCGATCCCGGTGGGGGCTGGCCGTCGTCCGGCACCGACGCTCCCGCGGCCACGAGCTCGCGCTCCTGAGCGCCACCGGCACCGCCGCGCTCCACGGCGAGGTCGGGCTCCGCACCCTCCTCCTGCGGGGAGGGCTCTGCGGGTGCGCCCCCACCGTCTCGTCGACGCTCCACCTGGTCACGCTCCCCTCGCTGCGTCCGTCGTCGACGCCCGCAGCGGCCGGGATGCAGACACCTCCGGCCGGTGGTGGACGCCCTCGAGCCGTCGGTGCGGGAGCGTGCCCCGCGACCACCCGACGGGGGTCACGGTACTAGGCGCAGCCCCCCTCCCGGTCACACCTCGTCGTCCGCCGGCTGCGAGGCGTGCGTACGGGCACCCGTCCGAGGTGACCGACCGCTCGGTCGCGGCGGTGCCGGCGACCGCGAGGCGAGGCCCGCGTGCGCTCGGGGTCACCGCCGCGAGCACGTGCCCCCACGGACGGCCCACCACCGCACAGGCTGTGAGGTCACACGTTGGCGCCAACGGGTGACGGGGCAATCCGCTGGGTTCTCGGCGACGATGCACGCCGAGTGAGTTCCCGACGGTGAAACCCCGCAGGGGGGTGACGTGTCCGGCGCCGGCTGCTGTCCCGAGTCCACCGCGCCGATGCCTGGGGAGTCCTGACAGCCACTGCACCTGGAGAACCCCCCATGCTCAGCAAGCGCCTGCTCGCGGCTGTCGTCGTCACCGCCTCCCTCCTGGCCGCCACCGGTTCCGCGACCTCCGCCTCGGCCGCGACCGCCCCGATCCCGCAGATGCCCACCGGCGGCGTGTTCACGACGGGGACGGCCTGGAAGCTCGACGTCACCGGGGCTCCGCTGGCCGCGAACTCCGCGGGCATGGCCACCAACGTGGCGAACCAGGTCGCCGCCTACTACGGGGGGGTCGCCGCGTTCAACGCCTACAGCTACAGCACCAGCGTCTACACGGTTCCCGCCGACCAGCCGCGCATCGACGTGAAGTGGAACAACTGCCAGGGCAAGACCTGGACGCCGCCCGACCTGCTCGGTCCCGGCGGGCAGTTCACCCAGGTCCCCGTCCCCGCCGACGCGATCCCCGCCAAGGGGACCGACAGCCAGCTGACGATCTACTCCCCGGACACCGACCAGCTCTGGGAGCTGTGGGTCGCCAAGAAGGTCGACGGGGCCTGGACCGCCTGCTGGGGTGGGCGGATCGACGGCGTCTCCCACAACCAGGGGTTCTTCTCGGGCACCTACGGCGCCAGCGCGAGCGGTCTCGCCATCGCCGGCGGGACGGTCGGGATCCGCGACGCGCAGTCCGGGAGCATCGACCACGCCATCGCCCTGCACCTGCCGAACCCGGGTCGCAGCGACGAGGTCAGCTGGCCCGCCCAGCGCAGCGACGGCAGCGACACCTCGGCGGACCGCGTCCCCGAGGGAACCCGCCTGCGGCTCGACCCGTCGGTGGACGTCGACGCGCTGGCCCTGACGCCGCTGGGGAAGATGGTCGCCAAGGCGGCGCAGAAGTACGGTTTCATCGTCACCGACACCGCGGGCTGCGTCGCCGTGATCGCCGAGGACCCGTCCGCGACCATCGCGGCCACCGGTGTCGACCCGTGGAAGGCGCTCATGGGTTCCACCCCGAACTACTCCCTGATGCAGAACTTCCCCTGGAAGTCGCTGCAGGCGCTGCCCAAGGACTACGGCCGGACCGGCGACGGCAGCGCGCTCACGGTCACCGAGGCCGACGTCACCTACGCCTCCGACACCGCGTACCAGGCGGTCAAGAACGGCTGGGGCCCGGTGGAGAAGAACACCAGCGTCGGCGGCCAGGCCGCCGGGGACGGTGGTCCGCTGTCGATCGCCGGCACCGTCTTCGCGAAGGGTTTCGGCACGCACGCGAACTCCGAGGTGATCGTGCCCGTCGGTGACGCCAAGACGTTCACCGCCCAGGTGGGCATCGACACCGACAGCGGCAAGTCGGGCTCCGTCGTCTTCCAGGTCTGGAACGGCACCACGAAGATCGCCGACACCGGGGTGGTCACCGCCGGCAGCCGCAGGACGCTGACGGTGAGCGTCGCCGGGATGCAGCAGATCCGCCTCGTCGCCACCGACGCCGGCAACGGCACCGCCTTCGACCACGCGGACTGGGGCGACGCCAAGCTCTTCGGCACCGCGCCCGCCGACCGCGTCGTGGTGGCCCCGGGTGCACCGGCGCCGACCCCCACGCCCACCGCGACCCCCACCGCGACGCCCACGCCCACCGCCACGCCCACGCCCACGCCCACGCCCACGCCCACGCCCACCGTCACGCCCACCGCGACCCCCACGCCCACCGCGACCCCCACGCCCACCACCACGCCCACGCCCACCGCGACGCCCACCGCGACCCCCACGCCCACCGCGACGCCCACGGCGACCCCCACGCCCACCGCGACGCCCACGCCCACCGCCACCTTCGTGTCGGACCTCCCCTTCACCACCGTCAAGAACGGCTGGGGACCCGTGGAGCGGGACCTGTCCAACGGCGAGAAGAACCTGGGCGACGGCAAGCCGATCACGGTCGGCGGCGTCCGCTACGCCAAGGGCCTGGGCATGCACGCCTCCGCCGAGGTCGTCGTCCCGACCGACGGGGCGAGCACCTTCAGCGCCCGGGTCGGCCTGGACGCCGAGGTCGGCCAGTCCGGCTCGGTCGTCTTCCAGGTCTTCGACGGCACCACCAAGCTGGCCGACAGCGGGGTGATGCGCTGGGGCGGCGCCAAGACGCTGACGGTGAACGTCGCCGGCGCCTCGCAGATCCGCCTGGTCATGACCGACGCCGGCGACGGCAGCGGCTTCGACCACGGTGACTGGGCGGACGCCAAGCTCACCCGCTGAGCACCGGGAGAGGCGATTTGGACCTCGCGTCAGTGAGCGGGGATGATCGGGGCGTGAGCGACGGAAGCGCGGCCCCGCCCCCCTCGACCGCTCCCGCGCCCGGGACGCCGATCGTCCAGCGGGTCCTGCGCCGCGGCCGGTTCCACTCGAGGACCCTGCGCAACGCCCGCCTGCGCGGGGCACCGCTCGCCCTCGGGCCCAGGGTCGCCATGACCCTGGGCCCGCAGGGGCGGTTCGAGCGCGGCCGCGGGTGCACGATCGCCGGCGACTTCCACGGGCAGTTCCACGGTCACGTCCGCTGGGGCAGCGACGTCTTCTTCAACGTCGGCTGCTACGTCTCGGTGTTCGAGTCCCTCGAGATCGGCGACCACTGCCGGTTCGGGGAGCGCGTCTCCATCCACGACGAGGACCACGTGTTCGAACCCCGCGGCGCCGACCGCGAGGCCTACACCACTGCACCCGTCGTCATCGGGAACGACGTCTGGGTCGGCGCAGGGGCGATCATCCTGCGCGGCAGCAGGATCGGTGAGGGCTCGGTGGTCGCCGCGGGCGCCGTGGTGAAGGGCGAGGTCCCCCCGCACAGCCTGGCTGCGGGAGTTCCCGCTCGGGTCGTCCGCCCCCTGCGCTGAGGGCGGCGCGTCCTACTCCGCGTCGGCGGGCTTGCCGTAGTCGTGCGGGAGCGCCTGCAGGTGCTCCCACGGGAACCCCCGCAGCACCTGGTAGGGCGGAACCCCCTGCAGCTGGCGGGTCCAGAAGTCCGGGTCGTCCTCGACCGGCTGCCCGAGCTGCGCGCCGACGTTCACCGCGCCGGCCGTGTCGGTCACGATGAACCCGTAGCGCTGCGCGGCCACAGCCACCATCCGGGCGAGGGGGGTCAGCTCCAGGGCGTCCAGGTCCAGGTCCGGGTCCAGGCGCAGCCGGGTGCCCTCCGCCAGGGCGTGCGGGTCGGTGTTCCCGCCGTCGGTGCGGTTGGCCGGCCAGCTGAAGCGCGGCCAGGCCGCGGGCTGGAGCACGGCGAGGCCCAGGGCGTGGTTGATGCGCCCGGCGCGGGCGTCGTCCACCCAGACCGTGCCCGCGGACATCGCCAGGCCGCTGGCGCTGGCCCCGAAGCCCTCGGGGAAGACGCCGATGTTCGTCGAGGCGTGGTCCATCCGGCCGCCCCAGCACGCCTGCCAGCGCCCGTCGACCTGCTCGGCCTGCCAGAACTCCCACAGCCGGTCCTGCGAGGGGGACCAGATGGTGAGCTGACCGTCCCCGCCGGGTGAGGGCCGCGCGCCCTCGGGGATGGGGACGTCGGTGAGCAGACCGTCCTCCCCCGTCAACCCGTACGGCTGGTAGCCCTTGTCCTGGCAGTCCACCCACGTCACGTCGGTGGTGGCCTGTCCCTCGGCGGCGGTGTACCAGCTCGCCGTGAACTGGTCCACGTTGAACGACGCGATGCCGCCCCAGTGCTGCGTCACCTGCCCCACCAGCCCCGCCACCTGCTGCGCGGAGTCCGCCGCCACGGGAGCGGCGCTGATGTCCGTCCGCCACGCGCTCGCCGGGCCGAAGGGGTAGTCCGCGGCGACGGGGGCCGGCGGCGGGGGCGTGTCCTGCTCCCCCGGGAGGTGGCCCCGCAGGAGCAGTCCGGCCGTGGCGAGCGCCACGACCCCGGCCACCAGCGCCACCACCAGGCGTCGGCGCGGGAGGGCGGGGCGCCTGGACACCTGCAGGTCCACACCTCCGCGGGCGTCGCGGGAGGTGGGGGACGTGTCGTCGAGCTCGGGGGGTCGGCCTCGTGCGGGCACGGTCAGCACCTCTCGTCGGCTTCGCGGCGGGTGATCCGGGCGGATCGGGCAACGAGAACGACGGTGACCTCGACTCACGCATGGTAGGCGCTACGGCGCACAGGTGACCAGCCCGTGGCGTCCGTGCACCGGCTCGTGCTCGCGGCTACGCACCGTGACCAGCCCCCGCGTCCGCTCTGCCCCCGATCAGGTGGTCCGCGGCGCAGACGGGGGAGGCGTCCTTGGGAACCCTTGTCGCGGAACCGAAACCTCTGGGGAAGGCAACCACTGAGGAGCGCACACCATGAACCGCAGCCGTCGACTCCGGCTCGCCGCCGTCGCGACCATCGCGGCCCTGACGTCCGGTCTGGCGACCGGCAGCGCGTCCGCCAGCGCCGCCCCGTCCGTCTCGCAGGGGCACCGCGCGGTCTCCGACGCCCGGCTGGCCGCCGTGCGCGTGCACGACGTCACCATCCCCTACGGCACCCCGTTCGGGAAGCTGAGCGTCTGGCGCCAGGACGTCCGCAGCGCACCGCTGAACGGCAACTCGGCCGCGATGGTGGCCAACGTGGCCGACCAGGCCGCCAAGTACTACGGCGGCGTGGCTGCCTTCAACGTCAACCGCTACTCGACGAGCTTCTACTCGGTCCCGGCGACGACGGCCCGGGTGGACGTCCGCTGGGACAACTGCCAGAAGAAGACCTGGACGCCGTCGGGCCTGCTCGGCACCGGCGGGCAGTTCAGCCAGGTGCCGATCCCCGCGACCGCGGTGCCGGCCGCGGGCACCGACGGGCAGCTCACGGTCTACTCCCCCGCCACCGACCAGCTGTGGGAGTTCTGGCAGGCCAAGAAGGTCGGCGGGACGTGGCAGGCGTGCTGGGGCGGGCGCATCGACAAGGTGTCCACGAGCCCCGGGTACTTCAACGGCGGCTTCGGCGTCAGCGCGAGCGGGTTGTCCTACGGCGGCGGGACCATCGCCATCAAGGACGTGCAGGCCGGGAGGATCGACCACGCCCTGGCGCTGCAGCTGCCGTCGACGGCCAACTGGAACAACTTCAGCTGGCCCGCCCAGCGCAGCGACGGCAACGACACCGGCAAGAACGCCGTCCCGGAGGGGATCCGGTTGCGTCTGGACCCGTCGGTGGACGTGGACGCGCTGCGGATCTCCCCGATCGCGAAGATGGTCGCGAAGGCCGCGCAGACCTACGGGTTCATCGTCACCGACAAGGCGGGCGCCGTGGCGGTCGTCGCCGAGAGCCCCGCCGCGACGGTCGCGGCGACCGGCAAGAACCCGTGGCCGGCGCTGATGCAGGGCAAGCCCGACTACCAGGTGATGGCGGGGTTCCCGTGGGACCGCCTCCAGGCGCTGCCGAAGGACTACGGCAAGACCGCGGCGCGCTGAGCCGCGCCGCCCTGGCGGCTCTCCCGGCGCAGGCGCAGCACGTCCGCCAGGGGACGCCACGTGTGCGGGCGGCGGAGCAGCCAGGCGCCGTGCCGCGCCGCGCCCCGCACGTCCCCGCCGCGCTGGGCCGAGCGGAGGTCGTCCCACACGAGACGGCTGCGCGCGCGGTCGACGTCGGCCGCGGCGGGCAGGGCACCCCCCGCGGCCTCGGCGATCACGTCCTCGACGCAGCGACGCATGAGCTCGCGGTCGTGGATGGACTGCTCGGCGTGCTCGTTGTAGGTCACGGTCACCTCGCCGGTGGCCAGGCCGGTGCCGAGGGAGAGCAGACGCACCCACATGTCGAGGTCCTCGGCACGGGGCAGCGGGCGGAACAGGCCGGCCTCCAGCAGGGCGCTGCGGCGGGCCATCGCCCCCGAGGTGACGACGAGGTCCCCGGGAGCCAGGACGCTCGTCGAGGTCAGCGGCACGTCGTGGTCGTAGGGGTTCCCGAGCACCCGCCCGGACGTGGAGATCGCCGGCGCGGCCACGAGCACGTGCGACCCGGCCCGCGCCACCAGGCGTTCCAGGTGACCCGGCGACCACTCGTCGTCGGAGTCGAGGAAGGCGATCCACTCCCCCGTCGCGGCGCGGATCCCGTGGTTGCGGGCACGCCCGATGCCCTCGTTCACGTCCAGCCGGATCACCGTCGCGCCGCAGCGGCGGGCGACGCCCGCCGTGTCGTCCGTGGAACCGTCGTCGACCACCACGACCTCCACCGGCGCCAGCCGCTGGGCGGCCACGCTGGCCAGCGACCGCTCCAGGAGGTGGGCCCGGTCCTTCGCCGGCACGACGACGCTCACAGAACTCTGCACGCTGGCTCCAGACCCCTCGACCGGTGACGTCACGCTACCCTTCCCGCGCAGGCCCGAACCAGCAGCATAGGGGGAAGCGTGTCGGCATCCGCGTGGAAGCAGTGGCTGGAACTCGTGCGCAGCGACTACCCGCTGAACCGGTCGTCCCGGGAGTCCGTCCTCACCTCGGCGGTGTGGCGGATGGGCCAGGTGCTGCACGACCGCCCCGGTGCCGCACCGTTCCTGCTGCGCCGCGTCCACGGCGTCCTGGACCAGGTCTGGGTCCGCAACGTCATCGGCGCGGAACTCCCGCGCAGCGTCGTCGTGGGCCCGGGCCTGACGCTGCCGCACGCCGCCCGCGGGGTGATCGTGCACCCCGACGCGCGCATCGGCGCCTCGGTCACGCTGCACCACCGGGTGACGATCGGGGTGCGCAACACCGAGCGCCCGCCGCACATCGGCGACGGCGTGTACGTGGGTTCCGGCGCCTCGGTGCTCGGTCCGGTCGACCTCGGCGCGGGCTGCAAGGTCGGCGCGAACGCGGTGGTCGTCAAGGACGTGCCCGCCGGTGCCACCGTGGTGGTCGGGCCCGTGCGCGTGCTGCCCGCCCCCGCCGCGGACGTTCCCGCGGGGAGCTGAACCCGCGGCCTCAGCCCGCGGAGCCCACTCCCGGCGCGGCGGCGTCGATGCGCTGCAGCGCAACGTCGCTGACGCCCGGCACGACCTTGCGCGCGAAGGGTGCGCCCGAGGCGACGGCGGCCTCGACGTCGGTCTCGGTGAGCGGCCGGGGGTGGGGTTCCCCGCCCACGAACCGGACCCAGGACGTGCGCCGGCGCTCCACCACGATCTCCGGGTCGGACAGCAGCAGGGTGGGCAGGTAGGACTCGTCGGGGATGCGCGTGCGGGAGAACTCCCGGCGGCGGACGGGGTCGGCGGCGTCGGCGGCGAGCACCCGGGACAACCCGCGCCGCGACAGCGTCACCCACTGCCCGGCCTGGGTGTAGCGCTCCGCGTCCGGGAAGGGTCGGTGCCGGCGGACGCCGACGATCCAGCCGTTGCCGCGCGGGAGCTCGTCGAACACCACGGTGCGCTGCAGCGGGAAACCGATCCGCCACCACGCCAGCGTGAGGACGCGGTGCACCGGACGCGGGACCCGCCACCGCGGCAGCGGGCTCCACCGGTGCGAGTACCGGTTCACCTGCGTCTCGTCGGAGGGGGCGACGAGGGCGTCCACCCCGGAACCCGCGACCTGCGCGGCCCAGGGCGCCAGCGGCCGCACGGGGTAGTCGTGCCCGGACACCAGCACGACCCAGTCCGGGTCGACGGTGTCGCGCACGTGGCGGAACACCTCCAGCGTCGCGGCGACCATCGTCCAACCGCCCCAGACGATGCGGAGGCCGCTGTCGAACACCTGCGCGCCCCACGCGGCGGCGTCCGCGGCGCTGATGAAGCCCGGACCGCGGTCGTGGCGCAGGACGACGACGGCGCCGGGGTGCGAGGCGCGGATGCGCCGCACGAGCCGTTCGACGAGGGGCGCGTCGGTGTGGCACATCACCACGTAGCAGAACCGGTCGCCGCCGGAGGAGGGCGTGGAGCTCCCGGCGGGCGTCACGACGGCAAGCTAGCACCGAGCCACGCGGGGTGACGAGCGTGAGAGGATGCGGCGTCCGGAGGGCCCGTGGTGCTCCCCCGCCGCGGTCCTCCCCGCACTCGCCAGGAGGTTCCCCCGTGGTCGCACGCGTCGCCGTCGTGGTTCCCGCCGGAGGCCCCGGACCGCTGCTCGACGGCGTCCTCGCGGCCCTGCGGGCCGCCGAGCGCCCCGCGGACGACCTGGTGGTCGTCGACGACTCCGCAGGCGGTTCCCTGCCGGCCCTCGAGGGCGTCCGCGTGGTCCGCTCGGGGGGTGTCGGGCCCTACGCCGCGCGCAACGTCGGCTGGCGCTCGACCGACGCCGACGTGGTCTTGTTCACCGACACCCGCAGCCGGCCCGAACCGTCGTGGTCGCGCCGCCTCGTCGAGCTGTTCGACGACGAGCGGGTGGCGCTGGCGGGCACGGAGACGGTCGTCGTGGCGGGCACGTCCTCGGTCTCGCGCGCCGCGGCCCGGCAGCAGATGTTCGCCGTCGAGGGCTACGTCGACCGGCCGTGGTTCCGGCCCTACCTGCCGACCTGCAACCTCGCGGTGCGCCGCAGCGACCTGGAGCGGGTCGGGGGTTTCGACGAGCAGCGCAGCGGGGGCGACGCCGACCTGTGCTGGCGGATCACCGACGAACCCGGGCGGGAGCTGCGGGTCGTGCGCGAACCCCTCATGCGCTGGATCCCCCGCGAACACCTGCGCGAACACCTCGAGCAGACCTACCGCTACGGTCGCAGCAACTACCGGTTGCGCCGCGCGTGGTCCGACCGCGGTGCGCCGCAGGCGGTCCCGCCGGCGGTGGGGGTGCTGGCCCGCTCCGCCGGCCTCCTGCCCCTGCGGCTGGGGTGGGCGCTGCTACGACGCCGGCCCGACCGCGTCGAGGGGCTCACGGTCGAGATGGGGCACCTCGCCCACAGCCTGGGGACCCGGCGCGCCGCGGCCGAGGAGCACCGCACCGCGAGCGCGGTCAGGAACGGCTGAACGCGCGCAGACCCGACGGGACGGGGCACGCCGCCGCGTCCGCGCCGCCCGCGCACACGGGCACCGCGAACCCGGGGACCTCGGGGCCGCCCGCACGCCGGGTGCGGCGGTCGACGTCCCAGCGGGCCGCGACCTCGATCGCCCGGGTGCGCCCGAGGCGGGACGCGGAACTCAGGTAGGGGTCGTGCGGCGTGGGCCGGACCCAGTCCAGCACGGCCTCACGCAGACCGAACCCCGGCAGCGGCCGCAGGTGGTGGGTGGCCCCGACCTCCTTGACCAGGCGGCGGTAGTAGGACGCCGCGCCGCCGGAGCGGCGGTGGACGCCGACGACGACCAGCCGCTGGTCGACCACGAGCGGACCCGCGCCGGCCAGCGCGCGCCAGGTCCACTCCTTGTCCTCGCTGGCGCTCAGCGACTCGTCGAAGCGGTGGTGCCGCCAGGCGTCCGCGCGCCAGGCCGAGGCGTGGTTGCTGAACCCCCACCAGGGGTGGGCGAGCACGTACTCGTGCGACGCGGCCACGGGGCCGTCCAGCGGGACCCCGTGCGCGTCCGTGGTCAGGCCCACGGCCGCGGTGGCCCCCGCGTGCAGGTGCGAGACGGCCGTCCGCAGCCAGGCGGGGTCCGGCAGCACGCAGTGGCTGGACAGCGCCACGTGCACGTCGGTCGTCGCGGCGGCCGCGCCCGCGTTCAGCGCACCGCCGTAGGTGAACTCCCCGCGCGGCACGTGGACCACGCGGTCGGCCAGGGCGTCGGCGAGCCCCAGGGTCGCGTCGGTGGAACCCGAGTCGACGACCACGACCTCGGCGGGGACGTCCTGCGCGCGCACGCTCGTGAGGGTCGCCTCCAGCGTCGCGGCCGAGTCGAAGGTGCGGACGACGACGCTCGCGACGGGTTCCGCAGCGTGGGTCACGCCGTCGCTCACGCGGGGCCCGCCCCGCGACGGCCGGCGGTGCGGCGCCACAGCGCCACGAGGCGTGCCGCGTTCTCCGCGGGCTGGAACTCCTCGACGATGCGCCGGCGGGCGCGGCGGCCGAGCTCGGCCCGCTCCTGCGGGGCGGCGGCGAGCCGCTCGACCGCGGCGGCCACCAGCTCCGGCCGGCCCGGTTCGACGAGCAGCCCGGTGTCGCCGTCGCGGACCAGCTCCGGGATCCCGGCGATGCGGGTCGTCACCACGGGCAGCTCCGTGGCCATGGCCTCCATGAGCACCACGGGGACGCCCTCGGCGTAGCTGGGCAGGCAGAAGACGTCGGCCCACTCGTACCAGGCGGGCAGGTCGTCCTGGCCGACGGGGCCGAGGAGGCGGACCACGTCCTGCAGGTCCTGCCCGGCGACCTCGGCCGCCAGCTGCTCGCGCAGGGGCCCGTTGCCGATGACCACGACGTCGAGGTCGCGGCCCGCGGCGCGCAGCAGCGCCACGGCGGCCAGCAGGTCCGACGGGCCCTTCTCGGGGACGAGGCGGCCGACGAAGAGGAGCCGCAGCGGGCCGGGCTCGCGGCCGGCGCGCCGGTCGGCGGCGGGCGCGAAGCGGGTCACGTCCACGCCCATGCGCACCAGGCCGAGGTGGTCGGTCTCGCCGGCCTCGACCAGCGCGGCCAGCTCGTCGCGGCAGTAGTCGCTGATGCAGGCCACGGCGGCCGCGGAGCGCACCTTGGCCGCGAGGTCGTGACCGACGGGGTCGGTGAACTCGGTCGGGCCGTGCATGCTGAAGGTCCAGCGCCAGCCCGCGTCGGGCCCGTCCACGGCGCGGCCCAGCGCGACCGCGAGCCGGGCGACGTCGGCGCCGTTGTTGGCGAAGTGCACGTGCACGTGGCGGACGCCGCGCCGGCGCAGGTGCTGCACCAGCAAGGCGGCCTCGACGAGGTAGAAGTGCTGCCAGACCTTCGCCCGCGCGGTGCGTGGACCGCTCCTCCAGGCCGTGGCGAGGCCGTGCAGCAGGGCCGCCGGACGGGTCCGGACCAGCTCGAGCAGGGCTCCGGCGTACGCGGTGACCGGCCGGCCGAGCAGGGCGGTGGTCCGCTCCGCCTCGGCCCGGGAGACCGCGGACAGCCGGGCGTCCGCTCCCGGTCCGCGGACGGTGAACGTCTCGACGACGACGCCCGCCTGGCGCAGCGCGACGACCTCGCGCTCGATGAAGGCGTGCGACAGCGCCGGGTAGGCGCTCACGAGGAACGCCACCGGGGGCACCGGTGCGGCTGCTTCGCGCACGACGGAGGGGAGGTCGGCCCGCTCGGTCGTCGTGCTGGTGCGGTCGAGGTCGGCGGTGCGCCGCGCTTCCACCCGGTGGGTCCTCCTGGTCGGTCCGGCCGGGCGCGCGAGGGCGCTCGACCTGCGGAGCGGTGCTGGTGACAGGTGCTGGTGGTGGGCGACGGGCTCTGCCGCCCTCACCCGGGTGTGGCGCCGGTCGGGCCTCAGGCGCGGCGGCGGCCGGCGAGCACGGAGCGCGCCATCAGCCCCGCCGCGTACGGCAGGTCGTGCACCAGGTAGCGCTTGGCCATCCGGCGCGGCTCCATCGCGAGGCGGTGCACCCACTCGAGGCCGCTGCGCTGGATCCACTCCGGGGCGCGCGAGACCTCGCCGGCGACCATGGTCAGGGTGCCCCCGCACCCGATGAACCACGTCTGGGGCAGGTGCTCGCGCAACCGGACCATGAGCTTCTCCTGCTTGGGGAAGCCCAGGGCCACGAACACGAGGTCCGGCTTGGCCTCGACCACGGCCGCGACCGTGTCGGCGAGCTGCTCGTCGTCGGCCTCGAAGCCGAACGGCGGGCAGTCCCAGCCGGCGATGCCGAGGTCGGTGACCTCGTCCTGCAACCGCTGCGCAGCCCGCTCGGCGATCCCCTCCGCGCCTCCGAGCAGGTAGAGCGAGCGGTCGGTGGCGGCAGCCGCCCGCGACAGCGACCAGATGAGCGAGGAGCCCGTGACCCGCTCGGGCAGCTCCTCGCCGCGCAGCCGGCTCGCCCACACGATGGGCATGCCGTCCGGGACGACGAGCTCGGCCTGCTCGGCGAGCTCCCGCAGCTGCGGCCGCCGCAGCTGGCGCAGGATGTCGACGTTCGGCGTGATGAGGTTGCCGCCCCGGCCGCGGGACAGCGCCTCGAAGACGTGGGCCACCACCTCGTGCTCGCGCAGCGCGTCGAAGGCGACGTCGTCGATGGTCACCTGCGCGTGCTCCTCGCGCCGCGGAGCGGGTCGCGAGGACGTGGTGGTCGCGCCGGGCATTCGCTCGGTGACGGACGGTAGCGACACGAGGGTGCGTCGTGCCGGGAAGTCGAGAGCCATGAGATCTCCTGAGGTCGACCGGTCGCTCACCGCGTCGAGGTGTCCCGCTGCCAGGCAGTCGACTGCCGGCGGCGCGCGGAGACCCTCGAGGCGATGGTGACGGCGGTGTAGACGGCGAACGACGGGATCAGGCGGGGTCGCACCAGCGCGAGCCGCAGGAGCGCGGTGGTCGTGGTCGTGGTGGTCCGCCCGAAGCGGCGTTCTCCCCCGTCGGCGCTCTCGCCAGGACCCGTCGGGTCCGTGCGCCCCCCGGCGCCGTCGGTGTCGTGCGTGGCGGTGCATAGGTCCAGGACCTCCGCGCCTCCGAGCTCGGCGTTGCCGCGAGCGGTCCGGGTGCGCACCTTCAGCAGGTTGCGCAGGTCGCGCGGGGCGGCGACGACGAACTCGCCGTCGCTGACCGCCCGCTCACCCGGGCTGAACAGCCGCTGCACGAACAGGTCGTCGCTCGTCACCCGCGGGAAGTCGCCGAAGCGGGCGCGGCCCGCCTCCGACATCCCGTAGACGCCGAGCCCGACCAGGCCGTCGCGGACGTAGGGCAGCTCGCGGTAGGCGGCGTAGAACGCGCGCACGGGCCACGAGGAGCGGGAGGTGTCGAACACGACCCGCGGGGAGGCGACCAGCACGCCCTCGCGCCGCAGCGTGGCCGCGAGCGCGTCGAGGGTGCCGGGCGTGAGACGGATGTCGGCGTCGAGGTAGACGCGGGGGAAGGCGAGCGCGGCGTGGTCGCCGGCGCTCAGCGCGGCCGCCTTCGACGGCTCGGTCAGCTCGACGACGCGGGCACCGGCGGCGCGGGCGACGTCGGCGGTCGCGTCGGTGCAGCCGTTGGCCACGACCACGACGTCGGCGACCTCGGTGCCGACCGCGCCGGCCAGCGCCTGCAGCGTGCCGGCGAGCGTGCGGGCCTCGTCGTGGGCCGGGACGACGACCGAGACGGTCGCGCTGCCGAGGGCGCCGGGGTCGACGACGGGAGCGTCGAGGACCTGCGTGTCCGCCGCTCCCATGCCTCCGCCTCTCGGTCCGTCGGGCTCCCTGATCGGCCCAGTTGCGTCACTTCCCGTGACGCTTCGATGCGAATGGTAGCCAGACGAGGCCCGAACGGCGCAACCCTCGAGCGCCGGGACCCGTGCGGGGTTCGTCACCTCGGCCCCGGGTCAGTAGGCGCCGCGGCCGGTCAGGACCGCCCGGGCGGTCTTCGCGAGGATGACCGCGTCGAAGGCCGGGGACCAGTTCTCGACGTACTGCAGGTCCAGCCGGGTGGACTCGTCGAGGTCGAGGTCGGAGCGACCGCTGACCTGCCAGAGGCCCGTCAGGCCGGGCTTGACCAGCAGCCGGCGGCGCAGGTCCGAGCCGTACGCGGCGACCTCGCGGGGCAGCGGCGGGCGGGGGCCGACGAGCGACATGTCGCCCTTGAGGACGTTGATCAGCTGAGGCAGCTCGTCGAGGGAGTAGCGGCGCAGGGCGCTACCGACGCGCGTGATGCGGGGGTCGCGCTTCATCTTGAACAGCAGCCCGTTGCCGTCGTCGTCCTCGCGCAGGTCGATGAGCAGCTTCTCCGCGTCGGTGACCATGGAGCGGAACTTGTACATGGTGAACTCGACGCCGTCGCGGCCCGTGCGGCGCTGGCGGAAGAACGCCGGACCCTTGCTGTCGCAGCGGATGAGCACGGCGATGAGCAGGAACAGCGGGCTCAGCAGCGCCAGCGAGAGGGCCGCCGCGCCCCGGTCCAGGGTGGCCTTGCCGACGTGGCGCAGGCCGCGCAGCTCGGGCCGGTCGACGTGCAGCAGCGGCAGGCCGGAGACGGGGCGGATGACCACGCGGGGGCCGACGACGTCGGTCAGCGCGGGCGCCACGACGAGGTCCGCGCGGGTGTCCTCGAGCTCCCAGCCGAGGCGGCGCAGCACCGGGCCGTCGAGCTCGGGGCAGGTCAGCGTGGCGACGACGTCGGCGTCCGTGCGGCGCACCACGTCGGCGATCTCCTCGAGCGTGCCGAGGACGGGGATGCCCAGCGCCTCGAGCTCGGGGGTGCTGCGGCCGTCGGGCGTGCAGGCCGCGTCGACACGCAGGCCGTGGTCGGTCTGCTTGCGCACCTGGCGGGCCAGCGCGGCCACGGCGCGGGCGTGCCCCGCGACGACGGTGGCCTGCATGCAGCGGCCCGCCGCGCGGCGGGTGTGCAGGTACCAGCGGGCCCCCATCCGGGCCGCGATCGTCAGGATCCCGGCGACCGGCAGCGCCACGACGACGAACCCGCGGGCCACGTCGAGCTGGAAGGCCCACGACCCGGTCCCGACGAGGGCGACGATCGTCGTGCCGGCGAGCAGCACGCGCTGGTACTCCTCCGAGCCGACGGCGAGGAAGCGGGGCTCGTAGGCGCGGAAGAGGGCCGTCACGCCCACCCAGAGCGGCGGCAGCAGGATCATCGTCCAGGCCACCGAGAGGCCGCTGAGGGAGTTGTCGTGCAGCGGGGCGGCGCCGCCGAAGCGGACGGCCCAGCCGATCAGCGCCCCCAGGAGGGCGGCGACGGCGTCGGTGGCGACGATGGTGCGGACGTACTCGCGCTGCCAGGCGGGGCGGCGCGCCGCGGGCCGGGCGGCCAGGCCCGCGATGGGGGCGCCCGCGCTGGTCGTGCGGCGGCGGGACAGCGGCAGGAAGGGGTCCTGCGGACGAGCGGCTCGCGTCGAGCTGCCGTCGATGACTCGGCGTTGCTGGGCGGGCAGGACCCGGACTTCTTCTGCAGCCATGCGTCTCCTCCGGTGGGTCGGATGAACAGGTGGACCCACGACGGTGTGAGGCGCGCTCCCCGTTCGGACCAGCGATCGCCACGGAGGAGTGAGCTTGCGTGGCCCATGGTAGCGGGAGGTCACCCGTCTGCCGCAAGGCCCGCACACGAACAGCACAACCACCAGGCGGAGGGTGACGAGCTCGCGGCGTCCACGGTGGACAAGCACTCCGTGGACGAGAACCTTCCCCGCAGGGCCCACGACCTGGTGGGGACGGGTGCTCGATCGCGGGAAAGGGAAGACGTCCAGCCGCGGAGCGGGGCGGGAACGACGAAGGGCCCCGCCGGTGGTCCGGCGGGGCCCTGCGGTCCCGGGTGGAGCTGAGGGGATTCGAACCCCTGACCCCCTCGTTGCGAACGAGGTGCGCTACCAGCTGCGCCACAGCCCCTCTGCGAGTCCTCTGCCGAGGCCCCGAAGGCGTGTCCGAGGTTAGCAGGTGGTGCGGGGAGACCCGCACCACCGGCTCACTCGTTGACGGCCCGCGCCTGCTCGCGCAGGTCGATGAGGACGGTCGGGGTGTCGTCGACGTGCACCGCGGCGGCCGGAACGGGCCTCGGCAGCGGCCGCTCGGGCGCCTTCGGCTTGAGCAGGTAGGTCGGCAGCGGGACCGCCACGGGCTCCCAGGACCCCTCCTCGGCCCGGGGGGCGGCGGGGACGAGCTCGGGCTCGCGCTGGGCCGGCAGGACGGCGGTGACGTCCGCCTCGGCGGGGGTCTGCACCACGGGCGGCGCCGTCCGCTGCGCGGGTGCCGCCGGGAGCACCGTGGTCACGACGACGGGGGCCGCCGCGGTGCGCGCCGCGCCGTGGCGGGCCAGGGCCGCGAGGACGAGCAGCAGCGCCAGCGCGGGGACGGCGGCGAGCAGGACGGGCACGGCACCGGCCGCTCCGGCCACCCCGCCGGCGACGGAGGCCGCGAGCAGCAGCAGGACGAGCCGGCGACGTCGCTGGACGACGGCACCGCTCGTCCGGGTCGCGGCCGGGGCGACCGGCAGCGCGCGGGCAGCCGTCGCTCCAGGAATAGGGGTGGACGCCGCGGCCCGCACGACGGAACCACCGAGGACCCGGCGGCTCGAGGGTTCCAGCGCCAGCAGCGCGGGGGCCGCGGGCGCCGCGGTCCCGGGCCGGCGCACGACGACCCGCAGGGCCGCGGAGTCCCGGTCGGCGATGCGCGCCGACGCCGTCCGCCGTCGGCGCTTGATGGCGCCGGGCACGAGGAAGGCGGCCCAGAGGGCGATGATGACGAGGAAGATCGAACTGCTGGCGTGCACGGTCAGCCACGGTAGGGGTCCGCGGGGTGCGCGTCCGCCACCGACCCGGCGTGTTGCGCTGTGCGCTCGCTGGAACCGCCTCGGGGACGTCGTCGGAACTCCCGGGAGGACCGCCGGGTGAAACCCTGTCGGGCTCGTCAGCTCCTGGCGCGCAACGCTTCGTAGCGGCTGAGCAGCCCTTCGGGGACCTCGTCGCTGGTGATGGCGAACGTCCGGTGGTCGCGCCACGCGCCGTCGATGTGCAGGAACCTCTCGCGCAGCCCCTCGTCGCGCAGGCCGAGCTTCTCCGCGACCCGCAGCGACGCCGCGTTCTCCGGCCGGATGTTCACCTCGAGGCGGTGCAGCCGCAGCGCGCGGAAGCAGTGGTCCCCGACCAGCGCCAGGGCGTAGGGGATCGTGCCGCGGCCGGCGACGCGCTGGTCGACCCAGTACCCGACGTGCGCGGAGCGCAGGGAACCCCAGGTGATCCCGGAGACGGTGATCTGCCCGACGAGGCGGCCGTCGAGCTCCACGACGAAGGGCAGCATGCGCCCCGCCCGCGCCTCGCGGGTGAAGCTGCGGACCATCTGCCCGAACGTGGGCGGCGGCCCGGAGGCCTCGGGGCTCGTCGCCTCCCAGGGGCGCAGCCAGGAGGCGTTCGCGGCGCGCACGGCCCGCCACGCGGTCGCGTCGCGGCGGCGCAGGGGGCGCAGCAGGACCGCGCCGTGGCGCAGCTCCACGGGCCACTCGGGCGTCATCCCGCGCCCCCGGAGCGCGGGTGGTCGCCGCCGCGGACCTGGTCGACCGCGTGGACGAGGAAGCCCGCCAGCACCCGCACGCCGTCGCGGGCGCCGCCCGTGGACCCCGGCAGGTTCACGACGAAGGTGCGGCCCACGACGCCCGCGAGCCCGCGCGAGAGGGCCGCCGTCGGCACGCCCGCGGCCAGGCCGGCGGCCCGGATCGCCTCCGGCACACCGGGGACCTCGTAGTCCAGGACCCGGCGCGTGCGCTCCGGGGTGAGGTCCAGCGGGCTCAGCCCGGTGCCGCCGTTGGTGACCACGACGTCGTAGCCGGCCGCGACGGCGTCGCGCAGGGCCTCCTCGACCGGGTCGCCGTCGGGGACCACGAGGGGGCCGTCGACGGAGAAGCCGAGGGCGCGCAGGCCGTCGACGACGACCGGGCCGGAGGTGTCGGCGTAGACGCCCGCGGAGGCGCGGTTGGAGACGGTGACCACGAGCGCCGAGCGCTCGGGGGCGCTCTCGCCGGGGGTGGCACCGGACGGCTCAGTCATCGACGCTCCAGTCCCCCGACCGCCCACCGCTCTTGGCGGTGACCCGGACACCCGTGATGGTGGTCCGCTTGTCGACGGCCTTGACCATGTCCACGAAGGTGAGGGCGGCGACGCTCACGCACGTCAGCGCCTCCATCTCCACCCCCGTGCGGTCGGCCGTGCGCACCAGCGCACGGATGCGGACCCCGGGCCGGGCCGGGTCCTCGTCCACCGCGATGTCGACCTCGACGGCGTGCACCGCCACAGGATGCGCCAGCGGGACGAGTTCCGGGGTGCGTTTGGCGGCCTGCAGCCCGGCGATGCGGGCCACGGCGAGCGCGTCGCCCTTGGGCAGACCGCCGGCGCCGAGCAGCGCCACGACCTCGGCGGAGCAGTCGACCCGCCCCTCGGCCCGGGCCTCGCGAACCGTGACGGCCTTCGCGGACACGTCCACCATGCGCGCCCGGCCCTCGGCGTCCAGGTGCGTGAGCCGCTGCGGCGCAGCGCCTCCCGCGTCCGGGCCGCTCACGCGAGCGCCTGCGGCAGCGGGCCGAGCAGCAGGCACTCGACCTCGTCGCCGACCTCGACGCGGGAGGTGCCCACGCCGACGACCGCGAGGCACGTGGCGTGGGCGAGCGCCGTCACGAGGTGCGAGCCGTGGCCGGAGACGGGCCGCACGAGCAGTCGGCCGTCGTCGCCCACGCGCCACGACGCGCGCACGTACTGCTCCTTGCCCACGGGTGAGGACCAGCCCTCCTCGGCGGTGCAGCGCACGCGGGGCCGCTGGGAGTCCGGCCCGTCCGCGCCGAGCATGCGCCGCAGCGCGGGGCGGACGAAGACCTCGAAGGACACGAAGGCGCTCACGGGGTTGCCGGGCAGCGTGAACACCGGGATGCGCTGCTCGCCGAGCACCCCGGCGCCCTGAGGCATCCCGGGCTGCATGGCGACCCGGTCGAAGCGCACGTCGGACGTGGCCGACAGGACCTCCTTGACGGTGTCGTAGGCGCCCTCGCTGACCCCGCCGGAGGTGATGACGACGTCGGCGCGGACCAGCTGGTCGTCCAGCACGGACGCCAGCTCGACCGGGTCGTCCGCCACGACCCCGACGCGGTAGGCGAGCGCCCCGACGTCCTCGGCGGCCGCGGTCAGCAGGTACCCGTTGGCGTCGTGCAGCTGCCCGTGACCGAGGGCCGTGCCGGGCTCGACGACCTCGGTGCCGGTGGACACCACGACGACCCGGGGGCGGGGGCGCACCCGCACCCGGGCCCGCCCGACCGCGGCGAGGACGCCGATGTGGCGAGGCTCCAGGCGGGTGCCGGCCTCGACGACGACGGTGCCCGCGGCCACGTCCTCCCCGGCCCGGCGCAGGTGCTGGCCCGGCTGCGGCACGCGCCGCACGAGCACCTGCGACACCCCGCGGTCGGTCCACTCCACGGGCACGACGGCCTCGGTGCCCGTGGGCAGCGGGGCCCCCGTCATGATCCGCGCCGTGGTGCCCGAGGGCAGGCGCATCGGCTGCGCCGCCCCGGCCGGGACGTCGGCGACGACCGGCAGGCGCACCGGCGTGTCCTCCCCCGCCCCCTCGACGTCGCGCAGCTTCACGGCGTAGCCGTCCATGCCGGAGTTGTCGAAGGCCGGCAGCGCGCGCGGCGAGACGACGTCCTCGGCGAGGACGCAGCCCAGCGCGTCGCGCAGCGCCACGTCCAGCGGGGCGAGCGGCCGCACGAGCTCCAGGCAGGCCGCCAGGTGCTCCGCGACGGGGACCAGCGCAGGCGGCCGGTCCGTCGTCGCGGTCGGGGGGAGGGTCACGGCGCGGCGGTCCTCAGCGGTCGGCGGGGCGGGCGGTCACGAGGCGGAGCTGTCGGCCGCGGTGCTCTCGCCCGCGCCGGACGCGACGTACTCGCCCAGCCACGTGCGCAGGTCCGCGCCGATGTCGGCGCGCTCGCTGGCGAGGCGCACGACGGCCTTGATGTAGTCCAGCTTGTCGCCCGTGTCGTAGCGGCGCCCGCGGAAGACGACGCCGTGCACGCCGTAGCCGGGGCCGTCGCCCTGCGCGAGGACCTGCAGCGCGTCGGTCAGCTGGATCTCGCCGCCCTTGCCGGGCGGCGTGTCGTGCAGGACGCCGAACACGGCCGGGTCCAGCAGGTAGCGGCCGATGATCGCGAGGTCGCTGGGCGCGTCCTCGGTCTTCGGCTTCTCCACCAGGCCGCTGACCTTCACGACGTCGGGGGTGTCGGTGGCCTCGGCCACCGCGCAGCCGTAGAGGTGGATCTGGTCGTGGGGGACCTCCATGAAGGCGACGACGCTGCCGCCGAGGCGCTCGCGCACCTCGATCATGGTGTCCAGCAACGGGTCGCGGGCGTCGACGATGTCGTCGCCCAGCAGGACCACGAACGGCTCGTCGCCGACGTGCTGCTCCGCGACGAGGACCGCGTGGCCGAGGCCCTTGGGGTCGCCCTGGCGGACGTAGTGGACCTGCGCGAGGTCCGTGGACTCCTGCACGCGGGCGAGCTTGGCGGAGTCGCCCTTGGCCTCCAGCCCCACCTCGAGCTCGACGTTGCGGTCGAAGTGGTCCTCGAGCGAGCGCTTGTTCCGGCCCGTGATCATCAGGACGTCGGTCAGGCCCGCGCGGACGGCCTCCTCGACGATGTACTGGATCGCCGGGGTGTCCACCACCGGCAGCATCTCCTTGGGCATCGCCTTGGTGGCGGGCAGGAAGCGCGTCCCCTGCCCCGCCGCCGGGATCACGGCCTTGCGCACAGCGCGGCCGGGACGGTCGTCGCGTTCAGTCATGGGGCCGGAGGCTACCGTCCGCCCGCCCGCGGGCACGGCGAGCAGTGCCGCAGGGCCGTGTGAGCGACACGGATCGTGTCCGTTCCGCGACGCGCCCGGCGTGGCATCCGCTGCTCGCGAGGAGCACACTCCACACGAGGACACCTCACGCCAGCCCCGCGCGAGCGCGTCCCGAGCGCGAGGAGCCGGCGTGCCACCCACCCGTCACGACGACCTGAGCTCGCGGACCGACGTGCGCCGCGCCGAGCCCGCCGCCGCCGGCGCCCCCCGGGGCTGGACCGTGCCGGCCGAGGACCGCCTCGTCGTCGTGCACGACCGCCTGGCCGTCGAGGCCCACAAGGCCGGCGTGCGCCGCGGCGTGCGGAGCCAGCGCAAGCAGCGCGACGCCGCCACCGCCGCCGGGGTCGACACCGCCGTCGCCCGGGTGCTGCTCGACTCGCCGCTCCTGCACGGCGTCACCCGCGTCGCCTGCTACGCCTCCCGGGCGGGCGAGCCGGGCACCCGCGCCACGCTCGCGGAGCTGCGCCGCGCGGGCGTCGAGGTGCTGCTGCCCGTGGTGCGCCACGACGGCGACCTGGACTGGGAGGTCCGTCCCGTGCGCACCGGTGCGGGCGCCGGCCGCGGTCCCGGGCCCGTCGGCGCGCACGCCCTGGCCACGGTCGACCTCGTCATCGTCCCCGCACTCGCCGTCGACACGGCCGGGCGCCGCCTCGGCCAGGGCGGCGGCAGCTACGACCGGGCCCTGACGCGCGTGCCGCACCGGGTGCCGGTCATCGCCGTCGTGCACGACGACGAGCTCGTCGACGCTGCCGTCGCGCCGCTGCCCGTGCTGCCCCACGACCGTCCCGTCCAGGCCGTCGTGACCCCGACCCGCTGGCTGTGGCTCGCCGCCTGAGCTGAAGGCGGCCGACACTCCGGTCCGGCACCGCGGGTCCGGTGACACGCCGTGTCGTCCCGGTACGGTGCGGCATGACCCTCGAGGAGTTCAGCCGCGTGCTGCTCCTGTCCTCGGGGGTCCTGCTGCTCGCGGTCCTCGCGGTGCGCCTCGCCGTCCGCACGGGCCTGCCCTCGCTGCTGCTGTACCTGGGCTTCGGGCTGCTCATCGGCGAGGACGGGCTCGGCATCCCCTTCGCCGACGCCCAGCTCGCCCAGGTGCTCGGCTACGCCGCCCTCGTCCTGATCCTGGCCGAGGGCGGTCTCACGACGAGGTGGTCGACGGTGCGGGGCTCGCTCGGCCCCGCGGCCGTGCTGGCCACGGTGGGCACCACGGTGTCGATCGCGGTCACCGGGGCCGCGGCGCACTGGCTGCTCGGGCTGGGCTGGACCCAGGCCGTGCTGGTCGGGGCGGTCGTGTCCTCCACCGACGCGGCCGCCGTGTTCTCAGTCCTGCGCCAGGTGCCGCTGCCCGGCCGGCTCAGCGGCCTGCTCGAGGCCGAGTCCGGGCTCAACGACGCCCCCGTGGTCATCGCCGTCGTGGCGCTGACCGACATCGCGGTCGGCGCCACGGCGCACACCTGGTACTACTTCGTCGGCGAGGCCGTCTTCGAGCTCGCCGTGGGCACCGCCGTCGGCCTCGCCGTGGGGTTCGCCGGCGCCCTCCTGCTGCGCCGCAGCGCGCTGCCCGCGTCCGGGCTGTACCCGATCGCGGTCCTGGCGCTCGCGGTCGGGGCCTTCGCCGTCGCCGACGTGCTGCACGCCTCGGGGTTCCTCGCGACCTACCTCTGCGCCCTGGTGCTGGGCAACTCCCGCCTGCCGCACCGCACCTCCACCCGGGGCTTCGCCGAGGCCTTCGGGTGGCTCGCGCAGATCGGCCTGTTCGTCATGCTCGGCCTGCTGGCCGACCCCTCGCGGCTGCCGGGCGCGCTGGGCGACGCGCTGCTCGTCGGGCTGGCCCTGACGCTGCTGGCCCGGCCGCTGTCGGTGCTCGTGAGCCTGCTGCCGTTCCGGCTGCCGCGCACCGAGCTGGCGTTCCTGTCCTGGGCGGGGCTGCGGGGGGCCGTTCCCGTCGTGCTGACGACCGTGCCGCTCGTGAGCGGGGTCGCGGGAGCGGAGCAGCTCTTCGACGTCGTCCTGGTCCTGGTCGTCGTGTTCACGCTCGTGCAGGCGCCGACGCTGCCGTTCCTCGCCCGCACGCTGGGCCTGCAGTCCAGCGTGCCGACGACCGACCTCGACGTGGAGGTCTCCCCGCTCGGGACCCTGTCCGCGGACGTCGTCCGGGTGCGGATCGGGCCGGGCTCGCGCCTGCACGGCGTGGAGGTGTTCGAGCTGCGCCTGCCGCGCGGGGCGAACGTGACCCTCGTGGCGCGCGACGGGTCGACGTTCGTGCCGCAGCCGCGCACGGCGCTGCGCCACGGCGACGACGTGCTCGTGGTGACGGCCGCCGCCGAGCGGTCGATCGTGGAGCGCCGGCTCGCGCAGATCAGCCGCTTCGGCAAGCTCGCGGACTGGCACGACCCGGTCTGACTCCCGCACTTGCCGTGAGCAGACGATTACTGTCAGCTCGTGCGCTCCCTCCTCGCCGGCGTCGTCGCCGCGATCGGCACCACCGCCCTGCTCGCGCCCCCGGCGGCTGCCCTCACCCCCCTCCCCCGCGACGCCGCCGCCGCGGACGTCGTCCTCGCGGCCGGGGCGCCGAGCGTCGAGCTCAGCTCCTCCCGGGAGGTCGTCGCGCCCGGCGTCACCCTCGAACGGCGCGCCACCCTGGACGCCGCCGGGCCGGTGCGCACCCAGGTCCTGCGCCTGTCGGCCGGCAGCACGAGCCGGCCGGACCTGCTGCAGGACAGCCTCTCCCGGCCCCGCACGCCCGCCGACCTCGCCGCGGCGGGCGGCGCCGTCGCGGCCGTGAACGGGGACTTCTTCGACATCGACCGCACGGGTGCCCCCGACGGACCGGTGGCCGTCGACGGCCGGGTCGTGAAGGCCGAGGACGTCCCGCAGGCCGTCGTGGGCCTCGACGGGGCGGCCGCCGGGCGCCTGTCGGAGGCGCTGCTGAGCGGGACCGCGACCGTCGCGGGCCGCACCTGGGCGCTGGCCTCGCTCAACCCCGGGCACGCCCGCGCCGACGCCGTCGCCGCCTACACCCCCGCCTGGGGCCCCGGGGACCGTCGCTTCGCCGCCCCCGACGGGGCCGTGGAGCTCGAGGTCCGCGACGGCCGGGTCACCGCCGTGCGCCCCGCCCCCACCGCGCTCGCCGTGCCCGCCGACGGGGTCGTCCTGCTCGCCACCGGCACCGCCGCGACCGCCCTGCGCGCCACCGCCG
>NZ_VWPY01000110.1 GCF_011839805.1 Kineococcus rubinsiae | reverse complement strand
CTCTGACGCATCGAATTTTAGTAAATCCTTAAGTCTTATGGTGATTTTTTTAATCTTTTCCAGTAAAGCATTACCTTCATAATCATCCCAATGAAGGTCATCTTCACTATAATTTAGATAATCTGTTTCAGGCGGATTTTTCAATATTTCTAGAGTTAGGGCATCAATTAATTCATGCTGATAATATTCTTCAGAATCATCATATTGAGCATCAAGTAAAAGATTTTGAGCAACAAAAGAGCTATAGGTTCTATAGTCCTGATCTAAAGCAATTAATTCATAAATATGTGAACGGCTAATCTTTACAGAATGCTGTTCCTGAATTTTTTTAGATAATTGAAATGCGAATTCTTGAATAGACATAATTTTCTCTACTTCCAACTCTAAACTCTTTATACAAAGAATCTTTGGTGTCATAAGACTTCTAGCAACGCATGTTTAAATGCTAAGAACCAAACGAGTTGATACTTAAGAAAATTAAATTTTAGATATGGCTTTAAAAATTAAACCTATGGTTTTTTATCCCTTTTCTACTCATGCGTAAGTACGGTAGGCGACCTTATTTTTAAAATAATAAATTTCGCATAAATTTACAATTGCCAAAATAGAAAAGTCAGCTAAAAAGCGGACAGTCAAAAAATTCATTCTTTTTCAGACCTACTTTTTATCTTTTTTTGAGCATCTATAATCGCTAAATCGAGAAGCGTTAAAGTCTGCCCTTTTAGGCTATATCCAGACAGCTGATGGAGAACCTCAAAAAGTAGTTGATACTTTTCTGTATTTGGTCGCTCTAGTGCCCAAACCTTTTTATAAAGTTGAGATTGACGAAATTTCCCGGCAAGAAAACGGTCAATTTCGATTCCTTTTAGAAACTTTTTACTGTCTAAATTTTCATCATCTTTTACTTTATAAAGACTTAAAACCCCACCGCCCACTTCAAACTTACGTTGATTTTCAGCTTTACGTTTTTTCCCGGCATCCTTTTTCTGAATCTGACTCAAATACAGCTCCAAGTCACTGTATTCAAGCTTTTGCGCTTTAAAATTCAGATAGCGCGTACACATTGTTTTCAGGATATTCATTTCAGCTGGATCTAGATCATCTTTTTTATAATCTTGGTACAGCTCCAAAAATTTTTCTTCATACTTAGTCCTTCCCGGAGTTCTCACCAACTCATCAAACAACAACTGAAGCTTCAAATGCTCACGGTACGGTTTTAACGCTTCTTTCACAAGAATCTGCTGAGCTTCAGACAACATTTCAAAGTTAAAGTCTTCAGCTTGTAGTGCATCAATAACCTGATTTTGAAGTTCCGAACGAGGATCTTTTTCTAATAAAAACTCAACGAAAGCATGTAACTCTGCCATTTGTAAAAGTTGAGAAGGTCTACCACGCTTTTTTGCTTTTTCTAGTGTCATATCATCGGCCACCAAATTTTCAGAACTGCAACCTCTTTAAATATGGTTTTACCATATTTAAAGAGGGCAGTCTGAAAATAATTATTTAAATAAAAAATAAAATTTCTTGAAAAGAATTTCTATTTTTTATTTAAATAATTCGCACTTGACAGTTTCTCCTCATCGGAGAAACTAGTACGCAATGGGGCGCTTCCCCCTTGACCCCCTTCAACCGGATTTTTCAGCCATTGAGGCATTCCAAATCCGGGCGGTTTTCATTTCGTTTCACTCCATAAAAACCGGTCCAAAACCATTTAGAGGTGAACATGGCCAGCTACCATTTCAGCGTCAAAAACAAAAATAAAGGTTATGCAATGGGCCACTACCTCTATATTTCCCGACTGATGCAATACGAAAACGTCCGCAAGAAAAGTGACGAAATTTTAGAATACGTTGAACCTGGCAAATGCATGCCGTCCTGGGTAAAAGATCCAATTGAGTTTTGGCAAGCCGCTGATACTTTTGAGCGAGCCAATGCCAAAGTCTACATCGAGTATGAAATTGCCCTTCCCAACGAATTCACGCCAGACCAGCGTAAAACGCTCATAGAGACGTTTTTAGACAAACATATAGCTCCACAGCAATATCCACATTCATACGCCATACACAACGTTAAATCGCGTCTCAGCGGCGAAGAACAGCCCCATTGCCACCTCATGTTCTCCCTCAAAGCCGATGACGGCATTGAACGCACAGCCGAACAGTACTTTAAACGCTATAATCCCCAAGATCCGGCCAAAGGCGGTGCCAAGAAAATCCAGCTCCAGGATGGCCATGCTGATTACACCACTTACCTCCTGCATATCCGAAAAGCTTGGGAAAATCACCTGAATGACGCATTGGCAGAACATAGCCCAACCGTGACTTACCAGATCGATGGCCAGGAGATCCAAATTAAAAATCAAGTTTCGGCAGACAACTACGAAAAATACAACGAGATACACGGCACCCTCTACCTACCAGAACCCAAACTGGGGACAGGCAAACAAAATGAAACTGTGGAATACCTGACGGAAATCCAGAAAATCAGACAACACAATGCCAAAGAACGAGAACTGGAACAGCGCCAACAACACTTTGATCAACAGCATGAATACTACTACAGCTGCTCAAACGAACCCTTCAGCTCTCCTGAAGTGATGCACTACCTCAATCACCTCATTAAAAAAGCCAGCAACAAAAAAGAACTGGGCCACGATATCAACGAAATTATTCAAACCCAGCAACCGATCCTGCATCACGAAAAATGGGATATCGATACCATCAATTTTAATCTCAACAACGCCAGGTTATACCCTGAACCGGACATGGAGTTTAAAGTCCTATCTGTACAACCAAAACCAGTGATTGAACCAACATCACAGCCGAAGCCAAAACCTGAAATACACCCCTCACAGCTTGAACCGAAACGAAATGATTATGATGGTCTGGGTTTTTAAAAATGGATCTGGATCAGAAAGTACAGAGCGAGTGTCTACGAGCGATATCACCAAAAGTCGCGCCTCGGCCCTCTGAAAAACCGCTTTTTTAGGTTAACAAACCTAAAAAAGTGAAGTTTAGATGTCGAAATGAGAGCCTAGACCGAGCGAAGCGAGCATAAAGTTTTATGAGCGAAGCGAATTCCGAGTTGCTTTTGCTTTTTCTCAAATTCACGAAGGAATTAACCGAAAAATTGCCCCTGAATCGAGCGAAAGCGAGATTCAATAGAGTTTGAGCGTAGCGAAAACCACGGGCAATTTTTCATTCTCAATGTTTTTAATAATTTTTAATACTTTTAAATACTTTTAGAGTAGCTGAAAGCCTCTAATAGCAATAGTTTTAGAGGTAATACCACTACGTTTATCGACCTATATCACTACGTTTATCGACCTATATCACTACGTTTATCGACCTATATCACTACGTTTATCGACCATTTGACTACTTCAATATTTGATGTAGTATTACTACATGATTTTATGATGTAGTAATAAGAATAATGAAAGACTTAGTTGTCAAAGATAATGCTCTAATTAATGCAAGTTATAATCTTGATTTAGTTGAGCAAAGGCTAGTTCTACTAGCAATTATTGAAGCTAGACAAACAGGTAAAGGAATCAATGCTAATGATGCTTTAGTAATTCATGCATCCAGCTATATAGAGAATTTCGGTGTAGAGAAACATACGGCTTATGCTGTTTTGAAAGAGGCAAGTAAGGTCTTATTTGATAGGAGGTTCACTTATCAATCTTTAACAGATAAAGGGAATGTAAAAACTACTCATAGCCGTTGGGTAAGCGAAATTAGCTATATTGATAATGAAGCATCAGTAAGTCTTATCTTTTCACCAGCTGTCGTCCCATTAATTACAAGGCTTGAGGAACGATTTACTAGTTATGAACTAAAGCAAGTAAGTCAATTGACAAGCAGATATGCCACTAGACTTTATGAACTACTAGTTGCTTGGCGTAGCACTGGTCAAACTCCAGTATTTGAGATTTCAGAATTTAGGCAGCAACTTGGTATTGCGGATGATGAATATACGCGCTCAGATAATTTCAAAAGAAGAGTTCTAGATATAGCTATATCTCAAATCAATACTTTTACGGACATCAATGTTAAGTCTGAACAGCATAAAACTGGACGATCAATTTCAGGCTATAGCTTTTCATTTAAGCCAAAGACGTCAGTTAAAAATATTTCTAAAACAAGGAGTGAACAACTAGAACTGATTGGCCAATTGACAGATAAACAGATTCTTTTGTTCTCAGGTAGGTTAGCTTATGAACCCACATTCGCATCAAAATATAGTAAAGCAGGTGAAAGCTATGATGACTTTATAATTAGAATATCTAGAGACTTAACAGATCCTAAAAAAATTAAAGAATATTCTCCATATCTTAAAGAATTAGGATTCAAATAGGTTTGTAAATTGACTTTGTCAACTTAACAGTGAAGTATTAACTCAATTTAACTCCCAGTTTACAATATGAAAAAATTATCAGTTTCAGAATTAGCTAAGCTGTATGGATATTCAAGACAAGCTATATATGCTCATATAAAT
>NZ_VWPY01000109.1 GCF_011839805.1 Kineococcus rubinsiae | reverse complement strand
GGTATAAACCTTTCCCTTTTAATTTTATTGTTAATAATTTTAAGAAAGCCTCCCCATGTGAGCGTAAGTGTATATCTCCCCCATACTCCACCAAATAGTTCACTTGCTTCATATAAGTTGCAACGTTATAAAAGCTCTCGGCACGTAAAAAGTAATAATCTTGAGGCTTCTTATAGCTTTTTATCGTTCGAATCGCCTGATGCAAATCAGAAGCTGTGGTCGCTGTATTTAATTGTACATTACGCGTTCCACCTTCTTCTGAAAAACCCAAAGCAAGTGCTAAGGCCTCAAGAATGGTCGATTTCCCTGAACCATTCTCCCCGACAAAGAAAGTTATTTGTGGGTGGAACTTGATGCTTTCTAAATCGTTAACAGCTGGCACGACATAAGGGTAGCTAGCCCAATCCAAAGACTCAGGCGACTTAAACTTTACAGCTCTAATATAAGGTCTTTCTTGCATAAAATATTGGGAAATTTATTATTTGTTATAGCATGCTAGATTTTAAGTTTAAAAAATACCTTAATTCATTTATGAACGTCTTAAGCTGTCATATGCAAAAGCCAGACTAAACTGTACTCACCTCAATTTTCTTTATAAATTTTAAAAATGCAATAAAAAACACCCCCTCTGCTTACGCGGAGGGGGTGTTTTATATTTAAAAGCTGGCGATGACTTACTCTCACATGGCAAACGCCACACTACCATCAGCGCGAAGAGGTTTCACTTCTGAGTTCGGGAAGGGATCAGGTGGTTCACTCTTGCTATTGTCGCCAGCAAACTGTTGTGGTGTTTTCGGGTCTTATTCACATTAATTAATAATGTTTGCCTTACTTACGATCCAAAGAGTTATTAACGGATTAGATAATTGGTCTGTATTGTAACTAGTTTGTACACTAAATCAAGTTATGTATTGAATTTATCTTGAATACAACAACTGTTTGGGTGTTGTATAGTCAAGCCTCACGAGCAATTAGTATTGGTCAGCTTCACACGTCACCGTGCTTCCACACCCAACCTATCAACGTCCTAGTCTCGAACGGCTCTTTAGAGGAATAAATTCCTAGGGAAATCTTATCTTGAGGTAGGCTTCCCGCTTAGATGCTTTCAGCGGTTATCCCTTCCGAACATAGCTACCCGGCGATGCCACTGGCGTGACAACCGGTACACCAGAGGTTCGTCCACTCTGGTCCTCTCGTACTAGGAGCAGATCCTCTCAAATTTCCAGCGCCCACGGTAGATAGGGACCGAACTGTCTCACGACGTTCTAAACCCAGCTCGCGTACCTCTTTAAATGGCGAACAGCCATACCCTTGGGACCTGCTTCAGCCCCAGGATGAGATGAGCCGACATCGAGGTGCCAAACACCGCCGTCGATATGAACTCTTGGGCGGTATCAGCCTGTTATCCCCAGAGTACCTTTTATCCGTTGAGCGATGGCCCTTCCATACAGAACCACCGGATCACTAAGACCTACTTTCGTACCTGCTCGACTTGTGGGTCTCGCAGTTAAGCGCGCTTTTGCCTTTATACTCTACGCGTGATTTCCGACCACGCTGAGCGCACCTTCGTACTCCTCCGTTACTCTTTAGGAGGAGACCGCCCCAGTCAAACTACCCACCAGACATGGTCCTCGTCCCGGATTACGGGACAGAGTTAGAACCTCAACATTACCAGGGTGGTATTTCAAGGACGGCTCCATTGGAACTAGCGTTCCAACTTCAAAGCCTCCCACCTATCCTACACAAGTAAGGTCAAAGTTCAATGTCAAGCTGCAGTAAAGGTTCACGGGGTCTTTCCGTCTAGCCGCGGGTACACTGCATCTTCACAGCGATTTCGATTTCACTGAGCCTCTGCTGGAGACAGCGCCGCCATCATTATGCCATTCGTGCAGGTCGGAACTTACCCGACAAGGAATTTCGCTACCTTAGGACCGTTATAGTTACGGCCGCCGTTTACTGGGGCTTCGATCAAGAGCTTCGCTTACGCTAACCCCATCAATTAACCTTCCAGCACCGGGCAGGCATCACACCCTATACGTCCACTTTCGTGTTTGCAGAGTGCTATGTTTTTAATAAACAGTTGCAGCGGCCTGGTTTCTGCGGCTGCCAACCGCTCAGGGAGCAAGTCCCATCACCGTCAGCAGCGTACCTTCTCCCGAAGTTACGGTACCATTTTGCCTAGTTCCTTCAGCAGAGTTCTCTCAAGCGCTTTGGTCTACTCGACCTGACCACCTGTGTCGGTTTCGGGTACGATTCCTGTGTAACTGAAGCTTAGAGACTTTTCCTGGAAGCATGGTATCAGCCACTTCACTGTACAAGTACAGCTTGCTATCGACTCTCAGCATAGAGCACCCCGGATTTGCCTAAGATGCATGCCTACGGTCTTCCACCTGGACAACCAACGCCAGGCTGACTTAACCTTCTCCGTCCTCTCATCGCATTACACAGAAGTATTGGAATATTAACCAATTTCCCATCGACTACGCCTCTCGGCCTCGCCTTAGGGGTCGACTCACCCAGCCCCGATTAACGTTGGACTGGAACCCTTGGTCTTTCAGCGAACGGGTTTTTCACCCGTTTTGTCGTTACTCACGTCAGCATTCGCACTTCTGATACCTCCAGCATACTTCTCAATACACCTTCATCGGCTTACAGAACGCTCCCCTACCACTTGACTAATGTCAAATCCGCAGCTTCGGCACATAGTTTTAGCCCCGTTACATCTTCCGCGCAGGCCGACTCGACTAGTGAGCTATTACGCTTTCTTTAAAGGGTGGCTGCTTCTAAGCCAACCTCCTAGCTGTCTATGCCTTCCCACATCGTTTCCCACTTAACTATGATTTTGGGGCCTTAGCTGGCGGTCTGGATTGTTTTCCTCTTGACTACGGACGTTAGCACCCGCAGTCTGTCTCCCGGATAGTACTCATTGGTATTCGGAGTTTGCATCGGTTTGGTAAGTCGGGATGACCCCCTAGCCGAAACAGTGCTCTACCCCCAATGGTATTCGTCCGAGGCGCTACCTAAATAGCTTTCGGGGAGAACCAGCTATCACCAGGCTTGATTAGCCTTTCACCCCTATCCACAAGTCATCCCCTGGCTTTTCAACGACAGTGGGTTCGGTCCTCCAGTTAGTGTTACCCAACCTTCAACCTGCTCATGGATAGATCGCCTGGTTTCGGGTCTATACCCAGCAACTAAACGCCCTATTAAGACTCGATTTCTCTACGGCTCCCCTATTCGGTTAACCTCGCTACTGAATATAAGTCGCTGACCCATTATACAAAAGGTACGCAGTCACCGAACAAGTCGGCTCCCACTGCTTGTATGCATGCGGTTTCAGGATCTATTTCACTCCCCTCACAGGGGTTCTTTTCGCCTTTCCCTCACGGTACTGGTTCACTATCGGTCAGTCAGGAGTATTTAGCCTTGGAGGATGGTCCCCCCATATTCAGACAAGGTTTCACGTGCCTCGCCCTACTCGTCATCATTATGTGTGCCCTTTCGTGTACGGGAATATCACCCTCTACGTTCGCACTTCCCAGAGCGTTCCACTAAAACACACATAACTTAATGGGCTGCTCCCCGTTCGCTCGCCGCTACTAAGGGAATCTCAATTGATTTCTTTTCCTAAGGGTACTGAGATGTTTCACTTCCCCTCGTTCGCTTCATAAACCTATGTATTCAGTTTATGATACCCGCCTTATAGCGGGTGGGTTCCCCCATTCAGAAATCTCCGGATCAAAGGATATTTGCCGCCTCCCCGGAGCTTTTCGCAGGCTATCACGTCTTTCATCGCCTCTGACTGCCAAGGCATCCACCACATGCACTTAATTACTTGACTATACAACCCCAAACAGTCGTTAACACATACAAGTGAGTGTTATCGTTGCAAACTTAATTGCTACTGGTTTGTTGTCTGTGAATTTAATCACCATACAGCTTCAATCTAAATTCATATACCAAAACGCTTGATTCAGTGTTTTTGCTAGTTCTCAGATTAAATATTAATTTAACAATTACTTGTTATCTTCCTATTTAATCGAGTTTGAACAATTTATTTCAGACTCAATTTTCTAATCTGTTAATGATTAACTACAGCCTCGTCAGCTTGCAGTAAACTGTGATAAATCACAGAAGTTAAGAAGCTATTTGCTTACTAAGTTCTGTAATCTTTAGCTCTAAGCTTCGTTCTATGTGTGCCTGCGCACAGCATAGCTGTTTGCTTAAATTCTCGGACAAAGCGTTGCTTTGTTTACCCTCGAATTTGGTGGAGACTAGGAGAGTCGAACTCCTGACCTCCTGCGTGCAAAGCAGGCGCTCTACCAACTAAGCTAAGTCCCCAGCTTTAATCATAATGAACGACATATCTTTTTATCTAGCAGCTTGTGATTATTCATCACTTCGTCAGTAGTGGTGGGTCTGACAAGACTTGAACTTGTGACCCCACGCTTATCAAGCGTGTGCTCTAACCAACTGAGCTACAGACCCTCAGATACATCTTCGAAGAACAACTT
>NZ_VWPY01000108.1 GCF_011839805.1 Kineococcus rubinsiae | reverse complement strand
GGCATAACTTGTTATTTTTGTAATGCTTGATAAATTTTTGAATCAATAAATAGTTCAAACCATTGATCAATAGCTATTTCACCAAACTGATTTGAATAAAAATCACTGTTTGTTTATGACTTCGCCTTTGTCGCCAACCAACACAGTATAGAACCGACACACACCATCAGCGCACCATACCAAAAAGAAAGACCTAATGGCGTACTCAGTAACAATGCAGCAAAAAAAGCGGAAAGCACAGGAATAAAATAAGATGCTCCTGCCAGTAATGTCACATTACCATGCAAAATTCCAACATTCCAAGCTGCATAGCCGAAGCCCATCGCAGCAGCAGCAAAAACCAAGGAAATAGAGGATGACCAATCAAAAATAAAGCCATTCCCCCCCATCACAAGATATTTAATCCAAAGCACGATCGAAACCAAAATAAAGAATAAAGTAATGCCATTTGCTCCCTGAGCGATTCGTGCGGTAAGGGTACAATAAGCCGCCCACAACAATGTCCCAAGAAATGCCAATCCATAACTCAGTGGCTTCTGCTGAATATTGTTAGCCATGCCAATCAAATCAAATCCTTGCTCTCCTCCCAAAACCCAACAAATACCGAGTAGAGAAACAACGAAGCCAGGAATAATCAGAAAATTTGCTTTTTGTTGATTAAATAAAATCGCCGCAACCATCGTGAAAGTTGGCCATAAATAATTGACCATTCCGACTTCAATTGCTTGTCTATTTGTTTGGCTATATCCAATTGAAAGTGAAAGACAAATTTCATAGGCGACAAATAAAAAAGCACCCCAAATCAAATAAGTTTTTGGAAAACTTTTGATAGGCGTCCAACCAACAGAAAGTAATAAGAATATTGAAGCAAGTGTATAGATTAATGCCGCACCACCAACTGCACCAAACTGAGTACTTACTTCTTTAATGAGCGCAACAATTAAACTCCAAAGCAAAATGGCAAGCAGTCCAATCAGTGTTGCTGTTTTTGAGTTCATATTGATATCAATTGAATCTTGGAACCAAAGCAACATGCCATCAATCGGGGCTAAAATGCTGCTTTGGTAAATTTAAAATGAGGCACGCGCCCAGAAAGTATTATTGCTGTTGCTGTTCTTGCTGCCAGCGGCGCTGTTGCAAACGTTCAGCTTCAACTTCACGTTTATTTAAGGCTCGTTCATACAGCTTCGTACCACGCAATTCAGGTGGCAAATAGTCTTGTAATACAAAATGTTCAGGATAATTATGTGGATACAAATAATCCACCCCATATCCTTGTTGCTTCATCAGTTTGGTTGGCGCATTGCGCAAGTGCAATGGTACAGGCAAATTTGCCGTTTTCTCTGCCAACTCTAAGGCACGATTGATGGCTAAATAGGTACTATTACTTTTCGGGCTGGTTGCCAAATAAACTGCGCATTGTCCTAAAATAATACGCGCCTCAGGCATACCCACCGCTTGAACTGAACGGAAGCACTACCCTGCAAGTAACAAGGCATTTGGATTAGAATTTCCAATATCTTCTGATGCCGCAATCAACATGCGACGAGCAATAAATATTGGGTCTTCTCCACCTTTCAGCATTCTTGCCATCCAATACAAGGTAGCATCTGGATCACTTCCCCGAATCGATTTAATAAATGCTGAAACCAGATCGTAGTGCTGCTCACCTGACTTGTCATAACGTGCAATATTCTGCTGTGCAACTTTGACGACAATCGCGTTGGTCACGACATTTTCAACATCAGCTTCAAAAGTACTGGCGATTAAATCAATCAGATTAAGCGCCTTACGTGCATCACCTGCAGCAAACTGAATCAGTGCATCATATTCTTCAACTTGAATAAAACGCTCTTTGAGAAACTTATCACTTTGAATCGCTTTATTGATGAGTGTTTGAATGGCATCAGCATCCAAACTATTCAGCGTATAGACCTGACAACGCGACAGTAAAGCGCTATTAACTTCAAAAGATGGGTTCTCTGTGGTTGCGCCAATCAGCGTAATTTTGCCTTTTTCGACCGCATTTAGTAACGCATCTTGCTGCGATTTATTAAAGCGATGAATCTCATCAATAAAAACTACTGGAGTCAGCAGATCACCACTTTCCGCAATCACTTCTCGCAGCTCTTTTACACCAGTATTCAGCGCAGATAAGCTAATAAATGGGCGATCAACTGCTTGCGCCAGCAATAATGCGATCGTAGTTTTACCTACCCCTGGCGGACCCCAAAAGATAATCGAAGGTAAATGCCCTTGATCAATCATTTGGCGCAAAGGTGCATTTTCACCTAACAAATGATCTTGTCCGATAATTTCGGATAAGTCACGAGGACGTAAACGTTCAGGTAAAGGAATATGCGTATCTGACATCATCACTGACTTTATGCTGTTTTATCCTAGTCTATTGTGTCTGAATCAAATCTACAATTTGAATCTACCAACAACTGATCAAGTTAAGGGGCTGCCTTCTGTTTCAGAATCTGCTGCATCGCTTGATGGGTTGCTTTAATACGCGCTTCATTTGGGAAATTGGTATTGGCGAGCATCACCATACCGATTTTATGCTGAGGGATAAATGCGGCATAAGCTCCAAAGCCATTGGTAGATCCTGTTTTATTAAAATAAGTGGATTGTGAGGCAATTTTGGGTTGTTTGATCAGCGTTACTGCATGGCTTTCTAAAGCCATTTTACTTGAGTTGCCTTGTAAAAGTGTTTCAAGCTTAACGGGATAAGCATATTGCTCCCATCCCAAACCCTGCGTCATTGCACCGACTTTATAATAACCGATATGGGTATTTTCAACGGCTTGACGAATTGGGTGATTTAATTGAGCTGAATTGATCTGTGCATCTAAAAATTTCAGCATATCCGAACTACTGCTTTTGACACCATAGGCTTCAGCATCAAACATCCCCGCTGATACACGGATTGCTTGGTTATTCTTATAGCCCCAAGCATATTGTGACATCTTTTGTTCAGGGACATGAATATAACTCTGCGTCATTCCTAATTGAGGAAGTAAGGTTTTCTCTATCAATTCCGCATATGGCTTTTTCATCGCCAAAGCTGTGACATAACCCATTAAACCAATACTCGGATTTGAGTATTGACGAGCCTCCCCGATTTTGGTTTTTGTTTTCCAGTTGTGAAAATATTGAATCATATCCTGCTGAGTAACAACTTCATCTGGAAATTGCAGTGGAAAGCCACCTGCACTATAAGTTCCCAAATTCAGCAATGTAGCCTGATTCACGGATGTATTTTTAAGTTCAGGGAAGTATTTGGCAGGATGATCCGATAATGACAACCACCCTTGTGCTTGCGCATACCCCGCTAAAGTCGCATTGAACGTTTTACTGACTGAACCAAGTTCAAACAAGGTACTATTAGTCATAGCTTGTTTGCTTTGTAGCGAAGCAACACCATAATTTACAAAGTAATGTTGACCATCTAAAGTCACGGCAACGGCTAAACCAAGAATTTTATATTCCTCTAAAAGTGGTTTAAATTGCTGATCGACAATCTTTTTTATTTGTAGCTCAGTTAAAGGCTGTGCCCACAAACTCGAGCTACAGGACAACAGCCCAATCAACATCAATGTTTTATTTGAAAATAAATTTTGGTATTTCGACTGCATCATTAATCTTTTCACTTTGAGTTCATATTTAGTTTGCATTGAGCTTTAGCAATTTTGCTTGTGGACCATCTTCAATCACCCAAATCGAACCGTCTTGTGCTTGTTGTAAACCACGAATTCGTTGCTTCATATCCAAACGTTGCACATCTTTAACGGGTTGCGATTTTAAATCAACCACAACAATCGACTTGGAAGACAAACCACCAATCAAAGCTTTCTGCTGCCATAACGGGAATTTATCACCCGTGTAAATAATCATGCTTGAAGGTGAAATCACAGGTGTCCAATCGATTGCAGGCGCTTTAAATTCTGGGCGAGTTTTATGATCTGGAATTGGTAATCCTGAGTAATGATCGCCATTCGATACGATTGGATAACCATAGTTCGCGCCTTTAAGAATCTGATTAAGTTCATCACCTCCTTTCGGCCCCATTTCCACTACCCACAATTGTTTTTGGTCATCAAACGCCATACCCAGTGGATTACGATGACCCAATGACCAAATTTCAGCAGTCACGCCACCTTGTTGGCTAAAAGGGTTATCTGATACAGGAGTTCCGTCTTCATTTAAACGTAGAATCTTACCTAGATTGCTTTTCATATCTTGGGCAGGATCGAATTTTTGACGCTCACCTGAACTTACCCAAAGTTTTCCATCAGCACCAAATAACATACGATGAGCATAATGTCCTTGCCCTGACACTTTAGGTACTTGCTGCCAAATTCGTGTTAAATCCGTTAATTTCGGTTGCTCAGGATTAGATAAATCAAGTTTGGCACGAGAAATTTCAGCACCATAACCACCACTGCCTTGCACAGCATAGCTGAGATAAATCCAATGATTATTTTTAAAATCAGGATGCAAGACTACATCACCTAAGCCACCTTGCCCCCCATAACTTACAGTTGGGATGCCCTGAACATTAAGATTCTTCTTAGTTTTAGGATCAAATAATTTTAACTGTCCTTTACGC
>NZ_VWPY01000107.1 GCF_011839805.1 Kineococcus rubinsiae | reverse complement strand
ATTGTAAGTTCGCCATTTTTGCCTTACGGAAGTGGGATTTTATTAGGGGCAACCTGTTTAATTCAGTTTGCTTTAAGCAAATGGATGGATAGTCGTTATGAACCAAACTTGGGTAAAAATTACTACTGGATGATTTGGTATCCCTTTGTATTTTGGTTAATTACGATTACTGCTACAATCGTCGCCTTCCCAAAAGTACTGCTTCGTGGACAGGAAAAACGTGCACGTTGGATTAGTCCTGATCGTGGTATTCGTTAAGTTGTAAGTCTAATCTTACAGAGTATAGTGAAATGAAAGTAAATAGCTTGATTATTGATTTACGTCGCCAACTCCCATGGCATAAACGCTATTTTTCGACCACAACAACAGCGATGATGTGGGCAGGCTGGTTATTATTATGGCGTCCATTCGTTTTAGTTTGGGTATTGATTGAAATTCAGAAAACCCATCTAGCACAGCGTTTAATGTCAGGATTTAGTAATGGTATTGAACATGGTGTAATCGCATTAATTTTTTGCGCTGTCATACTCATGTTATGGGGTTTATTGCCTTCTAAATCAGTGAGTGAAAGGCAAACTGTTGAAAAGCGAATCTCGGATTTTGCTCGCTATTTTGAACTATCAGAACAAGAAATATCTTCTGGTCGCCAGCAAAAGATCTCAATCGTTCACCACGATGAGAATGGTAAAATCATCCGAGTGGAATAACATTCAATTCTAATAGATTTATTAGATACCTTAGTTTCGACTGAGGTATTTTTTTTTATTTTATAAATTTTAGGCATAAAAAAACCAGCATACGCTGGATTTTTTTACTGCACCAAACTTCAGTAGTTGAAGGATGGTGCCCGAGGCCAGACTCGAACTGGCACGCTTTGTGGGCGGGGGATTTTAAATCCCCTGTGTCTACCGATTTCACCACTCGGGCATGTGCGCAATAATAGTGGAGGCTTTAAATCTTGGCAAGAGTAAAATCAACTATTTGCTTTATTTTCAATCAAAACATGTTTTTAACCTATAAAAAATAATCATGTGCTATGTATTTTTCATAGTTCTTTCACAAAATTGAGATCATTTGTTCATATTAGCTGATTAGGTTTAAGCATTTAAGGTGATAAAAATAAGGTAGTACTTAAATGACTGTAAATATTTCACGACGGGAACTCATTCAAAAAAGTTTATTCGGTTTGGGTGCATTATCACTCACTGTGGGAATGACAGGTTGTAATGATAGTTCAGATCATGAAACTTCTAGTTTAAAGGTGAGTTTTGAACATGGTGTTGCGAGTGGTGATCCGTTGCAAGATCGCGTTATTTTATGGACGCGTTTAACACCAAATGAAACCAGTGCACGTTTACAAGTGACATGGGAGCTTGCATTAGATCAACAGTTTAAACAAATCATTAAAACAGACAAAGTGACTACATCAGCATCACAAGATTTTACGGTGAAAGTGGATGCAACGGGACTTCGGGCTGATACAAGTTATTATTATCGGTTTATTTTTGGAAATAAGATTTCTCCAATAGGTCAGACCAAAACGTTACCCCTAAGCACATCTAAAGTTAGTTTTGCAGTATGTTCATGCTCAAATTATCCAGCGGGATATTTTTATGTATATCGTGAAATTGCAAAGCAAAATGTAGATGTGGTGATTCATTTAGGTGACTATATTTATGAGTATGGTGCTGATGGATATGCCACTGAAGATGCTGCAAAACTTGGTCGTACTTTAGCGGCAGATAACAATAAAGAAATTATTAAATTAGATGATTACCGAAAGCGATATGCACTATATCGAAAAGATCAGGACTTACAAGCTGCACATCAACGCCATCCATTTATCGTGATTTGGGATGACCATGAGTTGACGAATGATACTTGGAAAAATGGTGCTGAAAATCATCAAGAAAATGAAGGTTCGTTCCTTGAGCGTAAGTTGGCTGCCTTACAGGCATATTTCGAATGGATGCCAATTCGTCCTGTAGATGATCAGCATGTAAAGATTTATCGCCAATTCGATTTTGGTAATCTTGTTCAATTGACTATGTTGGACACCCGTATTATTGCTCGAGATCAACAATTAGATTATGCAAATTATTTAACTGCGACAGGCATAGACGTTGCAAAGTTTCAAGCTGATCTTACTAGTCCAACGCGTACTTTGATGGGGTTTGAACAACGTGATTGGGTATTAGGCAAATTACAGCAATCAAATGCAACTTGGAATGTTTTGGGACAGCAAATTTTAATGTCTAAAATGTTTATTCCTGCTGAGTTGTTACTTTCTTTGGCTGAAATAACTTCAGGCAATCCAACAGCTGAAACACTCACAAAAATGAATACGCAAATTACTGAACTGGTAACGCTAAAAGTTCGACTACAAAATAATGATCCAACACTTACTCAACAAGAGAAAGCGCGTGTACTTACGACTGCACCGTATAATTTAGACGCTTGGGATGGTTATTTCACTGAACGCGAGATTTTGTATGGCACATTAGCGCAGTTGAAAAAGAAAATCGTGGTCTTGGCGGGTGATACACACAATGCTTGGTCTTCAAATTTATACAGTAAAGATGGGGCATTCGTTGGAGTAGAGTTAGCTACCAGTTCAGTATCTTCACCAGGATTGGAAAAATACCTCAACATTCCTTTGGCACAATTGCAACAATTTGAATTTGCATTCAAGACTCTAATTGATGAATTGAATTATTGTAATTTGAATCAACGTGGTTATTTGGTGGTTGAATTTGATCAGTTACAGGTACAGTCGAAGTGGATTTTTGTTGATTCTATTAAGCAAGCAAACTATTCCGTTGATGAAAGTCGACAGCACCAACTTAATTTAGATGTCAATTTATTGCCCATTCAGACAGCTCAGCAAGTTGCATAATTTTTAAATCAAAAAAGCCAAGTATCTAAAGCTTGGCTTTTTATAAAACATCAAATTTTAGACATAAAAAAACCAGCTTACGCTGGATTTTTACTGCACCAAACTTCAGTAGTTGAAGGATGGTGCCCGAGGCCAGACTCGAACTGGCACGCTTTGTGGGCGGGGGATTTTAAATCCCCTGTGTCTACCGATTTCACCACTCGGGCTTTACCAATGGAGGCGGAGGTCGGAATCGAACCGGCGTACACGGAGTTGCAGTCCGCTGCATGACCACTCTGCCACCCCGCCATCTCTTGGTGATGCACATATTAGCAATCTTTAAAAAAAAAACAATAGTGTTTGCGGTGAATATGCACATAAAAACAACATCTAAAAGAATATTGGCTAAATTATCATGTATTATTTGCATTATTGATTCATACCCACTTTGGAGATGCGCTGTGGCATTGGTTTTAGACGGTCGTGCATTGGCAACACAAATCGAAGCTGATTTGTTGGTACGTGTAGAAGCATTAAAAGCAAAATCGGGTCGTACCCCAATTTTGGCAACAATTTTAGTTGGTGATGATGGTGCATCTGCAACTTATGTGCGTATGAAAGGAAATGCTTGCCGCCGTGTAGGCATGGATTCTCTAAAGGTTGAACTGCCAAAAGAAACGACAACTGAACAATTACTTGCTGAAATTGAAAAATTAAATGCAAATCCTGATGTGCACGGTATTTTGCTTCAACATCCAGTACCTGAACAAATTGATGAAAGAGCATGTTTCGATGCGATTTCACTCGAAAAAGATGTGGATGGTGTGACTTGTCTTGGTTTTGGTCGTATGTCAATGGGCGAAGCCGCGTATGGTTCAGCAACTCCAGCGGGTATCATGACGATTTTAAAAGAAAACAAGATTGAAATTGCAGGTAAGCATGCCGTTGTTGTTGGTCGTTCAGCAATTTTAGGTAAACCAATGGCAATGATGCTATTACAAGCCAATGCTACCGTGACGATTTGTCATTCACGTACTCAAAACCTTCCTGAGTTAGTGAAGCAAGCCGATATTATTGTGGGTGCAGTAGGTAAGGCTGAATTAATTCAGAAAGATTGGATCAAACAAGGTGCTGTTGTCGTTGATGCTGGTTTCCATCCACGTGATGGCGGTGGTGTGGGTGATATCCAATTAGTGGGTATTGAAGATGTTGCATCAGCTTATACACCAGTCCCAGGTGGTGTAGGACCTATGACGATCACGACTTTGATTCGTCAAACAGTTGAAGCTGCTGAAAAAGCTTTAGGTTAAATATCCACTTTAAGCCCTTCTAAATAGAGGGGCTTTTTTCAAGAATTTAAGAAATATGAGCTGTACATTTCAATTTGCGAAAGCACCTGATCAATTGCTTAAAGCCTTACATGAAGTTATTCCAAACACTGATTTATTGGCACAGCAGTTACCTGAAACCCCAATTTCATTGTGGCTAATTCCTCCTGTATTTCCAACTGATCGTTTAGATGATGAGGTGATTCGTCGTATTTGGAATGAAACTCCTTATTGGATTTTTTGCTGGGCTTCAGAGTTGGCGATGGCGCAATGGCTACTCGCTGAACCACATCATGTAAAAGATAAGGTGGTATTGGATTTTGGTGCAGGCTCAGGTGTGGTTGCAATAGCAGCAAAAATGGCTGGTGCAAAACGTGTTATTTGCTGTGATATTGACCAAGTAAGCTTGGAGTCATGTCGTGAAAATGCATTACTCAATAATGTAGAACTTGAATATTTAGATGATTTATACAAATCTGAACAGGTCGATGTCTTACTTGCCGCTGATGTACTTTATGATCAGTGTAATCGTTTCTTTTTAGATGAGTTTTTGAAGTTCGCACCTGAAGTATGGGTGGCGGATAGTCGTGTGAAAAATTTTAGCCATCCGCAATATTTGAAAATAGATGAAAGAAGTGCAACGACTTGGCCCGATTTAGATGAAGCCAAAGAATTTCGAAATGTAAGTTTTTATCGTACACATCCTCAATAG
>NZ_VWPY01000106.1 GCF_011839805.1 Kineococcus rubinsiae | reverse complement strand
CGCTGCTGTCCGAGCGGCGGCAGCAGCGGGCCGAGACGCTGGCGTCGGTGCTGAAGAGCACGACGACCCTGGTCCTCGGCGTCGTCGCGCTGCTCATGGTGCTGAGCGAGCTGTCCCTGGACATCGCGCCCTTCCTGGCCTCGGCCGGGATCGCGGGCGTCGCCCTGGGCTTCGGAGCGCAGAGCCTCGTCAAGGACTTCCTCTCGGGCATCTTCATGCTCGCGGAGGACCAGTACGGCGTGGGCGACGTCGTCGACCTGGGCGACGCGAACGGCACCGTCGAGGCCGTCGGCCTGCGGGTCACGCGCGTCCGCGACGTCAAGGGCACGGTCTGGTACGTCCGCAACGGCGAGATCCTCCGGGTCGGCAACCAGAGCCAGGGCTGGGCCCGGGCCGTGCTCGACGTCTCCGTCGCCTACGGCGAGGACCTCCCGCGGGTGCAGGCGCTGCTGCAGCGCATCGGCGACCACCTCGTCGAGGAGGAGGAGTGGGCCCCGCTGGTGCTGGAGCCGCCGGAGGTCTGGGGCGTGGAGAAGATGACGCAGGACGCCGTCGTGCTGCGCCTGGTCGTCAAGACCGCGCCGCTGCAGCAGTGGGCCGTGCAGCGCGAGCTCCTGCGGCGCATCAAGGCCGCCTTCGACGCGGAGGGGATCAGCTTCCCGTTCGCGCAGCGCACGCTGTGGATCCGCGACGGCGACCCGTCGAAGCTGCTGACCCCCGCCGCGGGCGGGCCGGACTCCACGACCCCCGGGGGCGGCGGGACGGACGCGGCGGACGCGGGTGGCTCGCGGCCGCCGGCGCGCAGCGAGGCCGACGTCGCGGCCGACGTGGACACCACCACCCGCCGGGACTGAACCGCCCGCCCCGGGGCGCCTGGAAGGGGTGCAGGAGGGGTGCGGCAGGCCCTCCTCGCCATCCGGGCGATCGCGACGGACACTGGGGCATGAGCCCCGCCGAACCCGTCACCCCCGCCACCCTCGACGTGCCCCGCGGGGAGGGCCGCCTGGCGCTGGTCACCGGGGTGACGGGCTACATCGGCGGCCGGCTGGTGCCCGAGCTGCTGACGGCCGGCTTCCGCGTGCGGGCCCTGGCCCGCCACCCCGAGACGCTGCGCGGGCGCGACTGGTTCGACGCCGTCGAGGTCGTGCAGGCCGACGCCTCCGACCCCGCGCAGGTGGCCGGCGCCCTGCAGGGCGTCGACGTCGCCTACTACCTGATCCACGCCATGAACGGCGGCGCGCAGTTCGCCTCCCGCGACCGGCGCACGGCCCGCACCTTCGCGCGCGCGGCGGCGGAGGCGGGCGTCGACCGCATCGTCTACCTCGGCGGGCTGCACCCCGAGGACGAGGAGCTGTCGAAGCACCTCGAGTCGCGGCGCGAGGTCGGCGAGATCCTCCTCGACAGCCCCACCCCCACGACCGTCCTGCAGGCCGCGGTCATCCTGGGCTCGGGGTCGGCGAGCTTCGAGATGATGCGCCACCTCACCGAGCGGCTGCCCGCGATGATCTGCCCGCGCTGGGTGTCCAACCGGATCCAGCCCATCGCCGTGCGCGACGTGCTGCGCTACCTCGTCGGCTCGGCTTCGATGCCGCGCGAGGTCAACCGCGCCTTCGACATCGGCGGCCCCGAGGTCATGACCTACCTGGAGATGATGCACGGCTACGCCCGCGTGGCGAAGCTGCCGCGGCGCTACGTGCTGCCCGTGAAGGTCATGTCCCCCAGCCTGTCCAGCCACTGGGTCGGGCTCGTGACGCCCGTGCCGAAGACGATCGCGCGCCCGCTCGTGGAGAGCCTCGTGCACGAGGTCATCTGCAAGGAGCACGACATCGCCGAGTTCGTCCCGGACCCGCCGCAGGGGCTGCTGCCCTTCGCGCGGGCCGTGAGCCTGGCCCTGCAGCGCATCCAGGACGCCGACGTCACGACGCGCTGGAGCTCCGCGTCGGTGCCCGGGGCCCCGAGCGACCCGCTGCCGACCGACCCGGACTGGGCGGGCGGCAACCTCTACGTCGACGAGCGCACCACGGTCGTCGACGCGCCCCGCCACCTCGTGTGGAAGGTGCTGGAGGGCATCGGCGGGGAGAAGGGCTGGTACTCCTGGCCGATGGCGTGGACCATCCGCGGCGTCATGGACGGGTTCTCGGGCGGGCCCGGTCTGCGCCGCGGGCGCCGCGACCCCGAGCACCTGCTGGTCGGCGACGCCGTGGACTGGTGGCGCGTGGAGGAGCTGCGCACCGACGAGCTGCTGCGGCTGCGCGCGGAGATGCGGCTGCCGGGCCTGGCGTGGCTGGACCTGCGCGTCGAGCAGGACGCCGTCGGGCGCACCCTGTTCCGCCAGCGCGCGCTGTTCCACCCGCGCGGGCTCGCGGGCCAGGCCTACTGGGCGGCGATCAGCCCGTTCCACGGCGTGGTCTTCGGGGGCATGCAGCACAACGTGAAGCTGGCCGCGGAGGCGCTGGCCCGCGAGGAGGCCCCCGAGTCGGTCGACGTGCGCGCAGAGGCGACACTGGCCCGGTGACTCCGGCTGACCTCCCCTCCGTGCAGGGTCGCGACCTGCTGGGCCCCGGCCCCGGCACGGCGCGCACGTTCTACGACGAGGTCGGGGGGCACCCGACGTTCGTCCGGCTCGTGGACGCCTTCTACGCCGGGGTGGCGGACGACGAGGTGCTGCGGCCCATGTACCCCGAGGACCTCGGCCCCGCGAACCAGCGGATGCTGATGTTCTTGGAGCAGTACTGGGGCGGGCCGACGACGTACTCCGAGCAGCGGGGCCACCCGCGGCTGCGGATGCGCCACGCGGGGTTCCGGGTGAACCCCGACGCCCGCGACCGCTGGATGCTGCACATGCGGGCGGCCGTGGACGCGCTGGACCTGCCGCCCGCGCAGGAGGGCGTCCTGTGGGACTACCTCGAGCGCGCCGCGCACAGCATGCTCAACACCTTCGACGCCTGAGGACCGGCGTCAGCGGCCGATCGGGGTGGTCCGCACGCCGCCGGGCCCGACCGTGACGAGGCTGCGGTCGGGGACGTCGCTCCAACCCGGGTCGTCGTCGTAGGGCTCGCTGGCCAGCACGACCCCGTCGTCGCGCACGAGGACGGACAGGGTGTCGCCCCACGCGGTCGCGAGCAGCCGCTCGCCGTCGGCCAGCAGGACGTTGAGGCGGGCGCGCGGGTCGGCGGCCCCCACGGCCGCCACGCGGGCGCCGAGGTCGTCGGGGTCCTCGAGCAGGTGCGCAGCGAGGACGGCGCTGTCGCACACCGACTCCGCGTCCCGCCAGGCGGCCGCGGGCAGCACGGCGCGGTCCACGACGCCGTTGTGCGAGAGCAGCCGCCCGTCGCGCAGGAACGGCGCGCAGGCGCTCTCGTCGCCCGGCATCCCGGCGCTCGCGCTGCGGACCGCCGCGAGGACGCAGCCCGCCGCCACGTGCGGGGCGACGGAGGCGAACGACACGCTGGCCCACAGCGGCCCCGCGGCGCGCCAGCGGGCGGGTGCGGGCTGCCCGGGCGTGAACCAGCCGGCCCCCCACCCGTCGGCGTTGACGGTGCCGTGGGCCTGGCGCCGCGGCGCCCAGCTCTGGTGCAGCAGGCCGTGCTCCGGTTCCAGCAGCAGGTCCGACAGCGTCCGCGGGGCGCCGAGCCACGCGAGGTGGCGGCACATCAGGCGTCCCAGGCCAGGCGCAGGCCCGTGAAGACCTGCCGGCGCACGGGGTAGTCCCAGTTGCGGAACGACGGGCGGACCGCGTCGGCCGCCGTCGCCCAGGACCCGCCGCGCAGCACCGTGTAGGTGCCGTCGAAGAACGGCTCCGAGTAGGTGTCGTAGAGCATGGGCGAGAACCCCGGCCAGGGCGCGAACACCGACGACGTCCACTCCCACACGTCACCGATCATCTGCTCCGCCCCGCACGGCGACGCCCCGTCGGGGTAGGCGCCGACCTGGGCCGGGCCGAGCGCGCCCCCGCCGAGGTTCGCGCGGCGCGCCGTGGCGGGTTCCTCGCCCCACGGCCAGCGCCGGCGCCGGCCCGCGGCCGCGTCCCACACGCACGCCTTCTCCCACTCGACCTCGGTGGGCAGCCGGGCGCCGGCCCAGCGCGCGTACGCCTGCGCCTCGTGCAGGTCGACGTGCTGCACGGGTTCGGCGGGCGAGACGGGTTGCCGCGCACCGAAGCGGCGCTCGGTCCAGCCGCCCGCCCCGTCGGGTTCCCAGGTCATCGGCGCGCGCAGACCGGCGGCGACGCGGTGCGCCCAGCCGACCGTCGTCCACAGCCGGGGGTCGTCGTACCCGCCGGCCGCGACGAACCCGGCCCACTCCCCGTTGGTCACCGGGACCCGGCCGATCCGGAACGCGGGGACGTCCACCTCGTGCTGGGGGAACTCGTTGTCCAGGGCCCAGGGTTCGGTCCGCGGGTCCGCGCCGAGCGGGAACGGTCCTGCGGGCACGAGCACCGCGTCAGCCGGCAGCGGCCGTCCCGCGGGCGTCGGCACCGCGTGCAGCAGGGGCTCCCCGGTGCGCAGGCCGTGCGTGGCGAACATCGTCTCGTCGTGCTGGTGCTCGTGCTGGGCGACCATCCCGGCCGCGAACAGCGACGCGTCCGGCCCGAGGCCCGCGAGGGCGTCCAGCACCCGGCCCCGCACCTCGGCCAGCGCGCGCCGGGACGCGGCCGCGTCCAGCAGCGGCAGCTGCGTCCGGGTCGCCCGGGGGTGCTCGAAGGCGTCGTAGAGGCACGCGACGGCCGGCGGGAAGACGGGGCTGCGGTCGGGGTCGCCGGCCTGCAGCAGCCACTGCTCCTCCTGCTGGCCGACGTGCGCGAGGTCCCACACCAGCGGGCTCATCAGCGGCGAGTGCTGCGCCGTGAGCTCGGCCTCGTCGACGTCCGTCAGGGTCAGCGTCGTGCGCCGGGCCGTCTCCAGGGCGGCCACCGCGCTCTCGAGGTCGGTCATCGCAGCTCCTCCGCGGTCAGGCAGGCGTCGGGACCCGAGCGGTGCGCCCGGTCCAGGACGAGGTCGGCGGGCCCGCGGCCCTGCGCCAGCAGCGCCGCCCAGGCCTCGACGTCGGGGCGCAGCGCGGCGGGGACGGCGGGCAGGGCGGCGTCGAGCACGCCGCGGGCGGCC
>NZ_VWPY01000105.1 GCF_011839805.1 Kineococcus rubinsiae | reverse complement strand
CTCCGGCGCTGCGTACGAGGACTTCCGCGTGGGCCTGCCCACCGGGGGCACCTGGCGCGAGCTGCTGAACACCGACGCCGAGGAGTTCGCGGGCTCCGGCGTCGTCAACACCGGGCCGCTGACCGCCGAGGCGGTCGCCTGGAACGGCCAGGAGCAGTCGGTCCAGCTGCGGGTGCCGCCGCTGGGCGTCACCTGGCTCGTGCCGGACGCCTGACCCGGCGACGACGGGGTCTCTCAGGCGGCGAGGTCTCTCAGGCGACGGGGTTGGCCGCCAGGAACGCCTTCGCGACCGTCGCGCTGTCCTGCTTGTCGACCTGCACCTTGGCCAGGTACTCGGTCAGGTTGTCCGTCGTCAGCACCGCCGAGAAGGCGTTGAGGGCGTTGGTGATCGTCTGGTTGTTCTTCGACGACCGGATGAGCGGCAGGATGTTCTGCGCCAGGAAGAGGTTCTTCGGGTCCTCCAGGACGACGAAGCCCTTGGTGGCGATGGCCGAGTCGGTGGAGAAGACGTTGCCGACCTGGATCGAGCCGTCCTCCAGCGCACCGACGGTCAGCGGGCCGCCCGCGTCCAGGGGGCGGAACGTGCCGAACTCGACGCCGTAGAGGGCCTTGAGGCCGACGAGGCCCTGGTAGCGCTCCTGGAACTCCGGGCCGGCGCCGAGCGAGAGGTCCTTCGCGACGGGCGCGAGGTCCTCGATGGTCGACAGGTTGTACTGCGACTTCGTCGCGGGCAGGACGCTCAGCGTGTCCTTGTCCTCGGCGGCCGACTGCTGCAGCGTCTCGGTGCCCTCGGGCAGCGCCTTCTGCAGCTCGTCGTAGACCTGCTCGGGGCTGCTGACGCCCTCGGGCGCGCCACCCTCGACGAGCGCCGCCAGCAGGGCGCCGTTGTACTCGGGCAGCAGGTCGATCGAGCCGTCGTCGAGGGCCTTGAGGTAGACCTCGCGCGCCCCGATGTTGAACTTGCGCTCGACCTTCACGCCCTTGGCCTCGAGGACCTGGGCGTACATCTCACCGACGAGCTCGCTCTCGGGGAAGTTGGCGGAGCCGATGATGACGGCGTCCGACGCGCTCGCGGAGCCGCTGGAGCTCGAGCTGGAGGTCGCCAGCGGGTCGTCGCCGGAACCGCACGCGGCGGCCGTGAGCGTCGCGCCGGTGGCGAGGGCTGCGCCCAGGAGGGTCCTGCGCTTCATGTCCGTGGGCTTCATGGTCGAGCCTTTCGATGGGTCGGGACCAGAGGGGGATCAGGTGAACTCGGGAAGGAATCTACGTCAGAGCAGGTCGGGGTCGAGCCGCTCCGCCGAGGCCCGCGCGCCGCGCCGGCGCAGTCCGCGGCCCGACACGCCGGGCGAGACGACGTAGCGCTGCACCAGCCCGAGGCCGAGGTCGAGCACGATCGCGAGCACCGCCACCACGACGGCCCCGGCCACGACGCGGCCGTAGTCGTTGACCGAGAGGCCGTCGATGAGCAGCCGGCCGAGGCCCGACAGACCCACCGACGCCGCGACGGTGGCCGTCGCGACGACCTGCAGGGCCGCGCTGCGCAGGCCGCCGAGCATGACCGGCAGGGCCATCGGCACCTCCACGCGCCACAGCACCTGCCACGGCCGCATGCCCATCCCGACCGCCGCGTCGACGGCGCTGCGGTCGACGTTGCGCAGTCCCGCGTAGGTGGTCGTGAGGATCGGGGGGATGACCAGCACCGTCAGGGCGATGAGCACGGGCAGGAACCCCAGGCCCATGAGCGTCACCATGAGCATGAGCAGGCCCAGCGTCGGCAGCGAGCGGCCGGCGTTGCCCGCGTTGATGGCCAGGAACGACCCGCGGCCGGTGTGGCCGATGTAGAGGCCGACGGGCAGCGCGATGGCGATGCCGCACAGCAAGGCGACCCCGGTGTAGCCGAGGTGCGCGAGCAGCAGGTGCGGGATGCCGGTCGGCCCCGACCAGTGCGTGCCGTCGAGGAGGTAGGGGGTGTCGTCGCCCACGGTCAGGCCCTCCGTGCGGAGGCGCGCGACCACGGGGTCACCGCGCGCTGGATCGAGACGATGACCAGGTCGGTGACCGCGGCGAGCAGCACCGAGAGGATCACGCCGACGAGGATCGGCGCCGGGTAGAACAGCTGGAAGCCGCGGGTGAACAGGGCCCCGAGGCCGCCGACGCCGATGAGGGCGCCGACGCTGACGAGGCTGATGTTCGACACGGCCGCCACCCGGACGCCCGCGAGCACGACGGGCAGCGCGAGGGGCAGCTCCACCTCGAGCAGGCGGCGGGTGCGGCGGTAGCCCATGGCGGTGGCGGCCTCGGTGAGCGAGGCGTCGACCGAGCGCAGGCCGTCCGCGACCGTGCGCGCCATCAGCGCCAGCGTGTAGAGCGACAGCGCCACGACGATGTTCACGGGCGAGAGGATCCGCGTGCCCAGCACGTAGGGCAGCGTCACGAACAGCGCCAGCGACGGGATCGAGTAGACGATCCCCGAGGCGTTGAGCAGCGGGTGGTAGAGCCAGCCGAAGCGCACGCCCAGGTAGCCCACGGGCAGCGCCAGGACGACCCCGATCAGCAGCGGCAGGAAGGCCAGCGGGACGTGCTGGCGCAGCGCGGCGAGGACGACGTCGGAGTTGTTCGAGAGGTAGTCGATCACGCCGGCGCCCTCCGGGCCGCGAGGTGGTCGACGAGGTCGTGGTGCGGCACGAGGCCGTCGGCGCGCCCGGCGCCGTCGACGCGGACCGCGGTGGCCACGGGCGAGCTCAGCGCCAGGTCGGTGACCAGGCGCAGCGAGTCGTGCGCCGTGAAGGTGCCCTCGACCGGCGCGCTGCCGCCGCGGACCCCCGGCCCCTCCCAGCACACGGGCCGGCCGGAGTCGTCGAGGACCAGGCGCGCGCCGCCCACCTCGCCCAGCGGGCGGACGGGCAGCGAGGCCGCCGACTCGAAGGACAGGCCGCGGAAGCCGCGGTCGCGGCCCACGAAGTCGCGGACGAAGTCGTCGGCGGGGCGCTCCAGCAGCTCCTGCGGGGTCCCGACCTGCGCCAGGTGACCGCCCGCGCGGAACACCGCGATGGTGTCGCCGAGCTTCACGGCCTCGTCGATGTCGTGGGTGACCAGGGCGATCGTCTTGCCCAGCTCGGACTGAAGCCGCAGGAACTCCTGCTGCAGCTGGTCGCGCACCACGGGGTCGACGGCGCTGAACGGCTCGTCCATGAGCATCACGGGCGGGTCCGCGGCGAGCGCCCGCGCCACCCCGACGCGCTGCTGCTGCCCGCCCGAGAGCTGCGAGGGGTAGCGGTCGGCGAACGCGGTCGGCAGGCCGACGCGCTCGAGCAGCTCCATCGCGGCCGCGCGGCGCTCCTTCTTGCTGCGCCCCAGCAGGTGCGGCACGGTCGCGACGTTGTCGACGACCGTGCGGTGCGGGAACAGCCCGGCGTGCTGGATGACGTAGCCGATGCCGCGCCGCAGCACCGCGGGGTCCTTCTCCAGGACGTCCTCGCCGTCGACGAGGATGCGCCCCGACGTCGGCTCGACCATCCGGTTGATCATGCGCAGCGACGTCGTCTTGCCGCAGCCGGACGGGCCCACGAACACGGTGATCTTCCCCGAGGGGAGTTCGAGGTCGAGGTCGTCGACCGCGACGGTGCCGTCGGGGAACTGCTTCCGGATGTGCTCGAAGGTGATCACGTGGCTCCATGGAGTCGGTCCCGCGGCGCCCCGGACGCGCCCTGAATGAGATGTTTCATGTCAGCGACTGTTGAATGAGGATGGTCGAGCAGGCAGGATGGACCCGTCTGGAGCAGGTCCCGCCGCCCGGGGAACGGAGCCATCGTGCACGACGCCCCGCTCGACGCGCACGAGGTCCGCCTCGACGGCAGTCCCCTCCCGCTCGACGCCCTGGCCGACCTCGCCTCCGGGCGCGCGCGTGCGGTGGTGGACCCGGGGGCGCTGGCTCGCCTCGTTCCGCTGCACCACGCGATGCTCGCAGCCCGCGAGCGCGGCGACGTCTACGGGGCGACGACGGGTGTCGGCGGCAACCGCCACGTGCGGGTCGACCTCACCGCGGAGCCCGGCCCGCAGGAGCACCCGGCCGCGGGCGAGGGCGAGCCCGCCGAGGACGCCGGGGCCCGGCACGGCCTGCGCCTGCTGCGCAGCCACGCCGCCAGCACGGGCCCCGTCCTCGACGCGGCCACGGCCCGCGCCGCGCTCGCGGTGCGCCTGAACCAGCTGCTCGCCGGTGGCCGCTCGGCCGGCGGGGCCGGGGTCAGCCCGCCCGTCGTCGCCGCCCTCGCGCGCGCCGTCGAGACCGGCGCCGTCCCGACCCTGCACGTCTTCGGCGGCATCGGGACCGCCGACCTGGCCCAGATGGCCGAGCTCGGGCTGACGCTCGTCGGCGAGCGCCCGTGGGCGCAGCCCGGCACCGGCCGGGGCGTGCACCCGGTCGAGCTGGGCCCCGCCGACGCGCTGCCGCTGATGTCCTCCGGCGCCGTCACCCTGGCCACCGCGGCGCTCGCCGCGCGGGAGGTCCACACCCTGCTGCGCGCGTCGCTCGCGGTGGGCGCCCTGTCCTTCCTCGCGCTGCGCGGCAACCCGCAGGCCTTCGCCGAGGCCGTGCACACCACGCGCGCGCACCACGACCAGCCCGAGGTCGCGGCCCAGCTGCGGCGCCTCGTCCAGGGCTCCGGCACGCCGGTCCGCCTGCAGGACCCGTTCGGCCTGCGCGTGCTGCCGCAGGTGCTCGCCCCCGCGCTCGCCGCGCTGCGCCACCTCGAGGACGTCCTGCTCGTCGAGACGTCGTCGGTGACGGAGAACCCGCTCGTCACGACCGCCGGCGTCCTGCACCACGGGCAGTTCCACACCGCCGCGCTCGCCAACGCCCTCGACGCGGCCCGGGCCGCGGTCCACCCCGTGCTCACGCTGTCCGCCGCCCGCCTCGGCCTGCTCATGCGCCCCGAGCACACGGGGCTGCGCGCCTTCGTCGCCGTCGGCCCGGCCGGCAGCTCCGGGCTGATGATCAGCGAGTACGTCGTGCAGGACGTCCTCGGCGAGCTCCGCGCGGGCGTGTCCCCGACCACCGCGGCGGCGCTGAGCATCTCCCTCGGCCTCGAGGAGCACGCGAGCTTCGCGACGCAGGGGGCGCGGGCGCTGCGCCGCGTCGCCGACCTCGCCCCGATCGTCGTCGGCGCGGAGGCGCTGGCCGCGACCCGGGCGCTGCGCGTGGTGCCCGACCGGCTGACGCGCCCCGCCCGGCCGCTGTTCGCGCTGCTGGACGCCGCCGTCGACGCCGACCTCACCGACCACCCGCTGGGCGAGGACCTCGGGCGCGTCGTCGCCCTGCTGCCGGGCGTCGCGGCCCTCGTCCCCCGGCCGCGGCGGCGGGGCCGCACCGAGGGCGGCGCC
>NZ_VWPY01000104.1 GCF_011839805.1 Kineococcus rubinsiae | reverse complement strand
TAGCGCTCGATCCACGTCTTGACGCACTTGCGGGAGATGCCCATCGCCGCGGCGATGTGAGCTTGGGCCCAGCCGGCTTGATGGCGTTGGACGATCAGGAGCCGGCCATGGACGGTGGTGCGGGCATTAGCGTGGGCCACGAGGACCTCCGGGTGGATGTGGGCCTTAGACAAGCCACACCCCACCCGGAGGTCCTCCCTCGTTCAAGCCGCCACGCTGCTACCAACGTCATGGCCGGGTACACCTAGGCTGTGCGGCGACCGGATGCTGACCCGACCGGTAGTCCCGCGGTCGGTGTTGATGCCGCGGCTGGTGAGTGCGTCATCTTCGATGTCCAGCCCTCGGGGCACGCGTCCCGCTTCGAGCAGATGCTGGGAAGCCCGAGGTACTTGAGGCTCAAGCGGGCTAGCTGACGCGCTGACGGCCGCTCCCTCGCCGACGACATGCATGCCACTGCTGAAAGCTAGGGCGTCGTCGTAAGGGATGCCCGCTCGTAGGCAGTGGTGCAGGCAGCCCAGGAGCCGGTTGTAGGTGTTGCGCAGGGCGGCGGTGTGCCGGTCGCCAGTGGCGCGGCGGTGGTCGTAGTGGGTGCGGGGTCCTGAGGTGTGGATGGCGGCCATGGCCCAGGGGTAACCGACGGCGTTGAGGCGTCGGTTCTTGACGTTGCGGTGGCGGACGCGGTGGGTCTTGCCGCTGGCGATGGTGACTGGGGAGGAGCCGGCGTAGGCCTTGAGCGCGCGGGCATCGGTGAAGCGGGTGCGGTCGTCGCCGATCTCGGCGAGCAGTCGCGGGCCGATGAGGTCGCCCACGCCGGGCAGGCTGCGGTAGATCACCGCGTCGGGGTGGGCGTCGAAGGCGTTCACGGTGGCTTGCTCGAGGTCGTGGGCTGCCTCGCAAGCGACGCGGAGCTGAGCGACCAGGGCCTTGGTCTGGTGAGCCATCGCTTCTTCGAGCAGGGGTGGCTGGTGTAGGTGCTCGCGGCGCAGGATCTCGTGCAGCTGGCGGGCGCGGTGCTCGACGTAGCGCACTCTCCCGCCGCGACGCAGCGCGGCGGCGATCTGGGCGTGTGTCATGCGCGCTGCGGCTTGGGGGCCAGGGGCTGCGGCGAGGAGTCCTAGAGCGTCGACGTGGTGCAGGCCCTCGTCGCGGCCGGCGAAGGCTTCCAGGGCGGCGGGGTAGTACTGGTGTAGGTGGCTGCGGAGCTCGTTGACCAGGTTGGTGCGCCGCCAGACGGCGTCTTGCTGGGCGCGGGCCAGCACGGTGATCGCGCGGGCTTGCTCGGTGTCGGCGGGTAGGGGTGGGTGCTCGTGGGCGTCGGTGCGCAGGATGTTGGCCAGCATCATTGCGTCGGCGTGGTCGGACTTCGCCCGGGTGACCCGGCGCCGTTGCCGGTATCGCGAGGCCGACAGTGGGTTGATGGCGTGCACGGGGCGGCCGCTGGCGCGCAGGCAGGCCACGAAGAGTCCGCGGGGGGTCTCGATGGCCACGGGGATCGGGGCCTGCGGGCTGTCGCCGGCGTCGGTGAGGAGCTGGAGGAGTTGTTGGTAGCCCTGGGCGTCATCGTTGACTCGCCTCTTGGCGATCAGGGTGCCGTCCTGGTCGACGAGGGCGATGTCGTGGTGGTCGCTGGCCCAGTCGATCCCGCAGGTGATTCGCACGCGTGCTCCTCGGCTTGTTGGTTATGGCGTGCGGGTCTGAGCAGGAGGGGTACCGCGCCCTAATGGAAGAGCTCGAGGCTCGGCATCTGATCAGCAGTTCGGTCTCCGGCGGACCCGCGTGAGTCCTGCGGCTGAGGACAGAGCTCGTGGCTCACGGCAGCGAGGGGAGTGCTCACGCGGGCAGACCCGCGTGGGTATCTTCGCCACCACCTCAGGCGAGGACGCGGCCGCCGCGCGGTCTGTGGGCAGGAGTCGAGCTCAGGTGGTCAACAGGCGTCCGACCGCATCTTCGCCCCGCCATTAGGGGGACAGCGGGACCCACCGGCCCGGCTGCACACCGCCAGCAGCTCACCAACGCCGTCGGCTCCCCCTTGGTCGACCGCTGGCCGTGCACATCCTCACGAAGCATCGGGGTATGTCCAGAGCAATCGAGGTGCGCGCTGCGAACCGGCGGCCCAGCTCTACGCCGCTGACGCGCGGCCGGTGAGCCCCGGCCGCCGGCAGGCACCTGCGGTGGCCGGGGTCGTCGACGAGCTGCCCGCAGCCGTGAGGCGGGGAAGACCGCCTTGAAGCGGAGATGGGCTGCGCGTGGTCGGTCAGGGACGGTCCTCCCACGCTGACGGCGGTGGGGGCCTGAGTCCGGGCCTACCGGCCCTCAAGGCGTCGGCTCACGCCAGACCGGACAGCATGGACACCACCCACGCGGCAGGCCAATGTTCACGGTGGAGATCCGGGCCGATGTGGGGCGGCGCGCTGCGGCCAAGCCACGGCACCGTCTACTCGCTCGTCGACTCTTGCTCCGCTACCGGGCCGCTCTGCTCCGCGTGGTTCAGATCAAACGTCCTCTGTTCGGGCTGGGACTGGTTCGCCGGCACGCCTGCGGCGGTGAACCACTCGCCCCTCATGCGGCTATCAGGGCGCAGGAAGCCTTCTCCCAATCGCGCGCCCGAGCCCAGCGAGAGGCGGCCGTCGATGTGTGTGCCCTTGTCAAGGAAGAGGCCGCCGCTGATGTACGCGCCCTCGCCCAGCACGAGGTCGCCGTCGATGTGCGCGTCCGTCTCCAGCACGAGGCTGCGGCCGACGTACGCACGATCGCCCAGCACGACGCCGCCACCGATGTACGCGCCCTCGCCCAGCACGAGGTCGCCGTCGATGTGCGCGTCCGTCTCCAGCACGAGGCTGCGGCCGACGTACGCACAATCGCCCAGCCGGAGACCGCCGCCGAGGTGCGCGCCCTCACCCAGCATGAGGCTGCCGCCGAGGTGCGCGCCCTCACCCAGCACGAGGCTGCGGCCGATGTATGCACGATCGCCCAGCACGAGGTCGCCGCCGATGTACGCGTCCTTCTTCAGCATGAAGTCGCCGCCGATGTACGCGTCCTTCTCCAGCACGAAGTCGCCGCCGATGTACGCGTCCTTCTCCAGCACGAAGTCGCCGCCGATGTACGCGTCCTCCACCAGCCGGAGGCCGCCGCCGATGTGCGCGCCCTTCTCCAGCAAGAAGTCGCCGCCGATGTGCGCGCCCCTACCCAGCCAGAGGCCGCCGCCGACGTGCGCGCCCTCGCCCAGCGCGAGGCTGCGGCCGACGTGCGCACGATCGGCCAGCACGAGGTCGCCGCCGATGTACGCACCACCGCCCAACACGAGGCCGCCGCCGAGGTGCGCGCGCAGGCCCAGCACGAGGCTGCCGTCGACGTGCGCGTCCTTTTCCAGCCGGAGGCCGCCGCCGATGTACGCGCCATCGCCCAGCCAGAGGCCGCCGCCGATGTGCGCGCCATCGCCCAGCCGGACGTCGCCGGCGATGTGCGCACCCTCGTCAAGGAAGAGGTCGCCGCCAATGTGCGCGCCCTCGCCCAGCCGGAGGTCGCCGTCGATGTGCGCGCCGTTCAGCTCAAGGCCGCCGCTGATTTGCGCACCATCCAGTTGTAGGCGGCCGACATGACGGCCGGTGAGGTCAAGTTCGTCGAGCATCGCTCCGCTGAGGTTGACTCCTAGCGGCGCAGGACTGGGGGCTGGTGAGGCGGGATCGACGGATGGTGAGGTGGCCGCAGGGAGCAGCGTTGCGATCAGGCGGGCGGCGGTCCGGCGGACTTCCCTCTCGGCGTCTCGCTCGTCCCGTTCCTTCTGGTCGGTGGGCCACCACGCGCGTGGCGGGGCATCTGCACTGGGGTCGTCTTGCTCGACGGGAGGCTTCCAGTCGTGCTGTGGATGGTGGAAGGGCTGGCGCAGGTAGGCGCAGATGATGTCGAGGATGACCGGTAGACGTTCCAGTGCTGCTGAGGAACCCGGGGTCTCCGTCACCTCGGGAGGAGATGCCAGAGCGAGTCGTTGGAGTGAATACAACCCGCCCAAGCGCACGGAGGCTGAGGTGTTCCCGAGCTGCTCGACGGCGGTGGTGAACCGTTCGTCGTCGGTGCGGGCTCGCTCACGGTCGGCGGTCTCCTGGTCCCGCTTTTCCGTGATCATGTTGGTCTTGCGGGCCTCGTCGATGGTCTGACGGGTGAGGCGGGCGTTGTGGCTGCTGACGATGACGCCGATGGAGGCGGCCGCGCCGGCGAGTACAGCGCCGGCCACGACGCCGAAGGGGGCCCTCGCTGAGCTAAGCGCCGCATCCAGGGCCTCGTCGTCGGTGCCGTCGGCACCGGCCTGTGCCTGACAGCCAGAAGTCACGGTGGCCTCTGAAGTGCTGGTGGCTGTGGGCTCAGGCGTACGTGTGGTGCAGGAGTAGTCGCCCTTCACGAGCCATTGCGGGACCCCCACCACCAGCACGGCGGCAGCTGCGAGACCACCCAGCAGGATGAGGAGGATCTCTAGCCACTCGCGCGCGCTCAGCCCTCCAGCGATCTTCCGGGTCGAGTTCTGGCCGTCGTCGACCTGTTCTGGCGCCACGTCCCTGATCTTGGCCTTCTGCGTCACGTAACGCTGGCCGATCGAGAAGTGTCCCGGCCAGGTCACGGGTGCTCCACGGCGGTAGCCGATCCCGACGCCGGGCCCAGACGTCTAGCGGGGTCTCACCCAAGACAGCGGGCACCAAGGCGAGGGCGTCGACCCCAGTGTTCGCGGCCGCCGGCTCGGGCGTTGTCCTCGTGATGGGGGTCGTCGAACTCAGACCCGCCCAGCGGTGGCGGTGCTGCCCCCCTGGGTAAGGCGTGCGCGCAGCAGCTCGGCAGCGTGGGTGAGCGCGTGCTCCTTGCCGGTGAGTCGGGTGAGGATGGCGGCCGCGCGGCCGTCGATCGCGCGACGGCTGCGTCCGTGTGCGGTGGTGACCTCCTCGAGGGATACTCCCTCGCACCAGATCGCCGGCCCGCAGGGCCGCCCACCCCGCGCGGCGGGCGAGGCCAGTCACCCCCAGGCCGCGGCGACGGGTGTCGGCGCACCCCGCGCGTGCCGGGATGCCGCCGCGGTGTCCCGTCAGGCGGTGAGGATGCGGTCCAGGGTGGTGCGGTCGAGGTTGTCGACGCCGCCGGTGATGGCGCGCGGCCTGTTGCGCTTGGCGCGGCCTGCCCCCCCCC
>NZ_VWPY01000103.1 GCF_011839805.1 Kineococcus rubinsiae | reverse complement strand
TCCTGCGGCCGGTCGCGCCCGTGGCCCCGGTCCCCGCCGTCGCCGGCGACCTCGCGCCCGCGCCCGCCGGCACCGCCTCCGTCCCCGCGGCTCCCGCCGTCCCGCACGTCCGCCTGCCCGCCGACCCGGCGCTGGGCCGCGAGGTGCTGGGCACCCCGTCGGCGCAGGACCTCGCGCGCCACCTCGTCCCCATCGGCGGGCTCCTGGAGGGCCTCGTCGACGGCGTCGTGGAGGACGAGCCGGTCGACGCCCTGCTCCTCGCCCCGGTCGCGGCGCACGCGGGCGCCGAGGCCGCGCCTGCGGTCGTCCCGCTGCGCCGGGTGCCGCCGAGCGACCTCCGCCAGCTCCTGCGCGACGCCCGCTGAGGTCGCTCGCGTGACCACTCGCCGACACTGAGCGACGGCTTCCCGCCGGACGGTGACGAGTCCGGGCCGTTGCGCCGATAGAGTGGGCACGTGCCTGCCATCGTCGAGAAGGTCCTCCGCGCCGGCGAGGGCCGCGTCGTCAAACGCCTCCACCGCATCGCCGAGCAGGTGAACGCGCTCGAGGACGACTTCGTCGCCATGAGCGACGCCGAGCTGCGCGGTGAGACCGACCGCTTCAAGGAGCGCCTCGCCGGCGGCGAGGCGCTCGACGACCTGCTGCCCGAGGCCTTCGGCGTCGTCCGCGAGGCCTCGCGGCGCACCCTCGGCCAGCGCCACTTCGACGTCCAGCTCATGGGCGGCGCGGCGCTGCACCAGGGCAACATCGCCGAGATGCGCACCGGTGAGGGCAAGACCCTCGTCGCGACCGCGCCGGCGTACCTGAACGCCCTGACGGGCAAGGGCGTGCACGTCGTCACGGTCAACGACTTCCTCGCCGAGTACCAGAGCGAGCTCATGGGCCGCGTCTTCCGGTTCCTCGGGCTGACGAGCTCCTGCATCCTGTCGCGCATGCGGCCCGAGGAGCGCCGCGAGGCCTACGCCGCGGACATCACCTACGGCACGAACAACGAGTTCGGCTTCGACTACCTGCGCGACAACATGGCGTGGAGCACCGCGGAGATGGTCCAGCGCGGGCACCACTTCGCCATCGTCGACGAGGTCGACTCGATCCTCATCGACGAGGCCCGCACGCCCCTGATCATCTCCGGCCCCGCCGACTCGCCGACCAAGTGGTACGGGGAGTTCGCGAAGATCGTGCGTCGCCTGACCAAGGACGTCGACTACGAGGTCGACGAGAAGAAGCGCACGGTCGGCGTCATGGAGTCGGGCATCGCGAAGGTCGAGGACCTGCTCGGCATCGAGAACCTCTACGAGAGCGTGAACACCCCCCTCGTCGGGTTCCTCAACAACGCCGTGAAGGTCAAGGAGCTCTTCAAGCGCGACAAGGACTACGTCGTCTCGCCCAAGGGCGAGGTGCTCATCGTCGACGAGCACACGGGCCGCATCCTCGCCGGCCGTCGCTACAACGAGGGCCTGCACCAGGCCATCGAGGCGAAGGAGGGGGTGCAGATCCAGAACGAGAACCAGACGCTGGCGACGATCACCCTGCAGAACTTCTTCCGCATGTACGACAAGCTCTCCGGGATGACCGGTACCGCCATGACCGAGGCGGCGGAGTTCCACCAGATCTACAAGCTGGGCGTCGTCCCCATCCCGACCAACCGCGAGATGGTCCGCAAGGACCAGCCCGACCTGGTCTACAAGACCGAGGACGCGAAGTTCACCGCGGTCGTCGAGGACATCGCCGAGCACCACGCCACGGGCCAGCCGGTGCTGGTGGGCACCACGAGCGTGGAGAAGAGCGAGCACCTCTCGGCGCTGCTGGCGAAGGCCGGCGTCGAGCACACGGTCCTGAACGCCAAGCAGCACGAGCGCGAGGCGTCGATCGTGGCCCAGGCCGGCCGCAAGGGCTCGGTCACGGTCGCCACGAACATGGCCGGGCGCGGCACCGACATCATGCTGGGCGGCAACGCGGAGTTCCTCGCGGTCGCGGCCATGAAGGACCGCGGCCTCGACCCGGACGAGTCGCCGGTCGAGTACGAGGCGGCCTGGCCCGAGGTGCTCGAGGCGGCGCACGCGTCCGTCAAGGCCGAGCACGACGAGGTCCGCGACCTCGGCGGCCTGTACGTCCTGGGCACCGAGCGGCACGAGTCCCGCCGCATCGACAACCAGCTGCGCGGCCGCTCCGGGCGCCAGGGCGACCCGGGCGAGTCCCGGTTCTACCTCTCGCTCAGCGACGACCTGATGCGCCTGTTCAACGCCGCCCTCGTGGAGTCGTTCCTCACGCGCAGCGGGATCCCGGAGGACGTGCCCATCGAGTCGAAGATGGTCTCGCGCGCGATCCAGAGCGCGCAGGGGCAGGTCGAGGGCCGCAACTTCGAGATCCGCAAGAACGTCCTGAAGTACGACGACGTCCTGAACCGCCAGCGCGAGGTCATCTACGACGAGCGCCGCCGCGTGCTCGAGGGGGAGGACCTGCACGAGCAGATCCGCCACTTCATCGACGACACCGTGACCGCCTACGTGGTCGCGGCGACGGCGGACGGCTTCGGCGAGGACTGGGACCTCGAGCAGCTGTGGACGGCCCTGCGCAGCCTCTACCCGGTGTCGGTGACGCCGGCGGAGGTCGTCGAGGCCGCCGGTGGCCGCGGCAACCTGACGGTCGAGCGGCTCGTCGAGGAGATGCGCGGCGACGCGCAGGCCTGCTACGACGAGCGCGAGTCGACCCTCGGCGCACCCGCGCTGCGCGACCTCGAGCGACGCGTCGTCCTGTCGGTCCTGGACCGCAAGTGGCGCGAGCACCTGTACGAGATGGACTACCTGCAGGAGGGCATCGGGCTGCGCGCGATGGCGCAGCGCGACCCGCTCGTGGAGTACCAGCGCGAGGGCTACCAGCTGTTCGGGGCCATGACGGAGGCAATCAAGGAGGAGTCCGTCGGGTACCTGTTCTCCCTCGAGGTGCAGCCCACCCCGCAGGCGGGCGGCACGGCCGTCGCGCCCGGGTTCGCGCAGCCGGCCCACCAGCAGCTGCAGTACTCCGCGCCCACCGCCGACGGCGACGTCGAGGTCCGGGCGGGCGACGAGGGCAGCACCGAGGCGGAGTTCGGCAACCGCGCCCAGCGCCGCGCCTCGCAGCGCGACCAGGGCTGATCGGCGGCGCCGAGCGCGCCGCGACGGAGGACCGGGCCGGTCTCCCCCTCGGGGGGAGGCCGGCTCAGCCCATCTCCAGGACCGTGACGCGCCAGCGCCGGTCCCACCCCTCCAGGCGCAGGGCGCTGGCCCGCACCCGGGACCCGTCGCGCACCACGGCGGAGACCTCGACGACGCCGTCGGCGGGCACGCAGGCGCGCACCGACTGCACGACCGGGGCCCGGTGCGGCGTCCCCGTGCGCTGCCGCACCCGGGCCGCGAGCTGGGCGCGGCGCTGGACGCCGACGTAGACGTCGGGCGCGCACCAGCGCAGCAGCTGCTGCGGCGGGCGCTGGCCGGCCAGCACCTCGAGCAGGACGAGCAGGTAGCGGCGGCTCCACGTCGCGGCGTCCGGCAGGTCGGCGCTGCCCGTGGGCTGCGGCCCGGCGAAGGGGACCTCCCCGGTGTCCCGGCCCCGCAGCGGCAGCTCCAGCGGAAGCACGCCCTGGCCCTCGCCGACGAGCCCGACGATCGACGTCACCTCGCCCGGCGACCCGAGCAGCGGCGGGCCGGCGAGGGGGAACGGGTAGCGGCGCAGCCGCGGCGCGGTCGACGTCCGGCCGGTCGCCGTGGGGTCGGTCGCGGTGGGGTCAGTCGCGGTGGGCTCGGTCAGCGGCGGCGCCAGGGTGAGCGTGGGCGTGGCGGTCGGGACGTCCAGCGTCGGGAGGGGTGCGGCGGCGGTGGCGGGCACGACGGGGCTCCAGGAGGTGGGGTGTGCGGTGAGGGCGGGAGAGGGCGGGCGGCGGGCTCAGCCCAGGCGCAGCACCTGTCCGGGGCGCAGGAGGTCCGGGTCTTCGCCGACGACGGCGGCGTTCAGCGCGTAGATCCGCTGCTGCTCGCGCAGGACGTCGCCGCGGCTGGCGTGCGGGCCGAGGCGCGAGGCGGCGATCGACCAGAGGCTGTCGCCCCGGTGCACCACCCGCTCGGCGCTGTCCCGCGCGGGCGCCCAGTGGGCGGGGGCCACGGGGGCGGCCGCGCGCGGGCCCGCGGCGGCGGGGACGACGGCGTGCCACGCAGGGTCGGGCGAGGTACCGGCGTCCGCTGCCACCGCTCCCGCGACGGCGGGGGCGACGGCGGCCCAGCCCGCGTCGGGCACCCGGGGGGCGGCACCGGCCGCCGCGGCGGAGGAACCCAGCGCGACGCCGAGGGCCACGGCGACGAGCCGGCGCAGGAGGGCGGGCGAGACGCGCTGAGCGGCGCGGCTCCCCGCCGGCACCCGCCTCCCGGGCCTCGCCGCCGGCGCGGACAGCGCGTCGGCGGCCGCGGCGGCGACCGCGACCGTCAGCCACAGCAGGACGGCGACGAGCGCCGCTCCCGCGCTCGCGAGCAGCAGGTCGTCGAGCTGGCGCGACGCCCGCAGGGCGGCGCGCACGGTGGGTGCGCTGAGCCAGGCGGTCCCGGCCGCGAGGGCCAGCGGCAGGGCCACGAGGGCCGCGGCGACGGCGGCGGCGCGGAGCCGGCGCGCCGGGAGGGTGCTGCGGGTCGAAGTGTCGCGCACGGTGCCCACCACCTCTCTGAGGGCGTCGATTGACCCGTTCGGGTGTCGTTTGATGTCGTTTGGTGTGGTCTGTCTACCTACGACGGGTGGCGGCACGCCAGGCTGGGAAGGTCCTGCCAGCCGAACGGCGGTCCGAACTCACCGCTCGTCACGACGGCTCACAGGAGGCCTCGCGCACCGCTGCGGCGGCGCACCTACGGTGAGCAGGTGCGCTGGAGCGAGCTGTTCGACGACATGGCGGCGCAGCTCGAGCACGAGGAGCGGCGCGCGCTCGAGCAGGAGGTCGCCGACCGGCGCCTGCGCGACACCGCCGAGGTGGCGCTGCGGCAGCGCCTGGCCGCGACGTCCGGCGAGGTCTCGCTGCAGCTGCTCGACGGCACCTGGCGCACCGGTCACTGCGCCGCCACGGGCGAGGGCTGGGTCCTCCTGGCGCAACCGGGCCCGGCGGGCCGGCAGCTGCTCGTCCCCTTCGCCGGCGTCGACGTGCTCCGCGGGGTCGGGAGGTCGAGCGCCCCGGTCGCCCGCCTCGCCGCCCGGCGCACGCTCGTGCTCGCCCTGCGGGGGCTGGGGACCGCCGGACTGCCGGTCGTGGTGACGACGCGGTCCGGGTCGGTGCGCGGGAGGCTGGGGCGCGTCGGGGCCGACCACGTCGACGTGGAGCAGCCCGCCTCGGGACGCGGCGCGCGGCCCGACGTGGTGACGGTCCCCTTCGCGGCGCTCCTCGCCGTCGAGGAGGCGCCCGGCTAGATGTACCTGGCCATCACGTTGGTGACAGGCGGCTGACCGGCGGGAGGCCACCGAGTGCGCTGTGACGGCGTTGAGTGTTGTAGTGCTCGATCCACGGGGCAAGGGCTGCGGCCCGTTCGGCGTTGCTGGTGAAGACCTGCCGGTAGGCCCACTCGGTGGCCAGGGTCCGGTTCAACCGCTCCACCTTGCCGTTCTGCCAGGGGCAGTGCGGGCGGATGAACTTCTGCCGGGCACCCAGTGC
>NZ_VWPY01000102.1 GCF_011839805.1 Kineococcus rubinsiae | reverse complement strand
CCGCGAGCCGGCGCCGGCGCGGTGACGACCTGGTGGCCGACCTGGCGGCGCGCACGGCGCAGCTGCGGCGCCGGGCCGGGGCGCCGACCCGCGTGGCCCGGGTCCTGGCGCTGCGCCGGCGGGTCGCCGACCAGACCGACCTCGACGCCGACGGCCGCCGTCGCAACCTCGACGGGGCCCTGCGCGTGCGCGGTCCCGCACCCCGCGGACCCTGCGTGGTCCTCGACGACGTGGTCACCACGACCGCCACGGCGGCCGAGGCCGTGCGCGCCCTGCGCCACGCCGGGGCCGACGTCGCGGCCGTCGTCTGCCTCACCTGCGCCCGCCTCACGCTGGAGGACGCCTCCCGGCGTCTCGACGGGTGATCCCCAGCGTGGCCACGTGGGCAGCCGCGGCCCCGCTGGACTAGCGTTGCTGCATGGCAGCCCGATGCGGCAGGCCCCCGGCGGTGTCCGACGACGGACCCGGAGCTCGGGGCAACGGATGCGCGCCGACGGCTGCCATGCACCCCTCACCTCGTCCCGCCGACGCAGGTGCCCCCTGCCCGGGGGTGGTGCGCGGCACGAGGTGACGGTCCGAGGTGGGCCGGCTCCGGCCGCGCCCGCGACGCTCGAGGTCAAGGAGGCACCCCCGTGGAAGTTGTGGTCACCGGACGGCAGACCGAGGTCCAGGACAGGTTCCGTCGCCACGTCGAGGACAAGCTGGGGAAGGTCACGCAGCTGGCCCCGCGCGTCCAGCGCATCGACGTCGAGCTCTCCCACGAGAAGAACCGCCGCCAGGCCAGCGCCTGCGAGCGCGTGGAGATCACGGTGCGGGACAAGGGGCCGGTGGTGCGGGCCGAGGCCTGCGCGGACGACCCGTACGCGGCGCTCGACCTGGCCACGACCAAGCTGATGGAGCGGCTGCGGCGCTCGCGCGACCGGCGCAAGGTCCACCACGGCCGCCACCGCCCCGTCTCGGTGCACCAGGCGACCGCGGGTCTCACGGACGAGACCCTGCTGAACGTCCTGGATCCCGCGGTGCCGGTGGACGACCAGCTGGACCTGCAGCCCCCCGCGGACGGTGCCGCGCCGGACGACGAGGCCGCTGCGGCCGACGAGTCGCCCGTCGTGATCCGCGAGAAGGCGCACGAGGCCAGCCCGATGACGCTGGACCAGGCCCTCTACGAGATGGAGCTCGTGGGCCACGACTTCTTCCTCTTCGTGGAGGCGGGCAGCCTGCGCCCGAGCGTCGTCTACCGCCGCCACGGCTGGGACTACGGCGTCATCCACCTCGACGTGGTCCCGGGGGTCCAGGAGAGCCCCGCCGCGGCCGCCGACGCGGGAGACCGGGTGGGGCGCACGTCGTCCGACGCGGGCCTCGCCGCCGTGGTGGCCGCGACCGTGCGCTGACCCGCCGCCCCGGGCGGCGTGGTCGCGACGACCACGCGTGACACGCCGGTGCCCCGCCGTCACGACTGGCGGCGGGGCACCGTCATGCCATGCTCACCTCTCCCGCAGCCCCAGGAGGTTCCGTGTCGACGGCCAGCAGCAGCCGTGCCCCGGTCCGCGTCGTCGTCGTCGACGACCACTCGCTCTACCGCCGGGGTCTGCAGATGGTCCTCGCCACGGAGGACGACATCGAGGTCGTCGGGGAGGCCGGTGACGGCGCCGAGGCCCTGGCCCGCGTCGAGGAGCTCCTGCCCGACGTCGTCCTCATGGACGTCCGGATGCCCCGCCGCTCCGGGATCGACGCCTGCATCGACGTCAAGGCCGCCGCCCCCTCGATCCGCATCCTCATGCTGACGTCGTCCGAGGACGAGGACGACCTCTTCAGCGCCGTGCGGGCCGGGGCCAACGGCTACCTGCTCAAGGACGTGCCCGCCGAGGAGGTCGCCGACGCGATCCGCGCGGTGATGGCCGGCCAGACCCTCATCAGCCCCCGGATGGCCGGGATGCTGCTGGGCGAGTTCGCGGCGATGCGCCGCCGCGACGAGGAGCGCGCGGTCGCCGTGTCCGGCGTCCCGCGCCTGAGCCCGCGCGAGCTGGAGGTCCTGCGGCTGCTCTCGCGCGGCAAGGGCAACCGGGAGATCGCGGGCGACCTCGGCATCAGCGAGAACACCGTCAAGAACCACGTCCGCAACATCCTGGAGAAGCTGCAGCTGCACTCGCGCATGGAGGCCGTCGTCTACGCGCTGCGCGAGAAGATCGTCGAGCTCAACTGAGGGGGAGCGGGCAGGACGCGGTGGAGGAGATCAGCGCCGCGCAGGCGCGCCGGGCGGCGCTCGCCGCGCAGGGGTTCAGCCGCGCCCGCCCCGCGGACCCCGGCTCCGCCCACCTCACGCGGGTCCTGGACCGCCTCGGCGTCGTCCAGATCGACTCGGTGAACGTGCTGTGCCGCAGCCACTACCTGCCCTTCTTCAGCCGGCTGGGCGCCTACCCGGTGGCGTCGCTGGACCGCGCCGCGAACCGCCGCCCCCGCCGCCTCGTGGAGTACTGGGCGCACGAGGCGTCGTTCGTGGCGCCCGAGACGCACCGGCTGCTGCGCTGGCGGATGGCCCGCGCGGCCGAGGACTCCTGGGGCAGCATCGCGAGCATCGCCGTCGAGCAGCCCGGCCTGCCCGACGCGGTCCTCGAGCACGTCGCGGCCCACGGCCCCGCCACCGCCCGCACCCTGGAGGCGGCGCTGGCCCCCGCGGCGGCCCGCCCGACGGAGCACTGGGGCTGGAACTGGTCGGGCGTGAAGCGGGCCTGCGAGTTCCTGTTCTTCGCGGGCCGGCTCTCCTCCGCCGGCCGCACGCCGCAGTTCGAGCGCAGCTACGACCTCGTCGAGCGCGTCCTGCCGCCCGCGGTGCTCGCGCAGCCCGACCCCGACCCCGCGGACGCCGTGCGCGCCCTCGTGCGCACCGCGGCCCGCGCCACGGGCGTGGCCACCGAGACGACCCTGCGCGACTACTTCCGCCTGCGCCCCGAGCAGTCGCGGCAGGCGGTCGAGGAGCTCGTCGAGGCGGGCGAGCTGGAACCCGTCCGGGTCCGCGGCTGGGCCTCCAGCCTGCGCCGGCCGGCCTACCGGGCCGCGGGCGCCGTCGCCCCGCGCGTGCGGGCTCGGGCCCTGCTCAGCCCCTTCGACCCGCTCGTCTGGCACCGCGACCGCACCGAGGAGCTCTTCGGGGTCCAGGTCCGGCTCGAGTTCTACGTGCCGCGCGAGAAGCGGGTGCACGGCTACTACGTCCTGCCCTTCCTGCTGGGGGAGCGGATCGTGGCCCGCGTCGACCTCAAGACCGACCGGGCCGCCGCCGGGGGCGCGGGGCTGCTGCGCGTGCTGTCGGCCTGGGCGGAGCCCGGCGCCCCGGCGGGGACGGCCGAGGAGCTCGCGGAGGAGCTCGCCGAGCTCGCGGGCTGGCTCGGCACGGCCGGCGTCGCCGTCGGCGAGCGCGGCGACCTCGCCCCGGCGCTCGCGGCCGTGGTGGGCCGGGTGGGCTAGGGGCCCGTCACCCGGGCGGCGGCTCAAGTTCCGCGGCCCGGCTGCCGACGAGGCACCCGTGGACCTCCCCCCTCCCCGCACCGAGCAGGCCGTCGGCGCCGGCGACCTGCTCGAGCAGGTCCTGGCCGACCTCTCCCGCGCCACGAGCGAGCGCGACGTCGCCGCCCGCGCCGCGGCGCTGGTCGCCGACCTGCTGGACGCCGACCTCGTCGCCGTCTGCGAGGGGACCCGCGTCCTGGGCGCGGTGGGGGCCGGGACGGCCGTGCTGCCCGAGCGGGGCCTGGCGCGCGTGGTGCGCGACCGCCGCGGCTCCTTCGCCGTGCCCGGCGTGGGCCGCGTGCAGGCCGAGGCCGTCGACGTCCCCGGCCTCGCCGGCGCGTCCCTGGTCGTGGGCCGCCTCGAGGGCGCGGTCGCCCCCGCCCCGGACCCCTCGACCGTCGCGGCCCTGTCCGTGCTGGTGCGCGTGCTCGGCCTCGTCGTGCTCGGCCGCCGCGGCATGGAGCCCGAGCACTGGCTGCAGCGCGGAGACCGGCGCGACCCGGCCGAGCGCAGCCGCCTGCAGGACACGCTGCGCCAGCGGGAGCAGGTGCTCGCCACGTCGGTGCGCTTCCAGCGCGCCGTGACCTCGCGGCGGCCGCTGCCGGAGCTCCTGCTGCAGATCGCTGCCGGGACCTCCGAGCTATTGGGCCGGCGCGCGGTCGCCCTCGTCCTGGCCGACGTCCGCTCCCGCGGGGAGCTCCGCGTCGTCGCCGCCGTGGGGCGGCCCGCGCTGGACCCGGACCTCGTGCTGTCCGCCGCCCGCAGCGCCGGCTCGCCGCAGGAGGGCCCCGGCCCGGCCGCGGTGCCGGTGCTCGTGGACGGCCGCAGCGTCGGCGCGCTCGTCGTGGACACGGCCGGCGCGGGCGCGCTGGACGTCGTCGACGCCACGGTGCTGCGGGCCTTCGCCGAGCACGCCGGCCGCGCCCTCGGCTCCGCCGGTGGGCTGCGCGCCGCGCAGGTCCCGGCGGCCGACGACCTCACGGGCCTGCCCAACCGCTCCGCCCTCCTGCAGCACCTCGACGTCGCCCTGCGCGCCGGCCGCGCCGACGGCGCACCGGCCGCCGTCCTGCTCCTCGACCTCGACGGGTTCTCCCGCGTCGCGGAGGCGTTCGGCCGCGCCGCCGCCGACGACGTCCTCGCCCGCGTCGCGCGCCGCCTGCAGCGCTGCCTGCGCGCGGGCGACGTCGTGGCCCGCCTCGGCGGGGACGAGTTCGCGCTCGTCCTGCGCGACGCCCACCCGCACACCGCCGCCGTCCAGCTCGCCGAGCGCGTCCACGACGCGCTCTCCACGCCCCTGTGGGTGCAGGGCCGGGCCGTGCGCCTGAGCTGCAGCGCGGGCATCGCGGTCGCCGACGACGTCCAGCCCGCCGCGGAGCTCCTGCGCCGCGCCGACACCGCCCTGCACCGCGCGAGCGAGACCGGCGCGGGCCGCACGACGACCTTCGTGCCCGGCATGGCCGACGTCGCCCACCTGCGCCGCCAGCTGGCCGCCGACCTCGACCGCGCGGTCGCCGACGGGGAGTTCGAGCTGGCCTGGCAGCCCGTCGTCCGCCTCGCCGACGGCGCCGTCGTGCAGGTCGAGGCCCTGCTGCGCTGGCGCCACCGCGTCCGCGGCCTGCTCGCCCCCGAGGCCTTCCTCGCGGGCGCCGAGCAGTCCCCGGCCCTGTCGTCGCTGTGGCGCTGGCTCGTCCTGACGGCCTGCGAGCAGGTGGCCGGCTGGCGGGGGCGCGCGCCCGAGCTGGGCGTCAGCCTCACCCTGTCCGAGCGGCACGTCCTCTCCGGCCAGGCCGCGGCCGACGTCGTGGCGGGCCTGCGGGCCGCGCGGCTGGCCCCGTCGGCGGTCGCCCTCCACGTGCCCGTGTCGCTGCTGGCCCGCACCGGCGCCGCCGCCGACCTGGTCGCGACGCGGCTGGAGGAGCTGCGCCGCACCGGCGTTCGGATCGTCGTCGACGGGGTCGGGGCGGTCCAGCCCGGCGCCGGCGCCGAGGTGGGCACCAGCGGGTCGCTGGCGCCGCTGCGGCGGCTGCCCGTGGACGGTCTCGTGCTGGACGCCTCCCTCGTCGCCGAGCTCGACGGCCCGGACGCCGCCCCGGCGCGCGCCGCCGTCAGCACCCTGTGCCGGCTGGCGCAGGCGCTGGACCTCGCGGCGGTCGCCTGCGGCGTCGAGCGCGCCGAGCAGGTCCTCGCCCTCGTCGACGTCGGCTGCACCCTGGCGCGCGGCGGCCTGCTCGGCACGCCGCGCCCCGCCGCCCAGCTGGGGGCGCTGCTCGAC
>NZ_VWPY01000101.1 GCF_011839805.1 Kineococcus rubinsiae | reverse complement strand
GTACAATACCAACGAACAGCCCAAAGAATGATTTCACCTTGAAAGTGCCGACCATGGAAGGGATTCATCTGCTGTATCTCGAAATAAATAAGATATTTAGCTTATCATGTCAGCCTATTTGCAACAGTGCCCCTCAAATTGGGCTCTATGCTGCACCTCACGTTCTTTAGCTTCTTTGGCGTAGTGCTGGTGTTGATGCTGACTGTCATGTGGATGATCGTCGCGGCTAAAACCCTGGCTGGTGCCTATCGCGGCAACTTGTTCGTCTCGCCGTGTATCCACTCGCTGAGCAAGGCGAGCAAAACCTGAGCCTTTGGCTACTTGATCGACTGTTTGGCGTGACGCAGTGTGGACAAAATGCGCTGCCTAACATTCGGGTGAGTGCAAACAGAAAGGGGACTTGGGTGTGGCATTTCCAGCAATGAAAAATTAGGGAAGGCGAGCCGAACACGCGGTATGGCTTTCTGGGCAACACGTCCGGCAAACACGATAGTGACGAGATCAGGGAAAAGCGTCAGTAGCGTGATCAGCATCTCGATACCTTCCTCAATCTGCGCTCTGCGGAGCGGACTCTTGGGCTTATCGAGATCTGGTATGCGCGCACTCATGAATTACTCTTGGCCCGGAAACATTCGTCAGTTGAAAAATGCCTTGGATAGGGCTCGGGTTTTTGCAGATGATGGACGTATCGAATATGAGCATCTGCCCGCTGAACTGTTGCAGCCATCCGCATCCTCTTCTTTGTCCTCTTTTTCGTCATCCACTCTCGGAGTCAAAAAAAGAAAAATGAATGACTCAGAAATACGTGAGTTGGAGAAAAATTTTTGTGGCTCAAAAAAAGAGCTCGCTAATTATTTAGGCATCAGTGAGAGAACACTTTACAGAAAATTAGGTAGTAAAGAATAGCTTGTTTTGCGGAGATCTCGCGCAGCGATTGAATATTTTTTGAGGTCTGCCGCTCAAGCCAATGGCATGTATTACGTCGCTTGAAAAAACGATTCTCAATTGCGATTCAGGAAGTATTTTATGCAAGGGCAGTGGCGCACACGTGAGCTTGCTCATGCAAGCACCACTGTTCTTAAGCTTATTTTATTGAGTAATCCATCCCCATTTTTTGAAGATAGCCGCACCGTCGTCGGATTGTAAGAACGAAACGAATTGTTTCGCTGCTGTGATCTGTTCACCTTTGTTGGTTAGCACCACACCGGTATCACGATAGATAACATAATCTTTTTCAATGGGCACAACTTCCGCCAAGGTGGGGTTCGCAACTTGCCAAATGTTCCAGATTAGCCAGGCATCCAAAGAAGTGTCATCAGTCCATTCCTGTTTTGCGATGGCGCTGTTTTTGGCGTATTTGGCAATATTTTTTCGGAACGCTTTCACCGACTCAATACTTCCTTTACGGCCCGCTGCGTCCTCCCATACACCATTTTGTCCAGCACCATTGACCACCAAAATTCTGTGTCCAGGTTTGAACAAATCGGAAAGTCCCTTGATATTTTTAGGATTGCCCGGGCGTACAAGTATTGCCAATGGCCTCAGGTAGAGCGGCTTAACCTTGGTTTCATCAAATCCGCCCTCCATAGCCTGGGCGAAGTCGGTCATCATCGTTTCAGATCCGCTGTAGATAATGTGAGCATCGTCTTTTGCGTTTTGAATCCATTTTGGTGTGGGGCCAGCGGTAACTATTACTGGTGTGCCAGTTTTTTCCTCAAATGTCTTCGCGGCTTCTTTCATCGCGGGAGCTGGGCCGCCCGGGCCATAAACTCGTACCTCTTGAGCCGCATGAGAAATTGCTGGAATGACAGCGGACATGCCTAACAGACATGATGTAAGTACGGGAATTAGATGCTTTAGCGATTTCATGGTTACTATCCTAAAAAGAATTCTTTTGATAACAATATTGCTGAAAGGACATTTTTAAGTGTCTTGTCGTGCAACCGAAGCATACTGTTGAGTGATCTTGATTAATCTATTTCACGAAGTACTCAATACCTGTCTCAGACATCAACTTGTCGAGGAAAGTTCTCTCCTTTCTATAGAAGTGAACCGCCCCGGATTTTGAGGAGGCTCCGTTATTTGAGACAATGGAGTCATCATGAGCAAAATCCGAACCAAATTTACCCCCGAAGTGCGCGAGCTGTCAACGCCGGTTGAATTTTGTCCGCATCCCCTAGTGGGTCATTTTTACATTGGCGGGGCTTTGTTGCACAAAGATTTGAAATGCAAAGCGTCCCTAATTGAGCCAAATTTAAGGCGTAACTTGGGTAAGTGGTCGACCTAATTCCGTAAATCTGTTAAGGACTGCTACACGTGCATGGATCTCATTCACTTGGCTATCAAAACTCCTTGCACTGAGTTTATCTCCTAATAATTTAATGCAATGCATCTTAGTTTCAACCAAACTTCGGCGATGATAGCCTGACCATTTTTTCCATAGTGTCCTGCCTAAACGTTTAATTGTTCGAAGTAATTCATTTCGCTCTAGCGAGCTACTCTTTGTATCTTTCCATGGTTTCGCATTTTTTCTAGGTGGAATCACCGCATGCGCTTGCCGATCTGCAATGACCTGACGGCATTGCTTGGTGTCATAAGCTCCATCGGTATAAACAGAGTTAATCCGCTCATCTTGTGGAATCTGATTAAGTAAATCACCAAGCACCTGTGAATCACTGACATTATTGGTTGTAAGCTGAACTGCTCGTATTTGTAGGGTTTTAGCATCTATACCAATATGAAGTTTACGCCATTGGCGACGATATTCAGGTCCATGTTTCTTGCGTTTCCATTCGCCCTCACCTAGAAACTTCATGCCTGTAGAGTCCATGAGTAGATGCAGCCCATCGCTACTTTTTTGGTAGCTGATTACAATATCAATATGCTTTTGTCTTCTACAAAGCGTGGTGTAATCTGGAGCTATCCAATTTAATCCGCAAAGTTTAATCAGACTTTGCACAAAGCCAGTGACCATACGTAAAGACAGACGGAATAAGGATTTAATCATTAAGCAGCATTGGATGGCTGCGTCGGAGTAGGTTTGATTTCGCCCTTGTTTGCCTTTTGATGGCGCATACCATTGCGTAGCAGGATCAAACCAAATGGCAATATTTCCGCGACTCATGAGTGCTCGGTTATATGCGGGCCAATTGGTTGTGCGGTAGATTTTGTGTGTAGGCTTCTTCATTTGAAAATTATATCGCTGAAAAACCCTTTACAGATAGGTTTGTGCAACAAAGCCAATTACTGGCGCAAAATTTTTAAATGTTAATACGGGGGTAAAGGCAAGGCAGGTCAGAGGATTAAAAGCCTCCAACCGTACAGATGATGTTAGTCAAGCAAATACATCGTTCCGTCTTTCAGCTATTGCACAAATAGTTAGATGGTATATAGGGTACTTGAATAGCAAAGGATAGGATATGCCAATGTTCGATATAGAAGATTCAAAAGATGTTGATTTAAAGAACAATAAGACCTCAAAAGAAACCTTAGCTAAAGTCAAAAATGTTGAAGGTTTTAAAGCCAAAGGTAATTAGGCTGGAGTTAATTCCAAAGAACCGAAAAGTGAAGAAAAAATAGTAGAATTGAAACCAAATTTTATGGGAATCGGTATTAATCTGAGGGCTTTATGGGAAAAAATAAGATTCAAAAAAACATAAAAAATCAGCCAGCGCTTAACAGTTTGCACCAGCTTTTGCATTATGATTTATGAGTAATCTAAGGTTTTTACTCAGATACGCTTAAAGAAATGATCTCCTTGCTCAAAAAGAGTAACAATATTCATTGGACACATTGGTTTCAAATTGCCCTCGATTTATATGAGTCAAGCAGAGCACTGAGCTCATATGCTAAGAAGCATTTGTAGTCAAAGCAGAACAAACAATAATGCTTCGACCTTCAGCTTCTTATATATACACGACTTACAGCTCAATTCTAATTTTACTCACATAACCTCTATTCACTAAACAGGCTTTTTTCAAATGCTTGTGCAACATGCGAAGACGGTCTGTCTTTATAATGCAGTTGGTATAGCGGCCGAGAGAGTTGCTCGTTATTTTTTTGGCTCAGGCGCGCTAATTTGCCTAACTGCACTAAATCTTCTGTGACTACGTTTGGCAATAAAGCGACCCCCATACCTTGAGCAACAGCTCTTGCTATAGCTTCGTTGCTGCCTAATTGCATACTTTGCTCTGCTTGTACGCCATGCTCTGCTAATAACTTTACAGACATTTCTAACGTGCCAGAGCCTGGCTCGCGTAATAACCAAAACTGCTCGTTTAACCATGCTTTTAAGTCTTTAGTGGGCTTAAAGTTGCTCGGTATAACCACACTCATTAAATCACTTTGCCAGTGCTTACTAATAATGTGCGGCTCGGTAGGTGTGCCTTCAACCAGTGCTAAATCGATAGTGCATTCAAGTAAGGCATGCTCAATTTGCGCGGTATTAGCCACTTGTACTTCTACTTTTATATGCGGGTACTGCGCACAAAATTTGGCTAAATAAGGCGGTAGCCAATAACTGGCAATGGTGGTGCTGGTGCCTATAACTAATGTACCGCGCTTAAGCCCTGTTCGCGATTTAATATCTTCAATGGCGGCTTTTTCGATAGCAAAAATACTGCGGGCGTGATCATACAAAGCTTGGCCTCCCTCGCTTAGGGTGAGCTTTCTACCCTTAGATGCACGTTCAATAAGTTGAATGTTTAACTGATGCTCTAGCTCTTTTAGCGCTTTAGAAACAGCGGGCTGGCTTATAAAAAGCGCTTCGGCTGCGCCTGAAAAACTACCCAATTTAGCCACTGTATAAAACACCCTAAGTGAATGTAAGTTCATTGAACAACCTTAAATTGCATAACTCTAAATTGTATAACTTTAAGTTATCAAATCATGATTTTAATATATTGGAGTTATATTTTGAGCTTTCTTACAATTAAGTCAACACATCAACTTGGTTTAAGTGAGGGAATATTATGCTTAGCGCTATTAAAAGTAGTTTTCAGCCTTTGACTAAGCAATACGGCGATACGCGCTGGTGGTTAGGTATGCTGCTGGTGGTTGTGTTAGCGGGGGCATCTGTTGCATTAAGTAAGTTACCTATAATGCAAAGTGCGCAATTTAGCTCCTTAACAATTGGTATTGTGCTTGGCATTATTGTGGGTAACAGTGTGTTTGCGCGCATTGCTACGCGTACAGATGTAGGCGTTGATTACGCTAAAAGTATATTACTCAAAGCGGGCATTATTTTATTTGGGTTTAGGATTACTTTTGCACAAGTAGCGGGTGTAGGCTGGCATGGCCTATTAACCGATGTGGTAATGCTGCTTGGTACGTTTATATTAGCAGTACAGCTAGGTAAGCGCGTTTTTAAGCTTGATGAACAAACAACCATACTAATAGGTGCGGGTAGCTCTATTTGTGGCGCCGCAGCGGTAATGGCAACAGAGCCAGTAATAAAAGCACAAGCGCATAAAGTATCTGTAGCGGTGGCAACGGTTGTGGTGTTTGGCACGTTAAGTATGTTTGCCTACCCAATTATGTTTGAATATATGGGTGTGAGTGAGCATGCGTACGGTATTTTTGTTGGTTCAACCATTCATGAAGTTGCGCAAGTGGTAGCAGCAGGGACTACGGTAAGTGCCAATGCGGCTGACACCGCCGTGATAGAAAAAATGCTACGCGTAATGATGCTTGCGCCATTTTTAGTAGGCTTATCGTTTTGGCAAAGTAAAAAGCATGCAAACATAAACGCACATGGCGGCGAGCAAAAAGCGGGTATTTCAATCCCTTGGTTTGCAGTGTTATTTATAGTGGCAAGTGGCGTGCATTCGTTATCGGTTATTCCGCAAGGAACTACAAACGCTATTATATGGTTTGATAATATACTACTTACCATTGCCATGGTCGCACTTGGGCTGCGTACACATGTTGGCGCTATTCGCCAAGCGGGAATAAAACCACTGTTATTAGCAGGCTGTTTATTTTTGTTTTTAACCTTAGCTGGCTTTGCCATTAATGTAGGCATTGCACAGCTGTTTTAAATATAACCTGGTCGAGGGGGCACTGTTGCAAATAGGCTGACATGATAAGCTAAATATCTTATTTATTTCGAGATACAGCAGATGAATCCCTTCCACGGTCGGCACTTTCAAGGTGAAATCATTCTTTGGGCTGTTCGTTGGTATTGTAAATATGGCATCAGCTATCGTGAACTTCAAGAAATGCTCGCTGAACGAGGCATAAATGTGGATCACAGTACAATTT
>NZ_VWPY01000011.1 GCF_011839805.1 Kineococcus rubinsiae | reverse complement strand
CGACGGCCGTCCAGGCCCGCGAGGCGCGGCGCCGGGCGCGGGCCCGGCCGCGGATCTCGCCGAGCCGGTCACCCGGGGCGGCGGCGTCCGCCCGGGCGGCCATGGCCTCGCGCAGCGACCGCACGGTCGGGTCCTCGTCGCCGGGCAGCGGGCCGGCCGGGGTCGTGTCCTTGCTCATGAGCGCTCCTCGGTGGTCGCCACGGCGGCCCGCAGGGCGCTGAGGCCCCGGTGCGCGTGGGTCTTGACGGCTCCCCGGCTGATGCCCAGGGACTCGGCGATCTCCTGCTCGGAGAAGTCGGCGTGGTAGCGCAGCACGAGCACCTCGCGCTGGCGCGGGGCCAGCGCGTCCAGGGCCGCGAGGACCGTGCGGTGCTCGGCGGAGCGCACCGCACGCTCCTCCGGGCCCTCGGGCTCCGGGTCGGGCAGCGGCCGGCGGCGGTCCTCGACCTCGCGATGGCGCAGCACGTCGCGGGCCCCGTTGACGACCGACTGCCTTAGGTACGCGACGGCGCTCGCGCGGTCGTCCAGGCGGCCCCAGCGGCGGTGCAGCGCGACGAAGGCGTCCTGCACGACCTCCTCCGCGCTGGCGCCGTCCTTGACGAGCAGCAGGGCGAGGCCGACCAGGCGCCGCCAGTGGGAGGCGTACAGGACGGTCACGGCCGTGTCGGCGTCCCAGGCGCGAGGGTCCTCGCCGGGTGCCGCCGCGGCGGCCCGGTCACTCACGTCGTGCTCTCGCAGGTGTTGCACCACGGTAGGACGGGCGACGGTCACTCACGGTTGACATCCAACCCGAGGAGATCACGACTACCCTCGCCGGGCATGAGCGGCACCCGGGCGGAACGCGCCCCCGACGACCTGTTCCTGCGCATCGTCGCGGGGGAGGTGCCCGCCGAGATCGTGCACGCCGACGACCTCGTCGTCGCCTTCCGCGACGTGAACCCGCAGGCGCCCCTGCACGTGCTGGTGATCCCGCGGGAGCGCTACGAGACCGTCGCGGACCTCGCGGCCGCGGCCCCCGCGACGTTGGCCCGCCTCGTCGCGGTGGCCCAGCAGATCGCGGACGCCGAGTCCGGCGGGGAGTTCCGCCTCGTCTTCAACAGCGGTGCGGGCGTGGGGCAGTCGGTCTTCCACGTGCACGGCCACGTCCTGGGTGGACGCGACTTCACCTGGCCGCCCGGCTGACCCCACGCCGTCACACCTTGCGCCGCAGGGTCAGTCCCGCGCGGCGGACAGCTCCAGAGCGATGCCGTCGGGGTCGCGGAACTCCAGGATGAGCATGCTCCCGAGGTCCTTGACGCCCTCGTGCGGGGCGCCGACCTCGTCGAGCAGCGCGACCGCGGCGTCGAGCTCGGCGGGCGAACCCACGGTGAGGGACAGGTGGTCGAGCCCCACCCGGTCCTCGGAGAAGCCGTCGCCCTCGGGGGCCACGGGGCGCAGGCCCAGCAGGCCGCCGGGGACGGCGTAGATGATCCCGCCGAAGAGGAACCCGAGGGAGGCGCGGGTGGCCTCGTCGGCGTCCGCGGGGACCTCGAAGGCCACGGGCCAGCCGAAGAGCCGGTCGTAGAAGGCGCGCGAGGCGGCGAGGTCGGTGACGGTCAGCCTGACGTGGTTGAAGCCGGTCGTCGTGATGGTCATGGGCGCACCCTCGCACGCGCACCCCGCCCACGCGCGGGGGCCCGCCACCGCTGCACGCGGTGACGGGCCCCAGCCGGTGCGGGTCGCTCAGGCGTCCTGGTGGGCGTCCTCGAGGAACGGGTAGTCGGTGTAGCCGGTCGCGCCCTCGGCGTAGAACGTCGAGGGGTCGGGCTGGTTCTCGGCGTGCTGACCCTCCCAGCGCTCGACCAGGTCGGGGTTCGCGATGGCCATGCGCCCCACGGCGACGGCGTCCGCGACGCCGTCGGCCACGAGGGCCACGGCCTCCTCGCGGCTCGTGACGACGCCGAACCCGCTGTTGGCCATGAGGGGGCCGTTGAAGCGGCGGCGCAGCTCCTGCACCAGCTCCCCGGCCGGCTCGGCGTGCAGGACGCTGAGGTAGGCGAGGTTCAGCGGGGCCAGGCCGTCGACGAGCGTGCCGTACGTGGCCAGCACGTCGGCGGGGTCCTTCTCGAAGGCGTCCTGGATGTTGTGCGCGGGCGAGATGCGCACGCCGACGCGGCCCCCGCCGATCTCGGCGGCGATGGCCGTGGCGGCCTCGAGCGTCAGGCGGGCCCGGTTCTCCGGGGTCCCGCCGTAGACGTCGTCGCGCTGGTTGGCGGCGGGGGAGAGGAACTCGTGCAGCAGGTAGCCGTTGGCGCTGTGCAGCTCGACGCCGTCGAAGCCGGCGTCCACGGCGCGGCGCGAGGCCGCGACGAGGTCGCGCACCGTGGCGCGGACCTCCTCGGTGCTCAGCGCGTGCGGCACCGGGAAGGGCAGCTTCTCCGTCGCGGTGTGCACCTCGCCCTGGATGGCGATGGCGCTCGGCGCGACGATCCGCCCGCCCGTGATGTCGGGGTGGGAGACGCGGCCCGCGTGCATGACCTGCAGGACGATCCGCCCGCCGCGGGCGTGCACGGCGGCCGTGACGGCGCGCCAGCCCTCGACCTGCTCGTCGGTGACGATGCCCGGCTGGCCGACGTAGCCCTGCGACTCGTGCGACGGGTAGGTGCCCTCGGCGACGATGAGGCCGAAGCTCGCGCGCTGGGCGTACTGCTCGGCCACGACGGGACCGGGGACGCCCTGCTCGCCGGAGCGCAGTCGCGTGAGCGGGGCCATGACGACCCGGTTGGGCAGCTGCAGGTCGCCGAGGGCGACGGGGGAGAACAGGTTCACGGTGCGGGGGCCTTCCGTCTGGAGCAGGTGGTCGTCTCTTCAACCACCTGGGCCGCCGGACTGTTCCGCGGGCTCAGCCCTCGAGCCAGGACCGGACCGACGCGGTCACCTCGGGCCGGCGCGGCAGCACGCGGCCGTCGAGGGTGGCGACCTCGACCGCGCCGCGGACGCTGGAGACCAGCCAGAGCGCGTCCGCGCCCTGCAGGTCGGCCACCGTCGCGGTGCGCTCGGCGGTCGGGTGGCCCGCCGCCTGCGCGCCCGCGAACACCGCCCGCTGGGTGGTGCCCGCGAGGATCCCCGTGGCGCCCGGCGGGACGGTCCGCAGCTCCGAGTCCGCGAGCCACAGCGCCGTCGCGGTGGGGCCCTCGAGGACCTCACCGGCGGGGGTGGTGAACAGGACGTCCTGGGCGCCGCGGCGGGCGGCCTCGCGCAGCGCGGCGGTGTTCACGGCGTAGGACAGCGTCTTCGCGCCGCCGAGCAGCCACGGCGCGGCGGCGTGGGCGGCGAGCGCCGTGCCGCGGTCGAGGGTGACGACGTCGACGCCCGTGGCCCGCTGGGTGACGATCTCCGCCGCGACGGGGCGCAGGGTCGCGAGGCCCGTCGGCCCGCCGCCCGGGGTGCCGCGGGTCAGCAGCAGCCGCAGGGCGGCCTCCTGGCCGTCGGCCAGCTCGGTGCAGACCTCCTCGGCCAGGGCGGTCCACGCGTCGCGGTCGGGCCGCGGCAGGTCCAGCGCCCGGGCGGAGCGCTCGAACCGGTCCAGGTGCGCCGCCAGGTGCAGCAGGCGCGGCGGGGTCCCGCCCAGCACGCGCAGCGTCTCGAAGCAGCCGTCCCCGCGGCCCAGGCCCAGGTCGTCGGCGCCGACGACGGCCGCGTCCCAGGCCACCTCGCCGGTCCCCAGGACCGCCGTCCGCCGCCGCACGCCCGTCTGCACCGTCTCGTCTCGAAGGATCACGGGCCCATCCTGCTCGACGCGACGGTCCGCTGCGCAGGAACGGGTCTCGACTCGCGGGCGCCGTCGTCCCCCCTCACCATCGTCCTTCGTGAGCGAGAGCACAGGAACCCCCCGCGACGTGACGGCCCTCGGCGGCATCTCCGACGAGCGGGCACCGTCCTCGGGCACCGTCCGCACCATCCTGACCACCATCGGCCTGCTGCTGGCGACCGCGCTGGTCCTGTACGTCGTCCTGCAGACGCTGCAGGTGATCACCTGGATCATCGTGGCGGCGTTCTTCGCGGTCGCCCTGTACCCCGTGGTCGGCTGGGTCGAGCGGAGGCTGCTGGGCGGCAGGCGCCGCTCCCTGGCCACGCTGATCGTCTTCGTCGTGATCGTGCTGCTGCTGGCGGCGGTCGGCACCGTCTTCGTCGTCCCGCTGGCGCAGGAGGGCACGAAGTTCGCCGGTCAGCTGCCGCAGCTGGTCGACGACGCGCGCGCCGGCCGTGGCCCGGTCGGGGACCTGCTGCAGCGCACCCACGCCCTGACCTACGTGCAGGACAACCAGGACCGGATCCGGTCCTTCGCCACGGGCCTGACCACCCCCGCGGCGGGCGTCCTGAGCGGCGTCGCGACCGGGGCCGCCGGGGCCGCGTCGATCTTCGTGCTGGCGTTCCTCATGGTGCTGGAGGGTCCCAAGGTCGTCGACGGGTTCACGAACCTGTTCCACCCGCCGACCGCCCTGCGGCTGCGCCACGTCGGCGCGGACTGCGCGAAGTCCGTCACCGGGTACATCTCGGGGAACCTGCTCATCAGCGCGATCTGCGGCGTCCTCACCTACGTCGTGCTGAAGATCGCCGGGGTCCCGTTCGCGGGGCTGATCGCGCTCTTCGTCGCGATCGCCGACCTGATCCCGCTGGTGGGCGCGACGATCGGCGCCGTCGTGGCCGTCGTCGCGGGCCTCGTGCACTCCGTGCCGGCGGGGATCGCGGTCCTGGTGTTCTTCCTCGTCTACCAGCAGCTGGAGAACCACCTGCTGCAGCCGCTGATCTTCTCCCGCACGGTGAAGCTGAACCCGCTCACCGTCATCGTGGCGATCCTGCTGGCCGTCGAGCTCGCGGGCATCCTCGGTGCGCTGCTGGCCATCCCGATCGCGAGCATCGCCCAGGTCATCGCCCGCGACGTGTGGGACCACCGCCGCGGCCGCCCGAAGGCCGAGGTCACGGTGGGGGAGGACGAGCGGCCGGTGGACGCCGGGCCGGCGGAAGCCCGGCTCCCGGGCGCGGGCGCGCACCCGGCCCGCTGACGCGGACCGCTCAGCCGAGGAGTTCCAGCGGAGGCCGGTCAGCGGGGGGTCGTTCAGCGGGGTGCGGCGCCGCGCAGCCCGGCCGCGCAGACCCCCTCGATCAGCTCACCGCGCCGCTCCGCCGGCAGGACGCCCGCGGTGAGCAGGGACGCCAGGCCGTGCAGCCCGGCGTACAGGGGGATGCCGACGTCCTCGCCGTCGCCCGCGGCCAGGGCCCCGCAGGCCTGGCCCTCGGCGACCAGGCCGAACAGGGGCCGGAAGGCCGCGTCGGCGGCGACCGCGACCGCCTCCGCCCCCGGCCGCTGCTTGCCGCGGAACATCAGCGCGAGCAGCTCGGCGTGCTCGGTCGCGAAGTCCACGTAGGCCGTGGCGACGCGGACGTAGCGGGCGGCGAAGGCGTCGTCGTCGGGGAGGAGGGCCCCGCGCAGCTGGACCCCGAGGCGGGCGAAGCCCTGCTCCGCGAGCGCGTCCAGCAGGGCGTCGCGGTCGGCGAAGTGCCGGCGCGGGGCGGCGTGGCTGACCCCGACCTCGCGGGCCAGCTCGCGCAGCGACAGGGCGTCGACCCCCTGCTCGACCACCGTGCGCTCAGCACGGTCCAGGAGCTCCTCGCGCAGGTTGCCGTGGTGGTACGCGCGGGTGGCCATGGGCCCAGGGTAGCGAGATGTTGCCGTTGACTGCTTTGTAGACGGTGGCTACATTGAGGTCATGCCCTCTCCCGCGTCCTCCCACCCCGTCCTCCCCGACCTCAGCGGCCGCACCGCCGTCGTCACCGGCGCGAACTCCGGCCTCGGGCGCATCACCGCCCGCGAGCTGGCCCGCGCCGGCGCCCACGTCGTCCTCGCCGTGCGCGACCCGGCCCGCGGCCGGGCGGCGACCCACGACTTCCCCGGCTCCTTCGAGGTCCGCCGCCTCGACCTGGCGGACCTCGCCTCCGTCCGCGAGTTCGCGGCCGGGTGGTCCGGCGACCTGCACCTGCTCGTCGACAACGCCGGGATCATGGCGGTGCCGCAGGGGCGCACGGCGGACGGCTTCGAGTCGCAGTTCGGCACCAACCACCTCGGCCACTTCGCCCTGACGAACCTGCTGCTGCCGCACGTGCGCGAGCGCGTGGTCGTCGTCTCCTCCGGGCTGCACCGCTCCGGCCGGATCGACCTGGCGGACCTGAACTTCGAGCACCGCCGCTACTCGCCGTACGCCGCCTACGGCCAGTCGAAGCTCGCCAACCTGCTGTTCGTCCTGGAGCTGCAGCGCCGTCTGTTCGAGGCGGGCTCGCCCGTGCTGGTGACCGCGGCGCACCCGGGCTGGGCGGCGACCAACCTGCAGTCCCGCACCGGCAACCCGGTCACGGGCGCGCTGATGCGGGTCGGCAACCGGTTCCTCGCGCAGAGCGAGGAGGGCGGTGCCCTGCCCACGCTGCACGCCGCGACGGCGGACGTCCCGCCCGCCGGCTACGTCGGCCCCTCGGGGTTCCAGGAGATGCGCGGCATGCCCACGCTGGTGGGCCGGTCCGCGGCCGCCGCCGACGGTGCCGTGGCCCGGGAGCTGTGGACCCGCTCGGAGGCGCTGACGGGCGTGAGCTTCCCGCTCACCCCGGTCGCCGGCTGAGCGCCGGCCTGGCGCCCGCGCGTGCGGCGGGGCCCTCCCGGTGGGAACCTCGCGGCACCCCGAGGCGAGGAGCAGGCCGTGCGCGCAGTCCAGTACCGGGAGATCGGTGCCCCGCCCGAGGTCGTCGAGGTCGAGAGGCCCGTGCCCGGGCCGGGGCAGGTCCTGCTCGAGGTGACCGCCGCGGGCATCTGCCACTCCGACGCGTTCGTCATGGGCCTGCCCGCGGAGCAGTACACCTACGGCCTCCCGCTGACCCTGGGGCACGAGGGGGCGGGGCGCGTCGCCGAGCTCGGCCCCGGCGTGCAGGGGCTCGAGATCGGCACGTCCGTCGTCGTCTACGGCCCCTGGGGCTGCGGGACGTGCCACGCCTGCGCGCAGGGCCGGGAGAACTACTGCCCGCGCGCCGCGGAGCTCGGGATCCAGCCGCCCGGGCTGGGGGCGCCCGGGGCGCTCGCGGACCTCCTGCTCGTGGACTCCGCGCGCCACCTCGTCCCGATCGGGGACCTCGACCCCGTCGCCACCGTCCCGCTCACCGACGCCGGCCTCACGCCGTACCACGCGATCAAGCGGTCCCTGCCGAAGCTGCGGGCGGGCTCGACGGCCGTCGCCATCGGCACGGGTGGGCTGGGGCACCTGGCCATCCAGCTGTTGCGGCACCTGTCGCCCGCCCGCGTGGTCGCGCTCGACGTCAGCGAGGAGAAGCTGGCCCTGGCCACGGCCGTCGGCGCCCACGACGTCGTGCTGTCCACCGCGGACGCCGCCGCGGAGGTGCGGGCCCTGCTCGGGGGCCGCGGCGCGCAGCTGGTCCTCGACTTCGTGGGCGTGGACCCGACCATCGCGACGGCCCTGGCGGTGGCCGACGTGGACTCCGACGTGACGATCGTCGGGATCGGCGGGGGCACCGCGCACCTCGGCTTCGGCACCGTCCCGTTCGAGGCTTCGGTCAGCGTGCCCTACTGGGGCAGCCGTTCCGAGCTCATCGAGCTCGTGGAGCTCGCCCACGCCGGGGTGCTCGACGTGCACACCGAGGTGTTCTCCCTCACCGACGCGCCGCGCGCCTACGAGCGCCTGCACGCGGGGACCCTCGACGGGCGCGCGGTGGTCGTGCCCTCGCTCTGACCTGGGCTGGTCCAGCACGCCGCTGTCCACGCGGTCTCAGCCGCCGTCGCGCAGGGCGTCCACCATGCTGCGCAGGGCCCGGAACGCCGCGGCCTGCTCGGGCTCGCCCATGCCCGCCAGCATCCGGGCCTCGACGGAGCGGACCGCCGCGGTGGCCCCCTGCAGGCTGCGGCGCCCGCGGGGGGTCAGCCGCGTGGGGAGCACCTTGCCCACGGGCGCCCTGGCCGGCCGGGTCACGAGGCCCTCCTCCTCCAGGGTCTGGAGCAGGACGTTCATCGACTGCCGGGTCACGAACGCACCCCGCGCGAGCTCGGAGTTCGACAGGCCCGGCCGCTGGGCCAGCAGCTCGAGGCAGGAGTAGCGCGTCACGCTCATCCCGAGCGGGCGCAGCACGTCCTCCATGGCGGCGCGCAGCGCGCTCGACGCCTCCTTGAGCAGGTAGCCCAGCGAGGTCTCGAGGTCGACGCCGTCTTGACTCATGTCAGCATCCTGACATACCGTCTTCGTGTCAGGAACCTGACACGAACCGGAGGAGAACCCGTGCCCGTCACCGGCCCCGACTTCATCTCGCTGCAGGCGAGCGACCTCGACGCCTCGCAGGCGTTCTACGAGCAGTACCTCGGCCTCGTCCGGTCACCGGCCGGGCCGCCGCACGCCGTCGTCTTCCAGACCACGCCGATCGCGTTCGCCCTGCGCGACGTCGTCCCCGGCACCGACCTCGCCGCCGGCCCCCGGCCCGGCCTGGGCGCGGGGATCTGGTTGCACGCCAGCGACGTCCAGGCAATCCACGACACCCTGCGCGCCGACGGCCACCCGATCGTCTCGGCCCCGGTGGACGGCCCCTTCGGCCGGACGTTCACCTTCGCCGACCCCGACGGCTACCACGTGACGCTGCACGACCGCGCCTGACGCAGGCGCCCGCGCAGGCTCCAGGGCAGGGTTCAGCGCAGGTCCCCGGTCACGTCGGGGACGTGGCGGGAGCTCTCGCGCGGCGGGCGCCGGTAGTCCTCCCCGGTGGGCCGCGGCCCGAGGACGAGCTCCAGGGGTTCCACGGGCTCGTAGGGGACCTGGCTCAGCAGGTGGCTCAGGCAGTTCAGGCGGGCGGCGCGCTTGTCGTCGGCCTCGACGACCCACCACGGCGCCTCGGGGATGTCGCAGCGCGCGAACATCTCGTCCTTCGCGCGCGAGAACTCCACCCACCTCTTGCGCGACTCGACGTCCATCGGGGAGAGCTTCCAGCGCCGCATCGGGTCCTCCAGGCGCGACTGCAGGCGGCGCTCCTGCTCCTCGTCGCTGACGGAGAACCAGTACTTCAGCAGGACGGTGCCGTCGGCGACCAGCATCCGCTCCAGCTGCGGCGCCTGGTCGAGGAAGAGGGCGAGCTCCTCCTCCGTGCAGAAGCCCATGACCCGCTCGACGCCGGCGCGGTTGTACCAGGAGCGGTCGAACAGCACGATCTCCCCGCGGGTCGGCAGGTTCGCGACGTAGCGCTGGAAGTACCACTGACCCTTCTCGCGCGGGTCCGGCGCCGGCAGCGCGACCACGCGGGCCGAGCGGGGGTTCAGGTACTCCGTGATGCGCTTGATGGTGCCGCCCTTGCCCGCGGCGTCGCGGCCCTCGAAGACCACGACCACGCGCGCCCCGCTGCGGCGCACCCACTCCTGCATCACGACGAGCTCGGCCTGCAGGCGCAGCAGCTCCGCCTCGTAGGCCTTCCTCGGCACCCGTTCGACCTTCGCCACGTCAGTCCTCCTCGACCCTGTGCGAACCCTCCTCACACCCTGGCACGCCGACCGGGCGCGAGGAGGGCCCGTTCGACCTCCGACGGCAGCCCGTGCGCGGCGCGGTCGGGGCGCCGGGTCGACCCCGCGCTCGGGGGCGGGCCGCGCCCCGCGGGGGCGCCGCCGGCCCAGTGCGGGAGGGCGCCGGCGGCGGGCGTCCTCCCCGCGGCGGGAGCAGCCCGCCGTCAGCCCGCGCCCGGGCGCCTCCTGATCGGTAGACTGAGCCCGTCGACCCATCCCCTCTCCGCGGAGGCGAACGGCCCGCCAGGGCGCCCATGAACAGCACCGACCGACCCACCTCCTCCTCCGGCGACGCCGCCGTCCAGCCGCCCGCGACGGCCCGGCACACGATCGTCGTGCCCCCCGAGGTCTCGATGGTCTCCCTGCTGGGCGCCCGCGACGAGCTCCTGCGGGTCCTCGAGCGGTCCTTCCCGCGCACCGACGTCCACGCGCGCGGCAACGAGATCACCGTGACCGGCGCGGCGGGCGAGGTCGCCCTCGTCGAGCGCCTCGTGGACTCCATGACCTCGGTCCTGGCGTCCGGGCAGCAGCTCTCGCCCGACGCCGTGGAGCGCTCCGTCTCGATGCTGCGCGCCCAGGCGGCGGGGACGGGCGCCGAGCGCCCCGCCGACGTCCTGACGCTGAACATCCTCTCCAGCCGCGGTCGCACGATCCGGCCGAAGACGGTCAACCAGAAGCACTACGTCGACGCCATCGACGCCAACACCATCACCTTCGGCATCGGCCCCGCCGGTACCGGCAAGACGTACCTGGCGATGGCCAAGGCCGTGCAGGCGCTGCAGGCCAAGCAGGTCAACCGCATCGTCCTGACCCGGCCGGCCGTCGAGGCGGGGGAGCGGCTGGGCTTCCTGCCCGGCACGCTCACGGACAAGATCGACCCGTACCTGCGCCCGCTCTACGACGCGCTGCACGACATGCTCGACCCGGACTCGATCCCGCGGCTGATGGCGGCCGGGACGATCGAGGTCGCGCCGCTGGCCTACATGCGCGGGCGCACCCTGAACGACGCCTTCATCATCCTCGACGAGGCGCAGAACACCTCGCCCGAGCAGATGAAGATGTTCCTCACCCGCCTCGGGTTCGGCTCGAAGATCGTCGTGACGGGTGACGTCACGCAGGTCGACCTGCCCAGCGGCACCACGTCGGGCCTGCGGATCGTGCGCGAGATCCTCGCGGGCGTCGACGACGTGCACTTCTCGGAGCTCACCAGCAGCGACGTCGTCCGGCACCGCCTGGTCGCCGACATCGTCGAGGCCTACGAGCGCTGGGACGAGTCGGGCTCGCCCGTCGTGCGCGAGCGCGCCGAGCGCAACGCCGCCCGCAACCGGGCCCGGTGACCCGGGCGTGAGCGTGGACGTCGTCGACGAGAGCTCCTTCGCCGAGGGCCGCGGCGTCGACACCGTGGAGGTGTCGCGCCTGGCCCGGCACGTGCTCGAGGAGATGCGCGTGCACCCGCTGGCGGAGCTGTCGGTGCTCCTCGTGGACACCGAGGCCATGTCGCGGCTGCACGTGCAGTGGATGGACGAGCCGGGCCCCACCGACGTCATGTCCTTCCCCATGGACCAGCTGCGGCCGGGCCGGGAGGGCGGCACGTCGGAGCCGGGGCTGCTGGGCGACGTCGTCGTCTGCCCGCAGGTGGCGGCCGAGCAGGCCGCCGCCTCGGGGCACGCCACGGCCGACGAGGTCCTGCTGCTCGTGACGCACGGGATCCTGCACCTGCTGGGCTACGACCACGCCGAGCCGGAGGAGGAGCGGGAGATGTTCACGCTCCAGCGCCGCCTCGTCCTGGGCTTCCTCGCGAGCATCGGGCGCCCCGGCGACCCGACCCCGACCGTCGGGCACCGCGCCCTGTCGGGCCCGCCCGCCGGCTCGAAGGACTGACGTGGCCGTGGGCGCCCCCGCCGTCCCCCTCCTGCTGCTCGCGCTGGTCCTCGTCGTCGGCGCGGGCCTCATCGCAGCCGCCGAGTCGGCCATCGCCGGCACGTCGCGCCGCCGCGCGCGCGAGCTGGAGGCCGACGAGCGCCAGGGCAGCGCCGCGCTGCTGCGCGTCCTGGAGTCCCCGGCCCCCGTGCTCACGGTGTGCACGCTGCTCCGCGTCGTCGCCGAGACCGCGGCCGCCGTGTGCGTCACGGTGGTCGTCGCGAGCGCCGTGGACTCGTGGTGGCTGGTCCTGCTGCTCGCGGGGCTCGGCATGTCGGCGCTGGACTTCGTCCTCGTCGGCGTCGGCCCCCGCACCCTCGGGCGCCTGCACGCCGAGACGGTGGGCCTGCTGGCCGCGCCGGTCCTCGGCCCGCTGAGCCGCCTGCTGGGCCCGGTGGCGCAGCTGCTCGTGCTCATCGGTAACGCCGTCACCCCCGGCCGCGGGCTGCGCCAGGGCCCGTTCGGCTCGGAGGCGGAGCTGCGCGAGATGGTCGAGCTGGCCGGGGAGAGCTCGGTCATCGAGGCCGGCGAGCACCGCATGATCCACTCGGTCTTCGAGCTCGGCGACACCCTCGTGCGCGAGGTCATGGTGCCCCGCACGGACGTGGTGTCCGTGCGCCGCGGCACCGGCCTGCACGACGTCGAGGCCCTGCTGCTGCGCTCGGGCTACTCCCGGATGCCCGTCGTGGGCGACGACGCCGACGACGTCATCGGCATCGTCTACCTCAAGGACGTCGCGCGCCGCTTCCACAGCGACCCGGCGGCGGCGCGCGCCGACGTCGCCGAGGCCGTGGCCCGGCCGCCGGTCTTCGTGCCCGACAGCCTGCCGGTGGACGACCTGCTGAAGCAGATGCAGCGCGACACCACGCACGTGGCGATCGTCGTGGACGAGTACGGCGGCACGGCGGGCCTGGTCACCATCGAGGATGCGATCGAGGAGATCGTCGGCGACATCGCCGACGAGTACGACCGCGAGACGCCGGAGGTGGAACCGCTGGAGGACGGCGGCTACCGCGTCTCCACGCGGCTCGGGGTGGACGACCTGGGCGAGCTGTTCGACCTGGAGATCGACGAGGAGGAGGTCGACACCGTGGGCGGACTGCTGGCCAAGGCGCTCGGCGAGGTCCCCGTCCCGGGGGCCGCCGCCACGGCGCACGGCCTGCGCCTGGAGGCCGACCGCCAGGGCGGGCGCCGCAACCAGGTCCGCACCGTCCTGGTGCACCGCGTCGAACCCGACCCGGAGCCCGAGGAGGACCGCGAGCCGACCCGCGCGGAGCGCGCCGAGGCCCGGGCCGAGGCCCGCGAGGAGCAGCGCGTGCACCGCCAGGAGCAGCGCAACGAGCAGAAGCACGAGCAGCGCCACGAGGCGCGTGGACGGGAGCGTTCCGATGTCTGAGCCGCGACGGCCGGAGCAGGCGCGCCCCGCGCACCGCTCCGGGTTCGCCTGCCTGGTGGGCCGCCCGAACGCCGGGAAGTCGACGCTGACCAACGCGCTCGTCGGCCAGAAGGTCGCGATCACGTCCAGCCGGCCCCAGACGACGCGGCACACCATCCGCGGCATCGTGCACCGCCCCGACGCGCAGCTCGTCCTGGTCGACACCCCGGGCCTGCACCGCCCGCGCACCCTGCTCGGCAAGCGGCTGAACGAGCTCGTGCACGAGACGCTGTCCGAGGTCGACGTCGTCGCCCTGTGCCTGCCGGCCGACGAGAAGATCGGCCCGGGCGACCGGTTCATCGCCCAGGCCCTCGCCGCGGCGCCGCGCTCGACCAAGGTCGCACTGGTGACCAAGACCGACAAGGCGTCCAAGCAGCAGGTCGCGGAGCAGCTGCTCGCGGCCACGCGGATGGGTGAGGAGCTGCTCGGCGGCTTCGCCGACGTCGTGCCCACCTCGGCCGTGCGCGGCGAGCAGGTCGACGTCGTCGCCGACGTCCTGCTCTCCCACCTGCCGGTGGGGCCGCGGATGTACCCCGACGACGACCTCACCGACGAGCCCGAGGCCGTCATGGTCGCCGAGCTCGTCCGCGAGGCCGCGCTGGAGGGCCTGGGTGACGAGATGCCGCACTCCCTGGCCGTCGTCGTCGAGGAGATCGCGGCGCGCGAGCCGCTGCCCGGTCAGCAGCCCGAGGACGCCATGCTCGACGTCCACGTCTGGCTGTACGTGGAGCGCGACAGCCAGAAGGGCATCATGATCGGCCGCGGCGGGGCCCGCCTGAAGGACGTCGGCACGCGCGCGCGCCGCTCCATCGAGGCGCTGCTCGGCTCGAAGGTGCACCTGGACCTGCGGGTCAAGGTCGCCAAGGACTGGCAGCGCGACCCCAAGCAGCTGCAGCGCCTGGGCTTCTGAGCCCGTGGCACGGCGGCGCTGGTGGCCGAGCGGGACGCGCTGGGTCCTGACGGCGCGCGACGCGCGCGACGGGCTGCTGAGCCTGGTGCCGACGGCGCTCGCGCTGTGGGTGACCGTGCACGTCGTGGCGGGCGTGGAGTACTCCTCGCCGTTCTGGCTGCTGGGCTCCGCGGCGGTGCTGGGCGTCGGCGACCTCGTCGTGCGGCCGCTGCTGGGCCCGCTCGTCGCGGTGGTCGGGCCGCTGGCCACGGTCCTCGTGGGCGTCGTCGTGCAGCTGCTGCTGCTGCACACCGCGCTGACCGCCGTGCCCGGCCTGGACCTGACGTCCCTGGGCGTGCTGTGGCAGGTCTACCTGGTCACGGGGCTCGTGGCCGTCGTCGCGCGGTGGCTCGTGGGCGCCAACGACAGCCGCTGGGTGGTCTCGGAGATCCTGCACCGCGGCGGCCGCGTCCGCCCGCAGCACCCCGGCCCGCCCGGGCTGTTGGTCGTGCAGATCGACGGGCTGTCCATGCCGCTGCTGCGGTTCGGCATCCACGCCGGGACGCTGCCCACCCTCGCCCGCTGGCTGCGCTCGGGGACGCACCAGGCCGTCGGCTGGCGCGCGCAGCTGCCCTCGACGACCCCGGCCAGCCAGGCGGGCCTGCTGCACGGCTCGACGCTGGACGTGCCCGCGTTCCGCTGGTGGGACCCGGAGCTGCGCCGGGTCCTGGTCTCCAACCGCCCCGCCGACGCCGCCGTCCTGGAGCGGCGCGCGCGGGCCGCCGCGCACGCCGCGGGCCGCACGGGCCTGCTGGCCGAGGACGGCGCGAGCATCGGCAACGTGTTCTCGGGCGAGGCCGGCCACGCCCACCTGGTGGTCTCCACCTCGCGCGCGGGGGGTTCCGGGCGGCCCTACCTGCGCTACGTCGTGCGCCCGTTCGTCCTGGCGCGCAGCCTGGTCCTCACCGTCGGCGAGGTCGTCAAGGAGCTCTACCAGGGCTGGCAGCAGCGGGCCCGCCGCGTCGAGCCCCGCATCCGCCGCCGCGGCTGGTACGTCCTGCTGCGGGCGCTGAGCAACGGCCTCCTGCGCGACCTCAACGTCTCCCTCGTGGCCGAGGAGCTCGTGCAGGGCCGCCCCGTGGTGTTCGTGGACTTCGTCGACTACGACGAGGTCGCCCACCACGCCGGCGTCGCCCGCGCGGAGTCCCTCGACGCGCTGTCCGGGGTCGACCGGGTCCTGCAGACGCTCGCCGACGTGGCCGCCGTCTCGCCGCGGGAGTACTCCCTCGTCGTCCTGTCCGACCACGGCCAGTCGCAGGGCGAGACGTTCGAGCAGGTGGCCGGACGCCGCATCACCGACGTGGTCGCGGACCTGCTGCGCCGCACGGCCCACGAGCACGAGCCGCGGGTCACCACGGCCGCCGGGGCGGAGGTCCGCGGCCGCGTGGACGTCCTCGTCAGGGACCTGGGCCCGCACGCCAGCGCCGAGCGCGCCGAGGCCCGCCACGAACCGGACACCGACGCCGACGCGGGCCCCGACGCGGCCGTCCTGGTCACCGCCGGCTGCACGGCCCTGCTGAGCGTCCCCGACGCCCCCGGCGGCCGGCTGCCGCTGGAGGCGCTCGCGCAGCGCTGGCCGGCGCTCGTGCCGGGCCTGCTGGCCACGCCGGGCGTCGGCTTCGTGGCCGGCCGCCGCGGTGACACCCTCGTGGCCCTGGGTGCGGCGGGCGAGCACGACCTCGTGACCGGGCGGGTGACGGGCGTCGACCCCCTGGCGGTGGCGGGCCCGCGGGCCGCGGGGGAGGTGCGCCGCGTGCTGGAGTTCTCCACCGCGCCCGCGCTGCTGGTGCACTCCTCCATCGACGCGGCCACGGGCGAGGTGCACGCCTTTGAGGAGCAGGTCGGCTCCCACGGCGGCCTGGGCGGCTGGCAGAACGACGCCGTGCTGGTGCACCCGGCGGCGTGGGCCGTCGACGCCGACCTGCTCGACCGCAGCGTGCCCGGCGAGGAGGTCCTCGTGGGCGCCGAGGCCGTGCACGACCAGCTGGTGCGCTGGATGCGCACCGCGGGCGTGCGCCGGGCAGGCAGCCCGCAGGCGACCGGAGGGGTGGAGGCGACGTGAGCGCCGTGCTGCGCTGGCTGGGGCACTCGACCGCCACCCTGGACGCCGCGGGCGTCCGGATCGTCACCGACCCGGTGCTGCGCAAGGGCCTCGCCCACCTGCGGCGCCGGCCGCCGCTGTCCCCGCGGGAGGACTCCGCGGGCTGCCAGCTGGCGCTGGTCTCCCACCTGCACCACGACCACTGCGACCTGCCCTCGCTGCGGCGGCTGCGCGCCGACTGGGTCGTGGCGCCCCCCGGCGCGGGTCCGTGGCTGCAGCGCCGGCTGGGCCGCGGCCCGAGCACCGTCGTGGAGGTCGCGGTGGGCGAGCAGCGCACGCTGCCGCTGCGGCGCAGCGTTGGCGGCCACGTCGACGTCGTCGTGACGGCGCTGCCCGCTCACCACGCGGGGCACCGCACGCTCGGCGGGCTGGACGGCGCGCCCCCGCACGGCGAGGCCGTCGGCCACCTCCTCCGGGTGCCCGGCGCGCTGCCCGGGCGGGACCCGGACGACCTGCTGCTGTGGGCCGTGGGGGACACCGGCGAGTTCCCCGGCGACACCGCGGTCCTGGCTGCGGGCGGCCGCGCGCCGGACGTCGCGCTCGTGCCCGTCGGCGGCTGGGGCCACACCCTCGGCCCCCACCACCTGGACCCGCGGCAGGCCGCCGACCTCGTCACCCGCGTGCGCCCCGGCCTGGCCGTGCCCGTGCACTGGGGGACGCTGCACCCCGTCGCGCTGGGCCGCACCATGGGCGACCGCTTCGTCGAGCCGGGGCGCCGGTTCGCGGCCGAGGTCGCGGCGGGCGGCACGAGCACCGCGGTCCTCCTGCGCCACGGCGAGGTGCTGCGCCTGGACGCCACCGGCCGCGTCGTCGGCCGGGCACCCCTGGACGGCCCCCCCACGGTTTGACAGCCGCCGGGGCCTCGCCTTTGATGGGGCAACCATCCAGAGCGGCCGAGAGACCTGGCTCGACGACGCCGCAGCAACCTCCTTGGGACCCCGCACGGGACCCCTCGCGGACGGTGCTCACGCCAGGACCGATGGAGGAGCTGTGCCCGCCGTACCCGCTGACCGCTTGACCCTGCCCCAGCCCTCCCGGGCGACGTCCCCCGTGGGCGCCGCGCCGGGCGCCCCGACGGGGATCAGCGCCGCCGCGGTCACCCTGCGCGGGGTCGGCCGGGAGTTCCCCACCGCCTCGGGCTCCCACCGCGTCCTGGACGCCGTCGACCTCGACGTCGCGGCGGGCAGCACCGTCGCCCTCCTCGGCGCCTCCGGCTGCGGCAAGTCGACGCTCCTGCGGATGGTCGCGGGCCTCGACCGCCCCACGTCCGGAGCCGTCGAGGTGGCCGGCACGCCCGTGCGCGGGGTCTCCGGCCGCGCGGCCGTCGTCTTCCAGGAACCCCGGCTGCTGCCCTGGCGCGACCTCGCCGGCAACGTCGCCCTGGGCCTGCCCCCGGGGACCCCGCGCGCCGAGGGCCGCGCCGAGGTGCTGCGCTGGCTGGAGACCGTGGGCCTCGAGGGCTTCGCGGGGCACCGCCCGCGCCGGGTCTCCGGCGGCATGGCGCAGCGCACCGCCCTGGCCCGCGCGCTCGTGCGGCGCCCCGGCGTGCTCCTGCTCGACGAGCCGTTCGCCGCGCTCGACGCCCTCACCCGGCTGCGGATGCAGGACCTCCTCGACGACGTCCAGCGCGGCACCGGGGCCACCGTCCTGCTCGTCACCCACGACGTCGACGAGGCCCTGCACCTGGCCGACCGGGTCGTCGTTCTCGGGGTGCCCGAGGAGGGCGCCGGGGCCCGCGTGGTCCGGGACGTGCACGTCGAGGCCCCCCGGCCCCGCGACCGCGCCGACGCCGACCTCGCCGCCCTGCGCGTCGACCTGCTCGACCTGCTCGGCGTCCCCCGCGCGCAGCGCCGCTGACCCCGCGGCGGGCCGCACCCCGGCCCGCCCCCTGCACCACCCCGCTCGACCCCCTGTGCCGCACCACCCCCGCTCCGCGCCCCCGCGCGTCACCCCTGGAGAACCCGTGTCCCTGCGCCCCACCCCCACCCGCCCCGCGACGATCGGCTCCGCGACGATCGGCCGCCGGGGCGTCCTCGGCGCCGTCCTCGGCGGTCTCGCCCTCACGGCGACCGGCTGCGTGCAGGGGGAGAGCTCCTCGGGCACCGCGCCCGCCGCGGCCGCGAGCTCCTCGGGCGCCTCGGCCGGCGGCACCGTGCGCCTGGACTTCGCGCTCTACAACCCGCTGAGCCTCGTGGTGAAGCAGCAGAAGATCCTCGAGGACGCCGGCCTGACCGTGCAGTGGGAGCAGTCCGCGGGCAGCAACAAGGCCAACGAGTTCCTGCGCAACGCCAACCTCGACGTCGCGTCCACGGCCGGTTCCGCCGTGCTGCAGGCGCGCGCCAACGGCTCGCCCGTGAAGAGCATCGCCGTCTACTCCCAGCCGGAGTGGACCGCCCTCGTCGTCGGCAAGGACTCCCCGGTCGAGGACGTGCCGTCGCTGCGCGGCAAGAAGATCGCCGCCACCACGGGCACCGACCCGTACTTCTTCCTGCAGCAGGCGCTGGCCCAGGCGGGGGTCGCGGCGGGCGACGTGGAGATCCTCAACCTGCAGCACGCCGACGGCCGCGCGGCGCTGGAGCGCGGGGACGTCGACGCGTGGGCGGGGCTGGACCCGAACATGGCCGGTTCGCAGCTGCAGGCCGGCTCGACGCTGCTGTACCGCAACGTCGACTTCAACACCTACGGGATGCTCAACGCCCGCGAGGACTTCCTCGAGAAGTCCCCGGAGCTCGCGCAGCAGGTCGTCGACGCCTACGCGCAGGCCCGCACCTGGGCGCTCGCGAACTCCGCGGACTTCGCGGCCCTCTACGCCGAGGCCGCGCAGCTGTCGCCCGAGGTGGCCGCGCTGGTGCTGGAGCGCACCCGCCTCGACGGCGACCTCGCCCCCGGCGACGCGCAGCGCACCGTGCTCACCGGGATCATCCCGCTGATGGTGCAGATCGGCGGGGCCTCCTCAGAGGACGTCGTCAGCAAGGCGCTCGACGGGCTGCTCGAGCCGAGCTTCGCCGACGAGGCCGCCGCGTGAGCTCGGCCACGCGCCCGGCGCCCGCCGCGGTGGGGGTGCCGGCCGCGCGCCGCCGGCCGCGCGGCGGGTCGTGGCTGCTCGGGGCCGTCGTGCCCCTGCTCCTGCTCGTCGCGTGGCAGCTGTCCTCCACGCTGGGGATCTTCTCCGCCTACCAGCTGCCGCCCCCGCTGACCGTCCTGGACGCCGCCCGGCGGCTGTGGCTGAACGGCACGCTGCAGACGAACATCGCGATCAGCGTGCAGCGCGTGCTGATCGGGTTCGCGATCGGGGCGTCGCTCGGGGTCCTGCTGGGCGGGCTGACCGGGTTGTCGCGCACGCTCGACCGGATGCTGTCGCCGACGCTGGGTGCCGTGCGCGCCGTCCCGTCCCTGGCGTGGGTCCCGCTGCTGGGCCTGTGGATCGGGCTCGGCGAACCGCCGAAGATCGTGCTGATCGCGATCGGCGCGTTCTTCCCCGTCTACACGACGGTGTTCTCGGCGCTGCGCCACCTCGACCCCGCCCTGGTCGAGGTGGGTCGCGCCTACGGCCGCCGGGGCATCGGGCTGTTCACCGAGATCCTGCTGCCCGCCACCGCGCCGTCGCTGCTGTCCGGGCTGCGCCTGGGCCTCGCCCAGAGCTGGCTGTTCCTGGTCGCGGCGGAGATCATCTCCTCCTCGGTCGGCCTGGGGTTCCAGATGACGAACGGGCAGAACCAGGGCCTCACCGACCAGCTGCTCCTGGCCATCCTGCTGCTCGCGCTGCTGGGCAAGCTGTCCGACGTGGTGCTCTCCCTGGTCGAGCGCCGGATCGCCCGCAACCGCAGCTGAGGGCGGACCGCCGCGGGATCAGGATCCTGCGGAGGTTCAGGGCCGGCGGGCGACGAGGAACGTCCGCAGGAACGGGAAGGGCGTGCCCCAGGGGCGCGGGGGGTAGGCCTCGCGCAGCAGGGCGCGGTACTGCGCGGTGAACGCCGCCGCGTCCGCGTCGTCCAACGCCCCCAGCACGGGGCGCAGTCCCGTGCCCCGCAACCACTCCAGGACGGCGTCCTCGCCCTGCAGGACGTGCTGGTACTCCGTCTGCCAGACGTCGGCCTCGAGACCCGCGCCGGCCAGCAGCTCCAGGTAGGCCGGCGGGGAGGCGACGGGGTCGTCGCCGCGCAGGACCCCGGCCAGGGCGTCCGCCCACTGCGGCGACGCGGCCAGTTCGCGCATCAGCCGGTGCGACGGCGCCGCGAAGGAGCTCGGCACCTGCACCGCCAGCCAGCCGCCGGGCGCCAGCTCGCCGGCCCAGCGCGCCAGCAGCTGCTCGTGGCCCGGCACCCACTGCAGGACCGCGTTGCTCACCAGCACGTCGGTGCCCCGGGCGTCGACCTCCTCGGCCCGCCCCGCGGAGAACTCCACGCCGGCGTCGCGGGGCGCGCGGGCGACCATCTCGGGGGAGGAGTCGACGCCGCGCACGCGGGCGCCCGGCCAGCGCCGCGCCAGCGTCGCCGTGAGCTCCCCGCTGCCGCAGCCGACGTCGAGGACCTCCCGCGGGGCGTCCGCCCCCACCCGGGCCAGCAGGTCGTGGAAGGGCCGGCTGCGGTCGTCGGCGAAGCGCGCGTACTGCGTCGGGTCCCACTGCACGGGCCACAGCCTGCCCCTCGGGCGGCGCGCACGGGGCAGCGGGTACAGGGTGGGCCCATGACCGACGCCCCGAACGAGAGCACCGACACGACGACCGAGCAGGACCCCGACGGCGACCCGGGCCAGCTCAACCCGCGCGACGAGCGCGGCGTGGAGAGCGAGGACGGTGTCGCCGCCGACACCGCCGCCGGCGACGCGGACCCCGACGGCGACCCGGAGCAGCTGAACCCGCGCACCTGACACCCGCAGCACCCGCCGGCGGCACCACCGCCACCACCCGCAGGACCAGCAGCACCGGAGGAGGCTCGCCGCCGCCTCACGTGGACGCCCTCCCCGCCCGGCGCGTAGGGTGACCACGTGATCCGAGCGGCGAGCCTCCTCCTTCGCTGCCGCGGCGGGGCCTGCTAGGCCGGTCTCCCTGCCGCGGGACCTCGTCGTGCGCGCCGGCCGACACCGCTCGAGGCCCCCGCACCAGGAGATGAAGACCGTGCAGAACACCCAGACCCCCTCCGCGATGCCGATCGCGAAGTACGTCCCGTTCCACGAGCAGATCGCCGTCGACCTGCCGGACCGGACGTGGCCCGACCGCCGCATGGAGACCGCCCCCCGCTGGTGCGCCGTCGACCTGCGCGACGGCAACCAGGCGCTGATCGACCCGATGAACTCCGAGCGCAAGCTGCGCATGTTCCAGCTGCTCGTCGACATGGGCTACAAGGAGATCGAGGTCGGGTTCCCCTCGGCCAGCCAGACGGACTTCGACTTCGTCCGCACGCTGATCGAGGACGGCCTGATCCCGGACGACGTGCGCATCCAGGTCCTGACCCAGGCCCGCGAGCACCTCATCGAGCGCACCTACGAGTCGCTGCGCGGCGCGAAGCAGGCGATCGTCCACCTCTACAACTCCACCTCGGTGCTGCAGCGGCGCGTGGTCTTCGCCTCCGACGAGGACGGCATCGTCGACCTGGCCCTGCAGGGCGCCCGGCTGTGCCGGAAGTTCGAGGAGTCGATCCCAGAGACGGCGGTCTCCTACGAGTACTCCCCGGAGTCCTACACGGGCACCGAGCTGGAGTTCGCGCTGCGCATCTGCAACGCCGTGGTCGAGGTGTTCGAGCCGACCCCCGAGCGCAAGGTCATCGTGAACCTGCCCGCGACGGTGGAGATGGCGACGCCCAACGTCTACGCCGACTCGATCGAGTGGATGTCGAGGAACCTGGCGCACCGCGAGAACGTCATCCTCTCCCTGCACCCGCACAACGACCGCGGCACCGCGGTGGCCGCGGCCGAGCTCGGCTACCAGGCCGGCGCCGACCGCATCGAGGGCTGCCTGTTCGGCAACGGCGAGCGCACCGGCAACGTCTGCCTGGTCACCCTGGGCCTGAACCTGTTCAGCCAGGGCATCGACCCGCAGATCGACTTCTCCGACATCGACGGCATCCGCCGCACGGTCGAGCACTGCAACCAGCTGCCGGTGGCCGAGCGCCACCCCTACGGCGGCGACCTCGTCTACACGGCGTTCTCCGGCTCCCACCAGGACGCCATCAAGAAGGGCCTCGAGGTCATGGAGCGCGACGCCGCGGCCGCGGGCGTCACGGTCGACGAGATCCCCTGGGCGGTGCCGTACCTGCCCATCGACCCGCGCGACGTGGGCCGCACCTACGAGGCCGTCATCCGGGTCAACAGCCAGTCCGGCAAGGGCGGGGTCGCGTACCTGCTGAAGAGCGAGCACCAGCTCGACCTGCCGCGCCGGCTGCAGATCGAGTTCAGCCGCGTGGTGCAGGAGCGCACCGACGCCGCGGGCGGCGAGGTCTCCGGCGCGGAGATCTTCTCGATCTTCACCGACGAGTACCTGCCCTCGCCCAGCGGCACCCCGGACTGGGGCCGCTTCGCGCTGCGCTCGACGCGCTCGGTCAGCGAGGTCGACGGGGCCGACGCCCTCGAGGTGACGCTCCTGGACGCGGGCCGCCCTGTGACGGTGCACGGCACCGGCAACGGCCCGATCGCCGCCTTCTGCGCGGCGCTGGCCTCGCTGGACGGCGTGGACGTGCGCGTCCTGGACTACGCCGAGCACGCGCTCTCGGCCGGTGGCGACGCGCGCGCCGCCGCCTACGTCGAGTGCGCCGTCGAGGACCGCGTGCTGTGGGGCGTCGGGGTCGACCCCAACATCACCACGGCGTCGCTGAAGGCCATCGTCTCGGCGGTCAACCGCGCCCTGCGCTGAGGCCCGTCGCGTCGGCACGGGCGGGCAGTCGCCGTGATCGGCTGTCAGGGGCTCGTCGCCCGTGAGAGTGTGCGGGAGGATGCTTCTGTCATCGACCGATCACAGCCCGTGCCGACGCGGGTGATGTCCCGGAGGGAGTCCTGATCCCAGTGGCGGCAGGCGAAGGGGCCCTGGAGCCCCTGAGCTCCTTCGGGCCCTTCGACGCGCTGGCGGAGTGGGCCCACCGGCTCTACCTCGACGGCTACGGGGAGCGGGCCGTCACCGCGGCTCGCGAGGGCCTCGTGCTCGTCGAGGCGGCCGGGGACGAGCGCACCGCCCGCTACCTGCAGTTCGTCTGCGGGGTGGCCCTGCACCAGCTCGGCCGCTGGAGCGAGGCGAGCGAGGAGGCCGGGCACCTGCTGCGCCGGCTGGGCCCGGACGCCGACCCGCTGTGGCGCGCGAAGGCGCTGGCCCTGCTCGCCGAGGCGCGCGTCGACCTGGGCATGACCGCCCTGGCGATGGACCACCTCGCCGAGGGCCGCATGATCGTGGCCCGTCACCCCACGGGTGACTACAGCCACCTCTCGGCCACCATGTCGGTCGCCCTGGCCCTGCGGGCGCTGGCGCTGTACGAGCCCGCCGACGAGCTGATGCTGCAGATGCTCGAGGCGGCCTACCCGTCGGCGAGCGTGCGGCTCAACGTCGCGCAGGAGGCCGCGGTCCTGCAGGTCTCCTGGGGCGCGATGCTCGAGATCGTCGGGCGCGCGGACGAGGCGCGCCCGCACTACGTCGTCGCGCTCGAGCGGGCGGCGCGGATGCGCGCGCTGGCCCTCGACGTGGGCTACCCGGAGATGCTCGCGCGCGCGGAGGTCATCGAGGGCTACGTGCTGCAGCGCGCCGGCGACCTCGACCTCGCCGAGGCGCGGCTGCGGCCCGCGATGGCCGCCTTCCGCCTGCGCGAGGAGCTGGCGGAGACGCAGATCGCCCGGATCGGCCTGGCGCTCGTGCTGGGCCAGCGCGGGGCGTTCTCGGCCGCGGGGCCGCTGCTGGCCGACGTCGTGCGCAGCTCCTCCACGACCCAGCTCGACGTCTGGGGGCTCACGGCCCTGTCGGCGCAGGGCCGCAACGCCGTGCGCGAGCAGGGCCCGCACACGGCCGTCGCGCCCCTGCAGACCCTGGTCCGCACGGCCCTCGCCCGGCTGTGGGAGGACCGCGAGAGCCGGTTCGAGTCGCTGCAGGACCGCATCCGGCTGCGGCAGATGGCCCAGGAGAGCGACCGCCTCGGGCGGGCCGCGCTGGAGGACCCGGTCACGGGCCTCGGCAACCGGCGGCGCCTGCAGCAGGTGCTGGAGCGCCCCGACCGCCGCTTCAGCGCCGTGTTCGTCGCGCTCGACCGCTTCAAGCTGGTCAACGACGAGCAGAGCCACGAGGTCGGCGACGACGTCCTGCGCCGCTTCTCCAAGCTGCTGGTCCAGCGCTGCCGCGGCGAGGACGTCGTCATCCGCTACGGCGGCGACGAGTTCGTCGTCCTGCTGCCCGCCGAGGCGCCGGCCGGCGGCACGGACGAGGGCGTGGACCCGATGACGGTCGCGGAGCGGCTGCTGGAGGCCGTGCGCGAGGAGCCGTGGTCGGACCTCTCCCGGGGCCTGAAGCTCACGGCCTCGATCGGGGTGAGCGGCCCGGCGCCTGCGGCGGAGGCGCTCTCAGCTGCCGACGCGGCCTGCGCGGCGGCCAAGCGCGCGGGGCGGGACCGGGCTGTGCGAGCCTGAGGGCATGGGCAGGGAACCGAGCATCGGGGGGTCGAGGAGCTACCGCGACGAGGCGGTCGTCCTGCGCACCGCGAAGCTCGGTGAGGCCGACCGGATCATCACGCTCCTGACGCGCCACGGCGGCCGGGTCCGGGCCGTGGCCAAGGGCGTGCGGCGCACGTCCTCGCGCTTCGGCGCCCGACTGGAGCCCTTCACGACCGTCGACGTGCAGCTGCACCGCGGCCGGTCGCTGGACATCGTCACGCAGGTCGAGGTCCTCGCCCCCTACGGCCAGGTCATCGCCGCCGACTACGCGCTCTACACCGCGGGGCACGCGCTGCTGGAGACCGCCGAGCGCTTCACCGAGGTCGAGGGGGAGTCCGCCACCCAGCAGTACCTGCTGCTCGTCGGCGCCCTGCGCACGCTCACGCGCCGCGAGCACGAGTCGACCATGGTCCTCGACGCGTTCCTGCTGCGCTCGCTCGCGATCGCCGGGTACGCGGCGAGCTTCGTGGACTGCGCCCGCTGCGGGGCGCCCGGCCCGCACCGCGCCTTCGCCGTGGCCGTCGGCGGGGCCGTCTGCCCGTCCTGCCGCCCGCCGGGCTGCGCGGCGCCCGACCCGCGAACCCTGCAGATGCTCGCGGCCCTGCTCAGCGGGGACTGGGACGTCGCCGAGCAGGCCGACGCGCGCTGCCGCAAGGAGGGCAGCGGGCTCGTCGCGGCCTACCTGCAGTGGCACCTCGAGCGCGGCATCCGCTCGCTGCGCCACGTCGAACGGGTCTGAGCCGCGGTCGTGACGGCGGGCTCGCGCGTGGAAGGCTGAGCGCCGTGGACACCCCTGCCCGCCGGACGGGCTTCGGCCGACGGCGCCCCGCGCCCGCCCCCGAGCGCGTCGCGGTCGAACCGCCGCCGCCGCACCCGTCCGGCGCCCGGCCGCCGCAGCTGCCGCCCGAGCTCGTCCCGCACCACGTCGCGGTCGTCATGGACGGCAACGGCCGCTGGGCGAACTCCCGGGGCCTGACCCGCAACGAGGGGCACCAGCGCGGCGAGGCGTCGCTGCTGGACGTCGTCGCGGGCGGCATCGAGGTCGGCGTGAAGCACCTGTCGGCGTACGCGTTCTCCACGGAGAACTGGAAGCGCAGCCCCGACGAGGTCCGCTTCCTCATGGGGTTCAACCGCGACGTGATCCGCCGCCGCCGCGACGAGATGCACCGCTGGGGGGTCCGCGTCCGCTGGGCGGGGCGCCGTCCCCGCCTGTGGCGCAGCGTGGTCGACGAGCTGGAGGCCGCGGAGGAGATGACGAGGGACAACGACGTCCTGACCCTCACGATGTGCGTGAACTACGGCGGCCGGGCCGAGATCGCCGACGCCGTGCGCTCCATCGCGGAGCAGGTGCGGGCGGGGACGCTCGACCCCGCGAAGATCACCGAGAAGACCGTCGCCCGCCACCTCGACGAACCCGACATGCCGGACGTCGACCTGTTCTGGCGCTCGTCGGGGGAGCAGCGGACGTCGAACTTCCTGCTGTGGCAGTCCGCCTACGCGGAGATGGTGTTCTCCGACGTGCTGTGGCCCGACGTGGACCGGCGCTCGCTCTGGGCGGCCATCGAGACCTACGCCCAGCGCGACCGCCGCTACGGCGCGGCCCGCGACGCGCCGACGGCGCCGGACGCCCCGCGGGAACCTCCCGCGTGACCCCCGGCGCCGCCCCACCGTCCTGGCCGTGACAACGGCTGCGCGGCAGCGGCTCAGCCGGTGTTGCGCATCCCCGCGGCGATGCCGTTGATGGTCAGCAGCAGCGCCCGGCGCAGCGCCGGGTCGGGCTGGTCGCCGGCCGCGCGGGAGCGCCCGAGCAGCGTGACCTGCAGCGCGTGCAGGGGCGCCAGGTAGGCGTCGCGCAGCTCGAGGGTCCGCTTGAGGACGGGCGCGCCCTGCAGCAGCTCGTCCTGGCCCGTGAGGAGCAGGACCTGCTCGACGGTGCGGGCGTGCTCGGCGCGGATGACCTCGAACGGCGCGCGGTCGTCCGGGCCGACGAGCTCCTCGACGTAGTGCGCGGCGATGCCGAGGTCGGTCTTCGCGAGCGTCATCTGCACGTTGGACATGAAGCTGCGGAAGAAGTTCCACTTCTGGAACATCTCCGCGAGGGTGTCCGCGCGGCCCGCCTCGCGCGCCGCGGCCAGCCCCGAACCCACCCCGAACCAGCCGGGCACGTTGATGCGGCTCTGGGTCCAGCCGAACACCCACGGGATGGCCCGCAGGTCGGCGAGCCCGCCCGGGCCGCCCGGGCGGCGGGAGGGCCGGGAGCCGATGTTGAGGTTGCCGAGCTCCTCCACGGGGGTGGCGGTGAGGAAGAACGGCACCAGCCCCGGGTCGCCGACGAGCCCGCGGTAGGCCTCCTGGCCCTTGGCGGCGACGAGGTCCATCGTCGTGTCCCAGCGGTCGATGACCGAGCGCGGCTGCAGCGACGTGCGGTGCAGCGTCGAGGCCTCCAGCGCCGCAGACACCGCGACCTCGAGGTTGTGCCGCGCCAGACGCGGCTGCACGTACTTGTCGGAGATGACCTCGCCCTGCTCGGTGACCTTGATGGGCCCGTCGAGCGTGCCGTAGGGCTGAGCGAGGATCGCCTCGCCCGTGGGGCCGCCCCCGCGCCCGACCGAGCCGCCGCGGCCGTGGAACAGCCGCAGCACCACGCCGTGGCGGCGGGCGACGTCGCGCAGGGCGCGCTGGGCGCGGTGGATCTGCCAGCGCGACGCGGCGATCCCGGCGTCCTTGGAGGAGTCGGAGTAGCCGAGCATGATCTCCTGCACGTCGCCGCGGGCGGCGACGACGCGGCGGTAGGAGGGGTCCGAGAGCAGGCCCTCGAGCAGCTCCTCCGCGGCCTCCAGCTCGGTGACGGTCTCGAACAGCGGCGCGAAGCCGATGCGCGCCACGTCGGCGCCCGCGCCCGAGCCCTCCGCGAGGTCGACCAGGCCCACCTCGCGGGCGAGGACGACGACCGCGAACAGGTCGTCGATGCCCTGGGTCATCGAGACGATGTAGGTCTCGATGGCGTCGTCGCCGTAGCGGTCCAGCGCCGTGCGGATGGTCGTGAACAGCTGCACGACCTGCGCCGGCGTCCCGGTGAGGGTGCGCGCCGCGGCGCCGATGAGCGGGCGGTGGCCCGTGAGCTCCTTCGACAGCAGCGCCCGGCGCGCGGGCCGGTCCAGCTCCGCGTAGGGGGTGTCCAGCTCGTCGAGGCGGTCGTAGATCGCCGCCAGCGCCGCGTGGTGCTTCTCGGCGTGCTCGCGCACGTCGAGGGTGGCCAGGCCGAAGCCGATGGCGCGCACGACGCGGACGAGGCGGGTCACGGTGCCGTCGGCCGCGAGGTCGCCGTCGCCGGCGCGCAGCGAGTCGGCGATGAGCTGCAGCTCGGCCACGAGCTCGTCGGCGCCGGCGTAGTCGTGCCCGTCGACGTGCTCGGACCCGGCGCGCAGCCGCGCCCGGGTGCCCTCGAGCTTGGCCAGGACGTAGGAGAGCTTGAAGCGGTAGGGCTCCTCGCCGTTGATGCGGGCGCGGTCGCTGGCCACCTGGGGCAGGGCCTCGGCGTCGGCGGCGAGGGAGGCCGCGAGCTCGGGGGTGACGGCGACGATCTTCGTGGAGGACGCGAGCTCGGTGCGCAGCACCCGCACCTGCGAGGCCAGCAGGTCCAGCGCCGTCTCGTGCTGCAGCTGCAGCACCTCGAGCGTGACCTCGGGCGTGACGTTGGGGTTGCCGTCGCGGTCGCCGCCGACCCAGCTGCCGAAGCGCAGCGGGCGCAGCTGCGTCCCCGGTCCGGCCTCCGCGTCGGGCACGAGGCCGATGCCGGCAAGGCCGACCTCGAGGTCCTCGAGCAGGTCGGGCAGCACGTCGGTCGCGAGCGAGCGCAGGTAGTGCAGGGCCGAGCGGGCCTCGTCGGCGGGCCGGGGGCGCTCGACGCGCAGCTCGTCGGTCTGCCACAGCAGGTCGACGTGCTCGGCGAGGCGGCGGCGGCTGCGGGCCGCGTCGGCCGGGCTCTGCTGCGGGTCCTCGAGCGCCTCGATGACGCCCGTGAGCCGCAGGAGCAGGACGAGCACGGAGCGCCGGCTGGACTCGGTGGGGTGGGCCGTGAAGACGGGCCGCAGCTGCAGGCGGGCCACGATGCGCAGCGCCTCGTCGCGGTCGAGGTCACCGGCCGCGACGGCCGCCTCGAGCCGCTCCAGGACGGCCGGCAGGCCGCCGCCGCTCTGGCGGGACAGCTCCAGGCCGCGGTGCAGCTGCTCCGAGGCGTTGGCGAGCTGGAAGTAGGCCGTGAAGGCCCGGGCCAGGACGATCGCCGTGGCGTCGTCGACGCCGGACAGCAGCTGCGCGAGGTCGCGGCCGTCGTCGTGCTGGCGGGCCAGGGCGCGCACCCGCTCGACGAGCTCCAGCAGCTCGGGGCCCTCGTGCCGCGTCAGCGACTCGCCCAGCAGCTCGCCGAGGCGGCGCACCGAGGCGCGCAGGGCGGCGTGGCCCGCGTCGGAGGAGACCCCGTCCAGGGACGCGTCCAGGGACGGTCCGTCCCCGTCGAGACGCGCCGAAGGGTCCTGGGTCCTCGTGTGGTCCTGGGTCGTCATGTGGTGCTGGCCCTCGCCTCCGTGCCGGTGCGTGGGTCGACGCTGACGCCGTCGCACAACCGAACCTGCTGACACCGGCCGGGGGCCGGTGCGGTGCAGTCTGCTGGGTCGGTGGCCCGCGCGGGAAGCGGGGGCCACCCGGCGCGCCGCGCGCGGCGCACCCTTGTCGGGGCGGGAGACGAGGGCCGGGGGTGGCGCGGGTCAGCGGCGCACGTGCGCCGCCCCCGCGCCGGGGGTCACTCCTTGCCGCTGGCGGCGGCCTTGAGCTTGGAGCCGGGGGTGAGCTTCGCGCCGAAGGAGGCGGCGATCTCGAGGGTCTCCCCGGTGCGGGGGTTGCGGCCCGTGCGGGCGGCGCGCTCGACGCGCTCCACGGTCATGAGACCGGGCAGGCGGACGTCCTCGCCGCGGCCGACGGCGTCGACGAGGACGTCGCCGAGGGCGTTGATGACGGAGTCGGCGTCGGACTGCGTCACGCCGCTGCGCTCTGCGAGGGCGCTGATCAGTTCGGTGCGGTTCACGGTGTTCTCCCGGTGTCGTCTGGTGGCGTGCCCAGCGAGATTATCGCCGGTCACACGCCGTTGCGGTCATGTGCGGTCCGTCACGGCGCGTCGGGGTCGACCCGCCGGGAGCGGATGGTCGGTGGAACAGGTGCTCAGGCGGGCTCCGCGGCGCTGCACGGGGCGCAGACGCCGAAGACCTCCACGACGTGCTCGACGGCGGTGAAGCCGTGCTCGCTGCCGACGCGGAGCGCCCAGCTCTCCACGGTGGGGCCCTCCACCTCGACCGTGCGCCCGCAGCGCCGGCACACCAGGTGGTGGTGGTGGCCCGTGCTGCAGCGGCGGTAGATCGACTCCCCGTCGTCCGTGCGCAGCACGTCGACGTCGCCGTCCTCGACCAGCGCCTGCAGGGCCCGGTAGACGGTGGCGAGGCCGACGGCCTCGCCCCGCTCGCGCAGCCGGGCGTGCAGGTCCTGGGCGGAGAGGAAGGAGTCGGCCTCGTCGAGCAGGGCCGAGACCGCCGAGCGCTGCTTGGTCGAACGGCGCTGGACCGCGGTCATGGACGTCCCCTCCTCGCCTGCGCCGGACGTGGTGTCCCGGCGCGCCGACTCTACGGCACCCCGCCGCGCCGCCCGCCGCGCGAGAACCCGGGGGAGCGGCGGCCCGTCCGGCGCGTAGCCTCGGAGCCCGCTCCGTCAGCCGGCGGAGCCCACCGCCGACACCCAGCCGGATGGAGCCCCCGTGGCACAGCAGTCCGCGTCCCGCCTCGACGCCGTCACCAACCTCGCCAAGCGCCGGGGGTTCGTCTTCCCCGCGGGGGAGATCTACGGCGGCACCCGGTCCGCGTGGGACTACGGCCCCCTCGGCGTCGAGCTGAAGGAGAACATCAAGCGCCAGTGGTGGCGCACCGTGGTCTCCACCCGCGACGACGTCGTGGGGCTCGACTCCTCCGTGATCCTCCCGCGCCGCGTCTGGGAGGCCTCGGGCCACGTGTCCGTCTTCACCGACCCGCTGGTGGAGTCCCTGGTCACGCACAAGCGCTACCGCGCCGACCACCTCATCGAGGCCTACGAGGCCAAGCACGGGCACCCCCCGGAGAACGGCCTGGCCGACGTCGTCGACCCCGACACGGGCCTGCGCGGGCAGTGGACCGAGCCGCGGGAGTTCTCGGGGCTGATGAAGACCTACCTCGGCCCCGTGGACAACGAGGAGGGCCTGCACTACCTGCGGCCCGAGACCGCGCAGGGCATCTTCGTGAACTTCGCCAACGTCATGGGCTCCGCGCGCAAGAAGCCGCCGTTCGGCATCGGCCAGATCGGCAAGAGCTTCCGCAACGAGATCACGCCCGGGAACTTCATCTTCCGCACCCGCGAGTTCGAGCAGATGGAGATGGAGTTCTTCGTCGAGCCCGGCACCGACGAGGAGTGGCACGAGTACTGGCTGGCCGAGCGCATGCGCTGGTACACCGACCTCGGCATCGCGGCGGACAACCTGCGCTTCTTCGAGCACCCGGCCGAGAAGCTGTCGCACTACTCCAAGCGGACCGTGGACATCGAGTACCGCTTCGGGTTCCAGGGCTCGGAGTGGGGTGAGCTCGAGGGCGTCGCGAACCGCACCGACTACGACCTCTCGACGCACTCGAAGGAGTCCGGCGTCGACCTGTCCTACTTCGACCAGGCCAAGGGCGAGCGCTGGACGCCCTACGTGATCGAGCCCGCGGCGGGCCTGACGCGCTCCCTCATGGCGTTCCTCGTCGACGCCTACTCCGAGGACGAGGCGCCGAACACCAAGGGCGGCGTGGACAAGCGCACCGTCCTGCGCCTGGACCACCGCCTCGCCCCGGTCAAGGCCGCGGTCTTCCCGCTGTCGCGCAACGAGTCCCTCTCGCCGAAGGCGCGCGACCTCGCCGCGGAGCTGCGTCGGTCCTGGAACGTGGAGTTCGACGACGCGGGGGCGATCGGGCGCCGCTACCGCCGCCACGACGAGGTCGGCACGCCGTTCTGCATCACGGTGGACTTCGACACCCTCGAGGACGAGGCCGTCACCATCCGCTCGCGCGACAGCATGGCGCAGGAGCGCGTCGGGCTCACCCAGGTCACGTCCTGGCTGGGTGCGCGGCTCATCGGCGCCTGAGGTCCCCGGGTGCCCCTCCCGGGAGGGGCACCCGTCGTGACATCCGTCATGGTCACGGCGTGACGGCGGGCCCGGGGCGGGGCCCGCCGTCGCCGACAGGATCGTCGGCATGGACACCACGACCGCCGCCCCGACCGCGGGCCGGCTGCGCACCGCCGTCCCCGCCGCCCCGGCGGGCACCGTCCCCGCGCTGCACCTGGCGGGCATCACGAAGCACTTCGGCGCCGTGCAGGCCGTCGACGGCATCGACCTCGTCGTGCAGCCCGGCGAGGTCGTCGCGTTCCTCGGCCCCAACGGCGCCGGGAAGACCACGACGATCGACATGGTGCTGGGGCTGTCCGAACCCAGCTCCGGTGAGCTGTCGGTGTACGGCACCACCCCCCGCGGCGCGGTGGCCAACGGCTGGGTCTCCGCCGTCATGCAGTCCGGCGGGCTGCTGAAGGACCTCAGCGTCGCCGAGACCGTCGAGCTCACCGCCAGCCTGTTCGCCCGCACCCAGCCCGTCGACGTCGTGCTGCGCCGCGCGGGGATCGCCGACATCGCCGGCCGCCGCGTCGGCGGGTGCTCGGGCGGGCAGCAGCAGCGGCTGCGCTTCGCCATGGCCCTGCTGCCCGACCCCCGCCTGCTCGTGCTGGACGAACCCACGACGGGCATGGACGTCGAGGGCCGCCGCGCGTTCTGGGCGGCCATCCGCGACGACGCCCGCCGCGGGCGCACGGTGCTGTTCGCGACGCACTACCTCGAGGAGGCCGACGCCTACGCCGACCGGATCGTCCTCGTGGCGGGCGGCCGCGTCGTCGCCGACGGGACGGCCGCCGAGGTCAAGGCGCTGTCCACGGGCCGCACGGTGCGCGCGACGTTGCCCGGCGTCCGGCTCGGCGACCTGGCCGGCATGCCCGGCGTCGACGAGCTCGACGTGCACGGCGACACCGTCCTGGTGCAGGCCAACGACTCCGACGCGGTCGCGCGGTGGCTGCTCACGCAGACCGCCGCGCACGACCTCGAGGTCACCTCGCGCGGTCTCGAGGACGCGTTCATCTCCCTGACGAGCACCACGAGCACGGACGAGGTCCCCCGATGAGCACCCTGACGCCCACCACCAGCGCCACCGCCGCCACCGCCGCCGCGGACCCCGCCGCGGTCGACGTGCCCCGCTCCCCGCTGAACACCACCTACCTGCGCCTCGACGTGCGCCGCGTCCTGCGCAACCGGCGCACGCTCGTCTCCACGATCGTCATGCCGGTCGTGTTCTACGTCATCTTCGGCGTCGGGCAGGAGGACGCCGCCAGCCGCGCCTACGTGATGATCAGCCTCGGCGTGTACGGCGCCATGGTGGCTGCCACGAGCGTCGGCGCCTCGGTCGCCGTCGAGCGGGCCAGCGGCTGGAGCCGGCAGCTGCGCCTCACCCCGCTGCGCCCGGCCACCTACGTCGTCACCAAGGTCCTGGCGGCCGCGACGATCGCCCTGCTGCCCGTGGCCGTCGAGTTCGTCGTCGGGGCGGTCTCCGGCGCCCGGATGCCCGCGCGGGCGTGGGTCGTCGGCGGTGTCGTCGCGTGGCTCGGGTCGCTGGTGTTCGCCGCGCTCGGGCTCGCCGTCGGCTACCTGCTGCCGTCGGAGAACGCCATGCAGATCCTCGGGGCGGCCATGTCGGTGCTGGCCATGCTCGGCGGCCTGTTCGTGCCGCTCTTCCTCTTCCCCCACCTCATGCAGCGGATCGCCCAGTTCACGCCCGCCTACGGCGTGGGGGTCCTCGCCCGCTACCCGCTGACCCACGACGGGTCCGTCCTCGGGGGCGTCGTGAACGTCGTCGCCTGGGCGGCCGTCTTCAGCGTCGGTGCCGCGCTGCTGTTCCGCCGCGACACCGCGCGGGTGTGAGCGCCGCACCGCCGGCGGACCGGGTGCTCTGGCAGAGTCCTGGCGTGGCTCCCGCCCCGTCCGCCGTGCCGGCCCGGTCCCTCGTCGAGACCCCGGCCGTCGCGCCGATGCTGTTCCCGCGGTGGCGCTACGGGTGGGTGTTCGCCGCGGTCTGGCTGCTGTTCCTCGTCGAGCCGTTCGAGGACGCGCTGGGCAATCCCGACCGCGCGCTGGCCGTGCTGGGCACCGCGAGCGTCGTGGTGTTCGGCCTCGCCTACGTCCTGCTGTGGCGGCGCTGGCAGCAGGGCCGCTCGACGGGCACGCTGGGCGCCTCGCCGCGCGAGGCCACGTTCGGGATCGCGCTGCTGCTCGCACTGGGAGCCGCCGTGGTCCCGGCGGCGGGTGCCTCCGCCGCCAACACCCTCGTGTTCGTCTGCGCCTACGCGGCCTTCGCGGTCTCCCTGCGCGTGGCGGGCGTCATCGTCGTCCTCGTCACCGGCGGACTGCTGGTGGCGGCGCGGCTCGTGCCCGGCTGGGGCGGGGTCACCGGGACGGCGGCCGGCACGGTGCTCGCGAGCGTCGCCGTCTACGGCGTCTCCCGGATGATCAGCCGCGGGCGCGAGCTCGCCGTCGCCCAGCAGGACCTCGCGCGCCTCGCGGTCGCGGAGGAGCGCAGCCGGTTCTCCCGCGACCTGCACGACCTGCTCGGGCACTCCCTGACGGTCATCACCCTCAAGGCCGAGCTCGCCGGGCGGCTGATGGACCTCGACCCGGCGCGCGCGGCCGCCGAGGTCGCCGACGTGGAGCGTCTGGCGCGCACCGCGCTGACCGACGTCCGCGCCGCGCTGGAGGGCTTCCGCGAGGTCACGCTCGCCACCGAGCTCGCGGGGGCCCGGCAGGCGCTCGCCGCCGCGGGCATCGAGGCGGACCTGCCGGGCGCCGTCGACGAGGTCCCCGGGGAGCTCGCGGAGCTGTTCGGCTGGGTCGTGCGCGAGGGGGTCACGAACGTCGTGCGGCACTCCGGCGCTCGGCACTGCCGCGTCGAGCTCACCGCCGCCTCGGTCGCCGTCAGCGACGACGGCACCGGACCGCGGCCGGGTGCGGGCGACGGGCACGGGCTGAGCGGCCTGGCCGACCGCGCGCGCAGCGCGGGCGGGACGCTGACGGTCGGCCGCTCCGCCGAGGGCGGGTTCCGGGTGGAGGTCGCGGTGGGGCAGCCGTGATCCGCCTGCTGCTGGCCGACGACCAGGCGCTGGTGCGGGGCGCCCTCGCGGCCCTGCTGTCGCTGGAACCCGACCTCGAGGTCGTCGCCGAGGTGGACCGCGGCGACCTCGTCGTCGCCGCGGCCCGCGAGCACCGTCCCGACGTCGCGCTGCTCGACATCGAGATGCCGGGCCTGGACGGCATCGCCGCCACCGCTGCGGTGCGCCGGGCCGTGCCCGCCACCCGGGTCTGCATCGTCACGACGTTCGGCCGCCCCGGGTACCTGCGCCGCGCCATGGAGGCCGGTGCGTCGGGTTTCGTCGTCAAGGACACCCCGGCCCGCGAGCTGGCCGACGTGGTGCGCCGCATCGCCACCGGCCTGCGCGTCGTCGACCCGGCGCTCGCGGCCGAGAGCCTCGTGACGGGCAGTTCCCCGCTCACCGCGCGCGAGCAGCAGGTGCTGTGCGCCGCGCGGGAGGGCGGCACGGTGGCCGACCTCGCGCACGCCGTCGGCCTCAGTGAGGGGACGGTCCGCAACCACCTCTCGGCCGCGATCGGCAAGACCGGTGCCCGCACCCGCGCCGAGGCCGTCCGCCTGGCCGACGCGAACGGCTGGCTGCTGTAGAAGTCGACTCTCGTTGCGGCACAGGGAAACCTGTTGAACCGAGAAGCCGATTGCCGTAGGATCGAACACGTGTCCACGACGTGCGCGACGGCTCTCGACCAGGTGGTCGACGGGTTGTTCGACGCCGTTTCCGCGGGCCTCTCCGACGCTGAACTGGTGGACGTGATCGCCGCCGCGGAACGCGCGAAGCGGGCGCTCGCCGCGGTGCAGGCCGAGGCGACCGCGGAGTTGTCTCGCTCGGTCCGCGCCGACGAGGTGGCGGCCGGAGTTCCCGCAGTGAAGCGCGGCCGGTCGGTGGGGCCGCAGGTCGCGGCCGCGCGGCGGGTGTCGCCGCACCAGGGTGGGCGTCTCGTCGGCGCCGCTCTCGCCCTTGTCGATGACCTGCCGGAAACGCTGGCGGCGCTGCGAACGGGGGTGGTGGAGGAGTGGACCGCCACCAAGGTCGTCCAGGCGACCGTGTGCCTGGCTCGGGAGGACCGGAGCCGCGTCGACAATGCTCTCGCTGGAGAGTTCTCCCGTCCCGGCGTCGGTGCCGCGTCCGTGATCGGGTCCGCGCGGGCCCTGGCTCAGCAGGTCGACCCGGCGTCCGCGGTGGCTCGCGTGAGGAAGGCGGCCAACGAGCGGTGCGTGTCGATCCGCCCGGCGCCGGACACGATGACCTACGTGACCGCGCTGCTGCCGGTGGCCGACGGGGTCGCCGTCCACGCGGCTCTGCTGACGGCCGTCTCGACGCACGCCGCCACCCGTCAACCCGGTGACGAGCGAGGCCGCGGTCAGGTCATGGCCGACACCCTCGTGTGTCGGATCACCGGCCGGGACCCGCACACCGACCCCGTCCCGATCGTGGTGCACCTCGTGATGCCGACGGACACGCTGCTGGACGCGGGTGACGTGTCCGCAAGCGTTCCGGGCCACGGTCCGGTGCCGGCCTCGATCGCTCGAGAACTCCTCGCCACCGCCTCCGAGGCCGGTCAGGCGTGGGTGCGGCGGTTGTTCACCAGCCCGGACACGAGCCAGTTGGTCGCCCTCGAGTCGAAGCAGCGGACCTTCCCCGCCGGCCTGGCCGCGTTCCTGCGGGCCCGGGATCAGCGCTGTGCCACCCCGTTCTGCGACGCCCTGATCCGCCACCTCGACCACGTCGAACCTCACGCCCGCGGCGGTCCGACCACCGCGGACAACGGACAGGGGCTCTGCGAGGCCTGCAACCACACCAAGGAACTCCCCGGGTGCCGCTCCGCCCGGGACCCCGACACCGGAACCACCACCCTGACCACCCCCACCGGGCACGCGTACGCGAGCTCACCACCGCCGGTGCTCGGTCACCCGGCGCTGCCCACCGAGCGGTACGCGTCGGGGATCGAGGCGGACCTGCGCCGGCGACTCGGGCTGGCCGCGTGACCTCGGCGGGCGACGGACCGCACGTGGTGGTCGTCGGCGCAGGGATCGTCGGTGCTGCGACCGCCTACGAGCTGACGCGCCTCGGCGCCCGCGTGACGATCGTCGAGCAGGACGTTCCCGCGGCCGGGGCGACGGGGAGTTCCTTCGGCTGGGTCGGCCGGCACGGCCGCTGGCCCGGTGGGGCGGCGGACCTGCGGGACCACGTCCTGCCGCAGTGGCGCCGGCTCGAGCAGGAGGTGCCCGGCGTGCGGGTGCGCTGGTCGGGGTCGCTGTCCTGGCCGCCCGGGCACCACCCGGTGGGGGAGCCGCCCGAGGCGGACGCCGACCTGCTCGGCGCCGCGGAGGTCCGCACCCTTGAACCCGCGCTGCGGCGGCCCCCGGAAGCGGCCGTGCACGTCCCGGGGGACGCGGCCGTGGACGCCGGCGCGGTCACCCGCGCCCTCGTGGCCGCGGCAGTCGCCGGCGGAGCGCGGCTGCTGACCGGGGTGGAGGCCCGGCTGGACGTGAGCCCGGGCGGCGCGCGCGTCCTCGGCGTGGCCACCGACCGCGGACCGATCGCCGCCGACCACGTCGTCGTCGCGGCCGGGGCCGGGACGCGCGTCCTCTGCGCGGCCGCGGGGGTCGACGTCCCCGTGGCCGCCTCACCCGCGACGCTGCTGCGCTTCCGCGCCCCCTCCGCCCGCGCGCCCTCTGGCCGGCTGCGCGCCGTCCTCTCGTGCCCGGAGCTGGAGGTCCGCGCCGACGGCGACGGCTCGCTCCTGGTCAGCGCCGCCGACGGCGACCCGTCGCCGGCCCACCTCGACGCCCTCGCGACCGCGACGGCGGCCCGGATCCGGGCGACGCTGCGCGGCACCGACGACCTCCGGCTCGAGGCCGCGACCGTCGGGCCGCGGCCGATGCCCGCCGACGGGGCGCCGATCGTGGGTCCCGCCCCCGGCGTGGCGGGCCTGTTCGTGGTGGTGGCGCACTCCGGCGTCTGCCTCGCGCCCGTCCTGGGCCGCGAGGTCGCGCGCGAGGTCGTCACCGGTGCCGAGTCGGCCCTCCTGCGCAGGTGCCGGTTCGGCCGGTGAGCGGGGAGCGCGTCAGGCGCAGCCGCAGGACGTGCGGTGCCGGAACGCCGGCTCGATCCGCTCGCGCCGGGCGGCCAGCGCCGGGTCGGCCATCCGCTCCAGCACGAGGCTGACCGCGCGCCGCGCCATCCCCGGGACGTCCTGCGCGATCGTCGTCAGCCGCGGTTCGACGATGTCCGCCCACTCCGGGTCGTCGTAGGCCACGAGCGCCACGTCGGTCGGCACCCGCAGACCCAGCGTCCGCAGACCGCGCAGGGTCCCCACCGTCATGGCGTTGTTGCCCACGACGACGGCCGTCGGGCGCTCGCGCCGGCTGAACGCGGCCTCGACGGCGAGCTGCGCGGTGGCCGCCTCGCTGTCGCCCGCGAGGACCAGCGACGCGTCCGCGTCCAGGCCCCGCTGCGCCACGACGCGCTCGTAGCCCGCGCGGCGCTCCGTGGTGGAGCTCAGCCCGTCCAGGCCCGCGACGAAGGCGATGCGGCGGTGCCCGAGGTCGGCGAGGTGACCGGTCAGCAGGGCCGTCGCCTCGGTGTTCTCCGGCGCCACCTGGTCCACGTCCGCGGTCGCGAACCGGTCCAGCAGCACGACCGGGACCCGGTTCGCGGCGAGGAACGGCAGGGCGTGGGTGTCCGCGGCCGCCGAGGGGGCCAGCAGCACGCCGTCCACCTGGCGGTCCACGAGCTGACCCACCGCCCGCAGCTCCTCGCCCGCCTCGTCGTGGGTGTCGGCGAGCACGAGCGTGTAGCCCGCGGCCCGCGCCTCGGCCTCGATGACGCGCACCAGGTCGGCGAAGTGCGGGTTGGAGACGAACCGGCTCGCCAGCCCCAGGGTCGTGGTGCTGGACGTCGCCAGGGAGCGCGCCAGCGCGTTCGGCCGGTACCCGGTCGCCGTGATGGCGTCCAGGACGAGCTGCCGGGTCGGCCCGCTCACGTTGCGCGTGCCGTTCAGGACGTGCGAGACCGTCGAGGGGTTGACCCCGGCCAGCCTCGCGACGTCGGCCATCGTCGCCATCGACGTTCTCCTCTTCCGCGGACAGGAACTGATGGTGACCTGAAGACAACCGCTTGCGCAAGGCCTTGTCACGATTCGGACAAGCGCTTGCCTGACGGTGGGTGACGGCCCTACAGTCGGCGCACCCGGTCAGGCAGAGCAGCCCGCACCGGTCGCCGGACACCGTCGCGAAGGAGCACCCACCGTCCGGTGCAGCACCCCGCGCCACCGTGCCTAGCAGCGTCCACAGACCGCCGCCACGCCCCGCCCGAGCCGCCGCCGACACCGGTCGCGGGTCGTGAGCTCCCCGAGAGGAACCCCATGAACGTCTCCACCCGCACCGCCCGCTCCCTGGCCGCCGCCGCCGTCCTGCTCGCGCTGCCGACCGCGCTGGCCGGGTGCTCGAGCACCAAGACCGGGGGGACCTCTTCCGGGGACAGCGGCGGGACGATCAAGATCGGTCTCGTGACGAAGACGGACTCCAACCCGTACTTCGTGTCCATGCGCGACGCCGCCACGAAGGCCGCCGAGGCCGGCGGGGCCGAGCTCATCGCCAAGGCCGGCACGGCCGACGGCGACAACGACAGCCAGGTCGCCGCGGTGGAGAACCTCATCGCCTCGGGCGTCAAGGCCATCCTCATCACCCCCAACGACTCCAAGGCGATCGTGCCCACGCTGGAGGCGGCCCAGAAGCAGGGCATCTTCGTCGCCGCGCTGGACACCCAGACCGACGGCAACAAGGGCGTCGACGCGACCTGGGCGACCGACAACACCAAGGCCGGCGAGCAGCAGGGCGCCTACGTCAAGGCGGCGCTCGCGGGCAAGACCCCCGTGCTCGCCATGCTCGACCTGCAGCCCGGTGTTTCCGTGGGCGACCAGCGCCACTCCGGGTTCCTCACCGGCATCGGCCTGGCCGACGGCAGCCCGGACATCGCGGGCACGCAGGACACCAACGGCGACCAGGCCAAGGGTCAGACCGCCATGGAGAACCTGCTGCAGAAGAACGACCAGATCAACGCCGTCTACACGATCAACGAGCCCGCCGCGATCGGTGCGGCGACCGCGCTGAAGAACGCCGGCAAGACCGACCAGGTCGTCGTGGGTTCCATCGACGGCGGCTGCGCCGGCGTCACCGCCGTCAAGGACGGCCAGATCGCCGCCACCGTCATGCAGTTCCCGTCGAAGATGGCCGAGGAGGGCGTCAAGGCCGCGCTCGCCTTCGCCAAGGACGGCACCAAGCCGACCGTCCCCGCCTCCGGCTACATCGACACGGGCGTCCAGCTCATCACGGACAAGCCGCTCGGTGGCCTGGAGGCGCAGGACACCGCGTGGGGCCTGGAGAACTGCTGGGGCTCGGCGTCCTGATCTCCCTGCGACACGACTGAGAGGCACCCATGTCCGAACAGCTGCAGCAGGCCGGCGCCAAGGCCGCCGAGGTGCCCGACACCTCGGGAACCCGCGCCGTCACCATCGTCGACCGCGTGTTCCGCAACCCCGTCCTCGGACCCCTCGCCGCGCTGATCCTGGCGTGCCTGGTGTTCTCCGTCCTCACGGACAACTTCTTCAGCGCCGACAACTTCTCGCTGATCCTCCAGCAGTCCGTCGTCGTCGGAACCCTGGCCCTGGGCCAGACGATCATCATCCTCACGGGCGGCATCGACCTCGCCAACGGCGCCATCATGGTGCTCGGCACCCTGGTCATCGCGAAGATCGCCGCGGACAGCCTCAGCCTCCAGCTGCCGGCCCTCGCGGTCGGGCTCCTGGTCTGCGCCGCACTGGGGATGGTCTCCGGCCTCATCGTCTCGAGGCTCGGGCTACCACCGTTCATCGTCACCCTCGGCCTGCTGACGATCCTGCAGGCGGCCTCGCGGCTCTACACGAAGGAGACGGTCCTCGTCGACAGCGGCCCGCTGACGTTCCTGTCCAGCGGCACCTACCTGTTCGGCTACTTCCGCATCACCCTCGGCGTCATCGTCGTCCTGCTCAGCGTCGTCGTCCTGCACTACGCGCTGACGCGCACCGCGTGGGGACGTCACGTCTACGCGGTCGGCAACAACGAGCTCGCCGCCAAGCGCACCGGCATCAACACCCAGCGAGTGCTCATCTCGGTGTACGTCCTCGCCGGTGTCCTCTACGCCCTCGCGGCGCTGCAGGCGTTCGGGCGCAGCCCGGCCACCTCGCCGAACGCGTTCCCCACGGCGAACCTCGACACCATCACGGCCGTCGTCATCGGCGGCACGAGCCTCTTCGGCGGTCGCGGCACCGTCCTCGGCAGCTACCTGGGCGCGCTCATCGTCCTGGTGCTGCAGTCGGGCCTGACCCAGGCGGGCATCGACCCGCTGTACCAGAACATCGTCACCGGCATCCTCGTCATCGCCGCTGTGGCGCTCGACACCGTGACCCGGAAGAAGGCCCGATGAACGACATCGTCCTGGAGGCGCGCGGGATCGTGAAGCGGTACGGCCACGTCACCGCCGTGGCCGGCGCCGACTTCGACCTGCGCGCCGGGGAGATCCTCGCCGTCATCGGCGACAACGGAGCGGGCAAGTCCAGCCTCATCAAGGTGCTGTCCGGGGACGTCGTCCCGGACGCGGGGGAGGTCCTGCTCGACGGCAAGCAGGTGCACTTCAAGAGCCCGCACGACGCGCAGCTCGCCGGCATCGAGACCGTCTACCAGGACCTCGCCATGGCGCCGGCCCTGGACATCGCGACCAACCTGTTCCTCGGCCGCGAACTGCGCCGCAAGGGCCCGCTGGGTTCCGTGCTGCGGATGCTGGACGTCAAGGAGATGCGCGCCCAGTCCCGCAAGCAGATGGACGCGCTCGGCATCACGACGCTGCAGTCGATCACGCAGCCCGTCGACAGCCTCTCCGGCGGTCAGCGCCAGACCGTGGCCGTCGCCCGGGCCGCCGCCTTCGGGCGCCGCGTCGTCATCATGGACGAACCGACCGCCGCGCTCGGCGTGCGCGAGTCCAAGGGCGTGCTGGACCTGATCCGCCGCATCCGCGACACCGGGATCCCCGTGGTGCTCATCAGCCACGACATGCCCGCGGTGTTCGAGGTGGCCGACCGCATCCACATCCACCGCCTCGGCCGGCGCGCCACCGTCGTGCGCCCCGGCGACCACGAGATGAACGAGGTCGTCGGGATCATGACGGGGGCCCTGCCGCCGCCGGCGATGGTGGCGGAGGCGTCGTGAGCGTCGTCGTCGGGTACGTGCCGGACCGCACGGGCTTCCTCGCGGTCACCGAGGCGATCCGCCAGGCGCGCTGGCGCGGGTGCGCGGTCGTCGTCGTCAACATCGTCGACGAGGCCGGGTTCACGCGCCCGACCGCGGCCGACGAGGTCGACATGGACGCGGTCGAGCAGCGCCTCGCCGCCGAGGGCGTCGAGCACCGCATCGAGCACCGCTCGGCCGCCTCGGGCTCGGCCGCCGAGGTCATCCTCGACGTCGCCGAGACCGCCGGTGCGGAGCTCGTCGTCGTGGGGCTGCACCGCCGCTCGCCGGTGCGCAAGGCCCTGCTCGGCAGCACCGCCCAGCGCGTCCTGTTGGACGCGCCGTGCCCCGTCCTCGCCGTCCGCGCCCCGGACGTCGTCTGACCCCCGCTCTCCCCTGAGCAGAACGGGTTGACGGACCACTGCTACAAGCGTGTAATCGCGTAATGGATGACATCGCAGCATGGTTCGCCGGCCGCCTGCCGAGCGAGTGGTTCACCGGGGAGCCCGAGGTGACCGTCGACCGCGAGGAGATCGTGGTCGTCGGTCGCCTCGAGGCCCCCGACGTCGCGGAGGGCGCCTCCGAGGGGGCCGCCGCCGCGGCCGCGGCGGGGCGCGCGACCCGGTTCCGCGAGGACACGCGGGAGCAGCGCATCCGCATCGCGCGCGAGGGCGAGGAGCTCTTCGACCGCAAGATCGCCTGGGGCGTGGACTGCGGGGAGAGCCGCGTCCTGTTCACGACCGTCGCCGTCCCCGTCATGACGCGCCTGCGCCAGCCCGAGCGGCGCACGCTGGACACCCTCGTCGAGGCCGGGATCGCCCGCTCGCGCTCCGAGGCGCTGGCCTGGTCGGTCCGCCTCGTCGCCCAGCACGAGGGCGACTGGATCGAGCAGCTGCGCAGCTCGCTCGTGGCCGTCCGGGAGGCGCGTGCGGCAGGTCCCTCGGTCTGAGCGTCACAATGGGGGGGTGAGCCTCCTCGACACCCCGCAGCGCACGGCCGGGACCGCGACCCCCGCGCCCGCCGTGGCGCCGCTGCGCATCGGCCCGCACACCTCGACGACCCCCGTGGTGCTCGCCCCCATGGCGGGCATCACGAACTCCGCGTTCCGCCGCCTGTGCCGCGAGCACGGCCAGGGCTTCTACGTCAGCGAGATGGTCACGTCCCGCGCCCTGGTGGAGCGCAGCGCCGAGTCGATGCGCCTGGTCACCTTCGACGCCGACGAGCAGCCCCGCAGCCTGCAGCTGTACGGCGTGGACCCGGTCACGGTCGCCGCGGCCGTGCGGATGGTCGTGGACGAGGACCTCGCCGACCACGTCGACCTCAACTTCGGCTGCCCCGTGCCCAAGGTGACCCGCAAGGGCGGGGGAGCGGCGCTGCCCTGGAAGGGCGGGCTGTTCCGCTCCATCGTCGCGGGCGCCGTGCGCGAGGCCTCCAAGGCCGGCATCCCCGTCACGGTGAAGATGCGCAAGGGCGTCGACGACGACCACCTCACCTACCTCGACGCGGGCCGCGCGGCCGAGGCCGAGGGGGTCGCCGCCGTCGCGCTGCACGGCCGCACCGCCGCGCAGCACTACTCCGGCCAGGCCGACTGGGAGGCGATCGCCCGCCTCAAGGACGCCGTCACCACGATCCCCGTGCTGGGCAACGGCGACGTCTGGTCCGCCGAGGACGCGCTGGAGCTGGTGCGGCGCACGGGCTGCGACGGCGTCGTCGTCGGCCGCGGCTGCCTCGGGCGGCCCTGGCTGTTCGCCGACCTCGAGGCGGGTTTCGCCGGTCGCCCCGAACGCCACCGGCCCGGCCTCGACGTGGTCACCGCCACCATCCGCCGCCACGCCGAACTGCTGTGCGAGCACTTCGGCGACGAGCTGCGCGGCTGCCGCGACGTCCGCAAGCACGTCGCCTGGTACTTCAAGGGCTACGCCGTCGGCGGGGACCTGCGCGCCCGCCTCGCGCTCGTCGACACCCTGGACGCCCTCGACGAGCTGATCGCCACCATGGACCTCACCCAGCCCTACCCGGGTGCCGCCGCGGAGGGTTCGCGCGGGCGCGCCGGTTCCCCGCAGCGCGTCGCGCTCCCCGAGGGCTGGCTCGAGGACCGGGAGCTGTCCGGGGCCGCGCTCGAGGTCGTGCGCCAGGCGGAGCTGGCCGTCTCCGGTGGCTGAGCCGGACCACCCGGGCTACGCCCCGGCCGACGTCGAGCGCTGGGCGCCGGAACCCCCGAAGACCCACGGGCGCACCGCGTTCGCGCGCGACCGGGCCCGCGTCCTGCACTCCTCGGCGCTGCGCCGCCTCGCCGCGAAGACCCAGGTCGTCGGGCCCGGCACGGACGACTTCACGCGCAACCGCCTCACGCACTCCCTCGAGGTCGCGCAGGTGGGCCGGGAGCTCGGCGCGGTGCTCGGCTGCGACCCCGACGTCGTCGACACCGCCTGCCTCGCGCACGACCTGGGGCACCCGCCGTTCGGCCACAACGGCGAGCGGGCGCTCGCGGGCATGGCCGCCGACATCGGCGGCTTCGAGGGCAACGCGCAGACGCTGCGGCTGCTGACGCGGCTGGAACCCAAGACGGTCGCCGACGACGGCCGCCCCGTCGGCCTGAACCTCACGCGCGCGAGCCTCGACGCGGCCACCAAGTACCCGTGGGCCCCGGGCGACGCCCCGCGCCCGACGGCGAAGTTCGGCGCCTACCCCGACGACCTCGAGGTGTTCACGTGGCTGCGCGACCGCGCCCCGCGGCACCGGCCGTGCGTCGAGGCCCAGGTCATGGACTTCGCCGACGACGTGGCCTACAGCGTCCACGACGTCGAGGACGCCGTGGTCGCGGGCCACGTGCGCCTGCAGTGGCTGGCGCAGCCCGAGACGCGGCAGCGCGTCGCGGCCATCACCCGCGACTGGTACCTGCCCGACGTGGGCGACGACGAGGTGGCGGACGCGCTCCAGCGCCTCGGCGCCCTGCCGTTCTGGGCCGCGGAGCGCCCCGGTGAGGTCTTCGGCGGCCGGCGGCACCTCGCGGCGCTGAAGGACATGACGAGCCAGCTCATCGGCCGCTTCGCCGGTGCGGCGCAGGCCGCGACGCGCGCGGCCCACGCCGACGGGCCGATCACCCGCTACGCCGCCGACGTGGTCGTGCCCGCGGGCACCGCGCTCGAGGTCGCGGTCCTCAAGGGCGTCGCGGCGACGTTCGTCATGAGCACCCAGGAGCGGCAGCCGTTCTACGCCCGGCAGCGGGAGCTGCTCAGCGAACTGCTGCAGCGGCTGCTCCAGCGGGCGCCGGAGGACCTCGAACCCCCGTTCCGCGAGGACTACGACGCGGCGGCCGACGACGCGGCCCGGCTGCGCGTCGTCGTCGACCAGATCGCCTCGCTCACGGACGTCTCCGCGGTCGCCTGGCACGCCCGGCTGCGGCCCTGACCCCTGCGGCCCAGACCCTCGGGTCCGCGAGACCGAAGGTGACACTCCCTGCCGTGATCATGCAGGTAATCCCTGCATGATCACGGCGGGGAGGGGCGGGTCCCCGGTTCCCTGACGGACGGCCCTCAGACGGACGGCACCTCGGCCGCCGGAGCGTCGAGCGTGCCGGTGGTGAGCGAGCCGGTGAGGTCGTCGTCCCCGCCGGTCACCAGGCACGCCACGTCGCGGCGGCCCGCGTCCCACGCGGTGGGCAGCGGCAGGAAGTAGTCGTAGCCGACGGTGGCGGTGTCCACGCCGGCGGCGTCGAGGGCGCCGGCCACCACGTCGGAGCACTGGGCGTCGGCGGCGGAGTCCACCGCGTCATCGCCCGGGTAGGCGCCCGTCCCCGGCAGCGTGACCACCTCGACGACCTCGGCCTCGTGGCTCGACCCGCAGTCGACGCCGAGGACGGCGTCGGTGTCGTCTGGGTCGCCGTAGTCGAGGCAGTCGCCCACGGCGAGGTCGTCGATGAGCACGCGGGAGGAGTCGTCGGCCCAGGAGCCGGGGGATGCGGCCGACCGGGCCAGGTTCGCGATCCCCGCCACGGCCCCGACCGCGAAGGCCGCGACGAGCACCAGGCCGGCCACGAGGCTGACGGCGCCGAGCACGACGCCCGCGACCGCCATGCCGTGCCCCGCCGCACCGCTGCGCCGCGTGCGCTGCAGGCCGACGAGGCCCAGCGCGAGCGGGACGGCGCCGAGACCGGCGAGGCCCGTGACGAGCGAGGCGATCGCGAAGCCGTCCGTGCCGCGCGGGCCCGGGGGAGCCCACGGGCCGCCGGGGGGCGGGGAGGAGGGGAACGGTTCCACCGTCCCCATGCTACGGAGCGCCGCGGGCCGGAACCGGTCCGCGGAGCCCGCGCCCGCCCGTCCGGAGCAGTCGCCCCTCAGCGACCGCGGCGGCGGGAGCTGATGACGCCGGTGTCGAACCCGGCGAAGTGCAGGCCGCCGTGGAAGCGCGCGTGCTCGATCTTCAGGCAGCGGTTCATGACGACGTCCAGCCCGGCTTCGGTCCCGCGGCGGGCGACGTCCTCGTCGTAGAGGCCGAGCTGCAACCACAGGGCGTGGGCGCCGACGTCGATCGCCTCGTCGAGGACGGCCCCGAGCTGGTCGGGCCGGCGGAACACGTCGACGATGTCGGGCACGCCCGGCAGCGCCGCGAGGGAGGGGTACGCGGGCCGGCCGAGGATCGTGTCCTCGTTCGGGTTGACGAACCACACCTCGAAGTCGGAGCTCGCGAGCAGGTAGGTCGAGACGAAGTACGAGGCGCGCGAGGCCTTGTTCGACGCCCCGACGATCGCGACCGTGCGGCTGCGTCGCAGGATCCGCAGCCGCTCGCCCGGGCGGGGCGCGGTCCACGCGCCCGCGCTGCCGTCGACGGGCGCGTCGTGGGAGCTCGTGGCCGGGGCGACCGGCGCCGACGGTTGCGCCGCAACGGTTCCCGTGTCGCCGATGGAGCCCAGGGTCACGTCGGTGGGGTCGGTGGTGCTCACGCGCCGGCCCCCTTCGTCGCGACGGTGAGGGCTTGGTCGAGGTCCCACAGGACGTCGTCGACGTCCTCGAGGCCGACGCTGATCCGGATGAGGTCCTCGGGAACCCCGGCCGAGGCCAGCTGCTCCGGGCTGAGCTGCTGGTGGGTCGTGCTCGCGGGATGCAGCACGAGGGTGCGCGCGTCGCCGATGTTCGCCAGGTGCGAGCAGAGCTGGCACGCCTCGATGAACCGCTCGCCCGCGGCGCGACCGCCCGCGACGCCGAAGGAGAACACCGCCCCCGGGCCCTCGGGCAGGAACCGCTGCGCGCGGTCGTGGTGCGGGTGCGACGGCAGGCCGGAGTAGCGGACCCAGCTCACGCGCTCGTCCGCCTCGAGCCACTCGGCGACCCGACGGGCGTTGGCGACGTGCTCGCGCATGCGCTGCGGCAGCGTCTCCACGCCGAGCAGCAGCAGGAACGCGCTGTGCGGCGACAGGGTCGCGCCGACGTCGCGCAGCTGCTCGCTGCGCAGCTTGGTGAGGAACCCGTACTCGGCGAAGTTCCCCCACCACGACAGGCCGCCGTAGCTGGTGACGGGTTCGGTCATCTGCGGGAACCGGCCGTTGTCCCAGGGGAACGTCCCGGCGTCCACGACGATCCCGCCGAGCGTGGTGCCGTGGCCGCCGAGGAACTTCGTCGCGGAGTGGATGACGATGTCCGCGCCGTGCTCGATGGGGCGGCACAGGTACGGCGTGGCGGTGGTCGCGTCGACCACCAGCGGGACGCCCGCGGCGTGCGCGACGTCGGCCAGGGCGCGGATGTCGGCGATCACCGTGGAGGGGTTGGCGACGAGCTCGGTGAACACGAGCTTGGTCTTGTCCGTGATGGCCGCGGCGACCGCCTCGGGCTCCGGGTCGACGAAGACGGTGTCGACGCCGAAGCGGCGCAGCGTGACGTCGAGCTGCGTGACCGTGCCGCCGTAGAGGTTGTTGGAGGCGACGATGTGGTCGCCCGCGCCCGCGAGGGCGGCGAAGGTGAGGAACTCCGCGGACTGCCCGCTGCTGCACGCCAGCGCCCCGAGGCCGCCCTCGAGCGACGCCATCCGCTCCTCCAGGGCCGCCACGGTGGGGTTGGAGATGCGGCTGTAGATGTTGCCGTACTTCTGCAGCGCGAAGAGGTTGGCCGCGTCGGCCGCGTCCTCGAAGACGAAGCTCGTCGTCTGGTAGATCGGCACCGCGCGGGCGCCGGTCGTGGGCTCCGGGACGGCACCGGCGTGCACCGCCCGGGTGCGGAAGCCCCAGGTCCGGTCGCTGGTGACGTCGCGGCGTGCGGCACCGGTCTGCTGGCTGGCAGCGGGATCGTTCACAGGGCGATCCTGCCACCCGGCCGGGTCGCCGCCGACCCACCTACACTCGGGCCCGTGCCCGGCCGCATCCACCCCGACGACCTCCTGGCGGTCAAGGAGACCGTCAAGATCGAGGAGGTCGTCGGCGCCCAGGTCGCGCTGCGTCCCGGTGGGGTCGGCTCCTTCAAGGGCCTGTGCCCCTTCCACGACGAGCGGACCCCCAGCTTCACCGTGCGCCCCGTCGTCGGGCGCTGGCACTGCTTCGGCTGCGGCGAGGGCGGCGACGTCATCGAGTTCGTCCAGCGCATCGACGGCCTGGGCTTCACCGAGGCCGTCGAGCGCCTCGCCTCCCAGGTCGGCATCACGCTGCGCTACGTCGACGACGCGGGCCGCGCGGGGCAGCGCCCCAGCGGGGCCGGGGGAGGCCAGCGGCAGCGGCTGCTGGAGGCCCACCGGGTCGCGGAGGAGTACTACTGCGCGCAGCTGGAGGCCGAGGGCCCGGCCGACACCGCGCGGCGCTTCCTCGCCGAGCGCGGCTTCGGGCGGGCCGAGGCCGCCGGCTTCGGCGTCGGCTTCGCGCCCTCCAGCGGCGAGGCCCTGCTGAAGCACCTGCGCGGCAAGGGCTTCACCGAGGACGAGCTGATCACCTCCGGCCTCGCGGCCCGCTCGCAGCGCGGCAGCCTCTACGACCGCTTCCGCGGCCGCCTGGTGTGGCCGATCCGCGACGTCAGCGGCGCGACGATCGCCTTCGGGGCGCGCCGGCTCTTCGACGACGACCGCATCGAGGCCAAGTACCTGAACAGCCCCGAGACGCCGATCTACAAGAAGACGCACGCCCTGTACGGCCTGGACCTGGCCAAGCGCGACATCGCCCGCCGCAAGCAGGTCGTCATCGTCGAGGGCTACACCGACGTCATGGCCTGCCACCTGGCCGGGGTGACGACCGCGGTCGCGACCTGCGGCACGGCCTTCGGCGAGGAGCACGTGCGCATCGTGCGGCGCATGCTCGGCGACGCCGACGGCTCCGGCGAGGTGGTCTTCACCTTCGACGGCGACGCCGCGGGCCAGAAGGCCGCGCTGAAGGCCTTCGAGCTGGACCAGCGCTTCTCCTCGCAGACCTACGTCGCGGTCGAGCCGGGCGGCGCGGACCCCTGCGACCTGCGCCTGGCGCAGGGCGACCAGGCCGTGGCCGCCCTCATCGCCGCGCGCGTGCCGCTGTTCGAGTTCGCGATCCGCTCGACCCTGGAGCGCTTCGACCTCGACAACGAGGCCGGCCGCCTCGCCGCGCTGGACGCGGCCGCCCCGATCGTCGCGGGCATCCGCGACGTCGGGCTGCAGCACCGCTACGCCGTCAACCTCGACCGCTGGCTGGGCTTCCTCGACGAGCGCTTCGTGCTCGACCGGGTCCGCCGCCACGGCGGCCGGAGCCGCGAGGGCGGCCCCGGGGCACCCCAGCGCCGCGAGGCCTCCGCCCGCGCCCGGGTCGATCCGCTCGACCCGGTCGCGCGGCTGGAGCGCCACGTCCTGGCCTGCGTCCTGCAGCACCCCTCGGCCGTGGCCACCGACTTCACGGCCCTGGAGGACGGCGCCTTCACCGTGCCGGCCCACCAGGCCGTGCACGACGCCGTCACGGCCGCCGGGGGGCCGCTGGAGGCCCCACCGGGCACGGCGTGGGTCTCCACCGTCCTGGAGTACGCCGCCGGCCCCGTCGCGGGCCTCGTGCAGGAGCTCGCGGTGGTCGACCTGCCGGTGCCGGCGGAGTCCGAGGTCGAGCGCTGGGGGCGGTCGATGATCGCGGCGCTCGCGCTGCAGTCGGCGACCCGCTCGGTGGCCCAGGCCCGCCGCGCCCTGCAGCGCCTGGACCCGCAGGCGCAGGCCGAGGAGTACGCCGCGGCCTCCACCGAGCTGTTCCGCCTGGAGGCCCTGCGCCGCGCGCTCCAGGAGCGCTCGCAGGGCGCCTGACCGGGGCACCTCAGGTCCGGGTCGCCGGCGCCGACAGACAGGTGCAGGGCGGCCGTCCACGGGTCGGCGACGCGAGCGTCGCGGACGGGCTGGTACGGTTGACCTGCTGTGGCCGAGGGAACCCGAACGGGTGAGAGCGGCTGTGGTCCCGCCTAGCTCAATTGGCAGAGCAGCCGGCTGTTAACCGGCAGGTTACTGGTTCGAGTCCAGTGGCGGGAGCTCCACGGAGCACCGGCAGGGGGTGCGCGACTCACGTCGCGCACCCCCTGTCGTCGTGTCGGGGGGATCGTGCGGGACGACGGAGGGTGACCAGTGGCGCAGCGCGGACGCAGCGGCGCCGTGGCCGCGATCCTCGTCCCGCTGCTCCTGCTCCTGCTGGTCCTCGTGCTGCTGCGCGGCTCCGGCGGGGAGACCGGCCCGACCGCCCCCGGGGGCAGCGCGTCCGCCGCCCTCACCGGGCTCGAGGTCGCCCCCGCCGGCTCCTCCCGCGGCTACCAGCGCGACCGCTTCGGCCCGGCCTGGGCCGACGTCGACGGCAACGGCTGCGGGACCCGCGACGACGTCCTGCGCCGCGACCTCACCGACGTCCGCACCCGCGCCGACGGGTGCGTGGTGCTCACCGGGACGCTCGACGACCCCTACTCCGACGCCGTGATCTCCTTCCGCCGCGGCGCGGCCACGAGCGCCGAGGTGCAGGTCGACCACGTCGTGGCGCTCTCCGACGCGTGGCGCACGGGGGCGTCGGCGTTCTCCGCCCAGCGGCTGCTGGAGTTCGCCAACGACCCGCGGGAGCTGCTCGCCGTCGACGGCTCGCTGAACTCCGCGAAGGGCGACGACGACGCCTCGCAGTGGCTGCCGCCCGAGGGCGAGTGCGCCTACGTCGCGCGCCAGATCGCCGTGAAGCGGACCTACGGCCTGTGGGTCACGCCCGCCGAGCACGACGCCATGGCCGACGTCCTGGCCGGCTGCCCCGGCGAGCCCCTGCCCGCGTCCTGACCCCGGCGGGTCAGCGGAAGAGGGCGCTGTAGGCGTTGAGGGCCGGCTGCCCGCCGAGGTGGGCGTACAGGACGGTCGAGCCCGCGGGGATCCGCCCGTCCTGCACCAGGTCGATCAGCCCCGCCATCGACTTGCCCTCGTACACCGGGTCGAGGACGACGCCCTCGAGCCGGCCGGTCAGGCGCATGGCGTCGAGCGTCGAGGCCACGGGGATGCCGTAGGCGTCGCCGGCCCAGCCCTCCAGGACGGTGATCTCGTCGTCGCGCAGGTCGCGGCCGAGGTCGATGAGGTCGGCCGTGCGCCGGGCGATCCGCTCGACCTGGGCGCGGGTCTCGGCGATGCGGGCCGAGGCGTCGATGCCGATGACCCGGCGCGGGCGGTCCTGCCCCGCGAACCCCGCGATCATCCCGGCGTGCGTGGACCCCGTCACGGAGCACACGACGACGGTGTCGAAGAAGATCCCGAGCTCCTGCTCCTGGCGCTGCACCTCGTACGCCCAGTTCGCGAAGCCCAGGCCGCCGAGCTCGTGGTCGGAGGCGCCCGCGGGGATGCCGTAGGGGGTTCCGCCGCGCTCGGCGACGTCGGCCAGCGCCTGCTCCCACGAGCTCTTGAACCCGATGCCGAAACCCTCGTCGACGAGGCGGACCTCGGCGCCCATCAACCGCGACAGCAGGATGTTGCCGACGCGGTCGTTGACGGCGTCGGGCCAGTCGACCCACTGCTCCTGCACGAGGACGGCCTTCATCCCCAGGGACGCGGCGACCGCGGCGACCTGGCGCGTGTGGTTGGACTGGACGCCCCCGATCGAGACGAGGGTGTCCGCGCCCTTCGCCAGCGCGTCGGGCAGGAGGTACTCGAGCTTGCGGGTCTTGTTGCCGCCGTAGGCGAGACCGGAGTTGACGTCCTCGCGCTTGGCCCAGACCTGCACGTCGCCCAGGTGGGCGCTCAGGCGGGGCATCGGGTGCACGGGGCTGGGGCCGAACGTCAGCGGGTGGCGGGGGAACTGCTCGAGACGCACGGGAGGGCTCCAGTTCGGGGGAAGGGTTTCAGAGGAGGTCGAGGAAGGGGTCGAGCGTCAGCCAGTTCTCGCGCGCCAGCCGGCCCGCCGTCTCGGCGTCGCGGGCCAGCGCGTGCCGGGTGATGGCGGCGTGCTGGGCGACGGACCCGCGCCCGGACAGGGTCGAGAACCGCGCGCGCTCGATCCGCCGCAGCAGCGGGGTCGCCTGGTCGAGGGCGGAGCGCAGCAGCGGGTTGCCCGCCACCGTGACGAAGACGTCGTGGAACGCGTCGTCCGCGGCGAGCGCCGCGTCCGGGTCCCCGGCCGCCAGCGCCGCCGCGAACTCGTCGTTGCTGCGGTGCAGGGCGTCGGCGTGCCCGGCGTCGAGGTGCGGGACGGCTTCGGTGACGGCGAGCTGGTGCAGCGCCGCCGCGAGGGTCTGCGCGTGCCGCGCGGCGCGCGCGTCCCACGGCGCGACGACCGTGGAGTGCCCCGGGCGGGTGCGGACGAGCCCCGCCTGCTCCAGGCGCGCGAGGGCCTCCCGGATCGGCGTGCGGCTGATGCCGAGCCAGTGCTCCAGCTCGGGGTCGCGCAACCGCTCACCCGGCGCCAGCGTCCCGTCGACGATCGCGTCGCGCAGCGCCCGGTAGGCGTCCTCACGCAGGAGGGAGCGCCGGTGGGCGGCGTTTTCGGGAACCGGCATGCAACATATTGCACGCAGCCCGGTCGTCCCCTGTCAACCTGCGCGGTGGGCGTCAGGGGCGGCGGGGGGCCCGGTCGAGGATCCCGAACGCGTCCCAGAGCCCGTCGGCCGCCTCGACGCTGGCCCGGGTGCGGGCCGGGTCCAGCGTGGCGAGCTCGGCGCAGACCGCCTGCACCACGGCGAGGGCCGGCGTGAGGGACGGGAAGAAGGACACGCCCTCGGCCGGGACGAGCAGGACGTGCCGGGCCGCGGCCGCGAGAGGACCGCTCGCCGAGTCCGTGACGCTGCAGACGGTCGCCCCGCGCTCGGCGGCGGCCTGCGCGGCCCGGACGGCGCTGGTGTAGAGCCGCCAGAAGCTGACGGTGACGACGACGTCCTCGGGGCCCACCCGGGCCAGGGCGTTGACCATCGACGCCGAGGCGCCGTCGTGCAGCTGCACGTCGTAGCCCGCGAGCCCCGCGTTGTGCGCCAGGGCGATCCCGACCGCCGCGTAGCTGCCGGAGGCGATGACCAGCGTGCGCCGGGCGCCCGCGATGGCCCGGGCCACGGCGACGACGGCGGCGGGATCGGTGCTGCGCGAGAGCACCGCGAGGTCGTCGACGTCGCGGCGCAGGGACGCCGCCGAGGCCGCGTCGGTGAGGCTGCCGTGCTCGGCGGCGACCTGCGGGGCGCTCAGCGAGGACAGGTAGCGGGCCCGCAGCTCCTGCTGCAGCGCCGGCCACCCGTCGAAGCCGAGCGCCTGAGCGGTGCGGGTCACCGTGGCGACCGTCGCGCCGGCGAGCTGGGCGACCTCCGCCGCGCCGCCGTAGGAGGCCGTGCGGGGCTTGGTGTGCAGGACGTGCACGACGGCGCGCGACTTCGTCGACAGCCGGCCACCGGGGGCGCGGGAGGACAGCCACGTCTCGAGGCCGTCCTCGCGGCCGGCCGGGTCCGGCGTCACGGGTTCGTCGGGCGCGGGCTCGCTCGTCACCCGGCGCACGTTACGGCAACATTTCCTGCAAGAACCATTGCAGAACATCTATGAGTGACCCTACGTTTGCGGACACTGCCCCTCGTTCCACCCGTGCCCGAGGAGACTCCGTGAACCTGCTGCAACGGCTCGACCGGCTGCCCCTGAGCCGTCCGCACTACGTCCTGCTCCTCATCGGCGGCCTCGGGTACACCTTCGACGGCCTCGACGGGGCCGTCGTCGCGTTCCTGCTCCCGTCGGTCCGCGAGCAGTGGGAGCTGACCAGCGCGCAGTCCGGCATCATCGGCTCCGCCACGCCGATCGGCTACCTCGTCGGGGCCACGATCGCCGGCCTGCTGGCCGACCGGATCGGCCGCCGCCGCGTGATGATGTGGGCGCTGGCGTTCTACGCGGCGTTCACCCTCGTGGCCGCCGCGTCGCCGAACTTCTCGTTCTTCGTCGGTGCCCGCATTCTCGCGGGCCTCGGCACGGGCGCCGAGAGCGCCATCATCGCCCCGTTCCTCGCCGAGTTCGTCCCCGCCAAGCGCAGGGGCTGGTTCATCGGCGCCCTGGCCGGGTTCTTCTCCTTCGGCTACGTCCTCGCCGCCCTGCTCGGCCGCTTCGTCGTCGAGGGCGGCGGTGACGGCTGGCGCTGGGCGCAGGTCCTCACGGCGCTGCCCGTGGTGCTGCTGCTGTGGTGGCGGCGCTCGCTCCCGGAATCGCCCCGCTACCTCCTGCTGCGGGGCCGGGTCGCCGAGGCGGAGACCGTCGTGGTCGGCATGGAGCGCAGCGTCGAGCGCGCCACCGGCCGTCCGCTGCCCGCCGTCGAGGCGCCGGTCGGGGTGACGGCGACGCGACCCGCGGTGCAGCAGGCCAGCCCCACGCTGCTGTCCGCCCTGCGGTTCCTGTTCAGCCGCGCCATGGCGCGGCGCACCGCCGTCGTCTGGCTGCTGTGGTTCGTGGCCACGTTCTCGTTCTACGGGTTCTTCAGCTGGATCCCCACGCTCCTGGTCGACCGCGGCTTCACCGTCACCAAGAGCTTCGAGTTCTCCATCATCATCTACCTGGCGCAGATCCCCGGGTACTTCTCGGCGGCCTGGTGCAACGAGCGCTTCGACCGCCGGCGCACCATCGCGGCCTACCTGATCGGTGCCGCGCTCAGCGCCTTCGCCCTCAGCCAGGCCGACAGCGCGGTGACCATCGTCCTCGCGGGTGCCGTGCTGTCGTTCTTCCTCAACGGCACCTACGCCGGGTTGTACGCCTACACGCCCGAGGTGTTCCCGACCTGGATCCGGGCGACCGGCACGGGCCTGTCCAGCGCCTTCGGCCGCTTCGGCAGCATCAGCGCCCCGGCCCTCATCGGGTTCTTCTACGTCTCGCTCGGGTTCGGGGGCGTGTTCACCATGGTCACCGCGGTCCTCGTCGTCGGGGTCGTCGCGGTGCTCGTGTTCGGGCTCTCCACGGCCGGTCGGTCGCTGGAGGAGCTCACCGAGACCGACGCCGTCCACGCCGCGCAGGAGGACGTGCTCGGTACGCCGACGGTCGGGGGGACGCGCGCGTGAGCGACACCGGAACCACTCCGACCACCGCGCCGCGGACGACGATCACCCGGCCGGAACGGGCGGGGGAGAACGCCCCGGGCTTCGACGTCGTCGAGGCCGCGGCCCAGGCCGGCCTCGGCGTGCGGCTGTTCACCGTCCTGGCGTGGGACGACGAGCGGGCTGCGTTGCAGCGCATCCACACCTCCCACCCGGTGGAGTACCCCGTCGGCGGGGAGAAGTTCATGCCGCGCGACGCGCCCTGGCCGCAGCAGGTGCTCGTGCAGCGCCGCCCCTACCTCGGGCGCACCCCGGCCGAGGTGGCCGCCGTCTTCGCCGACTGGCCCACCATCGAGGCGCTGGGCTGCGGGGCGACGCTCAACGTGCCCGTCGTCGACGACGGCCGGACGCTGGGTTCGCTCAGCCTCCTCGACGCCGAGGGCCGCTACGACGAGTCCTCGGTCCCGGCGGCGCTGCGGCTCGCCGAGCTGGCCCGCGAACCCCTGCGGGCCTGGCACGCGGCCCGCGCCACGACCGCCCCGACCACCGACCCCGGAGGAACCCCCCGATGACCGACAGCCTGCTCGTGCGCGGCGGCGACGTCCTCGACCTCGTCGCGGGGGAGTACCTCGCCGGCCACGACGTCCTCAGCCGCTCCGGCCGCGTCGTCGAGGTCGGGCGCGGCCTCAGCGCACCCGACGACGCGCGGGTCGTCGACGCCACGGGCCTGCGCGTCCTGCCGGGCCTCGTCGACTGCCACGTCCACGTCACCGCCGCGACCGCCGACCTGGGTGCACTGCCGACGTGGGCGCCGAGCTACGTCGCCGCCCACGCGGGCCGGTTGATGCGCGACATGCTGCACCGCGGCTTCACCACGGTGCGGGACACGGGGGGCGCCGACTTCGGCCTCGCCCAGGCGCAGGCCGAGGGTCTCGTCACCGGGCCGCGCCTCGCGTTCGGCGGCAAGGCCCTGAGCCAGACCGGCGGGCACGGCGACGTCCGGGGCCCCGGCGCCGACGCGCAGGAGGAACCCGGCTGCTGCGCGAGCATGGGCCGGGTCGTCGACGGCGTCGAACCCCTGCGGGTCGCCGCGCGCGACGAGCTGCGCAAGGGGGCCCACCACCTGAAGGTCATGGCCGGCGGGGGAGTGTCGTCCCCGACCGACCGCATCGACTCCACGCAGTACTCCCTGGACGAGCTGCGCGCCGTCGTCGCGGAGGCGGAGGCCGCGAACCGCTACGTCGCCGCCCACGCCTACACCGCGCGGGCCATCGACCGGGCCCTGGAAGCGGGCATCCGCACCATCGAGCACGGCAACCTCCTCGACGCCCACAGCGTCGAGCTGTTCCTGGCCCACGACGCCTTCCTCGTGCCCACGCTCGTGACGTACTGGGCGCTTAAGGAGGAGGGGCGGGAGTTCGGGCTGCCGCAGGACAGCTGGGAGAAGGTCGACGCCGTCCTCGACGCCGGGATCGGTGCGCTGCAGCTCGCCGCCGCAGCGGGCGTGAAGATCGCCTACGGCTCCGACCTGCTCGGCGGGATGCAGCGCCACCAGTCGCAGGAGTTCCGCATCCGCGCCGACGTGCTGCCGTCGCTGGACGTCCTGCGCTCGGCCACCACCGTGGCCGCGGAACTGCTCGGCATGGTCGGCGAGGTGGGGGTCCTCACCCCGGGTGCCCACGCCGACCTCGTCCTCGTCGACGGTGACCCCCTGCAGGACGCGGGCATCCTCGCCGACCCGGGCAAGCACGTCCCCGTGGTCGTGCAGGCCGGGCACGTGGTCCTCGACCGCCGCTGAGTCCCGGCCGCTACCCTGGCGCGGGCGGCGCCCCGTTCCGCGGCGGCGCCCTCGGGGCGGTAGCTCAGTCGGTCAGAGCAGGGGACTCATAATCCCTCGGTCGTGGGTTCGAGCCCCACCCGCCCTACGGCTCCGGCGGCAGGGCCGCGGCCGCCCTCCCGGTGCGGGGCGACCGTCACCGCCGGACGGTGCCGACGGCTCGGGCCGCTCCAGCTCGTCGCGGCGGGGCGACGCACGACGGGGAGCACGTCGGCCGCGGACCCGCGGGTCCGCGTCACCGACGGTCCGGTTCTACTACGCCCCGCGCGGGACGGCGCGCTGAGGACGTGTCGGCGGTCGGCGTCAGGCGACGCGGGCCATCGCGACGAGGACCTGCGGCAGCGTCGGGACGCCCTCGGCGCGGAAGACCTCGGTGCCCGCGTCGTCGCGGACCACGACGGTCGGGGTGGTGCGGATGCCCGCGGCCTCGGCGCGGTCGACCTGCTCGGCGACGTCCACGTCGACGACCCGCACCGCGGGGACCAGCTGCGCCGCCCGCGCGAGGACGCGGCGGGTGCTGACGCAGGGCCCGCAGAACGCGGAGGAGAACAGCTCGACGGTCACACCGGTGCAACCCCGCTGCGGCCTGGGGCCTTCCGCGGGCTCAGAGCAGGTAGCGGAAGAGCGGTTCGCCCGCGGCCACCGGCTCGAAGCTCGCGGGGGAGGCGTCCATGCGGGCCAGCAGGGCGGGCAGGTCGTCGGGGTGCGCGATCTCCAGACCGACCAGCGCCGGGCCCGTCTCGCGGTTGCTGCGCTTGACGTACTCGAACAGCGTGATGTCGTCGTCCGGGCCGAGGACCTCGTCGAGGAAGCGCCGCAGCGCCCCGGGCTCCTGCGGGAAGTCGACGAGGAAGTAGTGCTTGCGGCCCTCGTGGATCAGGGCGCGCTCGACGATCTCGGCGTACCGGCTGACGTCGTTGTTGCCGCCGGAGACGACGCACACCACGGACGACCCAGGCTCGACGGTGATCGCCTCGGCCAGCGCGGCCGTCGCCAGCGCCCCCGCGGGCTCGGCGATGATCCCGTCGGTCTGGTACATCGCCAGCATCTCCCGGCAGATGCGGCCCTCGTCCACCGTGACCAGCTCGGTGCCCGACGCCGCGACCACGGGGTGGGTGGAGGTGCCGACCCGGCGGACGGCGGCGCCGTCGACGAAGGTGTCGAGCTTCGCCAGGGTCACGGGGCCCCCGGCGGCGACGGCGGCCGCCATGGACGCGGCACCCGCGGGCTCGACCCCGACGACGCGCACGCTCGGGTGCCGCTCGCCGATCCACGCCAGGACACCCGCGAGCAGACCGCCGCCGCCGACCGGCACGACGAGCACGTCGGGCAGCTCGCCCTGCGCGGCCAGCACCTGCTCGACCACCTCGATGGCGACGGTGCCCTGACCGGCCACGGTCCGCGGGTCGTCGAAGGCGGGCACCAGCGTGGCGCCCGAGGAGGACGCGTGCTCCTTCGCGGCGGCCGCGGCGTCGTCGTAGGTGTCCCCGATGACCACCGTCTCGACGAACTCCCCACCCAGCTTTGCGATCCGGTCCCGCTTCTGCCGCGGCGTCGTGCGGGGCAGGTAGACGCGGCCGTGCACCCGCAGGGCCGCGCACGCGTAGGCGACGCCCTGGCCGTGGTTGCCGGCGCTCGCGCACACGACGCCGATGGCCCGCGCCCCGTCCTCGAGCTGGGCGATGAGGTTGTAGGCGCCGCGCGCCTTGTAGGAGCGGACGACCTGCAGGTCCTCGCGCTTGAGCCAGATGCGCGCCCCGGTCTCCTCCGAGAGCCGCACGCTGGCCTCGAGCGGGGTCGTCGCCACCACGCCGACCAGGCGCCGGGCCGCCGCCTCGACCGTGGCCGCGTCCACGACGGCGCCGGGCGCGGCGACCGCCGGGGACGTCGCCAGGGTGTCCGCGGCGGCAGGGGAGTCGGGCGTCATGGGTCCATGGTCGCGCCGCGCCCCGGGTGAGGTGCACCACAGGCCCCCCCGGGGGGTGCTGGAGATGGCAAGGCTGCCCTATCCTCGGCAAGCCTCACCTCACCTGGTGCGGCGTCCTGCGGAAGGGGTCGCACGTGCTCGCCACCTTCGTCATCGGGCTCCGCGAGGGGCTCGAGGCGGCGCTCGTCGTCGGCATCGTCGCGGCCTTCCTGCGACAGCGCGGCGAGGTCCGTGCCGTGCGCTACGTGTGGATGGGCGTGCTGGCCGCCGTGGTGCTCTGCGCCGGTGCCGCCCTCGCGCTGCAGGCGTACTCCCAGGGCCTGCCCCAGCGCCAGCAGGAGCAGCTCGAGACCGTCGTCGGCCTCGTCGCCGTCGCGATGGTCACCTACATGATCTTCTGGATGACCCGGCACGCCCGGTCCATGAAGGGCGACCTCGAGCGCGCGGCCGACACGGCGCTCGCGAGCGGGTCGTCGTGGGCGCTGGTCGCCATGGCCTTCCTCGCGGTGCTGCGCGAGGGCCTGGAGACGTCGGTGTTCCTCCTCGCCACCTTCCAGAACTCGCGCGACAACGCGCAGGGCGCCCTGGGTGCGGCCCTCGGCGTGGTCCTCGCGGTCGCGCTCGGCTACGGCATCTACCGCGGCGGTGTGAAGCTGAACCTGACCCGGCTCTTCCGCGCCACCGGCGTCCTCCTCGTGGTCGTCGCGGCCGGCATCGTCATGGGCGCCGCGCACACCGCCTACGAGGCGGGCTGGCTCCTCGCGGGCCAGCAGCAGGTCCTCGACCTCTCCGCGCTCGTCGAGCCCGGCACCGTGCGGGCCGCGCTCCTGCAGGGCGTCCTCGGGTGGCAGCCCCGCCCGACGCTCGCGGAGGTCCTCGGCTGGGTCGTCTACGCCGTCCCGATGCTCCTGGTCGTCCTGTGGCCGCGCGCGCGCCGCACCGCGGGCGAGCGCGCCCCGCAGCCCGTCTCCGCCTGACCCACCCCCTCGTGCGCCCGAGCGGCGCCGCTCTGAAAGGCCCTGCCGTGCTCCGCACCCCGCCGTCCCGCCGTCCGCTGCTGGCCCTCGCCGCGGCCGGTCCGCTGCTCCTGCTCGCCGCGTGCGGCGGCGGCGCGCAGGCCGAGGGGCCGGCGGCGGGCGGCAACGTCGTCCAGGTGACCATGACCGACGACGGGTGCACCGCCGAGCCGAACACCGTCGCGGCCGGCTCAGCCACCTTCATGGTCACCAACGACGGCGCGTCCGCCGTCACCGAGGCCGAGCTGGTCAACGCGGGCGGCCGCATCCTCGGCGAGCGCGAGAACCTCACCCCGGGCCTCGAGGCGGACTTCTCCCTCGACGTCCAGCCCGGCACCTACAGCATCCAGTGCCCCAACGCGGCCACCGAGCTGACGCCCTTCACGGTCACGGGCGCCACGGCCTCCGCCGCCGGCACCGCGGACCCGCTGTTCACCGCCGCGACCACCGGCTACCAGGCCTACGTCCAGGAGCAGATCGCGCAGCTCGTCCCCGCGACGCAGGCCTTCGCCGCCGCCGTCGAGGCGGGGGACGTGGCGTCCGCCAAGGCCCTCTACGGCCCGGCGCGCCTGCCTTACGAGCGCGTCGAGCCCGTCGCGGAGAGCTTCGGCGACCTCGACCCCGCCATCGACGCGCGCATCGCCGACGTCGAGGACCCCACCACGTGGTCGGGCTTCCACCGCATCGAGCAGGCCCTCTGGGTCGACGGCACCACGGCCGGCATGGCGCCGGTCGCGCAGAAGCTCGTGAGCGACGTGACGCAGCTGCAGACGCTGGCCGCGGACGTCACCTTCCAGCCCGCCGAGCTCGCCAACGGTGCCAGCGCCCTGCTCGACGAGGTCGCCAGCAGCAAGGTCACCGGCGAGGAGGAGGCCTACTCCCACCTCGACCTGCTCGACTTCGCGGCCAACGTCGAGGGCGCGCGCAAGGCCTTCGACCTGCTGACGCCCGCGCTGACCGTGACGGACCCCGAGCTCGTCACGACCATCACCCAGCGCTTCGACGACGTGACGACGGGCCTCGCGCCCTACCAGCGCGGCGACAGCTGGGCCCCCTACACCGAGCTGAGCACCGAGCAGGTCCGCCAGCTCGCCACCGCGGTCGACGCCCTCGCCGAGCCGCTGTCCACCGTGTCCGGCAAGGTCGTGGCCGGCGCCGGGAAGTGACCCCGGCTCGCCGAGCCGGGGACGTCGCAGCAGCAGGAGGAGGGGTCGTGAGCGGGGTCCGCCCGACGCGTCGCGGAGTGCTGACGGGTGCCGCCGTCGTGGGTGCCGCCGGCATCGGCGCCGGCAGCGTGGCCTTCGCCGGCCGCTCGCCCGAGAGCACCGCGAACGCCGCCACGCGCACGGTCGCCTTCCACGGCGCCCGGCAGGCCGGCATCACCACCCCCGCGCAGGACCAGCTCGTCTTCGCGGCCATCGACGTCACGACGACGGACGCCTCGGCGCTCGCCGACGTCCTGGCCCGCTGGACCGAGGCGACGCGCGCCATGACCACCGGGGCCCACGTCGGGGGTCCCGACGGCATCGGCACCGACCCCGACGAGCCCGCCGCCGACACGGGCGAGGCCTACGAGCTGCACGCCGCGAACCTCACGGTGACCCTCGGGTACGGGCCCTCGCTGTTCGACGGCCGCTTCGGTCTGCAGGACAAGCGACCCGCTGCGCTGCAGGAGCTGCCGCCGCTGCCGGGCGAGCAGCTCGACCCGACGCGCTGCGGCGGGGACCTGTGCCTGCAGGCCTGCGCCGACGACCCGCAGGTCGCGTTCCACGCCGTGCGGAACCTCCTGCGCATCGGCCGCGGCGTCGTCGCGGTCCGGTGGATGCAGCTCGGCTTCGGCCGCACCGCGTCGACCGCGGCGGGCCAGGCGACGCCCCGCAACCTGTTCGGGTTCAAGGACGGCACCGCGAACGTGCGCGCCGAGGACACCACCGACCTCGACGCCGGCATCTTCGTCGGCGGCCCCGGTTCACCGGCGGTCGACCAGGAGTGGATGCGCGACGGCACCTACCTCGTGGCCCGCCGGATCCGCATGCTCATCGAGAGCTGGGACCGGGCGACGCTCGGCGAGCAGGAGCGCGTCGTCGGGCGCACCAAGAAGACCGGGGCGCCGCTGACGGGCAGCGAGGAGTTCGACCCCCTCGACCTCGACCGCACCGCGCCGAGCGGCGAGCCCGTCATCGACGTCAAGGCCCACGTGCGCCTCGCGGCGCCCGAGACCAACGGCGGCGCGAAGCTGCTGCGCCGCGGCTACTCCTACACCGACGGCCTCGACCCGGTTACGGGGCAGCTGGACGCCGGCCTGTTCTTCATCGCCTTCCAGAACGACCCCGAGTCGCAGTTCGTCGCGATCCAGCGGCGGCTCGGCGCGCACGACGCCATGACCGAGTACGTCAAGCACGTCGGCAGCGCCGTGTTCGCGTGCCCGCCCGGCGTCGGCCCCGACGGCAGCTGGGGCGACGGCCTGTTCACCTGACCCCTGGTCAGAGCGTTGCGGCGCAGCCAGGATGGCCCGGTGACCGCGTCCTTCGGGGCCGTCGTGATCGGCACGCCCGACCCGCCGGCGCACGCCGCGTTCTACGCCGCGCTGCTCGGGTGGGAGACCGTGGCGTCGGACCCCGGCTGGGCCCGGCTGCGCGCACCCGAGGCGGAGCGCCCCGGGCTGAGCTTCCAGCGCGAGGCCGCCGACGTGCCCCCGACGTGGCCGTGGCGCGAGGGCGGGGTCGCCCTGCAGGCCCACCTCGACGTCCTCGTCGACGACCTCGAGGCCGAGCAGGCCCGCGCGGTCGCGCTGGGCGCGCGCGTCGAGGAGCACCAGCCGACGCCGGGGGTGCGCGTGCTGCGCGACCCGCACGGGCACGTGTTCTGCCTGTTCCTGCCCGGCGCCTGACGCCGGGGGGTCACTGGGGTTCGTCGGCGCCCTCCGCCTGGTTACCGCAGCCGACCGTGCGCGCGTTCTCGACGCGGGGGTCGTCCGCGGCGAGGCCCTCGGCGACGACGGTCGTCGCGCCGTTGGCCGCGCGGCGGCCGGAGTCGCTCAGCTCGACCGCGGTCCGGGTCACGCGGAACGTCCCGCCGCCCGTGTCCTCGGCGTCCAGGCCCGCGAGCTGCAGGTCCTCCTCGTCGCCGCCCGCGACGCAGCCGACGCCCGTGCCGTAGCCGGTGAACCCCAGGTCGAACGTGTACTGCTCGCCCTCGGCGTTCTGCGTGGGCACGAGCGCGCAGTCGACGACGGCGTACAGCGCCACCGAGCGGCCGGTGTTCAGCAGCACGATCGCGGGGCCCGCGGGCTGGAGCTTCTGCCCCAGCGAGGACGCCGCCTGCGGGGCCGCGCTGGTGAAGGTCGTGGAGAACGTCGCACCGGAGGCCGTGGTGATGCCGAGCGTGCGGTCGGGGGTGTCGGCCAGCCACACGGTGTCCGCCTCGCCGTCCAGGTCGACGTCGCCCGTGACGGCGGTCCCGGCCCCGGCGGGGGCCTCCGCGCCGTTCGGCGCGCAGCCCGTCCCGCCACCGGCGCCCGGGGCGTCCGGCGTGCCGTCCGCGGTGGACGAGCTCGAGGACGGGGCGCTGGAGGTCGGCGAGGCGGCGGAGGTGGACGAGGCGGAGGACGTCGGGGACGTCGAGGCGCTGGTCGAGGACGCGCTCGGGCTCGCGGCGGCCGGCTCCGTGGCGTCGTCGGAGCCGCACCCGGCGAGCAGGGTCGCCACGGCCAGCAGCGAGGACGCGGTCAGGAGGCGGGAGCAGCGGGGAGCGGTCACGCGATCGACCGTGCCACCGCACGGGCGGTGAGGGCAACCGACTCCCCGGGGAGGGGTGTCACGGACTCGACACGTCCTCGACCGGACGCAAGACGGCGCCGCCCCCGGTGGGGGACGGCGCCGTCAGCGGGACGCGGTGAGGCTCAGGCGCCCATGTTCATGGTGTCCGGGTGCGCGCCGACGCGGCCGTCGCGGTCCAGGCCGGAGAGCGACGCGCGGTCGTCCTCGGTCAGCTCGAAGTCGAAGAGGTCGATGTTCTCGCGGATGCGCTCCGGGGTCACCGACTTCGGGATCACGAGGTTGCCGATCTCGATGTGCCAGCGCAGCGTGACCTGCGCGGGGGTCTTGCCGTGCGCCGCGGCGATCGCCTTGATGGCCGGGTCGTCGATGACACCCTTGCCCGAGGACAGCGGGCTGTAGGCCTCGGCCACGATCTGGTGGCGGGCCATCTCCTCGCGCAGCGCGACCTGCTGCAGGAAGGGGTGCAGCTCGATCTGGTTGACCGCCGGGACGACCTGGGTCTCGGCCAGCAGGCGGTTCAGGTGGTGCGGCTCGAAGTTCGAGACGCCGATGGCGCGGACGCGGCCCTCGGCGTACAGCTTCTCGAACGCCTTGTAGGTGTCGACGTAGGCGTCCTTCGCCGGCACCGGCCAGTGGATGAGGTACAGGTCCACGGTGTCGAGGCCGAGCTTCTCGAGGCTCGCGTCGAAGGCGCGCAGCGTCGAGTCGAAGCCCTGCTCCGCGTTCCACAGCTTCGTGGTGACGAACAGCTCGTCGCGGGCGATGCCGGACTCGGCGATGGCCTTGCCGACGCCGCGCTCGTTGCCGTAGATGGCGGCGGTGTCGATGTGCCGGTAACCGGCCTCCAGCGCGGTCGCGACCGCGGGGGTGACCTCGTCGTCGCCGACCTGCCAGACGCCGAAGCCCAGCTGGGGGACGGTGACGCCGTTGTTCAGGGTGATCTGGGGGACCGCAGCGGTCATGGGTGCAGGAGCTCCTCATCGGGGACGGGTGGCGTCGGGCCGGGAAGCGCCTCACGGCGCATCGCCGCTCGTAGCGGCTTCAGTTGGGACCCGGGGCTACCACGGCCCGACGCCTCCACCAGTGTAACGAGGAGGCCTCGACACGCCATCGCGGACGCGTGGCGAGCGCTCAGCCCAGGTCGCCGTCGCGCCAGCGGCGGGCGGCGGACTCCAGCTGCTCGGCGGTGCGCACGAGCCGTCCTGCGGAGCGGGTCAGGCCGGACGCGTCCTCCTCCTCACCGCCCACCCGGGGGTCGTCGGCGTGGTGAGCGCGGCCGACGGCCACGACGCGGCAGAAGGCCGCCGCCCGCTCCAGGGTGACCGCGAAGTCGCCCTCGGCCACCCCCGTGAGGACCGCGTCCAGGACGGCGGCGACCTCGGCCGGGCCGGGCGGGTCGGCGACGCCCGCGACGACCTCCATCACGGGGGCGTGGCGGCGGCCCTCGGCGAACTGCTCGGCGACCGAGCGGGGGGCGCGCTGCACCCAGGTGCGCAGGACGTAGAGCCGCCAGAGGGCCCCGGCGAGGGAGTCGGCGGGGGCGTCGGCCCACAGCTCGGCGATGACCTCGAGGCCCTCGTCCTGCGCCAGGCGCACCACGCGGCGGGTCACCTCGGCGTCGGCGGCCGAGCGGGCGCCGTGCACGAGGGCCGAGGCGGCCGCGTGGGCGGCCTCCTCGCGGGCCTGCGGGTCGACGCCGCCGGCCATGGCGAGGATCGCGTCGTCGCCGGGGAGGGCGGGGCGGTGGTGGCGCCGCTCCGGCTGCTGCTCGGGCACGTGCCGATGGTGCCACTGCGCGGCGGACGCGGCGTCCGCAGGCCACCCGGGGGTGTGCCCCGGGAGGTCAGTGGCGGTAGGGCGAGGGCGGCGCGGCCAGGACGGCGCGGGGGCAGTCGGCCAGCCGCAGCCCGCCGTGACCCAGCGCCTCGTCGCACAGCGACTCCACGCTCCAGCCGAGCTGGCTGCCGAACAGCGTGACGGTGACGCGGTACACGGTGATCTCGTACTTCGTCGGGGTGCCGTAGGCGACGTGGATGCGGCCGATCAGCTCGGCGCCCGCGTCGTTCTCCGGGCCGTTCCACGGCCGGTCGTAGCGGCTCCAGAGGCTGGGGCCGGCCTCCCAGACGCCACCGTTCTGCACGTCGCGCAGCGCCAGCTCGACGAGGACGCGGCGGGCGGCGTCCTCGGGCACGATCGCCGCGGGCCGGATGACCTCGGAGACCTCGCCGGCACGGACGGCGGCGAGCTGCGGGTCTGCCACGGTGCGGTGCCTCTCCTCGGACGGGGTGCCGGGCGGCGCCCGGTCCCCTCCCATCGGCAGGTGCCCCGGGTCACCTGAGCCGGGCCGGGACTCCCGCAGGAGCGCCGCGGGGGTGTCGTGGGACCGCCGCGGGGCCGTCCGGGGCACGGTTCGCGGGGGAGGTGGTGCGTCGTAGGCTCGGTGGGGCATGATGGCCGAGAACGGAAGGCACACCGAGTAGTCAGTCAGTCACCGCTTGTTGCTCCGCTGGGGTGCGAGGTCGTTGGGGAAGACGTCCCTCACACCGACGCAGAGGAGAACGGCATGTCCGGTGCGACGACTCGCGGCGTGCTCTTCGTGCACTCCGCACCACGAGCGCTCACTCCGCACATCGAGTGGGCCGCCGGTGGTGTCCTCGGCGTGCGCCCGTCCTTCGACTGGACGGGCCAGCCGATCGCTCCCGGCTGCCTGCGCGCGGAGTACTCGTGGCAGGCCCCGCAGGGCACCGGTGCCCTGCTGGCCTCCGCGCTGCGCGGCTGGGCCCACCTGCGCTTCGAGGTGACCGAGGAACCGAGCGCCGGCTGCGACGGCGGCCGGTGGAGCCACACCCCGGCCCTGGGCATCTTCCACTCCGTCACCGACGTGCACGGCAACGCCCAGGTCCCCGAGGACCGCGTGCGCGCCGCCCTCGACCTGCTCTCCGGCCCCGCGGCGGACCCCGACTCCGCGCGCCGCGCGCTCGCGCTGGCCGTGGGGGAGCCGTGGGACTCCGAGCTCGAGGCGTTCCGCCACGCCGGGGACGACACCCCCGTGCGCTGGCTGCACCAGGTCGGCTGACCGCCGGTCCTCGTCCCGACGTGCGACGGCCCCGCAGGATCCTCCCTGCGGGGCCGTCGTGCGTGCCGGTGGCGGCTCAGACCGAGCGGAACACCAGGCTCGAGTTGTGCCCGCCGAAGCCGAAGGCGTTGTTGAGGCCCACGAGCTGACCCTCGGCCGGCAGCGGCCGCGGGTCCTTGCGCACGACGTCGACGGAGATGTCGGGGTCGATGTCGTCGACGTTGATCGTGGGCGGCGCCAGCCGGTCGCGCAGCGCGAGGATCGTGAAGATGCTCTCCACGGCCCCGGCCGCCCCGAGCAGGTGGCCCGTCATCGACTTCGTCGCCGACACGGCGATGTGCTCGAGGTCGTCGCCCAGCGCCAGGCGCAGGCCGTGGTCCTCGGCGATGTCCCCGACCGGCGTGGACGTGGCGTGCGCGTTGAGGTGCACGACGTCGGCGGCCGTGGTGTCGGCGTCGCGCAGCGCGTCACCGATCGCCCGGCTGACCCCGAGGCCCGCGGGCTCCGGGGCGGCGATGTGGTGCGCGTCGGCGGAGAGCCCCGCGCCCAGCAGCTCGGCGTGGATGCGCGCCCCGCGGGCGCGCGCGTGCTCCTCGGCCTCGAGGACGAGCATGCCCGCGCCCTCGCCGAGGACGAAGCCGTCGCGCTGGGTGTCGAAGGGCCGCGACGCGCGCTGCGGGTCCTCGTTGCGGGTCGACATGGCGTGCATGGCCGCGAAGGAGGCGATGGGCAGCGGGTGGATCGCGGCCTCGGTGCCCCCGGCGATGACGATGTCGGCGCGCCCGGAGCGGATCATCTCCAGCCCGTAGGCGATCGCCTCGGCGCCCGACGCGCAGGCGCTGACGGGCGTGTGGGCCCCGGCGCCGGCGCCGAACTCGAGGCTGACGGCGGCCGTGGAGCTGTTGGCCATGAGCATCGGGACGGTGAGCGGCAGCACCCGGCGGGCGCCGCGCTGGCGCAGCGTGTCGTAGGCGGTCAGCAGCGTCCAGATGCCGCCGATGCCGGTGCCGACGACCGAGCCTAGGCGGACCTTGTCGACCTCGGGCGCACCCGCGTCCTTCCACGCCTCGCGCGCGGCGATGACGGAGAACTGCGCCGACGGGTCCAGGCGCTTGGTCTCCTGGCGCGTCAGGACGTCGACGGCCTTGACCGCCGCCTGCGCGGCGAAGGTGATCGGCAGCTCGATCTCGTCGATCCACGAGTCGGTGATGGAGGCCGCACCGGAGGTGCCGGCGAGGGCGGCTTCCCAGGACGAACGGACGTCGCCGCCCAGCGGCGTCGTCATTCCGAGGCCGGTGACGACGACGCGGCGAGCGGTCGCGGTCATGTCGGTCAACTCCTTCTCGAACGGTGCGGCGGTGAGGTTCCCGGGCGGGGGTCCCTCGTGCGGGGGGCTCCTCGTGCCGAGGTGCCGCGTGCGGCGGCGCCGCCAGCCGGCCCGGTGAGGGGCCGGCCGCCGGCGGCGGGTCTCAGCCCTGGGCCTGGGAGATGTAGGCGACGGCGTCGCCCACGGTGCGGAGGTTCTTGACGTCCTCGTCCGGGATGCGGACGGAGAACTTCTCCTCGGCGTTCACGACGATCGTCATCATCGACAGCGAGTCGATGTCGAGGTCGTCGGTGAACGACTTGTCGGCCTGCACGCTGTCGGTGGGCAGGCCCGTCTCCTCGTTGACGATCTCGGCGAGGCCGCTCAGGATCTCCTGCTCACTGGCCATGCGGTGCTCCTTCGGTGGTGGGCGACCGGGAACCGGACCGCCACGTCGGCCTGGGGCGCCGGTGCTGCGTCCCAGGGGTCTGGAGGGTCCCCCGCGCGGAGGCGGACCTCGTGGCGGGGGAGGGGGTCACGGCAGCCTGACGACCTGTGCCGCGTAGGAGAGGCCGGCGCCGTAGCCGATGAGCAGGGCCAGGCCCCCCGACGGCGCCTCGCCGTCGGCGAGCGCGCGCTCCATGGCCAGCGGCACCGAGGCCGCCGAGGTGTTGCCCATCTCGACGATGTCGCGGGCCACGTGCACCGAGTCCGGCAGCTTGAGCTGCTTGACCATGGCGTCGATGATCCGGCCGTTCGCCTGGTGGGCGACGAAGACGTCGAGGTCGGCCGCGGTGATGCCCGCGGCGTCCAGGGCCCGCTGCGCCACGGGCGCCATCTGCCACACGGCCCAGCGGAAGACGGTCTGGCCGGCCTGCTCGAGGTAGGGCCACGTGTCGTCGGGCGGCGTCTCCTCGCCGACGGGCTCCGCGGCGGCGACCACGGCGACCTCGTCGGGCACCAGGCGCTGAGGGGCCTTGCCGGCCCGCACGTCGAGCCAGGAGAACTTGGAGCGGATGACGTCGGCCTGGCCGCCGTCGGAGCCCCACACGGTCGGGGCGATGCCGACCTCGTCGGAGGGCCCGATCACGACCGCGCCCGCGCCGTCGGCGAAGAGGAACGCCGTCGAGCGGTCGTGCGGGTCGGTGAAGTCGGACAGCTTGTCGACGCCCACGACGAGGACGTGCTCGGCGGTCCCACCGCGCACGAGGTCGCTGCCGACCGCGACGCCGTGGCAGAAGCCCGCGCAGCCGGCGGAGACGTCGAAGGCCGCCGCGGGGGTCGCGCCCAGGCGGTGCGCCAGGACGGCCGCCGCCGCGGGGGTCTGGTACGGGTGCGAGACCGTCGCGACGATGACGGCGCCGAGGTCGCTGCCGGTCAGGCCGGCGGCCGCGAGGGCCTTCGCGGCCGCGTCCTCCGACATGTCCACGACGCTGACGTCGGGGGCCGCCCAGCGGCGCGTGACGATGCCCGTGCGCTGGCGGATCCACTCGTCGGAGGAGTCGATCCAGGTGCACACCTCGGCGTTGTCGATGATGCGCGGGGGGCGGTGCGCCCCCACGCCGAGGATCCGGGCCTCCCGGTGCGGTGCGGTGCTCAGCCGGGGGCTCACCGGCCCACCTCCACTGTCGTCGTGGCGTGGACGCCGCCGCCGTGCTCCGCGATCATGGTCCGCGCCCTCTCGAGGTCGTCTGGGGTCTTCAGCGCCAGGACGTCCACCCCCTTGAGCGAACGCTTGGCCAGGTTGGTCAAGGTACCCGCAGGCGGGACCTCGATCAGCCCGGTGACGCCCAGGGCGGCGAACGCCTGCTGGCACAGGTCCCACCGCACGGGGCGGCTGACCTGCGCGACGAGGCGGCGCAGGACCTCGCGGCCGTCGCTCACGAGCTCGCCGTCGGCGTTGGCCGCGAGGGGCACCGACGCCGTGCCGGGCTCCAGCCCGGCGGCCAGGGCCTCCAGCGTCCCGACGGCGGGCCGCATGTGCTCGGTGTGGAAGGCGCCCGCGACCTGCAGCGGGATGACGCGGGCCTTGGCGGGAGGCGCGGCGGCCAGCGCGGCGAGCGCCTCGACGGTGCCCGCGGCCACGACCTGCCCGCCGCCGTTGGCGTTGGCGGGCGTCAGCCCGTGCGCGGCGAGGACGGCGGCGACCTCGTCCGGGTCCCCGCCCAGGACGGCGCTCATGCCGGTCGGCGTGCTCGCGGCGGCCGTGGCCATGGCCCGGCCGCGCTCGCGGACCAGGACCAGCGCCTGCTCGGGGCTCAGGGCCCCGGTGGCGGCGGCGGCCGTCAGCTCGCCGACGGAGTGGCCGGCGACGGCGCCCGCGACCCCGGCGAGCTCGGCCGGGGAGGCCACGAGCTCCCGCAGCCCCAGGAGCCCGGCGGCCACGATGAGCGGCTGCGCCACGGCCGTGTCGCGCAGGGTGTCCGCGTCCGAGACCGTGCCGTGCGCGACGAGGTCGTCCCCCACCACGGCCGAGGCCCACCGCAGCCGGTCGGCGACGCCTGGCAGCTCGAGCCACGGGGCGAGGAAGCCGGGGCTCTGGGAGCCCTGACCGGGGAAGACGAAGACGAGCACCAGCCCACCCTCTCGCGCCGGGCCCCCGCACCCTGGTCACGACGCTCACCGACTTCGAGGACGACCGTTGTAGGGATCCTCCAAGTATGGCGGGGGCCGACGGGGGAACGACCCACCCAGCGTCAGCACCGGTCGGCGCAGCGTCAGGGCTCCGGAGGTGCGCCCGAGGGTGGTCTCAGCCGGGCCCGCGGTGCCCGCCCGGCCCCGGGACCTGCGACAACCGGCCCAGCGCCAGGGCCGTCTGCAGCACGAAGCGCTCCCGCGGGGAGCTCGGCGCCCACCCGCAGACCTCCCCGACGCGGCGCAGGCGGTACCGGACCGTGTTGGCGTGGACGAACAGCGAGCGCGCGCAGGCCTCGAGGGAGCCGCCGTGCTCGAGGTAGGCCGTCAGCGTCTCCAGCAGCGCGCCCCCGGCCTCCTCCAGCGGCCGGTAGGCCCGGTCCACCAGGGCGCGGCGGGCGGTCGCGTCGCCCGACAGCGCCCGCTCCGGCAGCAGGTCGTCGGCCAGCACGGGCCGGGGTGCGAGGGGCCAGGCGCGGCACGCGACCACCCCGGCGAGCGCGGCGCGGGCCGAGCGGGCCGCGACCGGCAGCGACGGCACGGTGGGGCCGATGACGACGGGGCCCTCGCCGAACTCCGTCGTCGCCAGGAGCTCCGCCGTGGCCAGCACGTCGCTCAGCCCGGACAGCACCACGACGAGCCGCTCGCCCTGGACGCCGACGAGGGCCTCACCACCGGCCGCGCGCACGGCCTTGCGCACGCGCGGGACCACGCCGGCCGGGGCGTCGTCGCTGGAGGCGCCCATCACCACGGCCGTCGGGCGGTCCAGGCGCCAGCCCAGCGCCGAGGCGCGGGAGGCGATGGTCTCCTCGCCGTCGCCGCGCAGCACCGCGTCGACGACGAGCGCCTCCAGCCGCGCGTCCCAGGCCCCGCGCGACTCCGCGGCCCGCGCGTAGACGGCGGCCGCGGCGAAGGCCACCTCGCGGGAGAAGCGCAGCAGCGACTCCCGCACCCGCGGCAGCTCCGCCGGTGCCTGGTCCCCCACGACGTCGTCGACGCCCTCCTCGACCACGGTGATGGCCGTGCGCACGAGCTCGACCGTCTGCTGCAGCGTCACCGAGCGCGTCAGCTCCCGCGGGACCGTCCCGAAGACGTTCCGGTCCATGAGGCCCACGGGGTCCGGGTCGCCCAGCCACCGCAGGAAGTCGGTGTAGCCGTTCTGGGCCACGAGGCCCACCCAGGAGCGCTCGTCCGGCGGCAGCCCGGCGTACCAGGGCAGCTCGTCCATGCGCGCCGCGATCGCCGACGCGAAGGTGCCGGCCGCCGCCTCGAGCCGGCGGACGGTCGCCGCGGACAGCTCGGGCGGGGACGAGGACACCTCGCGAGCCTATGCACGCGCGGGCGCCCGCGTCGCCGCCCCGGGCCGCGGGGACGGCGCGAGCGGCCCCCCGACGAGGACGGGCCGCGGAGATCGCCCTGGGCTAGGGTTCGAGCGCGGCGTCCCTCCCGCAGCAGGCCGTCCGACCACCGGGGGAGGCCCTGCACCGGCCGTCCGCGAGGAGCGGCCGGGGAGCCGCCGGCCCACCCCTCGCGGGGAGCCGGACGGCCGCGGGGAGGCGCTGTGCGGAGCCGACGGGGACGCCACGGAAGGGGACGCATGGGACTGCTCGATCGATGGCGCCGGGGAAGCTCCGCGCCGCAGACGACCGATCCGCTGCCGCGCCGTGCCGCCGCCCGGCTGCGCCGCCGCCGGCCCGAGGCCGCCGGCATCGGGGGCGAGGCCGCGCTGCGCGAGACGCTGCGCGAGGACCCCAACGACGAACGGGCGTTCGCGAGGCTGGCCGAGACGGTCCGCACGCGCGCGGCCGAGGGCCACGACGCCACCACCCCCTCCAGCGGTGAGGCCCGCCGGGCCGCCGACAACGCCGTGTGGGCGCTGGCCGAGGAGCTGGCGCAGAGCCCCAAGGCGTGGCGGCCCCTGCTGGAGCTGGGGCGCCTCTCCCTCACCGACGACCGCGAGGGCGCGCTGCGCCGCCTCGGCATCGCCGCCGAGCGCGACCCGTCGGGCCGGGCGCTCGCCGAGGCCCTCGCGATCCTGCGCGAGGCGGGCATGCCGAACGACGCCCTCGGCCTGGGCGTCGGGCACTGGCGGCCCCGCGAGCACGACGTCGAGGCGGGCCGGCACCTCGTGGCCGCCGCGATCGACTCCGGCCGCCTCGGGGAGGCTCGGCGGCACCTGCGGGCGCTCGCCGACCACCCGGACCAGGGGCGGGTCGCGCCGCTGCGGGCGGAGCTCGAGGAGGCCATCACGCGCGCCGACAAGGCCCGGCCCTAGCCGCACGCAGCACCGCCGCGCCGGGGCACGCAGCACCGGCCCAGGACGACGAAGGCCCCGCACCGTCACCGGTGCGGGGCCTTCGTCGTCGTCAGCGGATCAGCTCTCGCCGCCCGCGTTGCCGCTCGTGCCGGCCTTCACGTCGTGCAGCTCGTACTTCTCGATCGCCTGCCCCGGCGCGCGCCAGTCGACCTCGCCGCGCTTGGCCAGCATCTCCAGCGCCCGCACCGCGACGGAGGGGCCGTCGATGTGGAAGTAGCGGCGCGCCGCCGCCCGCGTGTCCGAGAGGCCGAAGCCGTCGGCGCCCAGCGAGGCGAACTCGCCCGGCACCCACTGCGCGATCTGGTCGGGCACCGCGCGCATCCAGTCGCTCACGGCCACGACGGGGCCGGGGGCGTCCTTCAGCTTCTGCGTGACGTAGGGGACCTTCGACTCGTCGCCCGGGTTGAGGAAGGCGTGCTCGTCGCAGGCCAGTCCGTCGCGGCGCAGCTCGTTCCAGCTCGTCACCGACCACACGTCGGCGACGACGCCGAAGTCGTCCTTCAGCAGCTGCTGGGCCTCCAGCGCCCACGGGACACCCACGCCCGAGGCGAGCAGCTGGGTGCGGGGGCCGTCGCCCTCGCCGGCCTTGACGCGGTGCAGGCCGCGGACGATGCCCTCGACGTCCACGTCCGCCGGCTCGGCCGGGTGGACCATCGGCTCGTTGTAGACCGTCAGGTAGTACATGACGTTCTCCGGGTCGTCGCCGTACATGCGGCGCAGCCCGTCCTTGACGATGTGCCCGATCTCGTAGGCGTACGCCGGGTCGTAGGCGACGACCGCGGGGTTCGTCGAGGCCAGCAGCAGCGAGTGCCCGTCGGCGTGCTGGAGGCCCTCACCGGTCAGCGTCGTGCGCCCGGCGGTGGCCCCGATGAGGAACCCGCGCGACATGGTGTCCGCGGCGGCCCAGAGGTTGTCGCCCGTGCGCTGGAACCCGAACATCGAGTAGAAGACGTAGACGGGGACCATCGGCTCGCCGTGCGTGGCGTAGGCGGAACCCGCGGCCGTGAACGCCGCGAGCGCGCCGCCCTCGTTGATGCCGACGTGCAGGATCTGCCCCTGCTCGGACTCCTTGTAGGCCAGCATCAGCTCGCGGTCGACGGAGGTGTACTGCTGCCCGTGCGGGTTGTAGATCTTGATCGTCGGGAACAGCGAGTCCATGCCGAACGTGCGGGCCTCGTCGGGGATGATCGGCACGACGCGCTTGCCGAACTCCTTGTCCCGCATCAGGTCCTTGAGCAGGCGCACGAACGCCATGGTGGTGGCGATCTCCTGCTTGCCCGAGCCCTTGGCGGCGATCTTGTAGGCGTCGTCGCCGGGCAGGTGCAGCGGCGCGTGCTGGACGCGGCGCTGCGGCACGGGGCCACCGAGGTCGGCGCGCCGCTTGCGCAGGTACTGGATCGACTCGTCCGCGTCACCGGGGTGGTAGTACGGCGGGCGGTACGGGTCCTTCTCGAGCTGCTCGTCCGAGATGGGGATGCGGAGCGAGTCGCGAAGGAGCTTGAGGTCCTCGAGCGTGAGCTTCTTCATCTGGTGCGTGGCGTTGCGGCCCGCGAAGTGCGGCCCGAGGCCGTAGCCCTTGATGGTCTTGGCGAGGATGACCGTCGGCTGCCCGGTGTGGTTCATCGCCGCCTGGTAGGCCGCGTACACCTTGCGGTAGTCGTGGCCGCCGCGCTTGAGGGACCAGATCTCGTCGTCGGACATGCCGGCGACGATCTTGGCGGTGCGCTCGTCGCGCCCGAAGAAGTTCTCCCGGACGTAGGCGCCGTTCTCCGCCTTGAACGTCTGGTAGTCCCCGTCGGGGGTCTTGTTCATGAGGTTGACCAGCGCGCCCTGGTGGTCCGCCGCGAGCAGCGTGTCCCACTCCCGGCCCCAGAGGACCTTGATGACGTTCCAGCCCGCACCGCGGAAGAACGCCTCGAGCTCCTGCACGATCTTGCCGTTGCCGCGCACCGGGCCGTCGAGGCGCTGCAGGTTGCAGTTCACGACGAAGGTGAGGTTGTCGAGCTCCTCGTAGGCCGCGAGCTGCGCGAACCCGCGCGACTCCGGCTCGTCCATCTCGCCGTCGCCGAGGTAGGCCCAGACGTGCTGCTGCGAGGTGTCCTTGAAGCCACGGTGGTGCAGGTACTTGTTGAACTGCGCCTGGTAGATCGCGTTCGCCGGGCCGAGGCCCATCGAGACGGTCGGGAACTCCCAGAAGTCCGGCATGAGGCGCGGGTGCGGGTAGGACGAGAGCCCGTTCGGCGCCGCGGAGACCTCCTGGCGGAACCCGTCGAGCTGCTCGGCGGTGAGCCGGCCCTCGAGGTAGGCGCGCGCGTAGACGCCGGGGGAGGCGTGGCCCTGGATGAAGATCTGGTCGCCGCCGCCCGCGTGGTCCTTGCCGCGGAAGAAGTGGTTGAAGCCGACCTCGTACAGCGTCGCGGACGACGCGTACGTGGAGATGTGGCCGCCGACGCCGATGTCCGGGCGCTGCGCGCGGTGCACCATGACCGCCGCGTTCCAGCGGATCCAGGCGCGGTAGCGGCGCTCGACCTCCTCGTCGCCGGGGAACCACGGCTCCGACTCGGGGCCGATGGTGTTGATGTAGTCCGTCGCCGTCAGGCTCGGGACCCCGACCTGCTGCTCACGCGCGCGCTGCAGGAGCTGGAGCATGAGGTAGCGCGCGCGGAGCTTGCCGCGCTCGTCGACGACACCGTCGAGGGAGGCCAGCCACTCGGCGGTCTCCTCCGGGTCGATGTCGGGCAGCTGCGAGGGCAGGCCGTTGAGGATGGGGCCGCCGGCGGGGCCGTTCCCCGCGTCGTCGCGTCTGGCCACGGTGGTGGTCCTCCCGCTGGAGTAGGTGGGCCCGCGGTCAGCGGGCACGGCCCCAGGTTAGGCGTCCCGCGCCCCGCCGTCCGCGCCAGGTCGGGCGGGACCTGTCCTCAGGTGCCGCCGACGGCCGCGACGGCGGCCGCGACCGGCTGTGCGGTGGCCCCGCCGACCCGCACGCGGTGCCCGCCGGCGTAGACGTTGGCGGTCGGGGGGCGCAGGAAGCCGACGAGGGTCATGCCCGTCTCGCGGGCCAGGGACACGGCCAGCGACGACGGCGCCGACACCGCGGCGAGCACGGGGACGCCCGCCACGGCCGCCTTCTGCACCAGCTCGAAGCTCGCCCGGCCGCTGACCAGCAGGATGCGCGAGCGCAGGGGCACGCGGCCCTCCCGCAGCGCCCAGCCGACGACCTTGTCGACGGCGTTGTGCCGGCCCACGTCCTCGCGCAGGCACTCCAGGCGCCCGTCGGCGGTGAACAGCCCCGCGGCGTGCAGCCCGCCCGTGCGCTCGAAGGCGGCCTGCGCCGAGCGCAGCACGTCGGGCAGGGACGCGAGCAGCTCCAGGGGGACGCTGACGTCGTCCTCGGCGAGCGGGTGGACGGTGCGGTCCAGGACGTCGTCGACGCTCGCGGTGCCGCAGACGCCGCAGGCCGAGGTCGTCGTGAAGGGCCGCGCGACCCGGTCGGTGACCAGCCGGCTGCCCGGGCGGGGCGTGACCTCCACCACGTTGAAGGTGGGCTGACCGTCCTCGCCGAGGTCCGTGCAGTGCCGCATCGCGGTCACGTCCCCGGCCCCGGAGACCAGGCCCTCGGCGTGCAGGAAGCCCAGGACGAGGTCGAAGTCGTCCCCCGGCGTGCGCATCGTGACCGTCAGCGGCTCCCCGGAGACGGTGATCTGGAGCGGTTCCTCGACCGCCAGCGTGTCCGGGCGCGGCGTCCGCGTCCCCGCCGCGGCGTCGAGGCGTTCGGTGCGCGTGCGCGTCGTGACCCGTCCCATCCGCCCAGGCTGTCACGCCTGGCGGGTGCCGCACGGCGGGCGGGTCGAGGTCCCGGCGGCGGGGTCCGCGAGGGCCACGCCTTGCGCGCCGGGGGGGTTCTCCGCTGGACTAGGCCGTCCAGAGGCGTCGGCGCGACCCGTCGGCGCCCACCGCGGTCCCCTCCGGGCGGACCTGAGGGAGAGGTAGGACAGCAGGTGAGCGCGACCGCGGACCCTGCCGCCGACCAGGCAGCAGTGGCCAAGCTGGGCTTCAAGCCCGGCCAGCTCGTCCAGGAGCTCGGCTGGGACGAAGGCGTCGACGACGACTTCCGCCGGGCCGTCGAGGACACCGTCGGCAGCGAGCTGCTCGACGAGGACGCCGACGAGGTGGCCGACGTGGTCATCTGCTGGTTCCGCGACGGTGACGGCGACCTCGTCGACGCCCTCGTGGACACGGTGACCAACCTCGCCGACGGCGGCATCGTCTGGCTCCTGACCCCGAAGAAGGGTCGCCCGGGCCACGTGCCCCCCGGCGAGATCGACGAGGCGGCCCCCACGGCGGGCCTCCACGCGACCAGCAGCGTCAGCGCCTCGGGCAACTGGGCCGGCACGCGCATGACGACGCCCAAGAGCGACCGCCGCTGAGCCTGCCCCTGGTGCCCGCGGACACCGTCCTCCGCGACCAGCACGGATCCGCGGTGCGGCTCGGGGAGCTGTGGGCCGAGGGGCCCGCGCTCCTCGTGCTCGTGCCCGCGGCCTTCTCCACGCACTGCTCCGCCGAGCTCGGGGCGCTGGCGGCCTCGGTCGCCGCGTTCGACGACGCCGGCGTCCAGGTGGCCGCCCTGTCCTGCGACCCCGTGCCGTCCCTGCGCGCGTGGTCGGAGGCCGGGGACTACCCGTTCCCGCTGCTGTCGGACTTCTGGCCCCACGGCGCGGTCTCGCGGGCCCTGGGCGCCTTCGACGAGGAGCTCGGCGTCTCCTGCCGGCTCTCCGTGCTCGTGGACTCCGCGGGCACGACGTGGTGGTCGCTGCGCCACCCGCACGACCGGGCCCGCACGCTCCAGGAGCACCTCGGTGCGCTGGAGCAGCTGCCCCGCCGCGGCTGAGCCCGGCGTACGGTGGAGCGGCCCGCGCCGCTCGCGCCCGGGCCGGGGGCCTGTAGCTCAGTTGGTAGAGCACCGCGCTTACACCGCGGCTGTCGTCGGTTCGAGCCCGGCCGGGCCCACCTCCTCCGGCGTTCCCCCGGCGCCACCGCGGTCCGGCGCCCTAGGGTGCTGAGCCGTGTCGACCCCTCCCGCTGACCCGCCCGCCCCCACCCTCGCCGAGGTCGTCGAGGCGCTGGAGACCCGCCACCCGCTCGCGTGGGCGCAGTCCTGGGACGCCGTCGGGCTCGTCGCGGGCGACCCGGACGCCCCCGTGCGCACCGTGCTGCTCGCCGTGGACCCCGTCGAGGAGGTCGTCGACGAGGCGATCGCCCGGGGCGCCGACCTGCTGCTCGTGCACCACCCGCTGTTCCTGCGTCCCGTCACGTCGGTGGCGGCGACCACGCCCAAGGGCCGCGTCGTGCACCGCCTCCTCGCGGCCGGCTGCGCCCTCTACGTCGCGCACACCAACGCCGACGCCGCGAGCCCCGGCGTCTCCGACGCCCTCGCGCGCATCCTGGACCTCGACGACCTGGTCCCGCTGGAACCCCTGGCCGCGCACCCGGACCACCCCGAGCTGGGCATCGGCCGCGTCGGCACGCTCGCCGAGCCCGTGCGCCTGGGCGACTTCGCCGACCGGGTCGCCGAGGTGCTGCCCGCCACCGAGCAGGGCGTGCGGGTCGCGGGCGACGCCGACGCCCTGGTCCAGCGCGTCGCGGTGTGCGGCGGCTCGGGCGACAGCCTGTTCGACGCGGTGCGCGCCAGCGGCGCCGACGTCTTCGTCACGGCCGACCTGCGCCACCACCCGGCGGGGGAGGCGCGCGAGACGGCGACCTCGGGGCCGGGGGACGGGCGCCCGCACCTCGTCGACGTCGCGCACTGGGCCAGCGAGTGGCCGTGGCTCGCGGGCTGCGCGGACCGGCTGGTGGCGGACCTGGCCTCGCGCGGCCGTACGGTTGGGGCCCACGTGTCCACCACGCGCACCGATCCCTGGACGCTGCGCGTCCCCAGCCGAGGAGAGTGACCGCTCGCGTGCCCAAGGCCCCGGCGATCGACCAGCAGAAGCTGCTGGACCTGCAGACCGTCGACTCCCGCCTCGCGCAGCTGGCGCACCGGCGCGCGACGCTGCCCGAGCAGAAGGAGCTCGACGCGCTGCTCGCCGAGCAGCGCACCGTCGCTGACACCGGCGTCGCCGCCCGCACCGTCGTCTTCGACGTCGAGCGCCTCGTCGCCAAGGCCGAGGCCGACGTCCAGCTCGTCCGTGACCGCGTGGCGCGCAACACCAAGCGCCTCGAGTCCGGCGCCGGCAGCGCCAAGGACCTGCAGCTCCTGCAGCACGAGCTCGAGTCCCTCGGCCGCCGCCAGGGCGTGCTGGAGGACGAGGAGCTCGAGGTCATGGAGCGCCTCGAGCAGGCGCAGGCCGCCGCCGCCGAGGTCGCGGCGCGCGAGGCCGAGCTCGCGGCGTCCGTCGAGGCCGTCACCCTCCGCCGCGACGAGGCGCTGACCGCCATCGCCGACGAGGAGCGCGGCACGGCCGCCCGCCGCGAGGCCGTGGCGATGGGCATCGACGTTCCCCTCGTGCAGCTCTACGAGAAGGTGCGCGCCCGCAACGGCGGCGTCGGCGCCGCCCTGCTGCGGGCCCGCCGCTGCACGGGATGCATGTTCGAGCTGTCCTCCTCCGACATCTCCGACCTGCGCTCCACCGCACCGGACGAGGTCGTCCTGCACGAGGAGTGCGGGCGGATCCTCGTGCGCACGGAGGAGTCCGGGCTGTGAGCCCCGCCCGCGGCTCCGGGCGGACGTTGCGCGTCGAGGCCGACGGCGGCTCGCGCGGCAACCCGGGCCCGGCGGGCTTCGGGGCGGTCGTGCGCGACGCCGCGAGCGGCGAGGTGCTGGCCGAGGTCGCCGAGTCCATCGGCCGCGCGACGAACAACGTCGCCGAGTACCGGGGGATGCTCGCGGGGGTCAAGGCCGCCCTCAGCATCGACCCCGACGCGACGCTGGACGTGCGGATGGACTCCAAGCTCGTCGTCGAGCAGATGTCCGGCCGCTGGCAGGTCAAGCACGAGGACATGCGGCGGCTGGCGAGCGAGGCCCGCGCCCTGCTGCCCGCGGGCCGGGTCACCTTCGGGTGGATCCCGCGCGCGCAGAACTCCCACGCCGACCGCCTCGCCAACGAGGCCATGGACGCCGCGGCGGCCGGGCGCGAGTGGCAGCGGACGACGACACCGGCGGCGGCGCAGGCGGAGACGACCGCCCCCGCCGCGGTGAAGGCGCCCGGCCCGGCACCGGACCGCGGGCAGCCGCTGACCCTGGTCCTCGTCCGGCACGGCTCGACCCTGCACACCGAGGAGCGCCGCATCTCCGGCCGACACGGCAGCGACCCCGAGCTCACGGAGGCGGGTCTCGCCGAGGCGGCCTCGGCGGCGGCGTGCGCCGAGGTGGTCGGCGCCGACGTCGTCATCAGCTCCTCGATGCGCCGCGCCCGCCAGACGGCGGAGGTCATCGCGGGCTCCGTCGGCGCGGAGCTGCTGGTCGACCCGCAGTGGGACGAGACCGACTTCGGCGAGTGGGACGGCTCGCGCGCCGTGGAGGTCGTGCGCCGCTGGCCCGCCGAGTACGCGGCGTGGGCGGACTCGCCCGACGTCGCGCCCCCCGGCGGGGAGTCGCTGCGCGCGGTCGAGCAGCGCGTGCAGGTGGCCCGGGAGCGGCTCGTCGCGCGCTGGGCGGGGCGGCGCGTCGTGCTCGTCAGCCACGGCGACCCGGTGCGGGCGCTGCTGCGCGCGTGCCTGGGGGCGCCCGCCTCGGTGCAGCGCTCGATCCACGTCGACCCGGGCTCGCGGAGCCTGCTGCGGCTCTGGGCGGACGGGACGTCCGAGGTGCTGGCCGTCAACCGCGTCTGAGGGGCCGGTCTAGCCCTCGCGGCGGCGGGCCACGAGCGCGGCCACGACGGCTGCGACCTCCTCGACGCTGCGGCGGTCGGTGCTGATGACGGGCCCGTGCCCGGCCAAGGCGGGGGCCGCGCGTTCGTAGGCGGGGATGCGGGCGAGGCGCCGGGCGCGCGCCGAGGGGTTCCCCGCGTCCCGCGTGATGCGCCGGGCGAGCTCGGGGGCCGAGGCGTGCAGCGTGACGTGCAGGACGTCCAGGCGCGTGCGGAGGTCGTCGAGCAGGGTGTCGAGGCGGTCGGGGTCCAGCACGGTGGCGGCGACGACGACGAGCCGGTCCTCGCGGTGCGGGGGTGCGGTGTGCGCGAGGACGCAGGCGCCCACGAGGGCGGCCCGCGCGGCGGACACGCTCGCGGGGGGCAGCGACGCGACGTCCGGCACGAAGCGGCGCGGCAGCCGGTCCACGACCCGCCCGAGCCGGGTCGCCACCCGGGGCAGCTCGACCGCGCGCGTGCCCGGCACGAGCGCCCGCAGGGCCGCCGCCGTGCTGGAGCCCCCGACGCCGTGCGGACCGTTCAGCCACACGAGCACCCCGGAAGACTAGGGCCGGGTGCTCAGGCCGTCAGCTGGAGCGCCGCGGTCGCGGCGACGACGCAGACCACCGCGCCGAGGAGGCCGAGGGCGGCGAAGCGGGGCAGCGAGATGCGCACGCCGCGGGCGCGGCAGCGCTCGAGCCACAGCAGCGTCGCGAGCGACGCCCAGGGCGTCACGAGCGGCCCGAGGTTGACGCCGATGAGGACGGCGACGAGCCGGGACGCGCTGCCCGCCAGCGGCTCGACGGCCAGGTAGGCGGGCAGGTTGTCGACGGCGTTGGCCGTGAGCGCCGACGTGGCCGCGAGCCGCAGGTGCGCCCCGAAGCCCTCCCCGGTGCCGGCGACCGGCGCGAGCAGCCGGTCCAGGCCGTGGGCCTGCAGCGTCTGCACGACGAGGAACAGCCCGGCGACGAGGACCACCGTCTGCCACGGCAGCAGCGCGGGGCGCAGCGCCTCGCGCCGCCGCCACGCGAACACCGCGATCAGGACGACGGCCGCGATCCCGGCGGGGATGGCCGGCGTGATGCCGCTGACGAAGGCGGGCGCCAGCAGGCAGCAGACGACGGCCGCGGTGCGGAACAGGACCGGGTCGCGCGGCTCGGCGGGCGGCGGCTCGCCGTAGGTGCCGCGCAGGCGCCGCCGGTAGACGAGACCGAGGACGAGCACGGCGCCGAGCAGGCCGGCGAGGAACGGCGCCCAGGACAGCCCGACGAAGGTCGCCACCCCCGAGTCGCCGAAGGCCGCGAGGCGGTCCAGCGCCAGCAGGTTGGTGAGGTTGGAGACGGGCAGCAGCAGCGACGCGGTGTTGGCCAGCCACACCGTCGTGACCGCGAAGGGCAGCGGGTCCAGGCGCAGCTGGGCCGCCAGCGCCAGGACGACGGGCGTCAGGAGGACCGCCGTGGTGTCCAGGGACAGGACCACCGTCGCGAGCGTCCCCAGGGCGACGACGAGCAGCCACAGCAGCCACGTGCGGCCCCGCCCGGCGCGCGCGGCCAGGCGCGCGGCGGCGTCGAAGACCCCGGCCGCGTCGGCGAGCTCGGCCACGACCGTGACGGCGACGAGAAAGGCCAGGACGGGCCCGGCCCGGCGGCCGACCTCGAGGGCCTCGTCCATGCTGAGCAGACCGGTGACGGCGCACGCCAGCCCCGCGAGGCCGGCGATCCACCACACCTCAGGCGCCCGTCGTGGGGGCCTGGACCTGCAGCGTCCACGGGGTGCCGGGGCGGGCGGGGGCGAGCAGCTCGACGTCGAACGCCTCGCCCACCGCCCCGGCCAGGGCGGCGACGGAGCGCGGTGGCCGGCCCGGGCGGGTCAGCAGGTGCCGGGCGACGAGCCCGCGGGTGTGCTTGGCGGCGTGGGAGACGACCTGCCCGCCCGAGAGCACCCGCACGGCCGCGGTCCGGGCCGCCGTCGCCGCGTCGGGCGTCCAGGCGGCCGCGTACGCGGCGGAGCGGCAGTCGACGACGACGCCCGGTTCCTGGAGCACGCCGGTGAGGTGCCGCCGCCAGAACGCGGCCAGCGGCCCCGGCCCCGGCAGGTCGGTGCCCATCGAGAGGCGGTAGCCGGGCACGCGGTCGCGCGGGTGCAGCGCGCCCCACAGCGCCGAGACGACGAGCACCCGCCGGGCCGCGGCCGCGGGCAGCGACGGCAGGTCGAGGGCGTCGTAGAGGACCCCGCGGTACACGGCGGCCGCGGGGGCCGCGGGCCGGTGGCGCAGCGTGGTGTTGGCCGCGACGACGTCGGCGAGGCCCTCGCTCGTGCCGAGCACGGCGGTCGCGTCGGGCCGCGCGGAGACCGCGACGAGCGCGTCGAGCACCTGCTCGCGGGCCTCGGTCAGCGCGGGGAAGGACAGTCGGTCGAGGGCGACCGGGCGCCCGCGCGCGGGCCCCGCCCACTTGGTCTCCGACGGGGGGAGCAGCACGAGCACGATCGGCGAGCCTACGTCCTGGGCTAGGCTGCTCGTGGACGAGTCGGCCGGGCGGTCGCGTCGGGCCGGGAGACCGGTCCGCCGAGGAAAGTCCGGACTCCGAAGGGCAGGGTGGTGGGTAACACCCACCCGGGGTGACCCGCGGGAAAGTGCCACAGAGAACAGACCGCCACCTCCGCGCGAGCGGGGGCGGTAAGGGTGAAACGGTGGTGCAAGAGACCACCAGCGCGCCGGGTGACCGGCGCGGCTCGGCAAACCCCACCCGGAGCAAGACCAGACAGGCAGCGTTCGAGGGCGGCCCGCCCGAGCTGCCGGGTAGGTCGCTGGAGGCGTGCGGCAACGCACGTCGTAGAGGGATGACCGCCGCCGCCCGCACCGAGAGGTGCGGGCGGGCACAGGATCCGGCTTACAGGCCGGCTCGTCCACCCTCCCCGTCCGCGGGTCCCGCGGCGGTGACCGCGATCGCCTCGACCTCGACCAGCTGGTCGGGCCAGCCCAGGGCGCTGACCCCGAGCAGGGTGCTGGGGGCGTCGTGCTCGCCGAAGGCGGCCCGCACCACGTCCCACACCGCGCCGAGGTCGTCGCGCCGGGCGGAGACGACGAAGACGGTCGACTTCACGACGTCGGACAGCTCCGCCCCGGCCGCGCGCAGGGTGGCCACGAGGTTGGCCATGACCTGCTCCGCCTGCGCGACGAAGTCACCCGCGGCGACGGTGCGCCCCTCGGCGTCCAGGGGGCAGGCGCCCGCGGTCCAGACGGTCCGGCCGGGGCCCGTGACGGCCGCGTAGGCGTAGGGGACCTGGCCGTCCAGCCCGGCGGGGCGGACGAGGGAGATGGCGTCGTCGCTCACCCGGCCCATCCTGGTCGAGGCCGCCGGGACGGTCACCCGGGTTTCCGGCGGCGTCCCGGCGGGGTCGTACCTCAGAGGGGGCGGCCGTCCAGGCCCAGGTGACCGCGCAGGGTCGTCGAGGTGTACTCGCTGCGGAACCGCCCGCGCTCGCGCAGCAGCGGCACGACCCGGTCGACGAAGTCGTCGAGCCCGCCGGGGTTGATGTGCGGGGTGAGGACGAAGCCGTCGCAGGCGTCCGCGTCGAGGAAGGAGATCATCTCCTCCGCCACGGCCTCGGGGGTGCCGACGAAGCTCTGGTGGCTGGACATCTCGGCCGCCGTCTCCCGCAGCGTGAGCCCGCGGCTGCGGGACAGCTCCCGCCACTGCGCGCTCACCGCGGCGCGGTCGATGCGCCGCGACGCCGCCCGGCCCTGCGACAGCAGCTCGCCCTCGACGGGCTCGACGTCCGGCAGCGGACCGTCCGGGTCGAGGTCGGACAGGTCCCGGTTCCAGACCTGCTCCGCGAAGGCGATCGCGTTGGCGGGCGTGACCTGCTGGAAGCGGATGTGCTGCGCGCGCTCGGCGGCCTCGGCCGCGGTGTCCCCGAGGACCCAGGACACCGCGGGCAGCACCTTGACGTCGTCGCCGCGGCGCCCGGAGCTCACGGCCCGGCCGCGGATGTCGGCGACGAAGGCCTGCCCGGCCTCCCGCGTGCTGTGCCGGCTGAAGATGACGTCGGCCGTGGAGGCCGCGAACGTCCGGCCCTCCTCGGAGTCGCCGGCCTGGATGATCACGGGGCGGCCCTGCGGGCTCGGGGGCAGGGTCGCCCGGGCCCGGACGTCGAACTGCGGGCCGGTGTGCACGACCTCGCGCACGGCCTCCTCGCGCAGGAACGCCCCGCTCGCCCGGTCGCCGAGCACGGCGCCCTCGCCCCAGGAGCCCCAGAGCTCCTTGGCCAGCTCCGCGAACTCCGCGGCCCGCGTGTACCGCTCGTCGTGGGCGAGGTAGCCGCCGCGGCGGAAGTTCTCGCCCGTGAAGGCGTCGGAGGAGGTGACGATGTTCCAGCCCGCGCGCCCGCCGCTGAGCAGGTCGAGCGTGGCGAAGCGCCGCGCCAGCTCGTACGGCTCGTTGAACGTGGTGTTCACCGTCGCGGCGAGCCCGAGGCGCTCCGTGACGGCCGCCAGCGCGCTCAGGACGGCGATGGACTCCGGCCGCCCGACGACGTCGAGGTCGTGGATGAGGCCCTTCTGCTCGCGCAGCCGCAGGCCCTCGGCGAGGAAGAAGAAGTCGAACGTGCCGCGCTCGGCCGTGCGGGCCATGTGCTCGAAGGAGGAGAACGCGACCTGGCTGCCGGCCGCAGGGTCCGCCCAGACGGTCGTGTGGTTCACGCCCTGCAGGAAGGCCGCGAGGTGCAGCTGACGGGGCCCGCTCACGCCGGCACCTCCGCACGGGCGTAGCGGCTGGCCGGCCGCGGCAGGCCGAGGCGGCTGCGCAGGGTCGAACCGGGCGGGGTGGAGCCGGGTGGGGCGTCGGTGAGCAGTCCGGCGGCGGCCAGGCGCGGCGCGAGGTCGCGCGCGATGCGGGGGAGGTCGTCGGCGAGCACGGCCGGGCGCAGCTCGACGCCGTCGAGCCAGCCGCCTGCGGTCGTCGACGTGCGCACCAGCTCCGCGGCGAGGGCCTCGGCCGTCCCGACGAACACCGGGGCGTCGTCGGTGCCGAGCGCGTCGAGCTCCTGCGCCCGGCGGCGCGCGTGGTCGTCGTCGTCGCCCAGGACGACGCGCAGGCTCGCGAGCACCCGCAGCTCGCGGCCCTCCGCGCCGGCGCGGACGAGGCGGGCGGGATCCTGCGTCCCCGCCAGGTCGCTGCCGCCGAGCAGCACCAGGTCGGCGCGCAGCGCGGAAGCCCGCCACCGCGCGGACCCCGGGCGCTCGCCGGCGGGCAGGCGCACGGCGACGACCGGGCGGCCCTGCGGCGTCCGGGGGACGATCGAGGGCCCGCGGACGGTGAACGCGCCCGTGAGCCCGTCCGGTGCGGGGTCACCCGTGCGCACGGGCGCGTCGACGTAGTGCAGGCGCTCGCGGTCCACGAAGCGGCTGGTGGCGACGTCGCGGACCTCGGCGTCGTCCTCCCAGCTGTCCCAGAGCCGGGCCACAGCCTCGACGACGTCCTCCGCCTGGCCCCAGACGACGTCGGCCGGTGCGGGCGCGCGCCGTCCGATGGCCGCGGCGGAGGCGGCGTCGGTGGAGACGTCGACGACGACGCCGGCACGGCCCTCGCTGACGAGGTCGAGGGTGGCCGTGGCGGTGGAGACGTGGAAGGGCTCGGTGTGCGTGAGCGTCACGGTGGGCAGCAGGCCGATCCGCGACGTCTGCGGCCCGAGCCAGCAGGCCGTGGCCAGCGCGTCGAGGCGTCCGCGGACGCGCCCGGGCTCGTCGGGTTGGAGCGCGAGGGCGTCGTCAAGGGTGGCGAAGACCAGACCCGCGCTCTCGGCGAGCACGGCGGCGTCGCGCGCGGGGCGCCCGTCGAAGGCGGTCAGGTCGGAGGCGGCCGCCAGGCGCCAGGCGCCGGGGGCGTCACCGGCCCCGTCCAGGGACGTGCCGACGGCGTACGGGGGGGTGCTCATGGGTCTCCTCGGGCTCCGCGCGGGCTGGGCGGCACGGCACCGCGGGGCCTGACCCGGCCACGGGGGCCGGAGGGGTCAGGGGCGCAGCCGTGGCCGGGACGAGCCCGGACACGAGGAGGAGCCGACCCGGCACAGGTCGATGTGCTCGCGACGCACCAGTCGCAGGCTCGTGCGGTCCACCCCCCGAGCCTAGGCCACGGGTCCGCGGAAACCGCTGGGGCGGTGGCGTCCGCCGCACCATGATGATCGCGTGGACCAGCAGCAGCAGGAGTTCGTCGCGACGTTCCGGAGCTTCCTCGAGGAGGTCGTGCAGAGCGCGCGGGCCGAGTCGGTGGACGGCGAGCCGTCGGTCGCGGACGTCGTCGCGGAGCACCTCGGCGCGCCCGTCAAGCAGCTGCCCGTGGTGCGCGAGGACGTCGCGGAGCACCAGTTCGTCGACGCCGACGTGGCGCTGGCCGCCCTCGCGGAGGCCGGCGGCGGCGAGCGGGTCCTCGGGGTGGGCGGCGGGGACCAGCGCCACCACTCCAGCTTCGGCGACCTGCTGGGCAACACCTACGGCCGGTTCTCCACGGCGGCCGTGGACCACGTGAACCTGCCCACCGGGCCGGACAGCGACCGCCGCGCGGTCGCCTTCGGCGTGCGGCTGCTGCGCTTCGAGGGCGTGCCCGTCGCGGTGCTCCAGCGCTCCGCACAGCGCCAGTACGGCCGCGAGCCCGGCCTGGAGGTCGTCGCCGCCGACCCGGACGTCGTGCCGCGCCTGCTCGAGGAGGTGCGCCGGCTGATGGTCGAGCGCAGCGTCCTGCGCGGGCAGGTCGTCTCGTTCGGGGGCTCGCCCTACGACCCGGCCAGCGGGGGCATCACGTTCCTGCGCCGCCCGGACGTCGCGGCCGCGGACGTCGTCCTGCCGCCCGGTGCGCTGGAGCGGATCGCCCGCCACGTCGTGGGGGTCGGCGCGCAGCGCGAGCGGCTCACCGCGGCCGGGCAGCACCTCAAGCGCGGGGTGCTCCTGTACGGCCCGCCCGGCACCGGCAAGACGCTGACCGTGCGGCACCTGCTGTCCCGCTCGCCCGGCACGACGTCGATCCTGCTGTCGGGCAGCGCGCTGCGCTTCGTCACGCTGGCCGCCCAGCTGGCGCGGGCGATGCAGCCCGCGCTGATCGTCCTGGAGGACTGCGACCTGGTGGCCGAGGACCGCAGCATGCACACGGGCGACCAGCCGCTGCTGTTCGAGCTGCTCGACGCCATGGACGGGCTCGACGGGGACGCGGACGTCGCGTTCCTGCTCACCACCAACCGCGCCGACCGGCTGGAGGAGGCGCTCGCCCAGCGGCCCGGCCGCGTCGACCTGGCGGTGGAGGTGCCGCTGCCCGACGAGCGCGCGCGCCGGCACCTGCTCGCGCTCTACGCGCGGGAGCTGCCGCTCTCGCCCGCCGCGCTGGAGGACGCGGCCGTGCGCAGCGCGGGCGTCACGGCGTCCTTCACCAAGGAGCTGCTGCGGCGCGCGGTGCTGCTCGCGGCCACCGACGACCGCGAGGTCGCCGACGCCGACCTCGCGGCGGCCCTGGACGAGCTGCTCTCCGACGCGGAGTCGCTGACCCGCAGCCTGCTGGGCAGCGGGGGGACCAGCGTCGAGGTCGGGGACGACGGCGACGAGGGGGACGACGGGGTCGGCTGAGGGGCGCCCAGCGGGTCAGGGGGCGGCGGCCGCCGTCGTCCAGAGCTCCACGCGCATCTGGCCGCAGTCGGTGGTGGCGACCTGCGCCCGGCCCGTCTGCACGGCCCGCAGCGAGTCGGGGAAGACGACGGGCCACGGGTCGCGGAGCCGGACGCCGACGAGCCAGACGCGGTCCCACCCCGCGAGGGCGGCAGCCCGCTGCCCCGTCGGCAGGTCGTCCCCGCCGATGGAGACGCTGCGCGCCGGGTCCGTGGCCAGCAGCACGTCGGTCACGGGGACGCCCGCGGGCAGGTAGTAGCGCAGCATCGGGCGGGTCGTGTTGCCCAGCAGCACGACCGCGTCGCCGGGCCGCGCGCCCGCGGCGACGGCACCGGTCGCGCACGGCATGTCGTCGGCGACGTAGGGCAGCCGCCGCTCGGCGAGCAGGTGCGGGACCTGTCCGGCCACCGTCAGCGCCACCACGCCGGCTGTCAGCGCGACGGCGGCGCGGGGCGCGCGCAGCGCCCGGGTCAGCCACCGCCGCAGGCGGGGGGCGCCCAGGCCCGCGAGGACGGCGAGCCCCGGGGCGGCCGCGGTCGTGTAGCGGGCCTCGAAGAGCTGCCCGGCGGCCGCCGAGGCCACGACGCCCGCGACGGGGGCGAGGGCCCACACGAGCACCAGGGCGAGCGTCGCGGGCTGCCGGCGCAGCTGCGCCAGGCCCGCCACGACGAGCACGAGCAGCCCCGCGAGCGCGGGGCGGCTGCCGGCGTAGGACGTCCAGAGCGCGACCGTCTGCGCCAGCAGCGGGAAGTCGGGGCCGATCCGGCCCGGTGCCTGCGAGAGCCCCACCGCGACCATCGCCACCGTGACGACCGCGGCGGGCAGCGCGCCGACGAGGACGCGCCGCCGCGAGCGGCGCCCGGGGGCGACGAGCGCGACGGCGAGCAGGGCGGCCACCGCGGGCGCCCCGCTGAGCACGTGCAGCGCCGCAGCCACCGTCGCCGCGGCCGACCAGAGCAGCGTCCAGCGGGCGCGCGGGTCCTCGCGGTCGCGCAGCAGCCCCCAGGCGGTCGCGGCGACGGCGGCCGTGATGACGGGGTAGGGGCGCGCCTCCTGGCTGTGGTCGACGACCACGGGCGCGAGGACGGCCAGCACCCCGGCCACCGCACCGGCCGCCGGCCCCGCGAGGCGGCGGGCCACCAGGGCCGCGAGGACGGCCACGAGGACGGTGGCCGCCACGCCGGGCAGCCGGAGCCACAGCGCCGACTGCGAGACCTGCACCCACGGGTGCTCGACGGCGTACCAGAGGCCCATCCCGGCGTCGGTGACGCGGAGCCCACCGAGCATCACGTCGTAGTCGCGGACCGCCGTCGACAGCGTGTAGAACTCGTCGCGCCACAGCGGCTTCGCGGTCAGGCGCCAGAGCGACGTCACCACGGCGACGGCGACCGGCAGCGCCCACCACCACGACCGCGCGACGGTCCGCCCCCGGCCGGGGCGGGTGGTGGGCGGCACCGGCGCCCGGCCCGTGTCCCGGTCCGTGCCCGTGCCCGTGCTCAGCGCTGGTCCTCGGCGGTCGTCACGGCCGCCAGGCTGGCACGACCCGGCGGCCGGGGCGCGCGGGCGCGCTCGTGGGGGCCGGCCTGGCTGGGCGGGGCGTCAGTCCTGCGGCTCGAGGGTCGTCGACCAGAGCGCGGCACCCACGACGTCGCGCAGGGTCACGGTGAGGGACCCGCCCTCCTCGATCTCGACCTCGCCGAAGTACTGCGAGCCCTCCAGCGGCGACGTGTTCTGCCGCGGCGGGACGCCCTGGAAGCGCACCTCGGGACCGAAGGTGGCGTCCAGCGCGCTCGGCCCGAACGACCCCGCGTGCAGGGGGCCCGAGACGAACTCCCAGAACGGGTCGAACTCCGTGAAGGCGGCGTGCGCCGGGTCGTAGTGGTGCGCCGCGGTGTAGTGGACGTCGGCCGTGAGCCACACGTGGTTGCGCACGCCGCGACGCTTCAGCTCCCGCAGGATCCAGGCGATCTGGCGCTCGCGGCCCAGCGGGACGCCCGGGTCGCCCTGCGCCACGGCCTCGATGCCGTCGGTACCGGTCGCGGAGTCCGGCACGACCAGGCCCAGCGGCATGTCGGCCTGCACGACCTTCCAGGTCGCCCGCGACGCGGCCATCGCCTCGACGAGCCAGCGCGCCTGCTCGGCGCCGAGGATCCCGCCCTCGGGGCCGACCCCGCCGGGGACGGCCCCGTCGGCGTTGGAGTCGCGGTAGGAGCGCATGTCCAGGACGAACACGTCGAGCAGCGCGCCGTGGTGGAAGGACCGGTACACGCGGTCGTCGCGGCGCGAGGAGATCGGCACGTGCTCGCGCCAGGCCTGCTCACCCCGGCCGCGCAGGACGTCGATGCTCTTCTCGGTGTACTTCGGGTCCTCGATGATCTGGTGGGGGTACCAGTTGTTGTGGACCTCGTGGTCGTCCCACTGGTTCACCTGGGAGGTGCGGGCGAAGAACTCCTTCAGCCCGTCGTCCTCGAGGTTGTACTGGAACGCGCCCCGGAAGTCGTCGAGGGTCTGCGCGACGTGGGACTTCGCCTCGGTCACGACGTTGCGGTACGTCCGGCCGTCGGGCAGCAGCACGTCGCCCGTGATGGGACCGTCGGCGTAGATCGTGTCGCCGGAGTGCAGGAAGAAGTCGGGCTCGCGCGCCGTCATGGCGCGGTAGATGGGGAAGCCGCCGAGGTCGGGGTTGCGGCCCCAGCCCTGGCCGGCCTGGTCGCCGCTCCAGAGGAAGCGCACCCCCTGGCGCTGCCGGCGGCCCGGCGCCGTGCGCAGGGAGCCCTCCAGGGAGGCGCCGTCCGGCCGGTGCGCGTCCGGGTCCCCGAGCACCACGCGGTAGTCCACGTCGGAGCCCTGCGGCAGCCCGGTGAGCTCGACCCGGCCCGTGAAGTCGCTCGCGGCGGTGAGGACCGGCCCGCGCACGGTGCGGCAGGAGCGCCGGAAGTCGCCGGTGGGCGAGACCTGGACGAACATCCGCGCCGGGCGGTCGGCCCGCGTCCACACCACGGCCCGCGAGGACGTCACGTCCCCGGACTGCACGCCGTGGGTCAGCTGCGGCGCGTGGCGGCGCAGCAGAGCGGGGGACGCCGACGCGGTCGAGGCGGGCAGCAGCAGCCCCGCCCCGGCCAGGGCGAAGGCGCCGCCGCCCCGCAGCAGGGAGCGGCGGGGCAGGCGGGAGCCGTCGGGGGAGGGGAGCGGCAGGGCAGTGGGCACGAGGACCTCCGTGGTGGGCGTGCCGCCACCCTCGCGGGCCCCGAGGGGTCCTGGGTGACGGGCACGCCAACCGCGGGTGAAGCTCCTGCTCCCGGGCGGGGTGGTCTCAGCCGCGCAGCGCGGGGACGACCTCCCGCTCGAACAGCTCGATGCCGCTGGTGTCGGTGGCGGCCTCGGGGAAGTACACGATCGGGTAGGTCATGCCGGCGTCGACGACGGGCCTGAGGGCCTCGACGATCTGCTCCGGCGTCCCGACCCCGGGCACGCCCGGCGCGAAGTTCGCCATCTCCCGCTCGACGGCCTCGGGGGAGACGTGCTTATCGAGCTGGGCGCGGCGGAACGCGATGCGCTCGGCCACCTCCTTCTCGTCCCGGCCGATGGCGATGTTGTAGTTCGCCGAGCGCGTGATCGAGGACAGGTCGCGGCCGAACTCCTGCAGGTGCCCGGCGAGGACCTCGGACTTGTGGGTGAACGTCTCGAGGTCACCCGCGAAGTTCGTGTACTGCGCGTACTTCGCGGCGTAGCGCAGGGTCTTCTTCTCCCCGCCGCCGGCGATCCACAGCGGGATCCCGCCGTCCTGCAGGGGCAGCGGACGGCTGATGGCGCCGTCGGTCTGGTAGTGCTCGCCCGCGAACGTCGAGGTCCCGTCCTTCCAGAGCTGCGCCATGATCTGCACGCCCTCCTCGAGCATGGCCAGGCGCACGCCGGCCCCGGGGAACCCGTAGCCGTAGGCGCGCCACTCGTGCTCGTACCAGCCGGCCCCGATGCCCATCTCGACGCGGCCGCCGGAGACGACGTCGATCGTCGCGGCGACCTTCGCGAGGTAGGCGGGGTTGCGGTACGCCATGCAGGTGCACATCTGGCCGAGGCGCACGCGCCGCGTCGAGGCGGCGAAGGCGGCCATCAGCGTCCACGCCTCGTGCGTGGGCTGGTCGGAGGGCTCGGGGACGGTGTGGAAGTGGTCGTAGACCCAGAGGGACTCCCAGACGTCCGAGGTGTCGGCGTGCTGGGCGATCGAGTTCATGGCCGCCCACTGCTGGGCGGGGTCGATGCCGGAGAGGTCCTGCCGCCAGCCCTGGGGCACGAACAGGCCGAACCGCAACGATGCGTTCTCAGTCATGTGATGACTCTAGGGGTCCTGCGGCAACGACCGGGAGAGCGCTCCCGTGCGGGTCGCGCCGCCCGGCCGGCCGGGTCAGCGCTTCGCGGCCGCCTGCGCCGCCAGCGACGCGGCCCCGATGATGCCGGCGTCGTTGAGCAGGTGGGCCGGGACGATGGGGGTGCGCAGGTCGAGCAGGGGCAGGAACTTCTCGTGCTTCTTGCTGACCCCGCCGCCGACGACGATGAGGTCCGGCCACAGCAGGTCCTCGAGGTGGGAGTAGTAGCGCTGCAGGCGCTTCGCCCACTGCGACCACGACAGGTCGTGGCGCTCGCGGGCGGAGTCCGCGGCCTTCTTCTCCGCGTCGTGCCCACCGATCTCGAGGTGGCCGAGCTCGGTGTTCGGCACGAGGCGGCCGTCGACGATGAGCGCGCTGCCGATGCCCGTGCCGAGCGTCGTGACCAGCACGACGCCGTGGATGCCCTTGGCCGCGCCGAAGGTGACCTCCGCGAAGCCGGCCGCGTCGGCGTCGTTGACGACGATCACGGGGCGGCCGAGCGCGTCGGAGAACAGGCTCTCGGCGTCGGTGCCGATCCAGCTCTCGTCGACGTTCGCGGCGCTGCGGGCGATGCCGTGCTGGATGACCGCGGGGAACGTGATGCCGATCGGCTCGTCGCCCTGCAGGTGCTCGCCGAGCTGCTCGACGACCTGCGCCACCACGGGCGCGATCGCGGACGGCGTCGCGGGCTGCGGGGTCTCGATGCGCACGCGCTCCGCCGCGAAGGTGCCGGCCGCGAGGTCGACGGGCGCGCCCTTGATGCCGGAGCCGCCGATGTCGATGCCCAGGCCCAGCTTCGGCCTGGCCGTGCTCGTGCGGCGGCGCGACGGGCTCGCCGGGCGGGCCGTCCCCGTCGCGGGGCTGCTCGTCGCCGGCGCGCCGGCGTCCTGCGGGGTCTCGCTGCTGGTCTCGGTCACGAGGGCAGAGCGTAGGGGGACGCGCCCCGGCCCGCCCGGCCCCCGCCCCGATCCGTCCAGGCCCGATCCGACCAGCCCTCGTCAGCGCGGGCCCGATCAGCGCGGCTCAGCTGCGGGTGTCCTTGGGCAGGACGATCCACAGGACGGCGTAGACGAGGACCTGCGGGCCAGGCAGCAGGCACGAGAGGACGAAGAGCAGGCGCACGACGTTGCTGGAGACGCCGAAGCGGCGCGCCAGGCCGGCGCAGACGCCGGCGATGACCTTGCCGTGCTGGGGGCGGGACAGGGTGGTGTTCACGTGGGTGCGCTCCTCGTGCTCGAAGGGGTGGTGGCCGTTCGCCGGGCCCAACGCGCACGCGGGCCCCGGCGTGCCCCGCGGGCGGACGGGCTCAGGGCAGGGTCAGGACCTCGGCGCCGGTCTCGGTGACCACGAGCGTGTGCTCGAACTGCGCGGTCCGGCGGCGGTCCTTCGTCAGCACCGTCCAGCCGTCGTCCCACATGTCCCACTCGTGGGTGCCGAGGGTGAGCATCGGCTCGATCGTGAAGACCATGCCGGGCTCCATGACGGTGTCGTGCGCGGGCGCCGCGTCGAAGTGCGGCACGACCAGGCCCGAGTGGAACGCCGGCCCGACCCCGTGACCGGTGAAGTCGCGCACGACGCCGTAGCCGAAGCGCTTGGCGTAGGCCTCGATGACCCGCCCGACCACGTTGAGCGCCCGGCCCGGGGCGACCGCCCGGATGCCCCGGCGGGTGGCCTCCTCGGTGCGCTCGACGAGCAGCCGCGACTCCTCGTCGACGTCGCCGCACGTGAAGGTGGCGTTGGTGTCGCCGTGCATGCCGTCGAGGTAGGCCGTGATGTCGACGTTGACGATGTCGCCGTCGCGCAGCACGGTCGAGTCGGGGATGCCGTGGCAGATGACCTCGTTGAGGCTGGTGCACAGCGCCTTCGGGAACCCGCGGTAGCCCAGCGTCGAGGGGTAGGCGCCGTGGTCGCAGAGGAACTCGTGGCCGATCCGGTCCAGCTCGTCGGTGGTCGTGCCCGGGACGACGTGGCGGCCGACCTCCTGCAGCGCCTGCGCGGCGAGCCGGCTCGAGGTGCGGATGCGCTCGACGCCCTCGGGGTCGATGACGTTCGACCCGCGGTAGGGCGCCGGGGAGGGCCGGTCGACGTACTCGGGGCGGGCGATCGAGGCCGGGACGGACCGTCGCGGGCTGACCGTCCCGGGGACGAGCGGGGTGGCGGAGGACGTGCCCGGAGTCATCCCGCGAGTCTAGGTCGGGCGGTCCGGGACGGGTCGTGGCCGGCTCCCGTGCGGGGGGTCGCGTGCGCCGGGCGGGGGGTGCGAGCAGGATGAGGTCATGAGCGAGGCGAGCTTCTTCTACAACGTGCGCACCGGAGCGGTGGAGGAGGTCGACAAGCGCGACAAGGCGCAGGACCTCATGGGCCCGTACCCGACCCGCGAGGCCGCGCAGCACGCGCTGGAGACCGCGCGCGACCGCACGGAGGCGTGGGACCGGCAGGACGCCGAGGACGACTGAGGGGGCGGGCGCCGGGGCGGGGCCTCCGACCGGCGCCCGACGCGGGAGTCCTCCGAGGGGGGGATGCCACCGGCCGCAGCCGTGCGCTGGAATCGGAGGCGACCGCCACGGGCCGACCTAGGATGGGTCGCCACGTGCGGGAGCCGAGGACGAGGGGAACCACCTGATGGCGGAGTCGCTGGACCTGAACAAGCCGTTGACCCCGCCGGTCGCGGCGGCGCCCGCGGCCGCGGACCTGCAGCTGACGCCCCCCGCGCCCGTGCCGGTGGTCGCCGACGAGCAGGCCGAGGGCATGATCCCGCTGGACGAGGCCACGCGCGTCGAGCTGAACCGCAAGGCGCAGGCGTTCGTCGCCGACCTCGCGGCGCAGGACCCGCGCAGCCCGGCCTTCCAGAAGAAGGTCGACGACATCACGCGCATGGGGGAGCAGGAGGTCCGCTCCTCCGCGCAGGTCTCCAACCGCATGCTCGAGCGGCCCGCGTCCTCCCTGGCCGGCGCCAAGGGGCAGAAGGCCACCGGCCCCGGTGCCGACGCGCAGGTGAAGGTCGCGAACACGCTGCTGGAGCTGCGCCAGACGGTCACCGACCTCGACCCGGGCCGCGCCGACCTCAAGGGCGCGAAGAAGATCCTGGGCGTCATCCCCTTCGGCAACAAGATCCAGCGCTACTTCGAGCGCTACGCCGACGCGCAGTCGCAGCTCGACGCCATCATCAAGGCGCTCGCCTCGGGGCAGGACGAGCTGCGCAAGGACAACGCGTCCATCGAGCAGGAGAAGCAGAACCTCTGGACGACGATGGGCAAGCTGACCGAGTACGCGACGCTGGCCAAGGCGCTGGACGCCGCCACCGTCGCGAAGGTCGACGAGCTGCGCGGGGCGAACCCGCAGGCCGCGGACGCGCTGACGTCCGACGCGCTGTTCCCGATCCGCCAGCGCCACCAGGACCTGCTCACCCAGCTCGCGGTGAGCGTCCAGGGCTACCTGGCGCTCGATCTCGTGCGCAAGAACAACATCGAGCTCATCAAGGGCGTCGACCGGGCGCAGACGACGACGGTCGCCGCGCTGCGCACGGCGGTCATCGTCGCGCAGGCGCTGGCCAACCAGAAGCTCGTGCTCGACCAGATCAACGCCCTGAACTCCACGACGAACCAGATGATCCTGTCGACGTCGGAGATGCTCAAGCAGCAGACGAGCCAGATCCACCAGCAGGCGTCGACGGCCACGGTGGACGTCGCGACGCTGCAGAAGGCCTTCGACAACGTGTTCGCGACGATGGACGCGATCGACACGTTCAAGCAGCAGGCCGTCGTCAGCATGGCCACGACCGTGGACGCCCTCGAGGGTCAGGTGCACCGCTCGCGCTCCTACCTGGAGCGGGCGCGCAACGGTGAGCAGGGCGGCGGGCCGGCGCTGCCCGGTCCCGCGAGGTGAGCACGCCCGTGAGCGACCGCGCGCCCCGCAGCCTGCGCCGCGCCGCCCCGGGCGAGCTCCCCGCGCGCCGGAGCTCGCGCACCCGCGTGGTCGCGGCGCACGCCCCGGCCGAGGTCGTCAGCCGACGGCTGCGCAGCCCGGTGTGGCGGGCCAGGAACTCCTGGTGGCTGGCCATCCCGGCCGTCGGGCTGCCGTGGCTGTCGTTCCTGTACATGGGGATCACCGCCCGCCGCCCCGCCTGGGTGCTGGCGGCCGTCACCTACTTCGTCGCCGCCGGCGGCTCTCTCGCGCTGCTGCTGTCGTACAGCTGGAGCCTGAACGTGCTCGCCGTGCTGCTCGCGTTCGCGACCTGGGGAACAGGACTGGTGCACTCCGTCGTGTCGAACTCCGCCTGGCTGAGGTTCAAGGCCGCCCTCACGGGGGAGCCGGTCCTCGAGGCCGCCCCCGCCGCCCCGCCCGTCGAGGCGGCGCCCGCCGACCCGGTCGCGGCCATGCAGCACGAGCTGCGCACCGTGGTGCAGACGGTGAACCGCGCGGGCGGCAAGCTGCCCGACGGCGCCGTGCCGACCGTGCGCGAGATCGAGGACGTGCTGCGCCCCCTGCTCGCCCACGTCGCCAAGCGCGGCGCGGACGTCGAGGAGCTGCACAACCTCGAGGCCATCGTCACCGAGTACCTGCCCGGCGCGCTGGAGCACTACCTCGACCTGCCCGAGCGCTACGCGCTCACGCACCGGGGGCCCTCCGGCACCACGCCGGCCGAGGAGCTGCTGTCCCAGCTGCGCCTGCTGCTGGACGGCGCCCGGCAGCTGCAGCAGGCGGTCTACGACCACGACGCCCAGCGGCTGGCCACCCAGAGCCGCTTCCTCGACGCGAAGTTCCGGCGTTCCGACCTGGACCTCTAGGGAGTGGCGTGAGCATCGACCTGCGCAAGGACGACGACGACGGCTCCGAGCCGTCGCGCGTCGCGGGGCCCGGCACCGAGGTGTCGCGCGCCGCCGCTCCCGGTGCCGTCGCCCACGGCGCCGTCGCCCACGGTGCCCGGCGCGCCCCCCGCTCCGGCGAGGAGGACGAGAAGACCCAGATCGAGAGGTACGGCATCGACGAGCGGCGGCTGACGCCCCTCGGCCTCGAGCTGCCCGGGGTCGGGTTCGTCCCCGACGCCGCCTTCCAGGCCGTCCGCTGGGTGGGCCTCGGGACGTGGATCGTCCTGTACTCCGTCCTGCCCGGACCGCTGTGGTTCGTGGGCTTCATCGCCATGTGGATCTGGATCGGCGGCAACGCGGCGTACGCCTCCGCCACCAAGGGGCAGCGCCGCCAGCGGAAGCGGGAGATGCGGGCCCTGCGCCTGGAGGCCCAGGGGGGACCGCCGTCCGGGCTCCCCGTGCGGGCCCGGCCGGCCACGGCCCGCCGCGCCCTCTCGGTGGCCCCCGCAGCCGCGCCGGCTCCCGCCCGGGCGCCCGAGGCCGTGACCGGCGGGCCCCGCATCAGCGCCGCCGAGAAGAGCCTGCTGCGCACCGTCCGCCGCGTCGACACCTCCGACCGCTTCGAGCGCACCGACGTCGTCCTCGTCCACGAGGTCGCCGACCTCCTGGCCCCGCTGCTGGAGCACGCCGCCGAGCGCGACACCGACGCCCTCGTCCGCCACGACCTCGAGACGCTGGCCCTGGAGCACCTGCCCCGCACGGTCGACGACTTCCTCCGCCTGCCCGCGGACGTCGCGCGCACGCACGTCAACGCCGGCGGCGCCACGCCCGCCCAGGAGCTGCGCAACCAGCTGCACCTGCTGCTCGAGGGCTGCGAGGGGCTGCGCGACGCCGTCCACGACGCCGACGTCACCCGCCAGCAGGAGCAGAGCCGGTTCCTCGAGGCGAAGTTCCGCCGCAGCGACCTCGACCTCTGACCGGCAGCGACCTCCGAGGAGGACCCCGTGACGCTCGACCTGCAGCTCGTCGGCAGCACGACGCAGATGGCCGTGGTGAACCTGCGCCCCGGCCAGGTGGTCTACGCCGAGGCCGGCAAGTTCCTCTTCTCCTCCGGCGACGTCGAGATGGAGACGAAGCTCTCCGCGCCGACGGACCCGAACGGCCCGGGCGGGGCCGCCGGCGGCTTCTCCGGCCTGCTGCGCGGGGCGGCCGCAGCCGGCAAGCGGATGCTCGCGGGGGAGTCGTTCGCCTTCCAGCACTTCAGCACCAGCGGCGGGGCGGGGCTGCTCGGCCTCGCGGGCGTCCTGCCCGGGGAGATGCGCCACCTGGAGCTGGACGGCTCCACGACGTGGTTCGCCGAGAAGGACGCGTTCGTGGCCGCCGAGGCCGGCGTGCACTTCGACATCGCCTTCTCGGGCCTCGGCGCGGGCCTCATGGGCGGCGAGGGCTTCATCCTCGAGAAGTTCACGGGCCGCGGCTCGCTGCTCATCGCCGGGGCGGGCGACTTCATCGACCTGAACCCGGCCGACTTCGGCGGGGTCGTGAAGGTCGACACGGGCTGCATCGTGGCCTGGGACGACCGCATCAGCTACGGCGTCGAGCGGGTCGGGCGCCTGAACCGCCAGGGGGTCATGAGCGCCGTTCTGGGCGGGGAGGGGCTGACGCTCGCGACCCTGCGGGGCAACGGCCGGGTCATCCTGCAGTCGGTCACGATCGACGGCTTCGCCAAGGCGCTCGCCAAGAACACGTCCCGCCGGGACGACAGCGGGCCCGCCGGCCTGGGAGGGTTGTTCAGCGGCAGCCGCGACTGACGGGCACTCATCCGCGAGGGTGATCGTTGGACAGCACGCCAGCTCGCGCTGGACCGCAAGGCACGAGGCCGCGCAGGACGCGCGGCACCACGGACAGGAAACGGAGCGCACACCATGGGCGTCAGCCTCAGCAAGGGCGGCAACGTCTCCCTCACCAAGGAGGCGCCCGGCATGACCCGGGTCGTCATCGGCCTGGGCTGGGACGCGAACAGCTTCACCGGCTCGGAGTTCGACCTCGACGCGCAGGCCATCATGGTCGGCGCGAACGGCAAGGTCCCCAACGACGGGTTCTTCGTGTTCTTCAACCAGCTCAAGTCCCCGGAGGGCTCCGTGGAGCACACCGGCGACAACCGCACGGGTGAGGGCGAGGGCGACGACGAGGTCATCAACGTCGACCTGGCCGCCGTGCCGGCGGAGATCGAGAAGGTCGTCTTCACGGTCGCCATCTACGACGCGGACACCCGCAAGCAGTCCTTCGGGCAGGTCCGCAACGGCTTCATCCGCGTCGTGAACGCGGACAGCAGCGCCGAGGTCGCGCGCTACGACCTCACCGAGGACGCCTCGACCGAGACCGCCATGGTCTTCGGCGAGCTGTACCGGGCGGGCACCGACTGGAAGTTCCGCGCCGTGGGCCAGGGCTACGCCGACGGCCTGCGCGGCATCGCGACCGACTTCGGCGTCAGCGTCTGACGCTCGCCCCGGCGAGCGCCTGACGAGCAGCGCACCCTCAGCCGCCCCGCGTCCGCGCGGGGCGGCTGGTTCGCCAGGTCCGCGCAGACCTGGGAGGGTGCTGTGTCCCCGCCCGCGCCCGCGGGCACCCCGGAGTGGAAGAGCTGACGCGTGATCCTCAAGACCTACGGCTGGTCCTTCGCCATCCTGATCGTCGGGCTCGTCCTCGCGGTCATCTACGACGGACCGACCGCCCTGGGCCTCGTGGCCATCCTCTGCGTCCTGGAGATCAGCCTCTCCTTCGACAACGCGGTGGTCAACGCCACGATCCTTCGCCGCATGAACGACTTCTGGCAGAAGATCTTCCTCTCCGTCGGCGTGATCATCGCCGTCTTCGGCATGCGGCTGGTCTTCCCGCTGCTCCTGGTGAGCATCACGGCGAAGCTCGGACCCGTCGAGGCCGTCCGCCTCGCGCTGGAGAAGGGCCCCGTCGAGGAGCCCGGCAGCTACGGCTACCTGCTGAACGAGGCGCACCCGACCATCGCGGCCTTCGGCGGGATGTTCCTGCTGATGCTGTTCCTGGGCTTCATCTTCAGCGAGAGCGAGCACCACTGGCTCGGGCCGGTCGAGCGCTTCCTGGAGAAGCTCGGACGCGTCGAGGCGCTGTCCGTCATCGTCGCCGGGGTCGTGCTGTTCGTGGTCTCCGAGACCTACGCCAGCGACCACGCGCAGACGGTCCTGGCCAGCGGCCTGCTGGGCATGGTGACCTACCTGCTCGTCGACGGCCTCGGCAACCTCTTCAACGTGGACGAGGTCGAGGGTGACGACGAGGAGGGTGCGGCGCAGGACGCCGCGGCGGTCCCCGACCAGCCGCGCGGCTCGCGCGCCCCGTCCGACATCGCGCGCGTCGGCGGCAAGGCCGCGTTCTTCCTGTTCCTCTACCTCGAGGTGCTGGACGCGTCCTTCTCCTTCGACGGCGTCATCGGGGCCTTCGCCATCACCAACGACCCGATCATCATCGCGATCGGCCTCGGCGTCGGCGCCATGTTCATCCGGTCGATGACGGTGCACCTGGTCCGCGAGGGCACGCTCAGCCAGTACATCTACCTCGAGAACGGTGCCCTCTGGGCGATCGGTGCGCTGGCGGCGATCCTGCTGCTGAGCATCGAGATCGAGATCCCCGAGGTCGTCACCGGCCTCATCGGCGTGGCGTTCATCGTCGCGGCGCTGATCTCCTCCATCCTGCACAACCGGGCGCACCCCGAGGACGCGCACGTGGAGCAGAAGGCGCACGCCGAGGCACACTGACAGCGACGCCCGCGGCCGGACCGGCCGCGGGGAGGACGGAGGACGCGGGTGAGCGGGGGGAGCCACCCGGCGCAGGAGGTCCACAACTTCCTCGGCCGGCCCGGACCGCGGCGCAGCACGCGGACGCTGGCGGACCACCTGGCGCCCCGGCCGGTACCCGCGTCCCGCCCGGCACCCGCGTCCCGTCCCGCCCCCGCGTCCCGTCCGGCCCCCGCGTCCCGCCCCGCCCCGGCGTCCCGCCCCGCGAGCGCGGCGGCTGCGCGGCCGGCGCCGGTGGTC